>JBHIBG010000029.1:0-30554 GCA_046758965.1 Methylomirabilia bacterium | reverse complement strand
GGCCCCTCGGGGATGCCGTAGATTACGTTAAATATCTCTGGAGTGCACTTCTAAAAGCGCGACAGATTTAGGCCTTGACACGCCGCCTAGCCCGACTTTCGCAGAATTCTCATGCCCACGGTCGGGACTGTGCCATGTTGCCGAGCGAAAAAGCTTGCCAAGGTGATGGGTTCATGCTAGTTGAAGAAATATGTTCGTTTTCGAGCGCCACGTGGATGGGCGGAAGTACCGTGTGGCGGCCGAGTCCGTGTGGGATCCGCGGACGAAACAACCGGTCTCCCGTCAGGTGCTGCTCGGACCCGCCGATCCCGCGCCGGTGGCCGACCTGGCGCGGACGCGCACCATTGGGACGCGGCGGGTGGGCGACGTCGGAGCGCTGGGCTGGGTCGCCGAGCAGCTCAACGTCGTGCGGCACCTCAATGAGGCCCTCGCGGCGGGCCCCGGGCGGTCGGGCCCCTCGGCCGGCGAGTTGATCCTGGCGGTGGCCGTGCAACGCGCCTGCGCGCCCGGCTCGAAGCGGGCGCTCGCGACGTTCTTGGCCGAGAGCGTGCCCCGGGTGGCGTGTCTGCCGGCCGAGCGATTCTCGGGGCACGCCTTCTATCGGGTGGCCGCCAGCCTCACGGCGGCGCAGCTGGAGCAGGCCCAGATCGCCATCGCGCGGGCGGCCGTGGCCCGGTTCGCCGTGTCGACGGACGTGCTGGCGTTCGACTCGACGAACTTCGACACGCACATTGCCACGACGACGCCCGGCGAACTGGCCCGCCGGGGCCACGCCAAGAGTAAGCGTCGCGATCTGCGCGTCGTGGGCCTGGGCGTGCTGGTCAGCGAGACCGGCCACGTCCCCTGGCTGCACCGGACGTATCCGGGCAATAGCTCGGATCAGGCGGTGCTGGCCTCGTGCCTGGAGGGTCTCGGGCGGCTGCATCAGGCGTTGGACGACGGAGAGCGCCGCACGGGTCAGGCTCAGCGCACCGTGGTCCGGGACGGCGGCTTCTGGAGCGAGCAACTCGAGCTCGACCTCGACGTCGCCGGGTATCACTCGTTGATCTCGCTGCCCCTGTCCCACACGGCCGCCGAGCAGGCCCTGGCGTACGCCGCGGGACGCGGACGGATGAAGCCGCTGCGGGGGCGCCTCAAAGACGTCCGCGCCGCGCGCCTCGAGGCGCGGGTGGGGAAGCTGGACCGGACGCTGGTGGTGGTCGAGAGCCAGGAACTCCTCCGCGGGCAGAAGCGGGGGATCGCGGTGGCGTTGCGCCAGGCCCAGGTCGAGTTGCGCACGCTCCGCCGGCGCGCCGAGGCGCAGCGCATCACGCGCGATGTCTTGACGACACGCGTTCAGAAGATCCTCGCGCGGGAGCACCTGGCGGCGTTCGTCCGGGTCACCATCAGGGGCAGCCCGAAGCGGCCCCGGCTCACGTGGCGGGTCGACGCGGCCCGACGCCGGACGCTGGAGCGCACCCGGCTGGGCCGGCGGGTCCTGTGCACCGACCACCAGTTCTGGAGTACCGAGCGGATCGTCACCGCGTTTCGCGGCCAATGGAATGTGGAAGAGCTGTTCCGCCGCGCGAAGAAGGGGGGGCTGGTGCCTTGGGGACCGTCCTATCAGTGGGCGGACCCCTCGCTGCGCTTGCACACCTTCGCCACCGTGCTTGGCCTCATGCTCATCGCCCTGGCCAAGCTGGCGCTCGGGACGCAACAGTCGGCCCGCGCAATGATGACGGAGCTGGCCGACATCAAGGCCACCCTGGCGCGTACGAGCACGGGCCATCAGGGGCGTCGCCCCACGATCATGATTCCCCCGGAGCTCTCCGCGGCGCAACGCAAAGCCGTCACAACGTTTAAGCTCGCCCGCTGGATGCCCACCCTTTCTTCAACTATGTAGGACGAGGACACCTCAGGACGCAAAAATGAACCTCCCTGTTCGAAAAGTGCGAAAGTCGGGCTAGGGTGAGCTGAACAGGTCGAAGGTCGCGGCCCACAGCTCGGCCAACTCCCGGAGCCGCCGTGCCGAGAGGCGGCGGACGGGGCTGGCCTCCACGTGTTCCACCACACCCACGACCGTGAGGCGCGTTCGTACCCCCGCCGCGCGTGCGGCATCGGCCAGGCGCAGGCTCTCGGTGTAGGGAACGGCCGGGTCGCTTTCGCCGTGGATGAGGGAGAGCCGGGCCCGGAGGCGGGGAAGAGCGCGTTCGGGAGAGAGCGTCTCCAGCAGCGACTGAAGCTCCGAGGGAAGCGCGCGCACCAGGGGATCGACCCGCTCCGGGGCGCGGGTCTCGAGGAGCTCCGCGATCGTTTCACCCTCGGGTGAGAGCCCCTGCGGTCTCGCCGTGCCGGGTGCGTCCAGCCACGCAGCCAGCCGAGCCCGGTCTTGCGGATTTGAGATCAGATCCAGGTTGGCGCGGAGGAAGATCCTCGCGCCTTCGGGATTGGGCTCGAGCCGCCCGGCCGCTGCGCCGTACGAGTACACCCCGGTCAGCGCGTAGCGGAGGAGCTCCACGGCAGAGGCGTAGCCGCCCAGGCTTACCACGACGCTCACCCGGTCGGCGACCCGCGCGTCCGCAGCAGCCAGGAGCGCGGGCCCGGCCCCCACGCTCACGGCGACGAGGGCGACCTGTCTTCTGTCGAGGCGGGCCAGGAGCGCCCGGACTGTCTCCACGACCGGTTCGGCATCCTCCGGGCGGAGCCTGAGCCTGCTGAGCTCGGGGAGGGTTGGAACAGCCACGGCAAAGCCTGAGCGCGCCAGGAGGCGAGCCGCCCGGCGCAGTTCCGGGTCGTCCTTTCCCTGGGGCGTGAGTCCGTGCACCAGCACCAGCGGGGCCGGAGTGGAGAAATGGAGCGCCGGCCGGCGGAGGTCGGCCATGACGGCTCCCACGGCCAGGGGTTCGATGAGCGGGGCAGGAGTCAGCGCCGAGAGGGCGGGCAGGTCCCCCCGTGAGAGAAACTCAGTCAGAAAGAGGGTGGTGATGGTCGCGGTCCAGCCGGCGCTGAGAGTGGGGAGGACGAGGATGAGCGCAATGCCGAGCCAGAGGGCGGAACGGACGAAGGCGTTACTCGCGGATGCTCTGAGACACAGAGTGAGGGTACCTGAGAGGAGCTATCCGCGCAAACAGCCGGCGAAGCCGCCCAGCCCTCGACCTCAAGCGCGCCGACCTCGCTTAGTGCCCCGATATCGGTGTCGGCATTGTAGAATCCATCGAGATCCACCCCTTGAGTGTCAGCGCCAGCTCCGACAGCTCCTGGAAGGCTTGGCGTCCGGAAGGTTATGCCACGTCAGTCTGGGAGACCTCGGCAGCGCCGAGTGCGGACTACGTGAAAGTCACGCGGCTCCGTGGGTCGCGGGCAAGGCCGCAGGGTCGGCCT
Source organism: Methylomirabilia bacterium (assembly GCA_046758965.1). Classification (GTDB taxonomy): domain Bacteria; phylum Methylomirabilota; class Methylomirabilia; order Rokubacteriales; family CSP1-6; genus JBHIBG01. Next base: position 27,194 of record JBHIBG010000029.1, on the reverse strand, counting down.
AGCCAGCGCAATAGGAGGTACAGAGCAATTATGTGCCGTGGCAGAGCTATGGAGGAAACTAGAACGGAGCGTGTTTAGGCAAGCCAGTAGCCGATGATCGCTCCGATCCAGCCAGCCGCAATCTTCTGGACTCCTTCATCGAAACTATGAGCGAACATGAAGTTGGCGGCAGTAAGTATGAGGATTCCAGCGAGGAGAAGGACCAGGCTCACAATAATCCGCATTACTGCGACGTGGCGCGGAATCGGATCCTGGGCCATTTAGCTCTTAGTCAACGCTGGCGCACGATTATTCGATTCACTCGGTTTCCGTTCACGGCGGAACGCCGCGATGGTCTCTTCCAGCTTGGAGCCGAAATACGGATTCAATTTGTAGAAGGGAATGACTTCTTGAAGCTTGTCGAACAGGCGACCGTGTGCGGCGAACAGTAAATAGGTCAATACCATCGAGGTCACGATCCCACCCACGTCGGTGCTCAAACTAAATACCTTACTCAGCAACAAGGCAAGGAGGTAAGAACAGGGTAGGACCACCACGACGAGGACAGCGATGTTTATCGCGGTATTAGCTGGCTCCTTCTTCTCGAAACGGGATCTGAGTTCCTGCTCGTACTGGTCGAGCTTCTCGTCGTGGGTGAACGGCGCTGTCCTGAAGGCTTCGACCGTCTCTCGGATCTTTCGAAACGCCATGGTGACTCCTCCTCTCCGATGGCGTTCTTGGATGGGCGACCCAAGTGGGTGACACTCACACCACCCAGGTAAACTGAACAGGTGAACTCAAAAGTTAGCAAGACTCTAAGATTTCGTCAAGATCCATCTTCACCCTACCAGGGCGGGCTGGAAATGGCAGATCCTAGCCCGAACAGTCAAACCACCCGGCCAGCTCCAACCGGCCCTCATTGCAGCCGGCCCGTCTATTGCGCCCAAGAGCGGCCGGACTGGTGTATCCGAATCGCGACTTGCGGAACTAGAGCGGATCGCTGAGCCTACCCTTTCACAGGGGCCGAGGCCGGGGCATGGTCGGCGTCCAGGCGAGTCTGCCCGTCTCGCATGTGGGGCTGCCCCAGGGCAGTTGGTCCGGCTCTGCGTTCACGGTCCGTGAGTCCAGCCGGCGAGGGCCGCCCAAGCCCCGCCTCCTCGACCGCGTTCGCGGGGACGCTCCGCACCCGCCATTACAGCTGGCGCACCGAGAAGACCTATGTCGCGTGGATCCGCTGGTACGTCTTCTTCCGCGGCAAGCGCCATCCGGCCAGCCCTCACACCCTGCGCCACTCGTTCGCGACGCACCTCCTTGAGGACGGCCACGACATCTCGACGGTCCAGGAGTTGCTCGGGCACGGGGACGTGAGCACGACCATGATTTACACGCACGTCCTGAACCGGGGACCGGCGGCCGTGCGGAGCCCGGCCGACCGGATGTTCAACCGGTGAGGTGCCGGGCGCCGCGGCGGCCAGTCAAACGCCGGGATAGGGCGACCGGCATAACGCGGCGGTCTCGCGCGGGGCTTCAAGCACGAAGTTCCCCACCGGGCAAGGAGGTACGCGACAGCCGAGCGCAGTTCGGCGCCGGTGCTACGCTGCGAGCGCCGCAGGGTTTGCTTTGCTACGCAGTTCGGCCTAATGAGCGTTTTAGCAGGACCTGGCTTGCGGTAGCATGATATCCGTGCTATCGTGGCTTCATGATCCGGTCGTTCGCGGACGAGGGCACGGAGGACGTGTTCAACGGCCGGAACACGAAGGCGGCGCGGCGGAGCTGTCCTCAGGAACTCTGGCAGGTGGCCGGGCGGAAGCTGGAGCAACTCGATTCCGTGGAGCATGTTGAAGAACTTCGGATCCCGCCTGGAAACCGTCTCGAGGCGCTGGTGGGCAACCGGAAGGGCCAGTTCAGTATCCGCATCAACGAGCGCTTCCGGATCTGCTTCCGGTGGACGGACGAAGGTCCAGCTGCAGTCGAGATAGTCGACTACCACTAGCTAGCGCTTCGACATGGGAGGTGGCGTATGATTCGAGTACCGACGCATCGGGAGCCGACCCATCCCGGCGAGATGCTCCTTGAGGAGTTTCTCAAGCCTATGGGGCTTTCGCAGCAGCAACTGGCACGAGCCATCCGCGTGCCCTACCAGCGCGTGAACGAGCTGATCAATCGCCGGCGTGGCATCACGCCCGGCACGGCGCTTCGGCTTGCCAAGTTCTTCGGCAACTCGCCGGGGTTCTGGATGAATCTTCAGCTTCGGTGGGATCTCTATCGCGCGCAGGCCGAAGAGGCGGCGGTTCTTCGGCGCATTCGTTCGGTGCGTGCGGTCGGGTGAATGAGGGTGTGCGAGGCGCGGGCCTTCTAACCAGCGGCTCCAGCCGGCGGCGGCCTGGCGCCGCTCGCAGCGAAGCTCAGCCTTGAAGCGGCCGACCGCCGCCGCTGAGCCGCCGCGTTAGGCAGAGCGTGCTAAAAAAGGGAGGGTTCTCGGACAGCCAGAGTTGTTCGATGGTAACCGGTTTCAGAGGTCAGAATGTGCCACGGGTGACCCCGCCTTGCCGTCTCCCCCTAAGTGGTCCCGGCACAGACGCTGTTCGAACCCGTGTTTCAGCCGCTGCCAGACGATGCGCAGCAGGCGGGGAAAGGTGTACTGGATAGGTTACAAGGAGTGGGAGTCCCAAGGCCATGCACGGAGAAGACTCGATCGATGCCTGAGCCTAACCGGCCTCACTCCCACATCGACGCCTTCATCAGGTCCCACGCATCCTGCCCTGGCCTGGATATGAAAGACTCAACGCCGGACGATCTTACCGAGGATGCCGCCCAGATCCGCGTCAAGCTGTTCTGTACCACCTGCCAGCGTGAGCTGCACATCCACGTCCCGATCGCTGACTTCCTGACCCGCGAGCAGATCGAGCGGCGCGGGGCGGCCTCGGTGATGCTCGAGCGGGTCCGGGAGATCATGCAGCTCGACCAGCCGAACTGAGCCGAGACTTTCTATGCCCACCCCATACCCTGTCGCTGTTCAACTATATTGGTATGCCGGTCAGCATATTGCGCGCTGAAACCTCCAACAACTGCGGCAATTTTCCTGCCTCGCCAAACCCTCGTCAAGGCTCTTCACAACCAGTCGGTCCCGACAAGCACTGGTCAGCATGATCCCTTTATGGCTGAGGTGAAGTCAGCGCCAAGGTCAATGCGTCTGGCGGATCCCGTGAAAGGCGCCGCCCCGGCGCCAGTGCTTCAGCGAGCCCTTGGAGGTGCGTTTAAGGTGCGATTTCGGGTGCGATTTCTCGGCACCCCTGACGCCATTCGGTGGCCGGTCGTGGACTCCTGAATTGTTCTTTTTTCTTTGGCACCTCCGCTGACAGGAGGGGCTTCGCCAGAGGGCGTCCAGCGCTGAGGAGTCGGCTAGAAACCGCTCCTTCAGGGGTCCCATTTCATGTGAAAACGCACCTAAATCGCACCTCAGACCCCGGGAATCGAACCTCAAGCGGCCGAAATCGAACCTAAATCGCACCTTCGGCCTTCCTGACACGCTGGTCTAGGCGGTCGGCGTGAGCCTCAACTGCTTAGTAATCATCGCGTTTCCCCTTCCTCCTTGTCGTGTGGCATTTGCCTTGCCCTAAGAGAGGCGGTTGACGCGGAGCAACGTCGGAGGAAGCTCTCAAAGGGCTCGCGCCGGAGAAAGGAGAGCGATGAACAGCAACAGGCGTCGAGCCAGGAGGTCCTTCAAGGATTTTGGTCTGCTCTGGCTGGAGGGTGACAGGAGAGAGACAGAAGTGACGGCGGTCTCCGAGTCTCCCGTAACGATGGCAGGAGCGAGGGGCTACCGAGATCGCACGTCAGCGCGCCCGGCGGATCCGAATCCGCCGAGGCGTCGCAACCGTGACGGTTCCGTGCAGCCGCTCCAACTCCCCGGAGCGCAATACGCGGCGCATCAGGTCCAGCAGGGGCGCGATCCCGTGCACAGGCTAGCCCGGGGTCGGGATGATGACCTCGTGCCGCAGCACCTCCGCGGCGTACGCCAGCGCGGCCTGGATGTCCTCGAGCGAGAGCTGGGGGTAGGCGGCTCGCACCTCTTGCGTGCTCATCCCGTCCGCGATGCTGCCCACGATGACGCTGATGGGGATGCGCGTCCCCTTGATACACGGGTCGCCGTGGTGCACGTCGGGGTCAATGACGACCCGGTCTCTCCAGTCCATCCGCGCCATGGCTTGCCTCCCTGGCCGAGCCCGCGTCTCTGCCCATGAACGCTCGGCACGCTCCCATTCTAGCGCACTCGTTCAGATATGGTCGCGCGGGGTTTGAGGCTGAGACTTGCGATGGCGTCGGTCGGTAGCCCCGTGCCCGAGCTCCGCTCCCGGAAGGTCAGCAAGATCCTGAAGCTCGAGGCCTGCGCCCAAAAGCTCCTGGCCCGCTGCGACAGGGCTCACGTCCGGATCGAGCCGTGGAAGCGGAAAGCTGACCAGCTACTCGGCGAGGTCCGCGCGATCGAGTTCACCCTCACAGGCAGCCAGCTCGGGGAGCTCCGCCGAGCCCGGAGCGGGCAATGAGCATGCGGATCGACCTCGACTTCCACCAGGGCCTGGCCCACCCCGCCGTGGAGCAGGCCCAGGACGGCGCCCTCCTGATCTCCCTCACCCGGGGGCGGGAGCAGGTCGTGGTGCAGCTCTCCCTCGCCAGCCTGGAGGCGTTGTCACTCGCTCTCACTCTGGCGCTGGCGTGGATCAAGCGATGCTGAACGGCCTGGGAAAGTTCATCGGGCTTGTCGGCGTGCCGGGGGCCATCTCCCTCTACCTGGTCTGGTGGCTCACGCAGTGGCTTGGGGCCAAGCTCGACCGGATGGTCCAGCTCTTGGAGCAGATCGCCTACGCTCTCCAATTTCAGAGGCGTTGACTGATGACGTGTCCCATTGAGGCTCTCGGCCGAGGCCGCAGTTACATCTCTTCTCCGAACGGCCTTGCCTGAGAATGACAAGCAGTCCGGAGGGGCTCGCCTGCACGGCGCTCGGGGGGTTCTGGTCCTGGCTCCTCGACGGCCAGCCGTTCCCGGATCTTGACCGGGTGGACTGGTGCGAGCGGGACGTTCTGCTCGTGCGTGATTCCGATGTCTGGGTGCGCCGGATCTCCTTCAAGCGATCGCCGAGGCCGGGGCCGATCGGACCGTGGGTCTGCTCGCTCTTGCCCGTGACCTAGGGGGCGTGAGAGAAGAGGCCGACCAGGAGGCGGGGACGACCTCCCGGCTCCTCGAGGCCCTGGAGGCGATCCGTGAAGGGGTCGGGGGAGTGCTCACCCCGACCGAGCTGCTCCATGCGCTTCAGGCCCGGCCGGGGTGGGAGTGGCTGAAGACGGCCCGGCGGCTGTCCGGGTTCCTGCACCCCCTGGGCCTGATCGCCTCCCATCGCCGCCGCGAGGGTCGAATCGGGCGCTTCTACCTGCTTGCCTCCGACGTGCTCGCTGACCTCCGGGCGCGTTACAGTCCGGTTGCCCCGGCCGAAGGGGAGGCCTAAAAGTGGGTTGTCTTCCCGCTCTCCAGAGCCTCAATCCGTTAACACGTTTACAACCCGCTCCAGGAGCGGCGTGTAAACGCATCGTGAAGCGTTAACAGTTAACGGATGCAGAAGCGTTTACAACCCGCATGAATACTGGCGTGTAAACGTGTTAACGCTTCGAGGCCTGAAAGAGCAGGAAAGGGAGGGCTCTCATGAGTACTCTGGCGCTCAGGATCCTCAGCCCGGTGACCCGGCTCTCGAGCTGCGAGGAGCACCGGACGCTCTTGAGCCCCCTACTGGATCGTGAGGCCATGGAGGAGCCATATCACCAGGCCCTGAAACGGTGGTTCGAGCTGACCACCCTGGGACCAACTGCCGACCCGGCGGAGGCTGCCCAGCTCCACCAGGAGCTCCTCCGGCTGCTGGATGAGGTGGGGGAGCCCGCGGCGACCCGGTTCCGCCGGCAGTGGGCGCGGGAGTGGTGGGAGGAGACCGGGGTCTGCCCTTTGTGCGGGGAGCGAGGGCAGTATCACGGCCCCGACACTGGAAGAGGGCTGGCGTGAGCCATCCGCTCTCCACCTTGGCCCAGCTCCTCCAGAATCGTTCTCAAGGCGGCGACGTTGGGACGGACGCGATCCCAACGCTCCTTGGAGAACTGAAGCGGCGCTTCCCTGCTGCTTCAGATGGGGCTGAGCCCAGTGTATGTTCAGCGGCAGCTCGGCCACGCCTCGATCAAACTGACTGTGGACACTTACGGCCGGTGGCTCCCGATGGGAAACAATGGGGGTGAAGATTCTCAGGGAGTGCGCGGAAGGTGGGGCTACTTCTGGTTGATGCAGCGGAGGAGGCGCCAGCCCTTGAAGAGGTTCACCTTGCGGATGGTCTCGGGAGTGAGGTTCACCTGGCGGAGCAGTGGCTCGAAGGGCAGGTTCGATTTCCAGCCCAGGCGGGTGCAGAGGGGCGATACCAAATCGTCAAGAGCGCCTATGAGCCGCTGCTCGCTCCGGAAGTGGTTCAGAATGACCAGGGTTCCGCCAGGCTTCACCACGCGACGGATCTCGCGGAGGACACCGACCGGATCAGGCACCGCGCTGATCACGTAGGTGGCCAGGGCCCGGTCGAACTCGTTGTCGCCGAAGTCCGTGGCCGCCGCATCCATGAGCTTCAGGGTGGCGTTCCTGAGCCCGAGCTCGTGGATCCTCCGCTGGGCCTTCTCCAGCATCTCGGCCGAGATGTCGACGCCCGTGAGCTGGCTATCGAGGGGGTAGAGGGGGAGGTTGAGGCCGGTCCCGATGCCAACCTCCAGGATCCGGTCGCCGCGGTGGATGTCCAGGAGCCGGACAGCAGCCTGACGTCCGGGGCTGAAGATCCAGTCGAAGATGAGGTCGTAGACGGGAGAGTAGAGCGCGTAGGCGCGTTGCACCTGGCGCTGTTCCAGCGCCGAGTCCACCGATCAAGTCTCCTCAGTCCTGCGTGATGAGGCCGATCTCTATCCCCCTCCTGTGCTTAAGGGGAAGCACCTTCTTTTCTACCACACTCGCGCTCCCCTGACCAAGCGCTTTGTGAGGGGGGAAAGCGGAGCAAAACGGGCTTCATAATCCCTCCATCGTCATGCAAGAATATCGGGGAGCAGCCGTGAGGATGGATCTCCACGGGAAAGTGGCCCTGGTGACCGGTGGCGCTCGAGGGATCGGCGGCGCGTGCAGCCTCAAGCTCGCCCAGCTCGGTGCGGCGGTGATCATCAACTACCGCCGGTCGAAGGAGGCGGCGGAGGGGCTGCGGGAGGAGATCGTGCGAGGCCGTGGCCAAGCCAGCACGGTTCAAGCCGACGTCTCAAAGGCCGAAGAGGTCGACGCGATGTTCGCCTTTATCCGCGAGGAGTATGGGCGGCTGGACATCCTGGTGAATAATGCGGGGATCATCCGGGACAGGCTCCTCCTCTCCATGGAGCTCGAAGACTGGCAATCCGTCCAGGATGTCAACGTGACCGGCGCGTTTCTCTGCACGCGACGGGCCTTGGAGGTGATGCTCAGGCAGCGGGCGGGGAAGATCATCAACATCGCCTCGGCCAGCGCCGTGTCAGGCGGTCGGGGACAGACGAATTACGCCGCCTCCAAGGGAGCGCTGGTGGCGTTTACGCGCGCGGCCGCGGTCGAGATGAGCCGCAAAGGGATTCAGATCAACGCGGTCCTTCCCGGTATCATTGAGACCGACATGAGCCGGGCCGTTCAGGAGCGGGCGGGTCCGGCCCTCCTCGAGAGGATCCCGGTTCGTCGCTTCGGCCTGCCCTCCGAGGTCGCCAGCCTGGTCGCGTTTCTGGCCTCGGAGGAGTCAACCTACATCGTCGGGCAGGCCATCGCGATCGACGGCGGCCTCAGCATCTCGTGAGTGGCAGCTTGAGCGCGATGTCCGGGCTGAGGGCCAAGAAGCGAAAGAAGAGCAAGCTCCGGCAGATGGCCGAGTACGCCGGGGTCTATCTCGGCATGGTCGTCGCTCGGCTCGTGCCCCGGCGGGTCGGGTCGGCCCTCTGCCGGCTGGCCGGAGACGCGGTGTTTCTCTTCTCCCGCCGCAGACGGGCTCTCGCGCTCGAAAACCTCCAGCGGGCCTTCGGGTCCAGCAAGAGTCCGGCCGAGATCCGGTCGATCGCCCGCCGGAGCGTCCACTCCTTTCTCATGACCGGTTTGGAGACCATGTGGGTCAGCCGGGAATGGACAGCCGGGAAGTTCCCGGTCCACGTAGATGACTTTGAGGTGTTCCGGCAACGCATCCGAGAGCTCTACGACAAAGCGGGAGGGGTCATTTTCGTCGCCCTTCACCTGGGGAACTGGGAGATCCTCCTCCACGTGGCGCGGCTGGCCGAGATCCCGCTGGTCGTTGTGGCGCGTCCGCTCGATAACCCCTTGCTCGAACGACTGGTTACGGGCTCCAGAACGGCCACGGGCCAGCAGGTCGTCTACAAGAAGAACGCGCTCGCCGCGATGAGGGAGGCGCTCAGGCAGGGGATGTGCGTCGCCATTCTCGCAGACCAGTCCAGCCGGGGCATCCCCGCCAGCTTCTTCGGGCGCCCGGCCTCCACCACCGTGATCCCGGCGATCCTCGCGTACAGGTACAATCGGCCCATCGTGGTCGTCGCGTGTATCCGGACGGGCCGGCCGTTGAGCTACCGGGGGGAGATGAGCGAGCCGTTGTGGCCGGACCTGACGGCCGACCATGGGTCAGAGCTCCGCCGGCTCACCGAAGCCATGAACGGCTGGATGGAACGATTCATCCTCGGGCAGCCGGACCAATGGCTCTGGATGCACGACCGCTGGAAACACGTCCGTCGCCCGCTCCGGATCCCGTAAGGCCCCGCTCGGTCTTCCACCTCTTCAACTTCGACTCTCGCCTCTCTCGTTGCCGATCCGGGCGGCGGCCCGGGTTCGCGATCGACCTCGCAGCGAGGTTGACAGGAGCGAGGCTGGCCAATAGCATCTGGACCAGGGTTGAACGCCTTCGATCCGGAGGAAGCTATGATCGGCGACCCCCTGCTGATGACAGAAGAGCGCTCCTACCGCGATGAGGCCTCCCGGACCATCCGTGCTCTCATTCCGGCTGACCTCCGAGCGGGAAGAGGAGGGTCGGCGTGGAGTGCACCGGGCGCATTTCTTATGTCCCATGTCTCTTCAACCCCCTCACCTTTCATCCTCTCCCCCTTCGAGGGGGAGAGGGGAGGGTGAGGACATTTGTTTGGCAGTCCTCAATAGCGGGATGAGCACGCTCCGAGCGTTTCCGACCATCACGGAGGAGGCCCTGGCCCCGCTGCGCCGGCTGATCGGCAAGCCGGTGCGGCGCCCCAAGCCGTATGTGGAAGTGGTCACGCGAGACGCCATCCGCCACTGGGCCAACGGTATCGGTGACCGCAACCCTTTCTGGACCGAGCGCGGCGTGGCGCCGCCGACCATGCTGTTCGCGATGGACCGAATCGTCTCCGGCTACGTGGGCGGCCTGCCCGGCGTCCACGCCATGTTCGCGGGCGCGGACTTCCGCTGGCGGCGGCCGATCCATGAGGGGGAGAGTGTCGCCGGAGAGAGCGTGCTGCTCGACCTCGTGGACAAGGCCTCGACGTTCGCCAGGCGCGCCATCCAGCAGATCTACCGCACGACCTTCATCACCGCGACGGGCGCCGTGGTGGGCGAGGCCGACTCCTGGTGCTTCCGTACCGAGCGCGACACGGCCCGCGAGCGGGGCAAGTACAAGGCTGCCAAGCCGCATCGCTACACCGCCGAGGAGATGGAGCGGATCCGGCACGCCTACGCGGCGGAGGTGATCCGCGGGGCCACCCCGCGGTACGCCGAGGATGTCGAGGTGGGGGAGCCACTCCCCGAGGTGGTGAAGGGACCGCTCACGGTCACCTCGGTCATCGCCTTTCTGCAAGGGTGGGGCGGGCTCTACATCGGCGCCCACGGGCACGCCTTCGAGCTGTTCGAGCGCCATCCTGCCCTCGCGATCCCCAACGCCTTCGGCGTCCCCGAGCCTCCCGAGCGGGTGCATTGGGACGAGGCCATGGCGCGCGCCGTCGGGGTGCCTGGGGCGTATGACTACGGCCCGGAGCGCGTGGCCTGGCTCGGCCACCTCGTTACGAACTGGATGGGGGATGACGGCGTCCTCTCCCGGCTGAACGTGCGGGTCCTTCGGCACAACCTGATCGGAGACACGACGTGGTGCCGCGGGCGGGTGAGCGGGAAAGAGGCGGGAGGGGTCGTGCATCTCGAGCTCTGCGCCGAGAACCAGCGGCATGAGACCACCGCGGCGGGGACGGCAACAGTGATCCTGCCGGCTCGCTCAAGGGTGCCGTGACCCCGGGAGCGCTCGCCGGGCTTCGCGCCGTCGAGCTCGGGGGTTTCATCTCGGCTCCGTACTGCGGGAAGCTCCTCGCTGATCACGGGGTGGAGGTGGTGAAGGTCGAGCCACCCGAGGGCGACCGCGCGCGTCGCCACGGCCCGTTCCTGCATGACGACCTCCACCCCGAGCGGAGCGGGCTTTTCTGCTACCTCAACACGAACAAGCTGGGGGTGACGCTGGACCGCCACAGCGCTGACGATCTGGCCCGGCTCCACGCCGTGATCGGGACCGCAGACATCCTCGTGGAGAACCTTCACCCGCCGGCCCTCGAGGCGCTCGGGCTCGCGCCCGAGGAGACGCGCCGCCGGTGGCCCTCCCTGATCCACGTTTCCATCGCTCCCTTCGGGCATCAGAGCCCCTATCGGGCCTGGCGCGGACACGCCCTGCAGGCCTCAGCGGCCGGCGCCGCGACCGTGACGATCGGTGAGCCGGGGCGCCCGCCGCTTCCCCTGCCGGTCTCTCAACCCGATTACCAGGGCGGGGTCAATGGAGCGATCGGGGCCATGCTGGCCTTGTTCGCGCGTGAGCGAACCGGAAGCGGGCAGCACGTGGACATCGCGACGGCCGACGTGGTGGCGTTCTACGGGGGGATCACCTCAACGATGTACACGCCGTATCGCCTCCCGTGGAGCCGCGAGGGTCACCGCGCCTCAAAGTCCGGGGGCTATTACCCGTACACGATCCTTCCGTGCAAGGACGGGCACGTCTGCCTGATCACCCGCTCGGGGCATCCGTGGAGGCGCTTCTGCGAGGCGATGGGCAACCCCGCGTGGACCCGGGATCCGCGCTACCGGGATCGCCGACGCATGGGGACGGAATACCCCGACGAGGTGGACGCCCTCCTGGTGCCGTGGCTCCGCGAACGCACCATGGATGAGCTCCTGGAGATCTTCCGCCAGCGCGCGATCCCGTTCTCGATCGTCCGCACCGCCGACCTGGTGGCGCGCTGCCCCCAGCTCAGGGCGCGCGGCTTCTTCGTCCAGATCGCGCGCGCTGAGGTGGGCCCGCTCACCTATCCGGGAGCGCCGTGGAGGATGGTCCGGACGCCGTGGCAGGTCAGCCGCCCGGCCCCCCTCCTGGGCGAGCACAACGATCTCGTGTTCGGCCGCGGGACGGGGCCCAGCGGGTGGCGTGGCGAGCCGGGCGCCCCCGCCGCCCGCAGCGGGGGTCCCCACACCGGGCGGGGGTGCGAGGACGGCGGGGGCTGCTCGCCGCGACAGGACCAGCGGGCCCCGTTGCGAGCAGTTCACACCTTGCAGGACCCGCGCCGGACCGAAGCAGTGCGCCCGCTGGAGGGGATCCGGGTGGTGGACTTCGGGTGGGTCGCCGTCGGCCCGGTCCTGTCGAGCCTCCTCGCTGAGATGGGGGCCGAGGTCATCAAGATCGAGTCCCGCGCGCGCCTCGACTACTGCCGGTTGATCCCGCGCCCGATCATGGATGATGAGTCGCCCGAGGCGGCGTTCACCTCACGCGCGGAGGAGATCGATCTCGTGCCGATGTTTCACAACTACAACAGGGGTAAGCTCGGGATCACCGTGGACCTGCGTCACCCGAAGGCCCCGCCGCTGCTCAAGCGCCTGATCGGGGTGAGCGATGTGGTCGTCGAGAACTTCTCGCCGCAGGTCCTCCGCGAGATCGGACTCGACTATCCGGCGCTTGGGGCGGTCCGGCCAGACCTGATCATGATCTCCTGCTCGGCGGCGGGCCAGGACGGCCCCTGGAGTGATCTCCGAACCTTTGCCCCGTCACTCTCGAGCCTGGCGGGGCTCGAGGCGCTGATCGGAGATCGCGGCGAGGCCGTGCTGGGGGCGCTGACCTTCGGGTATGCCGATCCATCCAACGCCCACCACGGCGCCTTCGCGGTGCTGGCGGCGCTCTGGCACCGCCAGCGCACCGGGGAGGGACAGTACATCGATATGGGTCAGCTCGAAGCGACGGCGGGCCTCGCCGTCGAGCCACTGATGGACTTTTTCATGAACGGCCGGGTCTGGGGGCCGCAGGGAAGTGACCATCTCAGCATGGCTCCGCACGGCCACTACCCGTGCCGTGGCGAGGACGAGTGGGTCGCGATTGCGGTGGCTGACGACGAGGAGTGGCAGCGGCTGGCACGGGCGGTCGGCAGGCCGGGCTGGGGGCGAGATCCCCGCGTTCAGACGCTTCAAGGGCGACGGGCCCATGCCGGGGAGATCGACGCGGCGATCGCTCACTGGACGCGCCTCCGCTCCAAGTGGGAAGCGGCCGAGCAGCTTCAGGCCCTCGGCGTCGCCGCCTTTCCGGTGCTCAGGCTCGAGGAGCTCGAGGCGACTCCTCACTGTCGAGCGCGCGGGATCATAGAGGAGGTCTGCCACCCGGAGATGGGCGCGATGCGGGTGTTCAAGCACCCGATTCGTCTGAGCGAGACCCCCGGACTCACAGGGATGGCGCCGCGGCTGGGCGAGCACACTGACCGCGTCTTCGGCGAGCTGCTCGGGCTCTCGGCTGAGGAGATCAGCGCTCTCAAGGCAGAGCATGTCATCTATTGACGCCGCCATGGTGCCTGACCTCGATCCGCTCTTCCGCCCTCGAAGCGTCGCCATCATCGGCGCCTCGGCCAACCCGGCGAAGTTCGGCTACCAGGTCGTGACCAACCTTCTGGCCGGCGGCTTCGCCGGGGCGATCTACCCGATCAACCCTCGCGCCGCCGACATCGCAGGGCTCCGGGTGTTCCCCACGCTCGATGCGATCCCCGGCCCGATCGATCTCGCGGCGCTGGTCGTCCCCGCCTCTGAGACGCTGGAGCAGGTGCGGGCGTGCGCCGGCCGAGGGGTGCGGGGGGTCGTGATCATCACCTCAGGGTTTGCCGAGAGCTCTCCCGCCGGTCAGCTCCAGCAGGCCGAGATGGCTGCTGTTGCGCGGGCAGCCGGTTTGCGCCTGGTCGGTCCGAACTGCGAAGGCGTCGTCAACATCCGTGAGGGCCTCGTGCTGTCGTTCAGCATGATGTTCCACGGGCTCAGGGCCGGTCCCGTTTCCATCGTCTCCCAGAGCGGGGCCTACTGCGGGGTCGTGGCGCGCCGACTCCATCGCGGCGGCGTGGGGTCGGCCAAGGTGATCAGCTCCGGGAACGAGGCGGACCTGAAGGCGGTCGACTACCTCGAGTATCTCGCGGGGGATCCGGAGACGAGCGTGATCGGCGCGCATCTGGAAGGGATCTGGGAGCCGCGGCGCTTCGCCGACCGAGTCGGAGAGATCGCCTCTCGAAAGCCCCTCGTCATCAACAAGACCGGGAGGACCGAGGTCGGCAGGCGCCAAACTGCCTCTCACACCGGGGTCCTGGCCGGAAGTGACCGGGTCGTCGACGCGCTCCTCCGCCAGCGAGGGGTGGTCCGCACGCGGCATCTGGACCAGATGGTGGACGCGCTCGTGACCTTGGCGAGCCAGCCGCCCCTGACAGGCATGCGCGTGGCGATCCTCTCCAGCGCCGGGGGGATGGCGGTGGAGCTCGCGGACCTCCTCACCGAGGCCGGCTTCTCCGTTCCGCCGCTCGCGCCCGTCACCGAAGAGGCGCTGCGCGCCCATGTCCCGGCGTTCGGGACAGTCACGAACCCCGTCGACTTCACCGGCGCCCTGATCGGCAGCCCGGCTGAAGTCGGCGAGTGTCTGCAGGCGGTGCTGACGGATCCAGGGATCGATGCGGTCGTGCTCGTCATTACCGCGGTCCGCGATCCAGCCTTCGCCCGGGTCGTGCTCGAGCTCCGCCAGAAGACGAAGAGGCCGCTCCTCGTCTGCTGGACAGCCGGAACCGAGGTGGCGGGTCCGGCTTTGGAGCAGCTCGTCAGCGCGGAGATGTCGGTTTACGAATCGCCGCTTCGCGCGGTGCAGGGGCTCGAGGCTCTGGCCCGCCACTGGCGCTTTCGACTCAGCACCGACTTCATGGACCCGCAGCGGTGACCCTGCCGGATCCGGTCTCCCGGGCCCGCGCCGAAGGGCGGAGCCTCCTGAGCGAAGCGGAGGCGAAGCGTCTCCTCGAGGGCTTTGGGCTTGCGATCACCACCGAGGGGCTGGTCTCACGCGTTCAGGAGCTCGAAGGCGTCCTCGACAGCATCCCTCCGCCCTGGGTGATGAAAGTGGCCGCGCCGGATCTTCCGCACAAGAGCGACGCCGGCGGGGTGGCCGTCGGCATCGAGACCCGGGAGGTAGCGGAGAAGACGTTTCACCGGCTTCTCGAGACGGTCTCCCGGGCTCGCCCGGGCCTCCGTATCCACGGGATCCTCGTGCAGGAGCACGTTCGGGGCGCGGTGGCGGAGCTGCTCCTCGGCAGCAAGCGGGATGAGCAGTTCGGGCCGGTTATCGTGCTTGGCCTGGGCGGGCTCTTCACGGAGCTCTACGATGATCTCAGCATGCGCGTGGCGCCGGTGGATGAGGCCGAGGCGCTCCGCATGATCGAGGAGCTTCGGGCGGCTCCGTTGCTCAGAGGGTACCGCGCTCAGCCGGAGGCCGACATCCCCGCTCTTGCCCGCGCGGTCGCCGCCCTCTCGCGGCTGGCGGTGGACCTCGAGCGGGAGATCGCGGAGATCGACATCAACCCCTTGATGGTGCTGCCGTCGGGACAAGGGGTCAAAGTCGCCGATGCGCTCGTTGTGCTCTCTCGCGAGGCCGAGCCGTGATCGTGGGCGGTCAGGGCAGGCCCGCGATGATCTTCCGGTACTCGGCCTCGGTGAACGCCGTAAGCGTGGTCGTCCGGATATTTCCACCGGAGCCGAGTGAAAGGGCGAACTTGGCGACCACCTCAGCATTCGGGGCTTCGGCAACCGTGATGATGTCATACTGCCCCATGGTGAGGTAAAACTGCTTCAATTCGCCCCCCAGATCCTTGAGCAGCTTCTTTGCCGCGTCCAGGCGCTTCGGCGAGTCCTTGACATTCCGGATCCCCTGATCGGTGTAGCTGATAAGGCTGATATATGTCGCCATCTGGAGTCTCCTTCTCTGAAGGGGTGAGCATCACCAACCCGGACCTCCCCGAGGGCTGGAGGGTGAGGTCTGACGGGTTGCCAGGATTCTAGGATCGATCCCGTGGGCGGTCAACCGGATCACATACTCGTTGTGAAGAAAGTCACATCCTGATGCAGAGGGCCCGCACGACTCATCGCAATACTGGTCGTTTCGGAGCTCGCGCTGCGGCGGTATGCTTAGGTCGCTATGCTCCCGGATAAGGCCCCGCATCTTGCGGAACCAGGTCGCGCTGTCCAGGGTTCGCCTGTGACGACCAGACGGGCTCGGGCAACGCTCGGAGCGTGCTCGGCCACGCACTTCATCCACGACGGCTTCTCCGATGCGCTCTACGTCCTCTTCCCGCTCTGGGCGGCAGAACTCACCCTCTCCTTTACCCAGGTAGGGCTTATGCGGATGGTCTACTCGGGGGCTATGGCCAGCTTCCAGGTCCCTGCGGGGCTTCTGGCTGAGCGGTGGGGAGAGATCAAGCTCTTGGCGGGCGGGACCGCCGCCGTTGCGCTGGGCTACCTCGTGCTGGGCTGGACAGGGAGCTTCGGGGCGATGCTTGGCGTGCTCCTGGCCGCCGGCCTGGGTTCAGGGGTCCAGCACCCGCTCTCCTCCGCACTGGTCTCCAAGGCCTACGAGGTGGGACCACGGCGCATGGCGCTCGGCACCTACAACTTCTCCGGCGACCTGGGAAAAGTGACGGTGCCGGCCGTGGTGGCCGCGGCCATCTCGTGGGTCGGGTGGCGGTGGGCGACGCAGGGGTACGGGGTCGTGGGCCTGGTAGCGTCGGCGGCGATCTTAGTCATCTTCTCGCGCCTTCGCACGACAATGATGACGCGGCCCATGCCCGCGGACAAGAAAGAGAACCAGGCGACCGGCTGGGGGATCCGAGACACCAGAGGATTTCAGGCGCTGGCCGCCATCGCAATCCTCGACCAGAGCACACGCACGGCGCTCCTGACCTTCCTCCCGTTCCTCCTGATGGAGAAGGGCTTGACGGTCTCGGGAGTGGGCCTGGCGCTTGCGCTGATCTTCACGGGCGGAGCGGTCGGAAAGTTTGTCTGCGGGGCGCTCGCGGAGCGGATCGGAGTGGTCCGAACAGTGGTGCTCACCGAGCTGGC
This sequence comes from Methylomirabilia bacterium, assembly GCA_046758965.1. Lineage (GTDB taxonomy): Bacteria > Methylomirabilota > Methylomirabilia > Rokubacteriales > CSP1-6 > JBHIBG01. The sequence continues at coordinate 10,754 of JBHIBG010000029.1, read as the reverse complement.
GACCGGAGGCGGCATCCTGCTCCTCCCCCTTCTGCCTCTCTCCGCGTCGCTGCTGCTCCTCCCACTCCTCGGCGTGGCCCTCAACGGCACCTCGTCGGTGCTGTACGGCACGGTGGCCGATCTGGTGCTCCCGGAGCGGCGCTCGCGGGCCTACGGCCTCTTCTACACGCTCGGGATCGGTTCGGGTGCCCTGGCTCCCACCGCGTACGGGCTTCTTTCGGACTGGGCCGGGGTCAGCCTCACGCTCAGGGTGATCGGGCTCGTCGTGCTGATCACGATCCCGCTGACACGGCTCCTCAGGGTGCAGGCGCTCAGTGAGTCCGCTCACGTCTGATCGCGGGTGCGTTCACGCTCCCCTCTCCCCACCGGGGGAGAGGACAACGGTGAGGGGGAGCAGTAGGCGGGAGAATCCAAACACGGTGAGCCGTTGAGCCCCGGTTCGGGGATCCTCGGGCTCCTCTGACAGGGGAATGGGGAGCATGACACACCTGGAATGCACGAGGTGCGGGAGTAAGCACCCGACAGACCGGCTCATCAACCTCTGTGACTGTGGTGGCATCCTCTACCCCCGGTACGACGTCGCCGCTCTGCGCTCGACGTTCGGGCGGGACGAGGTGAAGGACGGCCCGAATAGCATCTGGCGCTACCGGCGAATCCTTCCCCTTCAGGATGAAAGTGACATCGTCTCGGCGGGCGAGGGGTATACGCCCGTGTTGCGGGCGGAGCGTCGGGGTCCGTTCACGTCCTTTCCCCATCTCTGGATCAAGGATGAGTCTTCCAACCCGACGGGCACGTTCAAGGCGCGCGGGATGTCAGCCTGCCTCTCCATGGCAAGGAAGCTGGGCGCCAGGGTCGTTGCCCTGCCCTCCGCGGGCAACGCCGGCGCAGCGGCAGCGGCGTACGCGGCGCGGGCCGGGATGCCGTGCCACGTCTTCATGCCCAGGGATACCCCCTTCATCAATATCGGCGAGGCCCTCAGCTACGGCGCTCGAGTCTCCCTGATTGATGGCCTGATCACGGAGTGCGGGAAGCGGGTAGCCGAGGGGGTCAAGACCCACGGCTGGTTCGACATCTCCACTCTGAAGGAGCCGTATCGGATCGAGGGCAAGAAAACGATGGGGTACGAGGTGGCGGAGCAATTCCACTGGGAGCTGCCTGATTGGATCTTGTACCCCACCGGGGGTGGCACCGGCTTGGTGGGCATGTGGAAGGCCTTCGAGGAAATGGAGGCACTGGGGTGGATCGGGATTCGGCGCCCCCGCATGGTCTCGGTCCAAGCTGCGGGCTGCCAACCCATCGTCCAAGCCTTTCACGAAGGAGCCCTCGAGTCGCGGCTCTGGGAGAACGCGACCACGGCGGCGAGGGGGCTACGCGTGCCGAAGGCGTATGGGGACTACCTCATCCTACAGGTGCTGCGAGAAAGCCGGGGGACTGCCCTCGCCGTCACCGAGGAGGAGTGGGCGACGGCTCTGCGGGAGCTGGCGGAACAGCAGGGGATCCTGGCCTGCCCGGAAGGCGCCGCCTGTTGGGCCGCCCTGAAGAAGTTGGCAAGCACCGGCACCGTGAAGCCTGCCGAGCGCATCGTCCTGTTCAACACCGGCACCGGCCTGAAGAACGCCGAGATCCTTCCCCGAGAGACGTCGCGATCAGACCCCGCCGAGCCTGCGGTCTAGCGCGCGACAAGACAACGCTGGTCCCTCGAGCAATCACGGCCCAGAGAAGACTCAGGGCGCTCAGGGACGCAAGTGCACTCGAAACGCCCCGTCCGGTTTTCCTTTCAGCCAGAGGTAGGGCCGCGCGAGCCAGTACTTCTTCCTCAGCAGCTCGACGACGCGCGGCATCTGCGCCGGGTCGGTGACCACCTCGATGTCGCCGGAGAATGCGTCGCCGCCGATCCGCAGGAGTACCTTCGGGTGGGCCTGCACGTTGCGCGTCCACTGGCGCTGCATGTTCATGGTCGTCAGGTACACGGTGTCGCCATCGACCAGGAACCAGATCGTCACCTCATAGGGCCGGCCGCTCTTCCGGCCGTAGTGCGTGAGCCGGCATGTTGACTTGCGCGCGACTCGGGCTAGACGGTCGGCGAAACTGCTCTCCACGGCCTCTCACCCTGCTCGGGACGCCCCATCGAGGTCAGATCGGAAGACGGCGCCGAGATCACGGTCTGCGCGCAAGAGCCCCGCCGCACTATTCGAGGTACTCATATGAATCGACTACAGCCCAGAACTCGTCCTGCTTCGATTCAAAGAGGGTTTCAAGGGTGCTGAATGAGAATGCGATAAATCGACCTTTATCTTTGAACACAATGGTAAGTGCCCTCTGACCTAACAGTCTGTACGTCACGACCAATATCCTGCGGCCATCACGTTCGGCCACTATCGAATCAACCACGAAGAAATCAAGTGTCTCGGGGTTGCCGAGCGTCAAGAGCAAGCTCTCGTTGGTCAGGGCTGCGTACTCATTCAGGCTGATGTCCGTGGTCCTTTCGTCGATCTGTACCTGCAGCAGCATCGCAAGATCACGAATTCTGGCTATCAGAACGTGATACGATCTGTCTTCCTTTCCGGGCCATCCGGGCCTATTCCAGGTCATAGGCTCCAGATCCTTATGCGGCCGGGTATAGACACGCCATCGCTCATCGGGAAACGTGAGCTTGATATGGCGGTCGTCGTTGACGTATGTGAGCCCCTGGGGTTGGCGACTCCAGGTTCCTATGAAATCGTAGCTCGGGGCACATGAGGGAGTCAGGAGGGCAACAAGCAGTGCGATGGGACCTGCTCGGGAAATATTTTCCCGCCAGCTCATTTGTGCGATGATGCGCCTCTCTCGTATGCGACTGTAAGCTACCCCTCGATAGCTGTCAAGGCAGCGCTTGACCGTAGTAGATCAACACACTCGGACGGATCGGCCGCGGCTATTTCACCTCTCGCCCGTGCCGGTTCCGTCTCATCGCTCCTGGAGAAGGCCGAGTACGGCCAGGCGCGCGCTCTCAGCGCACGCCGAGGCGCCGCCCCACCCGAAAGGCTTCACCCCGTCTCCGACGTGCCAGAGGCCGCGCAGGGGTGTGCGCTGCGGAAGGTCGTGGCCGGCGCAGGCTCGCTGGGCGGGCCAGGTCCCGCGCATCACGTTGACGGCCAGCACCTGCGCCCCCTCGCTGAACCCGGGCACCTGCGCCGCCAGGTCGTCCATCATCAGCCGCACAGTCTGGTCCGCGTCGAAGGGACCGAGCGAGGGCTGAGGGACCCCGAAGGCCACGTAGAGCGGCTCTCCTCCCGGCGTCAACTCGGGACAGAGGTGACCGAGGTTGGCCAAGTTACAGAGGCGACGCCCTTCCGCGAAAGTGACGAGTCCCGCCGCAGCGACCAGTGGAGTTCCGCTGGTGAAGTAGAGGGCCACGTTGGCCGCTGGCCGGACTCGTGAGCGAACTCTTTCCCGGTACTCATCGGGCAGCACTCCCTCCTCGAGCAGGCCCAGGGTTTCCCTCGGTCCCGCATTGCTGATGACGGCCGGGGCCGGAATCTCCACGACGGTCCCTCCTCGGCGGCACACGACTCCCACGACCGCGCCATCGCGGGTGAGGATTCGCTCCACCACGCCCTCGGTCCAGACTACCCCACCACGTGCCGAGATCGCCCGGGCCAGCGGCTTCACCAGCCCCAGGCATCCCCTCGGGGCGAAGCCGAATCGCTTGAACCCACCGCGAGCCATGAAGTGCTCGAAGAACACGCGGGAGGGGATTTCGTCGGCGTTGACCGCGAAGATGGAGGCGGCAAGCGCCTGGAAGATTCCGTGTAGGGTCGGGTGCTCGGTGTAGCGGCGGAGCCAGTCTCTGAGCGAGGGGCTCTCGTGCTCAGCCGGCTGCGCGAGGTTCTCCCGGATTCCCGTCAGGATTCGCGCCCCGCGCGTCACGAAGGCCTCGAAGATCTGCAGCCACCCCTGACCGAAGGTGTACTCCTCGCCGCCGATCCTGAACACCACCGCCGGATCCGGCACGCGCACCTCGAACGGCGCGTCGAGAGAGCGGAAGGTCTCCTCCAGCACCCCACCGTACTCCACGGCCACGGCGCCGGTGCTGAGGTGGAAGCCATCCACGTTGACCGAGGAAAAGCGCCCACCCACCCGTTCCTGCTCCTCCACCACGAGCGGGCGGAGTCCCGCGGCTGTGAGACGAGCGGCAGCTGCGAGCCCGCCGATGCCGGCTCCGATCACCACGCAATCAAATCGATCGGTCATGCCTCGTCTTTGAGACGTTCCCGAAGGAAGCGGATCACCGAGGCGGGCATGGTCCCCGGGCCGAACACCCTGGCCACACCCAGCCGCTTGAGCTTCGGCAGATCGTTCGGCGGGATGACTCCGCCGACGATGACCAGCGGGGGCGGCCGGGCCCGTCTGAGGAGTGGCAGAAGCTGGCGGCAGTTCGCGAGATGCTCGCCCGAGAGAAACGAAAGCCCGACCACATCGGCGCTCTCTTCCGTCGCAGCCCGCGCCACTTGCTCCGGGCGGTTGTGAGTCCCCTGGTAGATGACTTCGAAACCGGCGCTGGCCAGGGCTTTGGCCATCACGCGGACGCCGTGGTCGTGGGAGTCCAGCCCCATTTTGGCGAGAAGGACTCGATGCGGGTCGCCGCGTGAGGCTGCCACCGCGTCGCTCCTCAGTGGACCTTGAAGCCCACCGCCTCGCGCAGGGCGTGGCTGACCTCGCCGAGCGTGGCCGAAGCTTTCACGGCCGCCAGGACCGAGGGGAAGAGATTCTCGCCGCAGGCCATGGCGTCCTGGACTCGATCGAGGGCCTGCGCCGCGCGACGCTGGTTCCGCCCCCGCTTGAACTCCCGGACAAACCGGCGGCGCTCGCGCTCCCAGCGCCCCGAGGTTCGGTGGATCTTCACGCGAGGCTCCTCCTCGATCCGAAACGCGTTGACCCCCACGAGGAGTTGTCGCCCCGCCTCCATGTCCGCCATCCGCCGGCTCCGCGCCTCGTTCACCACGTTCTCCAGCCAGCCGCTCTCGATGGCCGCGACCATCCCCCCCATGGCCTGGACCTTCTCGAAGAGCGTCAGCGCCTCCGCCTCAAGCCGGCTGGTGAGCCACTCGGTGAAATACCCTCCACCGAGAGGATCCACCGTGCGGGTGACCCCGCTCTCGTAGCCGATAATCTGGGAGGTACGGACAACCAGCCGGTGGGACTCCTCCGTCGGCAGCGAGATCGCCTCGTCGAACGCGGAGGCCTGCACGGCCTGGGCTCCCCCGAGCACCGCGGCGAGGACCTGGAGGGTGGTCCGCACGACATTGTTGAGCGGCTGTTGCGCGGTCAGCGCAATCCCCGAGGTCTGAGCCGAGAAGCGAAACCAGAGGGAGCGCTCGTCGCGGGCCCCGTACTGCTCGCGCATGAGCCGGGCCCAGATGCGGCGGAAGGCCCGGAACTTGGCGACCTCTTCGAAAAGGTCCATGTGGCTGGCGACGAAGAATGAGAGGCGGGGGGCGAAGGCATCCACCGAGAGGCCGCGGGCGAGCGCCCCCTCCACGAAGGTCGCGGCCCCGGCCAGCGTGAAAGCGATCTCGTGGGCCGCGTTGATCCCCGTCTCGCGCACGTTGTAGCCGTTGACGCAGGGGGTGTTGATCCGGGGGAGATGGCGCGAGCAGTGTTCGATCGTGTCCACAGCCAGGCGCACGGCAGGCTTGAGGGGGAAGAAGCGAGTATGGGTAGACAGCGGCACCCCCCCGCTGATCTGGAAGAGCGGATCGTTCATCACCGTTCCCATGAGGGAAGCGGGGGAGAGACCGCGCTTCTCGGCCAAGGCCACCAGCATTGCCAGCCAGATCATCCCGCAGGGAGGCTTGGCGATCATTGTCACACTCATCTGGTCGAGCGGAAGGTCCCTAAGAGTCTCCGCCATCTCCGTCAGCGTTGAGATCGAGACCCCCTGCAGGCCCACCTCCCCCTCAGCCCACGGGTCGTCGGGATCGAAGCCGTGGGCACCGACCAGATCGGGGACGAGGTTGAGGCCGGTCTGCCCCTCTTTGAAGAGAAACTTGATCCGGCGATTCGTTTCCTTCGGCCCCCCGTACCCCAGGATCTGGCGCCGGGTCCAGAGGCGCCCCCGGTACATGTCAGCGTGGATGCCGCGGGTGAAGGGGTAGGCGCCGGCGGCGCCGAGGTCACGGTCGTAGTCGAGACCGTCCGTGTGCGCGGGGCCGCAGATCAGCGGCACGGGGATCCCCGAGTCCGTCTCCAGGCGCGTGGGACGCTCCCCCTTCAGGTAGAGGTCAATGCCGGAGAGGTAGTCCTCCTTGGCCATACGCCCTCCCGTCCGAATTTCTAGCCGACGTTTGGTAGATGTTCCTTCAGCCCGAGGCCCATGCCATGAGCCGTTTGCTTCAATTCCCTGGGCGAAATGTCCTGCTAGCGCGGCCGCGAACCTTCCCTCTATGCCGTCATTTGACGGGTGGTGCTTGACCCTCTTTAGTTCCCCGAGCTAATCTTGGCGCACTGGTTCGCCACTCGCCCGCCGGGCGAGGCGAGAGGCCATCATGCAGTGTCCCCGGTGCCAGGCCGAGAACCGAGAAGGGCGCCGTTTCTACGCGACGTCCGGAGCGTCTTGGCCCTGAACTCTCCGTTCTGCGGCGCTTGGTACAAGGTGAAACAGCGAGGAGGAAGTCATGGCACAACAGCTCGACCGGAAACGGATCCAGGATTTCGCCCGCAAGGTGTTCGGGCTCTACACGAGCGGACTTCTGACCCTGATGGTGGATATTGGCCAGAAGACAGGGCTCTTCGAGGCAGCGGCGCAAGGACCCGGCACCAGCCAGGAGATCGCTGATCGGGCTGGGCTGGACGAGCGCTACACTCGCGAGTGGCTGGCGGCAGTGGCGACCGGGGGGCTCATCGAGTATGATCCCGCGTCGCGGACCTTTACCTTGCCGCCCGAGCACGCCGTCTGCCTGACCGGGGCCTCGAGCCGCAACCTCGCGCCCACCAGCCAGTTCTTGCCGATGCTTGCGAAGCGGCTGCCCGGGATCGTCGAGTGCTTCCGGACGGGTGGGGGCGTGCCGTATTCGGAGTTCCGGCCGGACTTCACCGAGGGCATGGACGCCTCCTGGCGCCTCCTCTACGACGGGCTGCTCATCAAGGGCTTCCTGCCCGCTGCCAAGGGCCTCCCCGAACGGCTCAAAGCCGGGATCCGGGTGGCGGATATCGGGTGCGGGACAGGACACGCCATCAATGTGATGGCCCGGGAGTATCCCCAGTCGACCTTCGTCGGCTACGACCTGAGCGAGGAGGCGCTCTCCCGGGCAACGGCCGAGGCCCGCGAGATGGGGCTGCCCAACGCCCGCTTCGAGCGCCTCGACGTCACCCAACTGCCCGACGAGCCGAAGTTTGACCTGATCACGTCGTTCGACTCGATCCACGACCAGCGGGATCCGGCGTCAACCCTCCGGCGCGTAGCTGCGGCGGTGGCACCGGATGGCATCTACCTGATGATCGAGCCCAAAGCCTCGAGCAACCTGGAGGACAACCTCGGCAACCCGTTCGCGCCGTACATGTATGGGATGAGCGTGCTGCACTGTATGACGGTGTCGCTAGCCGAGGGCGGGGCGGGGCTGGGCACGGCGTGGGGCGAACAGGCAGCACGGCGCATGCTCGGCGAATCGGGCTTCACAGCCATCGAGGTGGTCGACGCTCCCGGCCCCCAGAACAGCATCTATATCTGCCGGAGGTAGGCGGAGGCTGGCCGCACCCACCACGAGCGCCGAGGGCGGCCCCGACGCCCGTGGGATGCTTCGGTCACCTGGTCCCCCCGGGGCGGGCGGCGGGATCGTGAGAGCAAAAACCTTGGCGGTCTTGGCGTAGGACACAGACACGGGCTAAGTGGGAAGAGCCCTCTTCACCTTGTCCAACGACTCCCGGATGATCTGGGTGGTCTCCCCCGCTATCCAGCGCCGCTCCACCTGCCAGTACTCCGGCGATCGCTTGCCCGATTTGACAGCCTCGGCGGCCAGGACCATCAGCGTTGCGACAACCTTGTCCCGCCGAAGGAGAGCGTACTCGATCCCCGCCCAGTCGATGACCTCGTCGATCAGCTGGCCGTCGACATCGCGCTCGTAAGGCTCCCGCCACCCCCTGTTCTCGGGGCGGAACGTGGTCGTGATCCCGGTGTGCTTGGAGACCACTCGGAACGGCTGCCTCCCAAGATGCCGGTACATCACGGAGAGCAGGATGTGTCCCCGGCTCATGGTGTGGGTATAGACGCCGCCGAGAACGTAGTGCTGGGCCTTCTCCTCGGGCATGCCCTGGGAGATCAACAATCGTTGGAACGTTCGGGTGGCCTCGGGCATAGCCTCGGGGCGGTAGCGCCCGTAGAGGTTGTGCCCGGCCACTTCACCGGTCTGCGAGTCCACCCGGGGGTCGGCGATCGAGACTCCGAACGTCGCCTGATACGAATCGTCGAGCGAGACCGCTTGGGCTTGTAGCAACGCCCTGTTTAGCTCCACGAGCCCGGTCCCGATCGTGTAGGGGAGAAACGCCAACCCTTGCGCCAGCCCGGCGATGATCATGAAGGGCGCGAGCACCAAGTTGGCCAGACCCCGGCCCAGCGTTTCCATGGCCAGCTGGCCCTCCATCGTGACGCAGCCAGCCAGTACCAGGATCGAGACGAGCAGCAGACTTCCCCATCGCTTGATCCTCGGCTTCATGTTTCTGACCTCCTCCGTGTCTCGAGGGTTTATGGACCGATCTGCCTGCTTCCGCGAACTCCGTCCAGAGCCTGGAGCAACCGTGGTGCCAGGTGGAATGGCTTAAATAACGGATACTTAGCGCTGACCTACGTGGTGGAAATCAGCCGCGGTGGTGGAAAGTTGAGCAGTTGCGAGTTAGGGTCAGGAGGGTGTTTCGAGGAGGCGGGAGGACGGGCGCTTAGGGCGCTGGGGCAGTAGTCGTGATTGTGGAAGCCTGAGCAGTGAGAGCCTAAAACCGGGGCGACGCCCTGAACGCAAGGGCTCGACCGCGTGGAACGCGGGCCGGGAGGGTTAAAGCTCGAGGGGCGCTACTGCTACCTCGAGCGGTCTCACGGAGCCTCGGTGCTCAGGACATCCTGGCCCAGAACGGGCGGACGTTCGCGGGCAATGCGCTGCGTCGGCTCGTTAGCTTCCGCTCGGTTGGTCGCAGTGGGGTATTGTTCATTCATCGCCCGTCCTTCTTGGCAGGGGGTGGACGTGATGCCATGCTGGCGCATCCATTCGTGGTGGTGGGCCCACCACTGCTGCCACCGCACACACTCGGAGTGGGTCGAGAAGACCGCGAACGACTCCCGCACTACCTCCTGCGGCGGATCGGTGAGCGGGAGGGCCAAAACGAGAAGGTAGAAGGTCCAGACAGCCATTGTTCACTCCTGCGTGAGGCGAGACGCAAAAATCCTGCCTACACCGCGCGGACTCGACCTTCTGATTCTTCGCCTCGTATTCCATTGCCGCTGTTGAAGTTTGCCTCGTGCTCCCCTCCGCTTCCAGAGGGCATCCACCCATCACTCGCTCCCTTCTCCAGTCAAATTGTCCAAACTGGTGCCATACTGTCAGTTGGTGGTGAGGCCCCCTGGCATGCTGCTCTTCCTAAGGCGGGAGGTCGCCCTGACACCCCCGTTTTGCTCGTCATAGCTTGCCGGTCATGCGCGGCGCCGGCCGGGGACGACCTGGAGAGACCGAAAGGAGATGCGCCTGCACATGCGAGTGGGTGTAACGATCAGGCCATGCCGTCCGGAGGAGTGTCCTGCCGTCTTGAACCTGTGGAGAGAAGCCGACGCGACGCCTAGCCCAACCGACAGCCTTGAGGAGCTCACGCGGCTGATACGGGAGCATGGAGACCTGTTCCTGGTTGCCGAGCAAGATGGCCGAATCGTCGCGACGATTCTCGCGGGATGGGATGGATGGCGAGGCAATATCTACCGGCTCGCGGTGTTGCCGAACTACCGGCGGGGGGGGATCGCCACAGCCTTGGTGCGAGAAGCAGAGCGCCTCCTTTTCGCCAAGGGGGCACGTCGGCTCTCTATCCTCGTGGAGCAGCAGGACGCTCAGGCAGTGGCGTTCTGGAATTCTTTGAATGAGATCGAGTATGAGCGAGACCGGCGGATGATGCGATTCTCTCGTGCGATCAGTACGGCGTGGCAGTGGGCGCTGACGGTGTCCCTCCGACGACTCGAGCGGCTCGACCGCGTCAGCGAGGCCGACAAACTGAGCTTTGAGCGGGTCGTCCTTAAAGCCTATGGCGTCTCCCTGGAGCGGGATCGCCAAGCAGTCCCCAGACCGCTCGAGGCCCTGAGCCGGTATCCTGTCCGCGCCCCGGCTCGTGGCAAACGGGCCCGCTCGGCTGACCCCGGCGCAGCGCATCTTGGGGAACGATCGCCGTCGCATGGGCCGTGCGAGAGAGATCATGAATGGGGTATAGTATTCTCACGGAACTTGGCCGCCAGCGGTTCGGATCGGTAGGAGGACGCCCGGTTGGTACCAAGATAGCAGTGTCGTAGAGGTCACGCGATGCTCTCCCGCCGCCAGTTTCTGGCCCTGCCGTTGGCCCTCCTGTTTGCCCCGCGGCTTGGCCAGGCCGAGCAGCTTGTCCGCTCAGCGACCTATCATGCGGAGATCCGTATTCTCTTCGGCCTGTTTGCGTTCACCCTGGACGGGTCGGTGGACGAACAGGTAGACCGGAGCAGCGGGCGCTACCGGGTCTTGATCTCAGGGCAGGGGCCACGAATCGCCAACCGGATA
>JBHIBG010000028.1:0-30603 GCA_046758965.1 Methylomirabilia bacterium | reverse complement strand
CAGACCACGAAGCCGTCCATGGAGGAGTTGGCCCACGGCGGGATGTCGCGATGGGAGATCACCGGCTCGGCTAACACGCGGCCAAAGGCGGCCAGCAGGGTAACCCGCTCACTGCCGAGGGACGGCACACGCGAAAGCATGCGATCCAGGGCCTCTTCCACGGAAAGCACCGGTGCTCCCTCCCAGCGCCTATCTTACCAGAGGCACAGGCGCCCCATAGGGCACCGGGAGCTCGGTCCGTCCGGCACTACAGGCGGGGCTGGTAGCGGGAGACGAACCAGATCCGGCTCAGGACGAACAGCGAGAAGAAGCCGGCCGTGATGAGGAGCGCCGAGAGGCCGATGGGGAAGGTCGCCTCAGCGCTCACCGAGGGGAAGACCAACATGATGCGCTCCAGGAAGATGGCGACGAGCGCGAGGAGGGCGATGAAGACCAGCGGACCGTGCCGCGCCGGCGGCCGGCCCGTGAGGCGCTTCAGCAGGTAGGCGAACGGAATGATCCAACCGATGGCAAAGATGACGAACGCCAGCACGCGCCACGGGTCGTTGAAGAAGCGGCCGATGAAGAACTTGGTCTCGATCGGGATGTTTCCGTACCAGATCACGAGGTACTGTGACCAGAAGAAGTACATCCAGAGGATCGAGGTCGCAAACACCAGCTTGGCCACATCCTGGACCGCCGCCGGAGGGATCCTCGCGGCGCCGGAGCGGCTGGCGAAGGCTGCCAACACAGCCAGAAGCGCGAACCCGGTGTAGAGGGTACTCACGGTGAAGTATCCCCCGAAGAGGCCGCTGAACCACTCCGGGGCCAGGGACATCACCAGATCGAAGCCGAAGAGCGAGAGGACCATCACGAAGAGGATCAGCATGGCGGTCGCCAGGGCCTTGCGGCGCCGGCGGTTGGACCGCCGCTCGGTCTCGCTCCCGGTCTCCTCGCGAAGCGTCGCCCGGACGAAGCTCCAGGCGATCGAGTAGAGGATCAGCGCCCCCAGACCGATCCGGGCCGCCATGAACGGGACGTTGAGCCAGGCTGCCTTGGCCGGGAGCGGGTCAGATACCCATGAGTAGAGGACCGTGCGGCCCAAAAACAGCACGAGGAGGAGGACAAACGAGACGGGGAGAAAGCCTGCCGTGGTCAGCGCGATCTGCTTCACGCTCGGAGACCAGCGAGCTTCCATCAGCTCCATGATCCCCGCGATGGCAGGACAGGCAACGGCCAGGCCAGACCAGAAGAGAAGGTTGACCAGGTAGATGGACCAGATTCGGATCGGCTGGGGCTGGCCGATCCCGACGAGGAACGCTGCCGCCCCGACGGCAGTGATCGCCGCCAGAAGGAGTATCGTGCGCCTGTTCACTTCTTCGCCAGGGCCCGCACGTAGTTCACCACGTGCCAGCGCTCCTCTGGGGAGAGCGCCTCGCCGTAGGCGGGCATCACGGCTCCACCACTGCTGATCACATGGTGGATATACCCGTCGGTCCGGACCTGCTGAATGGACGGGTGGGTAATGTCAGGAGGCGGAATGAACTTGGGCGAGACCGGCCCGTCCCCCTTGCCCTCAGGCCCGTGGCAGGGCGCGCAGTAGATCCGGTAGAGCTTCCCGCCCTCGGCCACCGACTCCGCCGTCGCCTCGACGGAGTTCCGACGCTTCGCCGCACTCTCCCGTTCTTCCCGCGGCAGTGCCAGCTCCCCGCCTCGGGGAACGGTTCCGGTAGGCATGGCAAAGATCCGTTCTCCGGGCATGAGGTTCGCCGTTTGGGTCATGTCGTCGCTCCAGCGAATTGCCACCACCCCGCCCAATACCAAGCCTGAGCCCATGATAATGAGCAGGACGAGGACGAACACCCACTTCATCCTCGCACCTCCTCCGCGCCCGCTTCGCTCAGGCATCGCCGGGCGGTGTTCACCTGGAGCTGAGAGCAGCGCACTGCGATGCCGAACCGGTCAGCCGAGAAGCGCGGGTCATAGGCGGTTGAGCGGCGGAACTTGGGGAGCCGACCCAAGATCAGGAGCGCCAGCAGCGTGCTGAGTCCCCCCAGGAGGATGGTCAGCTCGAAGGCGATAATCACGAACGGCGGGATCGAGACCACGGGTTTGCCCCCCGTGATCATCCCCCATTTCAGCGAGGACCAGATCGTGAGGCCAAAGCCAGTCGCCGTCCCCGTGAGCCCCCCGACCAAGGTGAAGAGGCGGACCGGGCTGACCGGCCGACCATGCTCCACGGCCTCCTGAATCTCCTCCACGGGGACCGGACTGTACACGGTGAGGTCCGAGAGTCCGCGGGCCCGCAGGTCGTGGATGGCCCTGACCGTGGTATCGACGTGAGCGAACACCCCGACGATGGTGGCAGCCTGAGCCATCAGGCGTGACCTCCGCTGCGAACCGGGTGGGGGATGGTCTCCTTGACCTCGACGATCGACACCGAGGGAAGCACCTTGATGAAGCCGAGAAAGAGGATGAAGAACCACGCGAAGCTTCCGACGGTGATGACCGCTTCGGTCAGGCTCGCGATGTAGATTCCCCAGGTGTACGGATAGAAGCCGTGGCCGAGGGAGACGACGATGATGTTGAAGCGCTCGAGCCACATCCCGATCAGGACCAGGACCGAGACGATGAAGAGCGTCGGAGTGTGAACCCGGGCCCGACGGAAGAAGAGCACCAGGGGCGCCAGCGAGTTGCACACGTACTGGAACCAGAAGGTCCACCAGTACGGGCCGGTGGCCTTCCAGAAGAGAGAGGCGCGCTCGAAGTGGTCGGCGCTGTACCACGCGGTGAAAGCCTCACAGACGTAAAAGTAGCTCAGGACCAGGCTGGTCACGAGGATCAGCTTCCCCATGGCGTCCATGTGCTTCTCCTGGATGTAGGGATAGAGGTCGAAGATCCTCCGCATGGGGATCACCAGCACCAGCACCATGGCGAAGCCCGAGAAGATGGCGCCATTCACGAAGAACGGGGCGAAGAGGGTCGAATGCCAGCCAGGAACCAGCGCCATGGCGAAGTCCCAGGAGACCACGCTGTGGACCGACACCACGAGAGGCGTGGCCAACGCGGCCAGAATGCCGTACGCGCGACGGTAGTGCCGCCACTGAAGGTCCGAGCCCTCCCAGCCTAGGGCGAGGAGGCCATAGACCCTCCTCTTCCAGCCGGTGGAAGCGTCGCGGACTGCCGCGATGTCCGGGATCAGCCCGACGTAGAGGAAGACCATGCTGATGGTGAGATAGGTCGAGATGGCAAACACGTCCCAGAGCAGCGGCGAGCGGAAGTTCGGCCACAGGTAGCGCTGGTTCGGGTACGGCAGGAGCCAGTATGCGAACCACATCCGGCCCACGTGGATCACAGGGAAAAGTCCGGCGGTCATCACCGCGAAGACCGTCATGATCTCTGCCGCCCGGTAGATGGACGTGCGCCAGCGGGCCCGGAAGAGGTAGAGGATGGCCGAGATGAGCGTTCCGGCGTGCCCGATCCCGATCCAGAAGACGAAGTTCGTGATGTAGAAGGCCCACATCTGCGGGTTCCGGTAGCCGGTGACCCACAGGCCGGTGTAGATCTGGTAGCTCCAGACCAGGATCGCCGCGGCCAGCGTGAGCCCGATCACCGACATCCAGGCGTAGTAGCGGTTGGACGGGGCCCACAGCGTCCGGATGACGTCCCGGTTGACGTCCCCGTAAGTCGGCTGCGCCACCGCGCTCCGGCTCATCCGCCCTTGACCTCCGTCGCATGAGGCTCCCGGGTCACCTTCTTCAGGTAGGTGATGGCAGAGCGCGTTCCCAGCTCCCCCAGCACGTGATAGCCGCGCGCGGATCTGGCGAGCTCGGACGCGCGGCTCCCGGGGTCTTTGAGGTCCCCGAACACGATGGCCTGGGTGGGGCACGTCTGCTGGCAGGCTGGCACGATGTCACCGTCTTTGACCGTCCGTCGCTCGTCCTTGGCGCGGTCTTTGCCCGCCATGATCCGCTGCACGCAGAAGGTGCACTTCTCCATGACGCCGGCCTGGCGGGCGGTGACGTCAGGATTCAGCTGAAACGGCAGCGGGTCGGGGAACGGGTACTTGGCGAAGTTGAACTTCCGGACGTGGTACGGGCAGTTGTTGTTGCAGTAGCGGGTCCCCACGCAGCGGTTGTAGACCTGGGCGTTCAGCCCCTCCTTGGTGTGGTAGCTCGCGAAGACCGGGCAGACCGGCTCGCACGGCGCCACGTCGCACTGCTGGCAGAGCATGGGAAGGAAGAGGGTCGTGGGGTGGCTCGGGGCGCCCTCCCACCATCGCTCCACCCGGATCCAGTGCATGATGCGCCCGTAGGCGACCTCCGCCTGCCCCACCACCGGCACGTTGTTCTCAGCCTGGCAGGCCACGACGCAAGCCTGGCAGCCGATGCATGAGTCCAGGTCAATGGCCATCCCCCACCGGTGCTCGGGATAGACGACGTTCGGGTACATGCTCGGCAGGTTGGCGTGCTCCGGAGGGCGGCCCCGCAGCTCCAGCTCCCGAGCCGCGGCGAGGTCGATATGCTGCGCGACCTCACGATGATCTTGGTCGGAGGTGGCCTGGGGTGAAGCCAGCGGCTGCCGGCGGCCGGTCTTCGTCAGCATGACCCGGACCGAAAGCCACGGGAGCCCCCCGGAGAGCGTCTCGGGGGCAGAAGCGAGCAGTGAAATGGGGTTGGCCCCCCGCCCTTTGGCGTATCGCCCGTAGGCCGTGTGCCCCTGGCCAATGGGGATCGCCACGGCCCCCGGATGGAGGCTCTGGGAGAGCACGGCAGGAAGTTCAACCGAGCCCTGGCGCGAGGTGACCGCCACCACATCCCCTTCAACCACGCCCAATGCCCTGGCTTTCTCAGCGGGGACCTCCACCCAGGAATCCCACGAGGCCTGGGTCATGGAGTCGGGAGCTTCCTGGAGCCAGGACTTGTTTGCCCCACGGCCGTCGTAGAAGCGGAGGGACGGACAGGCGAGAAGCGCCAGGTCCTCGCTTCTCCCGTCCAGCTTCGGTGCCTCAGCCGCCACCCGAACCACCCTCGCACGGAGCCGAACCGGAGCAGCCGGAACGCTCTTCCAGACACCGCCCCGACGGAGGGACTCCTCCCAGAACGTCTCGAAGGGCATCCCCGGTGCAACTGTCCGGGCCAGGGCTTTCCACCGCTCCTTGAGATACTCCTGGAAACTCCCCCAGGGGAGCGCCGGACTCCCCAGGACGGCCTTCCCCACCGCGAGGAGCACATCGCCCACCGCCCTGGCCTCGTAGCCCGGCACAGTGGCCATGGTCGGCTGGATGAGCCCGTGGACGCCTTCCCGCGGCGAGAAGTCGCCCCACGCCTCCAGCCAATGGAGGTCCGGGAACACGAGATGGGCTGTGGCTGTCGTCTCGTCCAGTTGGTTGGCGAAGCTCACCACCAAGGGCACCTTGGCCAGGGCCTCCGCGAACTTCGCCGAGGTCGGGAGGGTGAAGAGCGGGTTCACGTGGATGAGCAGGAGCACCTCGACCTCGCCGCGCGCCATGGCTTGGGTGAGTCCGAGAACATCGCGGTAGGGACTCACTTTCCCCAAGGCGGAGTCAGGACCGAACCGCACGGTCTTGCCGAGGTTCCCGACGGCATAGTTCAGAAGGTTGATCGCGACTTGCGTGTGAGCGGCGTTGCGACCGCTCACGGCGACCCCTCCCCCCACGGCGAGGCTCGGTCGCGCGGTAGCCATCCTCCGAGCAATCTGCCTGATCGCCTCGACGGAGACCTCAGAGGCCGCCGCCACGGCTTCGAGTTCTACACCCTTCACCGCAGCCCTCAGCGCCCCGGCGTCCACCCCGCGCGCCTGGAGCCCCTCATCAACGATGACGCGAAGCATGGCGAGCGCCAGCATCCCTTCAGTTCCCGGAGCGTTTCGGACCCATTCATCGGCATTGGCGGCCGTCAGGGAGAGGCGAGGCTCCACGTGGATGAAGGTGCCGGCCTCGCCGTGCCGGAGCGTGTGCATCCGGGCGAAGGCGCCCGCGTAGGCCGCCGGAGAGAGCCAGGTCTCCAAGAAATCGGCGCCGAAGGAGAGCAGAAGGCGGGCGCTGTCGAACGCATACTCGGGAATGGCGTTTCGCCCGAAGGTCAGACGATTGGCGGTCCGGATCGCCTCGTAGGCAAAGGGCTCATAGCTGACCCGGCTCCGGAGGCCGAGAGCCTGGGCCCACCGGTCCGTCAGCCGGCCGAGGCTTCCGGTCTCGAGATGCGAGAGCACTGCCACCTTGTTTCCCCGCCCGGCCTGTATCAGCCCGAGAAGTTTCTCAGCGAGACGCTTCTCTGCCTCCTCCCACGCCCTGGGCTCCAGGTTCCCCGCGGAATCCCGGACGAGGGGGCCCCGAATCCGGTCGGGGTTGTAGAGGCTCTGCAGGCCTGACTGCCCTCGGATGCAGAGGGTACCTCGGTTGACGGGATGGTCAGGGTTTCCCTCGAGCTTGACGCTGCGCCCGTCTCGGTTCCGGGCGATGACCCCGCAGCCCGCCGGGCATTCGCGGCAGACGGTGGAGAACCAGGAGGCGACACCGGGGACCAGGTTCTCCGGCGGAATCACGTACGGGAGAATCTGCTCGGTGGACCGCCCGCAGCCCGCGGCGGCCGCGCTCGACGCGACGATCTGAAAAAACTGCCGGCGGTCCATACTCCTCTCCCTATTCGTCCGCTGACCCGCTCAGTGGTGGCACGTGGTGCACTCCAGCGAGGCCTCCTTGGCCGTGTGACACTCGACACACCATCCCATGGTCAGTGGGGTCGCCGTTTGCGCGAGCCCGACGAGGTTCAGCAGATCGTTGACCAGGTTCTGACCCGTCCTCGCCTCGATCCGGTCCATGGTGTCCACCGGGCCGTGGCAGCTCTGGCAGGCCAGACCGGCCCGGATGTGCGGCTTATGAGCGAAGTAGACCATCTCGGGCACTTTATGGATCCGGACCCACGGGATTGATTCCTCCCTCCCCAGGTACTGGGCGAGCTTCTGGATCTCGGGCCGATCCGCGGCTGTGATCCTGTGGCACCCCATGCAGCGTCGCACCGATGGGATCCCGGCGTATGGCGAGCGACGCGCATCGGCGTGACAGTACTGGCAATCGATCTTGTACTGCCCGGCATGGATCCGATGGCTGAATGCGATGGGCTGGACCGCTGTGGTCACGGCCTCTGGATTCGTCGGGGCGAGAACCTGAGAGAAGAAGAGGAGAGCGAGGAGAACCAGCCCGCGCATCCCAGCTCCCGCCTTCGTCCACATCCCGCGTCGCACACTCCTCGGCTAACGAGAATCTTCCGAACGGGAAACGATGAATCGCTGAACACCAACACAGAAGCGACCGTGCAGGACCGGTCGTTCAGGGCGAAGCCTTGCGAATCCTATCACCAGCCCGAAATCCGAGTCAACAGAATTCAGCTCGGAGAGGATCAGGGTGTGCGGGCTCAGTGGCTGAGGGAGGCCAACGTCTCCCGCGCGGCTCGGCTCGCCAGCTCGATGTCGGCTTCGGAGTGAGCCAGCGAAACGAAGGCGGCTTCAAACTGAGAGGGCGGAAGAAAAACGCCGCGCTGAAGCATCCCGTGGAAAAAAGCGGCGTAGCGCTGGGTGGCCGAGCGCATGGCCGTGGTGAAGTCGGTGACCGGTTCTCCCGTAAAGAACGGCGTGAGCATGGAGCCGATACGGTTCACGCTCAGAGCAACCCCGGCCCCGCGTCCCGCCGCCGCGAGGCCCTCCTCAAGCGCGGCTCCCAGGGCGTCCAGGCGCTGGTACACGACGGGATCCGCGAGCGCCCGAAGCGTAGCGAGGCCCGCGGCTACGGCGAGCGGGTTCCCGGACAAGGTTCCGGCCTGATAGACACCGCCGAGCGGCGCGACCTGCGCCATGAGGTCAGCCCGACCCCCGTAGGCGCCGATGGGGAGTCCTCCCCCGATGATCTTTCCGAGGCAGGTCAGATCCGGCCGTACGCCGTAACGCGCCTGGGCGCCCCCGCGGCCGAGGCGGAATCCTGTGATCACTTCGTCGAAGATCAGCAGTACCCCGTGCCGGTCACAGGAAGCCCTGAGCCTCTGGAGGAACTCGGGACCTGGAGGCACCACCCCCATGTTGCCGGCTACGGGCTCGACGATCACGGCGGCCACGTCCCTGCCTCGGGCCTCTAATGTGCGCTCGACCGATACCGGGTCGTTGAAGGGAAGGGTGATCGTCAGGGCCGCGAGGCTCGCAGGGACTCCCAGGCTGTCAGGGAGCGAAAAGGTGGCCCCTCCCGAGCCGGCCTTGACCAGGAGGCTGTCGGTATGACCGTGGTAGCATCCCTCAAACTTCACGATCACCTCTCGCCCCGTGGCGCCTCGCGCCAGGCGAATGGCGCTCATCGCCGCCTCAGTCCCGGAGTTCACCAGTCTCACCATCTCGATCGAGGGGACAGCCTGGGCGATCGCCTCCGCCAACTCCACCTCCTGGGGAGTGGGGGCGCCGTAGCTGGTCCCCAGGCGCACGCTCTCGGTGAGGGCCTCAACGACCGGGGCCGGGGCATGACCCAGGATGAGAGGGCCCCAGGAGCCGAGGAAGTCCACGTAGCTCCGCCCATCCAGATCCCAGATCCGGGATCCCTCAGCTCGGGAGACGAAGAACGGCGTGCCGCCCACACCTCTGAACGCGCGGACGGGACTGTTCACCCCGCCCGGAATCCGCGCCTGGGCCCGGGAAAAGAACCGCTCGGAGGCTAGCATGAGGATCGCTGGGTGAATGGAACCGGAGCGAAATCTCTCCGGGCAGGATCCCACCGGAAGGCCCGCGCCTCCAGGACCTTGCACCGCCTGAGAAGCCGCGGCAACCAACGGCGCAACCAGCCTTCGGCACCTTGGACCTTATGCTCCACGACCGACACGACGAGGTAGGCCGCGTCGGGATATAAGGCCTCGCCCCCGGGCGCCGCTTGGCGCTTGTCCGTCTCGGAAAAATACGCCCCGACATCGATATGCGAGTGGTAGAACGTCACTGCTCTGTACCCTTCTGGCTCGAGCCTCATCAGTTTCATGACATCCTGCGGGTCGGCGTAGTACGCGGTGCGGGCATCCCTGGGATAGTGCGCGGGGTCCTGCGCGTGCTTCTCGTTCTGGATGTTCCGGAACGGGAGCAGCAGCCGCTTGTCGCCGGGGCCCACGAGGATCACCCCGCAGCACTCCTGGGGGTACTCGGCCTCGGCTTGCCTGCGGATTTGGGCGAACTCCTCAGGCGTAACGATCATCGCCCGCCGGCCAGGGCGGGAATAATCGCCACCTCATCTCCATCTTTCAGCGGGGTGGCCAGCCCCTGAAAGGACTCGATGGCTTCACTGTTGACATAGACGTTGACGTGGTGATGTACCTCCCCTCTGTCGTTTCGCACGAGCCCCTTGAGCCCGGCAAACCGGAGCTCGAGCTGATCCAGGAGCTCAGCCACGTCTCGAGCCTCACATTCCACCCGATCCGCGTTGTTTGTGGCGCGCCGAAACGGCGTCGGGATGTAGACCTTCACGGGCATCAGTTCTCACCTCGCTTCTCAGAACGCCATGCTCAGGTAGCGCTCTCCGGTGTCGGGCAGGACCGTGACCACGACCTGGTCTGAGCCGAGCCGTGCCGCCACCTGGCACGCGGCGAACACGGCGGCGCCGGCCGAAACACCCACGAGGAGTCCTTCCTCGCGCGTCAGGCGCTTGGTCGTTGCGAAGGCATCCGCGTCCCTCACCTGGATGACCTCATCCATGATCGTCCGGTTCAGCACTCCCGGAACGAATGAGGCCCCGATCCCCTGGATCCCGTGGGGCCGGGCCCGACCTCCGGAGAGCACCGGGGATTGGGCTGGCTCGACCCCCACCACCCGAACGCCGGGGACCTTTTCCTTCAGGATCTCGCCGACCCCGGTGATAGTCCCGCCCGTTCCTACGCCGGCCACGAACACGTCGAGCCGACCCTCTGTGGCCTCGAGGATCTCAAGCGCGGTGGTCCGTCTGTGGATATCGGGGTTGGCGGCATTCTCGAACTGTTGGGGCATGAAGTAGTCGGGGTGAGCCTTTACGAGCTCGTTGGCCGCGTGGACCGCGCCGGTCATCCCCTCGATGGCGGGAGTCAGCAGAATCTCGGCGCCAAAGCGCGCAAGCAGCCGTTGGCGCTCCAGGCTCATGTCGTCGGGCATGGTGAGGATCAGGCGGTATCCCCTCACAGCCGCCACCATGGCCAGCCCGATCCCGGTGTTCCCGCTGGTGGGCTCCACGATGGTGGCCCCGGGCTTGAGCACTCCGCGGAGTTCCGCCTCCTCCACCATGGCTCGCGCGATCCGGTCTTTCACGCTTCCGCCAGGGTTCACTGACTCGAGCTTCGCAAGCACCACGGCGCCGCCGGGATCGGGGAGCCTGTTCAGGCGGACAAGCGGCGTGCCGCCGATGAGGTCAAGCACGGTCTCCGCGACCTTCGTCCGGCCCCTGCTCTGCCCTCTTCCCTGAGTCATCTCGTCTTTCCCTATCGGGGAGGCGGGATTCTCGCCAAAAAAAATTAGTTAGATGTGGTACATCGGGCGCGCCGAGCTCTGGCGCGCCTGTACCTGTTCGCGAAGGTCCTCGAACGTAATCCGATCGACGACTCCCGACACCGCCGCAGAGACCTGCGCCCACAGCTCCGCCAGTTCGCCTGAGTGATCCCCCGCCGACCTGGAGTGCCAACGTTTGTCGCCTGCCGGTCGCTCCAGGGACCCCTCGATGGCATGAAGCACCGCACCCACCGTGATCTCGCTCGGAGGCCGCAGCAGATGGTAGCCGCCCGCCGAACCGCGCTTGGAGGTAAGAAAACCTGCCCGCTTGAGGAGCAGGAGCACCTGCTCAAGGTAGCGTTGCGGGATCCCCTGGCGTGAGGCGATCTCCTGGATGGGGATCAGGCCCTTTTCATGGTGAAGGGCAAGGTCCACCATAGCCCTGATAGCGTACTCACCTCTTGATGAGATCCGCATTCTCGCCTGCTGCCGAAACCGCCCTTACTCTACACTACCCACTTCGCTCCAGCAACCGGCAGGCCTCCTTGGCGAAGTAGGTGATCACGAGGTCGGCGCCGGCCCGGCGGATGGCGGTCAGCGCCTCCAGCATGATGCGCTCCTCATCGAGCCAGCCCAGCTTCCCCGCGGCCTTGATCATGGCGTACTCGCCGGAGACCGAGTAGGCCGCCACCGGCAGCCCGAACTCGCCCTTCACCCGTGCGATGACGTCCAGGTACGGCAAGGCCGGCTTCACCATCACGATGTCGGCGCCTTCGTCGACGTCCAACCCCACCTCCCGGAGCGCCTCCATGGTGTTGCCCGGGTCCATCTGATAGGAGCGCCGGTCGCCGAACTGGGGCGGAGACTCCGCCGCCTCCCGGAACGGCCCGTAGAAGGCGGAGGCGTATTTCGCCGAGTAGGCCATGATCGGCAGCTCCGGGTAGCCGGCCTCGTCCAGCGCCTCCCGGATGGCAGCCACCCGGCCGTCCATCATGTCTGAAGGGGCCACCATGTCCGCCCCCGCCTCGGCGTACGAGACCGCGGCGCGGGCCAGGAGCTCGAGAGTCGGGTCGTTCTTGACGCGACCGCCCTCCACCACCCCGCAGTGGCCATGGCTCGTGTACTGGCAGAGACACACGTCGGCAATCACCAAGAGATCAGGGACCGTCTCCTTGATGGCCCTCACCGTCTGTTGCACGATCCCATCTTCCGCGTATGCTTCCGAGCCCTGCGGGTCCTTACTCGCGGGCACGCCGAAGAGCAGCACCGCGGGAATCCGCATGGAGGCGGCGTCCTTGGCCTCCTTCACCAGTTCGTCAACCGAGAGCTGGTACTGTCCCGGCATGGAGGAAATGGCGTTCCGGACCCCGCGCCCGTGGACCGCGAAGAGCGGATAGATCAGGTCATCCACCTGGAGAGTCGTCTCCCGGACCATGTTCCTCAGGAGGGGCGACTCCCGGAGCCGGCGAGGGCGGAAGACGGGATAGCGCATGGCTGGCCTCCTTCTACGTGGTCCACGAAAGACGCAGCGTCATCCGGTTCTCGTGTAGAACGCGATGAGAGCCCGGGCCAGTGCCGGGATCGTGTATTCCGCCGGCATCACCTGAGTGGCGATACCAGAGGTGGCTGCTGTCTCAGCGGTGATGGGCCCGATGCAGGCAACCACCACACCGGCGAGCAGCTCCCGGAGCTCCTCTGGGGCAAAGAGTTCCGCAAAGTTCCGGACCGTTGACGAGCTGGTGAATGTGACCGCGTGGATCTCCCGCCTCCGGAGCGCCTGTCTCAGCCGGCCAGCTTCTGCCCGAGCCGGCCGGGTCCGGTAGGCCGGAACCTCGTGGACCTCGGCTCCGAGCTCCGTCAGAGCCTTGACGAGGAGGTCGCGGGCCTCAGCCGCCCGGGGGATCAGAATAGCGTCACCCGGACGAATCTCGGAGCGGAGGCGTTCCACCAGTCCTTCAGCCCGGTACTGTTCAGGCACGACCTCGGGTCGGCACCCCCGCTGGATAAGGGCCTCGGCCGTGGCCGGTCCGATGGCGGCGATCCGGGCCTGCGCGAGCGTCCGGGGAGAATGACCGAGATGCCCCGTCCGCTCGACAAACACCTCCACTCCGTTCACGCTGGTAAAGAGCACCCAGCTGAACGCGGAAAGTTCGCGAATGGCTCGGTCCAGCGGCTCCCAGGAATCCGGGGGCTCGACCTGAATTGTGGGAATTGCCAGCACGGCGGCGCCGGCCTCTTCCAGGAGCCTGACGAGACTCACGGCCTGGTGGCGCGCACGGGTCACCACGACTCGCTTCCCGATCAGTGGTTTGAGCCCCACCACCCTTTCGACTGTCATCCCCGCTCCCGCTCCACGTCCGTCAAGATCTCCGCGGCGCCTTTCGCCTTGAGCTCGTCGGCCAGCTTCTGGCCTAGAACGGGAGCCCCCTCGGGCGGGCCGCTCACCGTCGCCCGGAGCCCGCGCTGACCGTCCAGGCTCGCCACGAGCCCCGCGAGAGTCAGCGCACCGTCCACCAGCCTCCCGTGGGCCGCCACTGGGGTGAAGCAGCTCGCCCCCAGCTGGCGGAGAAAGGCCCGCTCCGCCACGGCTTCCCACCGCGTCTCAGTGTGGTCCAGACCCCTCACGAGATCAAGGAGAAGCCGGTCGCTCGCTCTGGCTTCCGCCACGAGGACTCCCTGCCCCACTGCCGGGATGAACTCATCGGGCGCGAGAGGGTGAGCACCCGCCGGGGAGAGCCCCAGCCGCCTGAGCCCCGCCATTGCCAGCACGATGGCGTCGTAGGCGCCTTCGCTGAGCTTGCGGAGGCGGGTGTCCAAGTTGCCGCGGATCGGCTCGATCGTGAGGTCAGGGCGCCCGGCGAGCAACTGCACGCGCCGGCGGAGGCTCGAGGTCCCTACCACCGCGCCTGCCGGGAGGTCAGCCACCCCGCCGCCATGCGTGCTCACCAGCACGTCCTGAGGATTCTCCCGGGGAAGGTAGGCTGCCAGGCAGAGCCCCGCCGGGAGCTCTGCGGGAAGGTCCTTCAGGCTGTGAACCGCAAGGTCGACCCGCCCCTCCAAGAGAGCCTCCTCGATCTCTTTCACGAAGAGCCCCTTGCCTCCGAAGTCGGCCAGGGTCACCTGGGCCAGCCGATCCCCTGAGGTTTTGATGGGAACCACCTCAACCGGGCGACCGGGGCCGAGCGCCCTCAGACCTGCCACGACCAGCTCCGCCTGGCGGAGCGCGAGCGGGCTCCCCCGCGTGCCAACCCGGATGGCGGTCACGGCTCTTCGTCCCGATCGCCGAGGCCAAAGAGCTCGGAGACCAGCACGGTCCACCGGCGGGCCCGGCCGCTTCGGGAAGAGTCGCGGAGCTTGACGGTAGGAGTGTGGAGGATCTTGTTCACGATGGCTGTGGAGAGAGCTTCGATGGCTGCACGGGTCTCCGGCGGCGCTTCAGGAATGCGCACCAGCGTCTTGGCCACCTCCCCCCGCCGGATCGCTTCCAGCTTTTCTCTGAGCGAGACAATCGTCGGCACCACCGTCAGGTCCTGGAGCCGGGCCACGAACTTCCCGACCTCCCGCTCCACCAGCGCCTCGGCCCGCTGGGCCTCGCGGAGGCGCTCGCGAATGTTGGCCTCCACGACCTGGCGGAGGTCGTCGATGTCGTAACAGAAGACGTTCTCCAGGTCATTGATCCGGGGCTCCACCGCCCTCGGCACCGCGATGTCGATGAAGAAGAGCGGGCGCGAGCGGCGAGCAGCGAGGGCCTGCTGAACGTCACTTGTCCGGACGATAGGCTCCGGAGCCCCCGCGGAGGTGATCACGATGTCTACCTGAGCCAGGATTTCCCGAACCTCCTCGAAAGGCACCGCGGTTCCGGCCAGGGCCCGCGCCAGCTCCTGCGCCCGGCTCCAGGTCCGGTTGGCGACGTACACGGGAAATGCCCGCTGGCCAAGGAGGTGCCTCGCCGCCGACTCCCCCATCTTGCCGGCCCCGACGAGGAGGACCGGTCTGCCCGACAGGCCTCCGAAGATCTTCCGTGCCAGCTCTACGGCCGCGTAGGAGACAGACACGGCGTGGTGCCCCACGCCGGTTTCGGTCCTCACCTTCTTGGCCACAGCGAAGGCCTGGGTCATCAGCCCGTGGAGGAGCGGCCCCACGGTCTGGCAGCTCCGGGCCATGGCGAAGGCGTCCTTGACCTGGCCCAGGATCTGAGGCTCCCCGAGGATCATGGAATCCAGACTAGAGGCGACGCGGAAGCAGTGCTGGACCGCGTCCCGGTCTGTCTTGGTATAGAGCGACGGCTCCAGGGCAGCGGGAGCGACTCCCCGGTATGCGCAGAGGTGGTGGAACGCCAGGTTTCGGGCCTCGTTGACAAGCTCGGCCACACCGTAGACCTCAACCCGGTTGCAGGTAGAAAGGATCGTGACCTCGGAGAGGACCCCGGAGAGCTGGACCTCCCGGAGGATCCCCCGGAGCTTGTCCTCCTCCACCGCAAGCTGCTCGCGCACGGCGATGGGGGCCGTCCGGTGGTTGAGCCCGGAGACGAAGAGGACAGCCATCAGGAGCCGTGCCTCCCGGGGAGAAGGAGCCCCGCCCCCAGCGTCACGATCAGTGCCGCGAATCCCGCGATGGCAAAGTAGGCCGCCCGGCGACCCCGCCAACCAGCCATGGCCCGGCCGGAGAGGGTGGCAGCATAGATGACCCAGGACACGATCGAGAAGAGGGCCAGCGGGTCGAACGTGAAGACGCTCCCCCAGGCCGTGCCCGCCCACATCACCCCCAGGATCAACCCCACGGTGAGGAACGGGAAGCCCAGGGTCAGGGCGCGGTACGTCATCCGGTCGAGCGTCTCCAGCGAGGGGAGGCGGTAGTAGAACGCTCCCGGCCGCTTGGACTTGAGCTGGCGCTCCTGAAGCAGGTACATCAACCCGCCGGCGAAGTTCAGGACGAACGCGGCGATCCCCAGGAGGGCCAGGACGACGTGGATCGAGATCCAGGCGCTCCGGAGCGTGGGCGCCAGCTCGCGCAGGCCCCCATGAGGGAGCGCGGCGGCGGAAAGCCCGAAGGTGCAGACCACCGGGAGCACGAAGGCCCCCAGCACCTTGACGCCGAACTGGCGCTCGGCCCAGAGAGTGAGGAGCACTGCGGCCCAGACGATGACCGAGACGGCTTCAGGGAGCGTGGCCAGGGGTGGCCGGGCTAGCTCAACCCCCCGCACGACGAGGGCGAGGGTATGGAGCACCCACCCCGCCTGGGTAGCCAGCGAGGCCATGCGGTACACCCCTTCCGTCCGGTGGATCAGGTGCGCCAGGGCCAGCCCCGTGGCAAGGAGGTAGGTGATCAAGGCCGCGATGAAGAGCAGCGTATTCACGGCCCCGGCACCAGAGCGGTAGGATACCCAGCCATTGAACGGCTCCTAGGACGAAACTCCGCGAAAAACCAAGGTAAATCTTATCAGGGGGCAGAGAGAGATTCAAATCACAAACCCGCAGATGTTGGGCGAGCCACCAAGCTCGCGCCGTGGCCGTCTCGCGGGAGGAAGAGCTTACGCGGGAACGCCGTCGACGAGCAAGGCGTCCCCGGCGTAGAGGTTCAAGCTGTCGGGGCGGAGGTAGCCCACCACGGTGAGGCCGAGCTGCTCGGCCAGGGCCACCGCCATCTCGGTGGGGGAAGTCCGTGAAGCCACCAGCGGCACCCCCATGCGGGCGGCCTTCAAGAGCATCTCGGATGAGATGCGCCCGGTGGAGAGGAGAATCCTGTCCCGGGTAGGAATCCCCCTGAACAGCGCCTCGCCTTTGATCTTGTCCACGGCGTTGTGCCGCCCCACGTCCTCAGTCACGATCAGGAGCCGGTCGCCATCCGTCAGCGCTGCCCCGTGAATCCCCCGTGAGGCCCGGTAGTTGACCGCCGCAGCATAGAGTTCCTTCATCCGCTGGAAGAGCGGCTCAGGCCGGACCCGAAGCCTCGTGTCGACTCTCGGGAACAGACGAGGATCGATGCGAAACGTGATGCCTCCCCCGCAGCCCGAGGTGAGGATGCGCTCGCTGGGAAGCTCGACCTCGTGGGTGAGCGTCACATCCGCCCGGCCGTCGACCTCGGACACCTCGAGCTGCCTGATGTCGTCGAGGGAGGCGATGACTTTCTCCAGCCAGAGATACCCCACCACGAGGCAGTCCAGCTTGACGGGTGTGCACAGGAGGGTGACGAACTTCTGGTCGTTCACATAGATCACCACGGGCTGCTCGCGCACCACCTCGCCCTTGACCTCGTCGAGCTTGCCGCCCTTCAGCTGGAGAAAACTCCTCATAGGCCCCGGGCCCTCCTGTTCGGCGTGAGACCCCGATTACTTCAGTCTACCAGATTTCTTTTCCGAGGCGTTCCCGCCTGCCCTGCTCAGGAGATCTTCAGGTGCGCGGGCGGCGAATGGATCGCGAGCGAGAGCGCCACGGCCAGCGAGGTCCCGAGGAGCGCCAGCGCGAGCAGCGTCTGCGCGGCGCCGCTACGCCTCGGTGATTCACCCGTGAACCAGAGCACCCCCAGAAAGATCACCCCGAGCGGGACCAGAGACCAGTCCACCCACCGGTGGCCGGAGATCAGCAGCCAGTAGGCGTCAGGATAGCCGCCGCTGAGCCACTCCTCCAGCCCCTCGCGCGACATTCGACCGAAGAGCACGTGATAGACCAGGAGCGGCAGGGCGCCCAACCCCAGATAGACGACGCTCATGGCGAGCTTCCAGGAGGCGAAGCCCCGCGGGAAGCCGACGAGCATCATGACGTAGTACGCGACGCCGCTCCCCCCCGCCCAGCCAACAGCCTGGCCCACGGTTGTCGCCAGGACAATGATGAACCCCGACACGTGGTAGTACCGGGGCGGAACGAGTCCGCGCCCCGCCCCGAGGAGCTGCCAGGCTGACGTGCTCGCTGTGACAATGACCACGAGCAAGCCGATGACCGCCGGGACGATGAGCTGCCGAGGAAGGGTCGGCCGTACGGGAGTGGGAGCGGCGCGAGATCTCAGGGCACTCTCAACCCTGCTCATGGCGTCCTCACTTGGCTGACGGGGCCCTGGGACTCATGGGGACAAAATCTCCCGTGCCGTCGCCTCGGTAGATCACGACCCGATGATGGCTCGCTGACACGAGCACAAGGTCCATTTTCCCGTCTCTGTCAAGCTCCACGGCGGTCAGCGCAATGATATCCTGGCCGGTGACGATACGCTTTCCCGGCGCAAAGCCCTGCCCGGTTCCGAGGAGAACGATCAGGTCTCTCGAACTCCGGTTGGCAACCGCAAGGTCCGCTATGCCGTCTCTGTTCAGGTCAGCCATGGTGAGGCCATGGGGATTGACGCCGACGGCAAGCCGAGGGCCCGGGCTGAGCCCGCCTCTGCCATCTCCCGCCAGGAGGGCCACCGCGTCATCCCCCGCCACCACAACCGCCACATCAGCTCTTCCGTCCCGGTTCCAGTCCGGGAAGGCCATGTAGTGGGGAAATCGCCCGACCCCAACCTTGCCGGGGAGGTCGAAGAACCCGTCACCCTTGCCGAGGAGAATGTTCAGCCTGTGCGACCCCAGCGCCCCGACGACCAAATCAGGCACCTTGTCACCGTTGAGGTCCGTCGTGGCGAGAATGTGAGGGCCCCGATCCACCCGGTATCTGGTCAGCAGCTCGAAGCGGGCACCGCCACGATTGAGCAAGATCGCGATCCGGGACTCCGCAGCCTGGGCCACTGCAAGATCCGTCCGCCCATCCCCGTTGAGGTCAGCCGCCACGACAGACGCCGGCCCGTGGATCCCCGTGATCTCTTTCGCTGCCGTGAAGCCGCCCCGGCCGTCTCCGAGATAGACCGACAGCCTGTGGGCGCCGGTGTCGGTGGTAACGAAGTCGAGGTGGCCATCCCCGTTCAGATCGGCGGTCACGATCCAGGTGGGACCCCGCCCAACCGGATAGGCGTCGTTGCTCTTGAAGCCCCCGTGCCCATCGCCCCGGAGCACGGTGACCTTCCGCTCGGCAGAGGCCGGCACGAGAAGATCGGGGACGCCGTCTCCATCCACGTCGCCCACCGCAACGGCGTGGGGAAAGAAGCCCGTGCGCTCACCGGGGCCCTCCCCGTTCGCCCAGAGCGGCGAGACGGCGATCACCAGAGCCAGAACAGTCAGCCCGGCGACCCTGCTCATTCTCGCCTCCTGTCTCCGGTGATGGCACGCAGGTACTTGATCACCGCCTCCGCCTCCTGCTCGCTCATCCGGAAGCGAAAAGCAGGCATAAACCGAGTCAGCCCCACCGCCTCACCGCCATCCAGGATGACATCCTTCAGGTACTCGTCGTCCACTTCGGGCACTGTCTCTACCAGGTTCGGGGCGGGTATGGGCGGCTTCACGACCTTCCGAGGCCACTCCCACCCGTGGCCCTTGCTCCCGTGGCAGAGGACGCAGCGCTCGATGTAGAGCTCCTGACCGAGCGCGGTAGCATCCTCGTCGGTGGCCCCAACCACCCCCGCGGCGAAAGCCGCCAGGATGACCAACACCAAGAGCGCGATGCGGGGCATGGCACGAGGCTCGCACGATACCCCTACCCCCCGAGCCTTGTCATAGGCGGAAGAGTGGGCACCGTCGGTACCGGCCACACAACGAATCCCCACCAGAACCAGAACGCGAGGGCACCCGCCCTCACTACCAGCTGCTCTCCGAGCCCGGTCACCAGGCTCAGCGTAACGAAAGCACCGACGATCCACACTCGGATGGTCACACCCCCCCTTTCGCATGCCGGTCGGTTCTTCGGCAGAAGCTCGGAGGAAGGCCAACCCTCCCGTTACGGTCTCACCAGCATAACGAACAAAGCCCCACCGGGGTGCGACCCCCGGTGGGGTGAAGAATCAGATGCGCGCTCAGCGTGACCGCTGACCGGTCTTACCGGCCGCCGGGATACGCTTGCTGCCAGCCCCAGCCCCCACCGCCAGAGCCTCGAGCCACCATGCGCTGGCGGACCACGTTCGCCACCTCCTCGGCGTCTCCAGCCACGAGGGCCTTCGTGGCGCACACCGACGCGCAGGCAGGAAGCTTCCCCTCGGCGATCCGGTTGGCACCGTACATGCGCCGCTCTCGGGCCGAGAACGGCAGTTCCGGCCCCCCGGCGCAGTAGGTGCACTTGTCCATCACGCCCCGGGCGCCGAACGCCGAGCCCTTGGGGAACTGCGGCGCGCCGAACGGGCAGGCGTAGAGGCAGTAGCCGCAGCCGATGCACGTCTCCTTGTTGACATGTACGATCCCATCCGGCCGTATGAAAAGCGCATCTACGGGACAGACAGACACGCACGGCGCCTTGGAGCACTGCATGCACGGAACGGCCACGTTGGTCTCGCCGGGCACGCCCTCGTTGACGGTGACCACGCGGATCCGGGCAATGCCAGGAGGCACTCCGTTCTCGTTCTTACAGATGACCTCGCAGCCCCCGCACTCGATACATCGCTTGACGTCGATATAGAACTTCATCCGCGCGGGGGAGTACTTGAGCTGAGGGCCCCCGGCTTGCCGGTAGGGAATGGTAACAGTCGTCTCAGCCATTGTTGTCACCCCCCTTACGCTTTCCTGATCCGGCAGAGGCCGGTCTTGGTTTCCTGTATCTGGGTCACCCGGTCGTAGCCGTAGTTGACGACGGTATTGGCCGACTCACCGATGGCGAAAGCCAGGGTCCCCTCGGGGAACCTGTCGGCGTACGACTTCCCTTCCATCACCCCGCCCCAGTGGTACGGGAGGAAGATGGTGTCGGGGCCCACCCGCCGGGTCACCTTGGCCTTGACCTTGACCCGGCTCGGCTTTCCGTCCAGGTCCTCCGGGGACTCGATCCAGATCTCCTCCCCGTGGCGGATGCCGTAGTCGTTGGCGAGCTTCGGGTGGATCTCGGCGTACATCTCAGGCTGGAGCTCGACCAGCCACCCCACGTTCCGCTCGGCCCAGCCGCCGCCCTCGTGCTCTACCTGCCGGCCGGTGGTCAGGATGATCGGATAGTTCTTCACCCACTCCGCCTTCTGGAGGCTCTTGAAGAGCGTCGGCACGCGGTAGTGGTCCTTCACATCATCGTAGGTGGGGTACTTCGCAATCAGATCCGGCCGCGGGGTGTGGATGGGCTCGCGGTGGACCGGGATGGGATCGGGGATGTTCCAGGCGTTGAAGCGCGCCCGGCCGTTGCCGTACGGCGCCAGACCCTTAGCGATCATCTCCTCGAAGACCTTCCCGCTCAGGTCGGTCTTCCAGTTCTTGGCCTGGGGATACCCGCCGTTGATCGAGCTGCCGGGCGGCGCGGAGCCCTCCCCCGCAAGCAGGGTGCGGCCGTCAGGAGCCTTGGGTCCCCAGCGGGCACGGAAGCCCAAGCCGCCCTCCGCCACCGGGACTTCAATCCGATAGAGGATGGGGCTGCCGGTGTGCTTGGCGGTCCAGCACGGCCAGGGGAGGCCCCAGTACTCGCCGTGGACTGGCCCGCCCTCGGCGCGCTTGGTCCTGACGTCGAAGGCGTGAGCCCACTTCTGCTGGCGCTTCATGCGCCCGTAGGTCTGGCCGACCATGCCGATGGTCCGCATGCCGAGGTTCCACTCGCCCACAATGGAGGCGTAGGTCTCCTCGGGGACCTCCTTGACGTTCTTCATGCTCTTCGGTACGCCCTTCCAGTTGCCCTTCTTCGAGCGGATCAGCTTGTCCTTGAGCCCGAGCCGCTCGGCCAGGTCCAGCAGGATCGCCAGGTCGGTGCGGGAGTCCAAGGCCGGCGACACCACCTTGTCGCGCCACTGGATGTCACGGTTGGTGTTGGTGATGCTCCCTGGCTGCTCGTAGGCCGTGGCTGCCGGCAGGATGTACACCCCGTCCTTCCGGTCGGGGAGGGTGGAGGTGTTGGTCACGAAGGGGTCGATGTCGACGAGCAGCTCGACTTTCTCCAGCGCGGTCTTGATCCGGTCGAGCTGGGACTCGCAGTTCGAGCTGTGCCCCCAGTAGAGGACCGCGTGGACATTCACATCCTGGCCCAGGTCCTTCGCCGGCAGCAGCGCTCCCTCGTACCAGCGCGCCACCGTGAAGCCGACCTTGTTGAAGGTCTTGGGGTTGAAGCGCTTCTCGAGCCAGTTGTAGTCGAGGTCCCAGACATTCGCCCAGTGCTTGTACGCCTTCTTGCTGAGGCCGTAGTAGCCCGGCAGCGTGTTCGAAAGGACGCCCAGGTCCGTCACCCCCTGGACGTTGTCGTGGCCACGGAAGACGTTGGCGCCACCGCCGGACTTCCCCATGTTCCCCAAAATGAGCTGGAGCGTGCAGTAGGAACGGGTGACGCAGGTGCCGTTGGTGTGCTGGGTACCGCCCATGGCCCAGATGACGGTGCCGGGGCGATTGTCGGCCAGCGCCTTGGCGACCCAGAAGAGGTCCTCCCTGGAAGCCCCGGTGATGTCCGAGACTGTGTCGGGGTCGTACTTCTTGACGACCTCGTGCCACTCTTCGAACGCGTAGGTCCGGTCGTTGATCATCCTCCGGTCTTCCCAGCCGTTGGCCAGGATGATGTTGCAGAGCCCGTAGATGAACGCCACATCCGTCCCCGAGCGGATCCGGACGTGCTTGTTGGCGAAAGCGGCTGTCTTGGTGAACCGGGGGTCCACGACGACGATCGGTGCCCGGTTGACCTCCTTCGCCGTCAGGATGTGCTGCATCGCGATCGGGTGGGACTCAGAGGGGTTCTCCCCGATGATCAGCACGCTCCGGCTGTTCCGGATGTCGTTCATCGAGTTGGTCATTGCGCCGTAACCCCACACGTTGGCCAGACCGGCCACCGTTGTGGAGTGTCAGATACGCGCCTGGTGATCGATGTTGTTTGACCCCCAGAGCGCGGCGAACTTTCTGAGGGCGTAAGCGGCCTCGTTGTTGTGGTGGGCCGAGCCCAGGATCATCAGGGCGTCCGGGCCGTGCTTCTGTCGGATCTCCGCCAGCTTGGCCGAGATCTCCGACGTCGCCTGATCCCAGCTGATCCGCTTCCACTTGCCCCCGTCGAGCTTCATCGGATAGCGGAGCCGGTGCTCGCTGGTCACCTTGCCCCGCCCGGCGGCACCCTTGCAGCAGAGGCTGCCCAGGTTGATGGGGTGCTCGAACCAGGGCTCGGTAGCAACCCAGACGTCGTTCTGCACCTCGCCGATCATTCCGCAGCCGACCGCGCAGTTGTTGCAGATCGTCTTGACCTGCTTGAGCTGGGGCGGCGTGGCCCCCGCCGGGTGCTGGGCGGCGTAGGTCTCCTCGATCAGGCGGGTCGGCCCCATGAGCGCGCCCAGTCCCGCAAGCCCGCCGCCAGCCGCCTTCAGGAAGGTGCGGCGACCGACGAAGAGGCTGGGCGGCTTCGACCACTCCGACTCAAATGTCGTCGTGCCGTTGACTCTTCGAAGTTTCATACCCGAACCTCCTTAGAGGTAGAGCGTCTTGTAGTACCGGTCAGCTTCGGCGGTCCGCCGGTAGAGGATGGGTCCGCCGCGTGCCGGGGTCACCGACGTAACCTTCTTGGCTCGCGCCGGCTTGGGTGAGGCAGCCACCGCAGCTGCCGCTCCCGCGCCAGTCAAGAGGCCCAGGAGGAACGTGCGGCGAGAGTTTCCCTTCGCCTGCTTCGCCTCTCTCATACCCTCCTCCCAAAAATCAAAAGGGGCCGCGCGAAGCGGGCCCCCGGTTCTCGAGCTATCAGCTGACGCAGACAACGGACGCGCAACTCCAGCTCCCGTCGGAGCGATGTTCTAAATCGAGCTCGACGATGAACCCCTCTTGGAGGTCCTCCAAGCTCCCGCCCATCTCTCCCATGGTCTCGGGCTCGGCGACCTCGACGCTCACCCGTTCGGGGAACTTAACGGAGAGCTCTTTCCCGTCCGACAGCCCCACCACCGCGCTCCGCGAGGCGAGGTCCAGCTTCTTGATGGTTCCTTCCACCACAGCTCCTCACCTCCCCCCTGGGGAACCCTGACCTGCGAGGTCAGTCAGACACCTCGCTTACTTACACCCTCCCCCTTCAAGTGGTGTCCCCCCTTATAGTCCCCACGCCCAATCCTGTCAAGCAGAAAATATGTAAAATATTTCTCTTTCATGGGCCGCCCCCGTGCCCGTCCCTCAGTAGCCCGAGCCGCTTTCCTCGCCCGCAGGGGCCGGAGGCTCGAACACCGGCCCCTTCCACTCCCCCCGCCGAACCATCGCCTGCCGCGCTTCCTCGTAACTCTTAAACCCCTCGGGGCCCCACGGCCGAATCACCTCCCGCTCTAGCTCGAGGAACCCCGTACAGACCTTTGCGGCGCCCCGGTAGAAGGCCGAGGGCTTCTCCTGAGAGAGGTCGGACGCGAACTTGGGAACCCACACGAGGATGTGGTGCTTGAGAAACTCGCCCTGGACGTGGAGCCAGGTGGCCTCGCCGTCCGGGTCGCGGGCCTGGCACTGGCGGTCGATGAGCCGGCCCATCACCTCGAATTCTGAGGCGACGTTATCCTCGGGCTCGGCAGCCGCGGGGTCCTTGGTCAGCCCGACCCGCTGCAGGAAGCTCCGCACGGCGGCGAGGGGCTCCGCGTAGAGCTTCCCGGCGAGGTAGTACGATTCGTAGGGGTTGAGTGCAGGCCGCGGCCCGATGAACAGCCGGGTGAACTCGTCCGCCACCTGCTCGGCCGCCTCTGCATGCGCCCCCAGGACGGAGGCAATCTCGGTCCATCCCTCTCCGAGGGTGGGGTTCAGGTTGATCGAGGCGTCGATGCGCTGGGCGAGCCCCTGGCCCAGCGAGTGGAGAAAGTCGGGTGTGGGCTCGCGCAGGAACAGGGTGGCCAGGAGACGATAGTAGCCTTCTCTGAACTCGGACAG
The DNA here is from genome assembly GCA_046758965.1 of Methylomirabilia bacterium. Lineage (GTDB taxonomy): Bacteria > Methylomirabilota > Methylomirabilia > Rokubacteriales > CSP1-6 > JBHIBG01. Next base: position 6,305 of record JBHIBG010000028.1, on the reverse strand, counting down.
CTCGCGGTCACCGATCACGGCCTGAACCTCCCGGGCCCGTCAATCGAACTCCTCGAGCGACCCGGCCTCCTCGGCAAAGAGCTGCTCGAAGGCGCCGTCCACGAACCCCTTGAAGTCGGCCTCCTCGTCCAGGGGCCGGTCGCCCGTTCGCTTTCGCTCCTCTCTCTCCCGCTCCAGTGCGTCCCGCACAAGAGCCTCGATGGCACCGACCAGGGGCGAAGCCTCCTCTCTCCCGCGGAGGTGAGCCTGCCAGCACTCCTCCCAGATGGCGCGGTAGCATCCCCGCTCTGGGAACTGTCCGACCTCCCGGAGCACCACCTGAGCGGGCGTGCCGGCAGCGAGCATGCCCTGGACCTCCCGCCACTTGCTGAGCGCGACGTGGCGGATATAACCGTCGTAGACAGCATCCACGAACCCCTTGCTTTTCCGCTTGCTTGGCTGCTTCTTGCGGCGCTCTCTCATTAGCGCCTCCCTCTCGGTGAGGCAAGAGAGGTGCCCTTGCCTCCGGCACCCCAGCCGACGAACGCTCCTTCCCCCCGGGCATTCACAGCTGGCTCCCCGAAGCTCGAGAACGTGCGGCCAGTCGCGGAGGGGTCTCGGGGTCTGACGAGGGCGACCCCTACGGCTCCCATCCCTTCTCCAACTCCAGCATGGCAGCCACTGCTCGGCAGTCCGGGCACATCCGGAGCAGGTTCCGCCGCTCTCCCACGAAGGTGTCCAAAAGCCTCTCCATCCCGAAGACCTTCGCCTCGATGACCTCCACCGCCCGCTTGTTGGCAAAGGGGGCGTCGCACTTAACACAGTGGAGGGTCTCGTCCTGGACGACCACCTGGTAGTCCAGAGCACCCGTATCGAGGTAGATCTCAGGCTTGAGCGTGATCACCGACTCGGGGCAGGCGGTAACGCAGAGCCCGCAGTTGACACAGCTGAGCTGTTTGAGCTCGAGAGTCTGCGTCCTCTCCTGGTAGCGGAAGGCGTGGGTCGGGCACACATTCACGCAGGTCCGGCAGAGCGTGCACCCGCTCACCCGGACGTCGGGGAAGGCAAACGACGCGCCCCCCGAGACAGCCACCCGGCCGGGCTCACGACCGGTGGCAGCGACGAAGGCGCCAACGGCCTCGGCAAAGGTCTCACGGTTGCCGGTCGGGCCCGCTCCATCCTCGCCATCCCACTTGACGGGTGAAGGTTCGACGGCTCCGGCAAAATGGTTGAGCGCCTCGATCACCTCCCCCGGTTCCCCGGTGATCAGGTGAACCCGCTCGCCCCCGAGCCCGAAGGCGTCGAGGACTCTCTTGGTCAAGTCGAGCTTGTCGAACACGAGCTCGCGTTCGCCATGGGGGCAGGAGTCGCAGCCGAGGAGTGCCACGCCCGCAGCGCCGAGACGGAAGGCAGCCAGCATGTTTGCTTCCGACACGTGGCGCAGACAGGCCATGGGCACCGGGAGCACGGAGGCCGGATATGGCCTGCGGAGCCGCCCCGCCTCGGTGAGCGCTCCCGCCCCTTTCTCCGGGCAGTGGAACGCAATAACCGGGGGGGGCCCTTCCAGACCTCCTGCCAGCGGAGCCAGGAGGGTCCGGAGGCGCTCGTACAGCTCCCCCAGGGGAGGATCGGTGAAGGTCAACGAAGAAGTTGGGCAGGCCGAGACGCATGCGCCGCACCCCTCGCACGCCTTGGGGTCGACCTGGACGCGAAGGGGGTTTCCCGGGTTCCTCGAAATCGCCTGGTACGGGCAGGCAGTGATGCAGCGTCCGCAGGCCTGATGGTTCGCCGAGCCTCCGGCGCAGGTATCCGTGTCGTACTGCACATAGTGGGGCCTTTGGAATTCGCCGATGAGCTCGAACACCTTCCATGCGAGGGTCTCCACCTCCATCGGCGAGGGGCTCCGGAGCAGGTGAAAGCCCGTGCGGGGTGAGATTGCGGGGGCGCCGTCCTCGGTGATCACCACGACCTGGTCTGCGCGGATCACCTCCTGGTCCTTGCGGGGAATCTTGATGGCGGCGACCTCCTCGCAGGCCTTGAGGCAGTCGCCGCACTGATCACAGAGCTCCAGGCGCAAGCGCAACCCCTTGCTGATGGCCGCGGTGTGGCAGACGGGCACGCACCGCTGGCAGTAGACGCAGGTCTGGAGATCGAGGGGCTGGCTGCGCTCCACCGTGACACGGAACTCCCCGAGTGTGCCGTCGACCTTCGCCACGGTCCCCCAGTTCGTCTTCCATGGAAGAGGGTGGATGAACTCGGGGTCCAAGGACTCTGAGCGCTCGTCCAGCACGACGACCGGCCGGCCGACCGCACCTAGTCGCTTGGCCAGGAGAAGCCCGGACGGTGAATCCGTGGCGATCAGCACCGTGGGCCCCACCTTCACCGGCAGCTCGGGAGGAGGCTTGGCCGTCTCGGCCGACCTCATGGCGGCGCGCAGGAGCCGGGCCGCCTTGCCGTTGGCCGCGGACCTGTCCGGGTGAGGCCAGAAACAGCTCTCCTTCAGGTTGGCCACGAAAATCCGTGCCGGGTCGGCTCCGGCGGCGCCCGCGGCTTCGCGGAAGAGCTCCTCGGGCCCGCAGCAGCTGATCATCAGGGCATCAGCGCTTCCAGAGTTCACAAAATCGATGAAGCGGTGAATCTCATCGCGCGGGAGGCGGTCGAAGAGCTGAGGCGGTTCCTGAAGACCCAGAGCCCGCTGGATCGCCGGCGCATCCCATGCCAGAGTTTCGTTGCAACTGCAGAGGATCACTCCCCAGCCCATCTAACCTCCCACGGGTTTACAAAGTTTCAGCGGAGAGCTATCATACCCGTCAATTCATTGGGGAGTCAAAGCCAGATGCAACCGATTACTACCGAAGCTGTTCTCACCGCGCTGCGCCATGTCGAGGACCCGGATCTTTCGACGGACGTGGTGACCTTAGGGTTCGTCCGAGACTTGGTAGTCGGCGGCTCCAAGGTGAGCTTCACCCTGGAGCTCACCACCCCTGCCTGCCCTGTCAAGGGGCTCCTCGAGCGACAGGTGCGCGATGAGGTGATGAAGGTGCCGGGCGTCAGCGAGGTCCGGGTCAAGATGAGCGCCCGGGTACGCGCCGCCGGTATCCCGCAGGGGGAGGACGCCCCCCAGATCAAGAACACCGTGGCGGTCTCCTCAGGCAAGGGTGGCGTCGGCAAGACCACCGTGGCCGTCAACCTCGCGCTGGCTCTTGCCCAGACCGGGGCCAGGGTGGGACTCCTCGACGCCGATATCTACGGCCCGAATGTCCCGATGATGATGGGCGCCAGGGGGTTGCCAGGGATGTTCCAGGGGCGCATCATCCCCGTTATCGCCCATCGGACCCGGATGATCTCCATCGGCTTCTTCGTCCAGCACGAGGACGCCGCGATTCTCCGCGGCCCGATGCTCTCCTCTACGATCAAGCAGTTTCTGTTCGACGTGGAGTGGGGAGAGCTCGATTACCTGGTCATCGACCTCCCGCCGGGGACGGGAGATGCCCAGCTCACGATCTCCCAGGTGATCCCGCTCACCGGCGCTGTCATGGTCACCACCCCCCAGGAGATCTCCCTCCACGACGTCCGAAAGGGCCTCGCGATGTTCAATCGGCTCAATGTCCCGATCCTCGGAATCGTGGAGAACATGAGCTACTATGTCTGCCCTCACGGCGAGCGAATCCGCCTCTTCGGCGAGGGAGGGGGGCGACGGATCGCCGAGGAGTACGATGTGCCGCTCCTGGGCGAGTTCCCCTTCGATCCGGAGACACAGAAGGGCGGCGATACGGGCCGGCCCATCGTGGTCGCCGCCCCGGAGTCCGAGCAGGCCCAGGCCGTCCAGAAGCTCGCCGGCCAGGTGGCCGCGCGCATCAGCATCCAGGCGCTGCGCCCCCTCCCGACCATTCACTGATCGCCGATAGGCCTTTCCATGGGAAAGGACGACTACTACGCGCGGGTTCAGGAGCTGACTGAGGAGGCACTCGAGCGCCTCTCGCTCCTGAGCCCGAGCCTGACCGACTTCATCCTCCACTACTGGACCGAGATCCAGCAGGCGGCCAACGGGCAGCTCTGCGACGAGGAGCGGACCTCGCTCACCAACCTCTCGTTCTTCTACTTCCTCGGCACCTGCATCGACTTCCTCTTTCTGCTCCACCTCCGCCACCGCCATGTGAACATCTACCAGCACGAGCTGGAACACATCCTGTCGGTGATGATGACTCACGCCAAGACCCAGCAGGACTCCTTCGCCGAGGATCACGCCCATGGGGGTTCGGAGGCCCGCCTCCACGAGGCCGGCCAACCCCACGACACGCCGACGCCCTTCAACCTCCTGGAGTTCGAAGCCTCCGTCCGCCGCTTGAAAGCTCGGCCCGGCAACGACTCCTAGCGCGCCGCCAACTTGTTTCGCCCAGGCCAGCAGCCGCGGGTGGCGCCGGGCACCCGGATACCCGTCGAAGACGGAACGTATCCGGGTCGGGGGCGCCCCACGGCGCGCAGCGCACCGCCTCTCAACGGGGCTGGAACTGCACTCGGACGACAGGTCCTGACGGGCCGCCGAGCCTGCGGGAGCGAGCACCGTGGGGCTGCTTGCCGGGACAGGACCCGCGGCGCGTGCTCGTTAGGTCGATGTACTTGAAACAGCAGTAGTGGGTCGCTTCGAGCGCAGGCTTTGCCCGCGCACGCTGTTGTTTACTGAAAGCGCGCGGACTCCACCCGGTCCAGGCTCTCCAGCTTATGCACCCGTTCGTCGTAGCCGATCTGGCGGAAGAGATCGGCGAGGGAGGCGAACTGCCCGTAGTCCTCAGCGAAGACGCTCTCGAAAGGCTCCGACTCCAGGGCGGGGTTCTCGGCCACGAACTCCATGTACTCGTGCTCGGCGTGGTCCTCGAAGTGGACATTCAGCAGGTAGCTCCACCTGGGCCGGATCACGTAGAGGAACCACGAGATGTTGTAGTAGACGAAGGCGAGCACCTGGGGGATGAGCCAGTACAAGAAGAAGTTTTCACGGATCCCCTTCTTGCCCGTAACCTCGCCCAGGATCAGCAGGTGCCACTGCTCGTTGTCCTGCTGGATCCGGACCTCCTTGATGCGGTCGAAGATGCGACGGGCGAAATTCGGGTCGGCATGGGTGTGGGTCATGGCGACGTAGGCGACGTTCTCCCAGGCCTGGTAGGGCACGCGGGCGACAATTTCCAGCACCTTGAACTTGGAGAGGGTCTTCCTCCGTCCGTACAGGAGATCCATCGAGACAAAAAGTGGTCGAGCGAGCAGACCGTAGCGCATTCGGGGTGACGCAAGGGTCTTCTGTTGTTCCCGCTTCAGCTCTTCGGAAGTCAACCGTTGCACGGCTTGGCACCTCCCACAGTCACCGCCGGTGAACTCCTCGCCCTCCGATGGGGCTCCGAGAGGAAAGCCGTCGACCCGAGAGAGTCTCGGAGCAGCACCGCGACGTTCAGCGGTGGCAGGATTATCGATCCGGGCGGAAGGCCCGGTCAAGGGCACAGGAGACCCGAAGGAGCGTGAGGCCGTGGGCGGGAGCCGTGATTCCTGCACGAGCGCGGTCCCGCCCCAGCAGGAGCTCACGGATCCACTCCGGGGGTCGTCGTCCCCGTCCCACTTCCACGAGGCTCCCCACCATGTTCCGGACCATGTGGTGGAGGAAGCTGTCGGCGGAGACAAAGATCGCCAGCAGACTCCTCCGGGTGGCCAGGCGAGCCGAGAAGAGGGAGCAGATCGGGGTCCGCGCTCGCCCGGGAGCGGCACAGAAGGCCGAGAAATCATGTTTCCCTCGAAGCTCCCGGAGCCCGGACATCATGGCCGCGAGATCCAGGGGCTGGGGGAGATGCCAGGCGTAACGCCGGAGCAAAGGGCTGGCCACCGGAGCCCGGTCAATGAGATAGGCGTAGCGCTTGGAGCGCGCCCAGCGACGCGCGTCGAACCCGGGTGGCGCCTCAGACGCTCTCAGCACCCGGATGTCGGCAGGGAGCAGGGCGTTGGCGCCCGAACGAATCGCCAGGAGAGAGAGGCGACTCATCGTGGTGAGGGAGGCGACCTGGCCGAGGGCATGCACTCCGGCATCCGTGCGACTGGCTCCGACGACTCGGACGGGCTCGCGCAGAATTTCGCTGAGCGCCCGGGTGAGGAGACCCTGGATCGTGGGCTGAGCGCGCTGGACCTGCCAGCCGTGGCAGGCCGTGCCGTCGTAGGCGACCGTGAGCCTGAGGGTCCGAACCGGCGTGGTCGACAACGCGAAGGATGAACCTACCGGAGGAGCAGCTCCGCAATCTGGACGGCGTTGGTGGCGGCGCCTTTGCGGAGCTGATCCCCCACGGCCCAGA
>JBHIBG010000027.1:0-31025 GCA_046758965.1 Methylomirabilia bacterium | reverse complement strand
TTCCTTGGATTTAGCAAGCGGGCTTTCAAAGCTCCCCGCTGAAGGCCCGGCGCAGCAGAGCCGCCGGCAGCCCGTTGATCACGGCCACTTGTTCTTCTAGCGCCTTGCACGCCCGATCTACCGCTGACCAATGATGTGAAAGCTGCGCCGCTATGCGTTCCTGTTCGGAAAGCGTCGGCAGAGGAATTTCGAGTTCGCTGACGTTTCCCTTGTTGAAACCTGCCTGCGCCGAGCGAGCACTCACTTCGAGGATAAGCGACTGAAATCCTTCACCTTGCAACATGAAGAAGAGGAAATTTTTTGAGACAGCTGTTTCATCAGGAACCGTTTTCACAATGGCAACGTTGTATGCCCCTGCCTTTCCCCGGAGAATGCGGCCGACGGAGGCCCCATATCGCCCGATCAACACATCGGATTCATCGCATTTGTTGAGCAGAGAATCATCCGGCACGTAGACTGCGTACGCATCAGTTTTGAAGTCCTGGATTTGGAGTAGCCGTACATAGCCCGGGTGTGGTCGGTGCTTGAATGCCGACTTAGGCGGCTGTGTACCGCCTTGAAAATCGCACAAGTCTCCCAGTCGCGTTGTGGGCCAGTGCTGGGCTTCGGGGCTGCTGAAGACGGCGCGAAGGTAGGCTGCGGGGAGGGCTCTGGCGGCTTCCAGTCGGGCTTCGGCGGCGGCCCGCGCGCGCTCTACCGCCGCCATCTGCTCGTTGAGAATCGCCGCAATCCGCTTCTGCTCATCAAGCGGCGGGAGCGGAATGAACTGAGCGCGGACCTGCTTGTCTGTTACTGCGGGATAGAGTGCGCCCTTGACCAAAACAGAAAGGTTCTCCACAAACTCCTTACTCCGGACGGAGGCGAACAAGTAGTCCCGGTCCAGATCATTTTTTGTGCGCAGGATACAAAACCCAGTGCTGCATATCTGATTGTCAAGATCAGGCTGAACGAGCGCGGCAGCGTTCAGGTTGGGCCGAGTGGTCGAAATAATGACGTCACCAGCTAGAACGACTTGGCGCGCCCGGCTTGGCGCATCTCTTCCGAGCAAGGTCCGCGTTGAAACGATACGTTTGGCCACGTTGTCAACGCTGGTGATGTCAATGTAGCGAAACAGTTTGTGCGGTTCTGATCGAGGATCTCGGGTTTCTATTGCGTCATCACACACCTGTCTCAGGGGCGCCCAGCGCCAGCCGGGCGGGAGTTTGCGCTTGGTATCGGGGGCAGGCGTCACGTCTGTGGTCGTCATGCGGCGAACAGGCGCTCTTTGGTCTCGTGCAGGATGTCCGCCGGCTTGCCGAGGGCCTTGAGGGCCCGAAGGCCTCCGGCGCGAACCACCTCAGGCGTTTGGAAGATCTGGGGGTTCTCCAGCCCGTCGGTCCCGGCGCGGGCGAACTGCCCGGCGAGGGCCTTGAGCGTGCCGGAAGTGGGTGCGGGCAGGCCGGAGAGCCAGGCGGCGTGCTTGTAGGCGAAGGCGTCGGCCCGCTCGGCGCGGCGCTTGGGAGCGAGGCCGTAGCCGAGTTCCGCCAGGACATCGTAGAGGTCGAAGTCGGTCATCTCTTCCAGAGCCCGAACGAGCAACGCAGAGCGCCCCGCGTCGGGGAGACAGCCGAGCAATTGGCGGCGGTCGGGTGGCGTGATCCAGCGGCTCCGGAAGGTCTCCAGCGTGGGGGCTTCCTCCACGAGCCTGGCGGCGAGACGTTGCTTGTACTCCTCCACGGTGACCGGCGTCGCCCGGCCATCCACCTGGGTCACGACGTACCGCCCGGCGTCGGTGACCCTCACGTCGAATCCCTCGACCAGGATGGTGCGCTCGGGCGGCTCCGGGGGCTCGGTGTCCGGCCTTTCGCGGCGCCTCCGCGGGGGCGCGGCCGTGGTGACGAACTCCTTCCCGAACAGGCGGGTCGCGTCGGTGTAGTCGTCCACCCGGAACATCAGTTTGCCGGTGGCGGGGTCCAGCCGGGTGCCCCGTCCGACCATTTGATAGAAGGCGATCGCCGACCGCACATATTTGAAGAAGACGACGTTCCGGACCACCGGCACGTCCACGCCGGTCGTCAGCAGGTCCACCGTGGTGGCCACGAAGTGGTGGCGGGAGCCGCCACGCAGGTCGGCGATGTAGTCCGCGCCGCCCACAGAGGCAGTGCACTTGAAGGCATACGGTTCCAGGCGGGGCCTGCCGTTCCGGGCGCACCAGTCGGCGTAGAGGTTGTTCATGGCGGCAGCCACGTCGTCGGCGTGCCGATCGCGGGCGCAGAAGATGATCGTCTTCTGCTCCGGGCTGCCGGTCTCCAGCAGGCGATCGAAGAGCTCGCGGGTCATGGCCTGCACGCGCTCGGGCATGAGGAGCTTGTCCTCGATGTCGGGAGCGTCGTAGCGGTGGCGGGCCTCCACCACGGCGAGGACCTGACCCGTCGTCGCATCGGTCAGGTGCTTGCCGACGAGGTCTTCCCGGGTGACGCCGCTCTCGCGCTCGTTCACCTGCTTGTTGTCGTGGAAGAGGTCGAAGCGGTGAACCTCGCAGGCGGCGAGGTAGCCGTCCTCGATCCCCTGACTCATGTCGTACTCGTAGGCGGGCTCGCCGAAGTGCCGGAGGTTATCCTGGGTGAGGCGGACGTCGGCCTGGGCCTCCCTGGTCTTCTCGGTGATCTTGATCTGTCGCGGCGTGGCGGTAAGGCCGATCTGCACCGCATCGGGGTTGCGGGTGAGGACCTGGGACCACCTTCCCCAGGCCGACCGGTGACACTCGTCGATAACGATGTGGCTGAAGTAGTTCTCCGGGTAGTACGCCGTCAGGAAGCTGGCGTCGGCGTCTTCGGTGTCGATGTCGAGGGTCTGGTACGTGGCGATGTGAATGCGGGCGTTCCGGGCGTTGTTGGTGCCGTCAGGCTTCCTGTAGACCTCGGCCGCGTCGGCTCCGAAGACGTTCTGGAAGGCCGCCAGGCCCTGGAGACGCAGCTCGTCGCGATCGCAGACAAACAGCGCGCGCCGGAGCTGGCCGGCATCGGCGATACGCTTCAGGAGGTTGACGGCGATGAACGTCTTGCCGGAACCGGTGGCCAGGGCCAGGAGCGCCCGCTTGGGCTGGCCGGTCTTCTCGGAGCGGGCGAACTTTTCCAGCACCGCCCGGATGGCCGCGTCCTGGTAGTAGCGCCGCGTGGCTTCCCCGCCCGTGTAGCGGGCCAGGAGGGGCCGGGCGGCCGCCTCCGTCAGGGTGAAGCCTACCGCCGCCTCATAGCGGGCTCTGAGGTCGGCGGGGGTCGGGAACTCTGTGAGGGAACGCGGCGGCGTCGTCTGGCCCCTGCCCCGGTCGTATTCGACGAACAGGTGGCCGTTGCTCGAAAAGGCGAACGGCACGTTGAGACGCTTGCAGGCGGCGTAGGCCTTGGCCTGCTCCAACCCGTGAGTGGGAGGGAGCGCCTCCGCCTTGGTCTCGAGAATGGCGACGGCGACGGGCTGGGTCTCGGGGTTCACCCTGACCCGGAGGACGTAGTCCACTCGCCCCTTGCTCTGCCGCCGGGGCCTCCCGTCCACGATCTCGACGGTCCCGGCCGTCTCTTCCCGGCGGATCAGCTCCTCGGTCCAGCCGCGGGCGTGAATCGCCGGGTCGATGAGCTTGGCCCGGGTGTCGGCCTCGCCCAGCCTCATGTACGAAACGCTACGCGGAGGGGCCGGGGGTGTCAAGGTTCCCCGCCCACGACGTGAACTATGGGGGGCGTAATCGCCGAGGCCAGCATCCTGAGCCGCCGCGCCTGCTGGTGGTCGAGGACCTGTACGCTGACTACACGTTTCCCCGGACGGCGATCCTCATGGGGCACGCGGGGCGTGGTCTGCCTGGCGGCGCGCCAACCGCAGGTTCGGGCGCTCCCCTGGCCCCCGCCGAGATGAAGCGTGCGGTGGCGGCCAACGGGAGGGCGTCCAAGGTCCAGGTTCAGCGGGGCGTCCAGCGCCTCCTGGGACTCTCCGCGGTCCCCCGCCCCGCCGCCTGACCGGCTCACCTTCTGCCGCGGGCCTCCTGGACCTCCTCGTAGATTTCGTTGAGGAGCTGAGCAGTTCTCCCGCGGCTTTCTCGGGCGAGAACCCCAACGATTTCGAGGACTCTGGGGTGCTGCCGTGCGTTACTGCGAAGGGACCATCTGGCTGCAGCCCCGAGCAAGAGCTCCCGCCCGTGGCCATCCTCAGCCAGATCCACGACGGACGTGATCTTCTCCACGACCGCGGAATCTCCTGTGGCAAAGAACGTGGCCCAAAGCAGATCGAGATCTCGGGGTGACGAAACCGGCGAGTTCAGAACATTCTTCGGCCGGCGCCCCAGCAGGCCTGTCGCCACCGTCTTCAGGTCGGACTCGTTCCATCTCTTCGGGGCTTCGCCGAGAAGCTGTCTGCTTTCATTTGTGTCGACAAGCCATAGAACGTAGAGAGCGAAAGCCCTCGAGTTCCTGCTCCGGGCGTCCGAGAAGCTGTTGACAAGCGTTTGAAGGAGATGCCCCTTCTCTCGCATGAGTACAGCATAGAAGTGGGCGGACGGCATGCGCGCGCTCTTCCGCTCGAAAAGCGACGAGCTCGTATAGTACTTGAGCGCAACCACCAGACGCTCCGGTTCAGGATCTCTGTAATAGAAGGTGAACCACGATGCGTATTCGCCATCTGTCTTGAAAGAAGGCTCGGCAGACGCGCATACCGGAAGCAGCAGAAGCAAGAACAGGCAGAGCCGTTTCGTCATCCCTCACCTCCCACGACAATGCTCTCTGATTCAACAGCTTCACGGCGGGCTCCGCGTCGGTCGGCCCCTCTTGGAATCCCCCCTCGAGCTGTCCTTCATGGGTTGAGCAAGTTCCATGCCAGCCGCCAAAAAGGCTCGGTTTGCCCGGCAGGAGCCCCGGTACCGACAGTCTTGACGATGCCAGCCAACCGCGGGATTGGTCAGGATATCAGAGCCGAGAGCTGAGCTTGACAGTGGTCTCGAGCGCGTCCTATAGTCTCGCCAACTCGTATGATCTCAACGCCTGAGGAATCCCATGGCCTCGAAGGAAGCTCGGAGGGAGTCACCTCCCGAGCGAAGTTGAAGGGGAGGGCCATCAGATGAATATCGCAAGCATCCTGGCGACCAAGGGCCGACAGCTGATCACCATTCGTCCCGAACGAACGGTCCGTGAGGCCGTCGTCCTGTTGAGCAAACACAATATCGGCGCGCTCATCGTCGTGAACGAGGTCGGCACCCCCGTCGGCGTCCTCTCCGAGCGCGACATTGTGCGCGAAGCGGCCACGAACGAGCATCTGTTTACGCGAAGCGTGAGCGAGTTCATGACCCGGGACGTCATCACCGGGCTGCCGCAGGACGATCTGGTCACTGTCGCCAACACCATGACCGAAAAGCGGATTCGCCATCTGCCGGTCGTGGACGGAGGGAAACTCGTCGGCATCGTCACCCTCGGGGATGTGGTCAAGGCCCAGCGGAACAAATACCAGGGCGAGGTTGAAACCCTGGAGACTCAGATCCTGGCCGATGAGCGCTGAGTGGTTGAAACCGGCGAGTGATGGCCCGCCCGGGTGGTGACCCCGCCCCGCTGCGAGTCGCGATCATCGGCTCCGGCCCGGCCGGATTCTACGCGGCGGAGCATCTGTTGAAACGGGAGGGCCTCGCCGTCGAGATCGACATGTTCGATCGCTTGCCGACGCCGCACGGGCTCGTGCGGGCCGCCGTGGCCCCTGATCATCAGAAGATCAAATCTGTCGCGGCCGCGTTCGACAGAATCGCCGCCGATCCCAGGTTCCGGTTCTATGGATATGTGGAATTCGGCAAGGATGTCACCGTGGCCGACCTCAGGGAGCATTACCACCAGATTCTCTACGCCACGGGCGCCCACGCTGACCGGCGTATGGGTATTCCCGGCGAGGACCTGCCGGGGAGCCATCCGGCAACCGAGTTCGTTGCCTGGTACAACGGTCATCCCGATTACCAGGAGTGCCAGTTCGATCTCCAGCAGGAGCGGGCCGCGGTGGTCGGCGTCGGGAACGTGGCTGTGGATGTCGCGCGCATCTTATGTCGCACGCCGGAAGAGTTGGCGGCGACCGACATCAGCGATCAGGCCCTGGAAGCCCTGAGGCGAAGCCGGATCAAGGAGGTGTACATGCTCGGGCGGCGCGGGCCGGCCCAGGCCGCGTTCACCAACCCCGAAATCAAGGAGCTGGGAGAGCTCCCTGGCGCCGACATCACCGTGTTGCCGGAGGAAGTCGAGCTCGACGAGCTCAGCCGGGCGGCGCTCGAACGCAGCCAGGATCGGACCACGCTGAAGAAAGTGGAGATCTTGCACGGGTATGCGCGGCGGAGGCCGGGCGGGAAGTCCCGGCAGCTGATTGTCCGTTTCCTGGTCTCGCCCGTCGAGCTCACCGGCAACGAGGCAGGCCGGTTCGTGGCGATGCGCCTGAGGAAGAATGAGCTCCACGCCACCCCGGCCGGGACGCTCCAGCCCAGGCCGACCGATACATTCGAGGAGCTGGCGGCGGGCCTGGTGTTCCGATCTGTCGGCTATCGCGGGGTCCCCCTCCCGGGCGTGCCGTTCAACGAGAGCTGGGGCGTCATTCTGAACGAGAAGGGGCGGGTGCTCGATCCCGATACGCGGCAGCCCGTCGTCGGCGAATACACCGCCGGCTGGATCAAACGCGGGCCGACCGGTGTCATCGGTACGAACAAGCCTGACGCGGCTGAAACGGTGGTGTGCATGGTCGAAGACCTGGCGCACGGTGTGATTCTCACGCCATCACACCCCGACGCCGGAGCCGCCGAAGCGCTTATCCGCCAACGCCGGCCGGAATACTTCTCCTACGCGGATTGGCGGCGCCTCGATGAATTGGAGGTCGCCAGAGGCCGAGCCGCGGGGCGTCCGCGGGTCAAGTTCACGCGCGTGGCGGATATGCTGGCCGCGCTCGATCGCTAGCCCGATCTCTCTCCGATCACGACCGCGCGCTGCTCAGGCGCCCAACCGCGTCGGCAGCCCCAGCCTCTCGAGAGTTTCCTTCCTCGGCAGGCCCTCGCTGTCCCACCCCCTGAGCCGGTAGTATTCGTCCAGCATCCGATCCAGCTCCGCGGGCGGGCAGTGCATGCCCGCTGAGGGGCCCTCGGGGATCGGCTCGTGCATGACCCGCCAGGGAAGCGTATCGTCCTTCCGCCCGACCCCTTCCCGGGCGTTGAAGCAGCGTTCGAGGTTCACCACGCGCTCGCCGATCCGCTCCAGCTCCTCCACGCCCAGCAGCCAGCCTGTGACGGCCGAGACCATCCGGGCGTAGCTCTCGTTCACGGACAGCCCGAAGCCGCGCTCCGAGGTGAAGCGACAGAGGACGAGGGAATCACCCACGGCGGTGAAGTGCTGGCTCCGGAGAGCGAACTCCGGCTTTCCTTCCGGGCTCCGGCGGTCGAAGCCCTGGGCGTACTGCGGGGTCGGACGGGTGTCGTGGTGGCTTCCCCCGCGGGTCGCCGTCGCGTAGCCGATCGACATCCCTTTGAGCGCGCGGGCCGAATGGGCCGGGAGCTCCAGGCGTTTGACCGCATAGACCGCCTTCAGCGCCTCCGGCCCCAGCGATTCGGCCAGGCGCCAGGCGCCTTCAGCGATCCGGTCACCGAACCCCTGGCGGGCCGCCGTCATCTCCACGAGGCGGAGCATCCCTCGCCAGTCGCCCCAGCCGTACGGGACCCCGAGCTCCCCGGGATCCAGCCATCCCTTCTCCAGCGCCTCGGCCACAAAGGCCAGGGTGACCCCGAGGCTGATGGTGTCCATGCCCAGGAGATCGCAGAGCTCGTTGGCCTTGATGAGGGAGGAGGCATGAGGATTCCCCAGCATGGGGCCGAAGGCGAAGATGGTCTCGTACTCAGGCATCTTGGCCCTCGTGCCCGCAAACTCGCCCCCCCTGATCGCGTACTGCTTGCCGCAGGCCACGGGACATTTCAGGCAGGTGGTATCCTTCTGGTGGTAGTGGGCCTTCATCTCCTCGCCCGAGATGGCGCGCGCCTCGCCGTAGACCTCGGTCTGTAGGTTATAGGTTCCCAGAGCCCCGAGGGTGTTGATGGGCTGGACCAAGGACGGGGTCCCGAAGACTGAGAGGGCCTTGGTCCCGGTCTTGAGGGGGTCACGGGTCTCCTCGAGCAGGGCCTTGAGGGCCGCCGCATTCGCGACTCCGGTCTTCCGGCTCCCGGCCACGACCACGGCCTTCAGGTTCTTGGAGCCCAGCACGGCTCCGATCCCCCCGCGCCCGGACACCCCCTCCCGGTTCCTCCAGTAGTGAACCATGGCCGCGAAACGAACCCGATGCTCGCCCGCCGGGCCGATGGTGATCACATCAGCCTCCGGCCCCTCAACCTGCTGGATCGCCTCCACGGTCTCACGGGTGCTCCTCCCCCAGAGGCCGAGCGCGGGTTTCATCTCGACGCTCGCCTCACTGACTTTCAGGTAGACAGGCTCCGGCGCCCGGCCGGTGATGAACATCGCGTCGAAGCCGGTGCGTTTCATGGTAGCGGGGAAGCGACCGCCGAAGGTGGAATCGAAGAAGAGGCCGGTCAGGGGCGACTTCGTGGCCACGCAGGCCCGGCTGTTGCCGGGGACCGTGGTGTCTGTGATCGGGCCCACGGCGAAGACCACCGCGTTGGCGGGGTCGTAGGGGTCGATGCCGGGCGCCAGCTGCTCGGCCAGGAGCCTGACCGCAAAGCCGTTCCCGCCGAGGAACTGGCGCGCCATCTCCTCCGGGAGGGGCTCCATGCGAGAGCGCCGCTCCCCCAGGTCAACGAAGAGGATCCTCCCGGCGTAACCTTGCACGGTCAGCTCCGCAGCAGTCACTTCTGGCGAATACCGGTGCCGGAGCCGATGCACTTCCCGGGCTCTCTGACACCGGGTCAGTCGGCTTCAGCCTTCCGGGATTCCCCCAGCTGAGCCAGCGCCTCTTTGGCCCTCCGCGCCAGCTCTGGCTGCACCGCGGGATGGGCGAGAAGCTTTCGGTAGACGATCTTGGCTGCTTCGGCCTTGTTGAGGGCCACAAAGCTCCGGCCGGCGCCCGCGAGGGCACGCTGCCCCCATCCGGTGTCGGGGCTCAGGTAGGCCGCCGACATGTAGAACTCAACAGCCTTCTTGTGGTCGCCCCGGGCGTTGAGCCCCTCCCCGAGCTTGAAGGCGGCCTCTGCCGCGATGCCTGGCTCGGCGACGTTCACCACCTCCTCGAGCACCTTCCGGGACTCCTCCCACCGCCCCCCCTCCTGGAAGAGCCGCGCCTGGCTCATTCGAGCGGGCACCGCGTGCGGGGAGTCCGGGTGCTCTCGGACCAGCCGGGCCAGCGCCTGGATCGCTGCCGGGCGGTCCCCGGCGGCTTCAGAGGCCCGGGCCAAGAGCGCGAGCGCATCGGGGAGCCTGGGATCGTTGCGCGTCGAGTCCACGAACTCGCGGAGCACCTCGGACGCCTTGGCCGGGGCGCCGGTCTTGAACAAGGCCTCGCCTAGGCTCACGCGGACCCCGTCGATGTGCGGGCTCTTGGCGTAGCGGGCCAGGAGAAGCTGGTAGCTTTCCCTGACCAGCTGCCACTCCTGGGCGCGGTACGCGCCCGCGCCGAGGCGAACGAGGGCATCGGCGGCGGCTTCGTGGCCGGGGAACTCGCCGATCAGGCGGAGAGTCCACCGACGCGCCTCATCCCAGCGCGTCTCCTCCGTAGCAAGAGCCATCAAGAGGTAGAGCAGGCCGGGGACGGAGACGCTCGCTGAGGGCGAGCGCACCAGGGCGGCGGCTGTACGCGTGAGCGCCTCACCGCTTCGCTCGGGGAACGCCGCGGCAGCGATCCCATACTCGGCCAGCCGGCGCACCGGCTCGGTTCCGAGATCCCGCGCCTCGGCAAACTGGCGCCCGGCCTCCGCCCTGTCTCCGAGGGCCAGCAAGGCGCTCGCGAGGCCCAGGTGGGCGAGGGCACCTTCCCCTTCGACGATGGCCTGCCTGAATTCGACGGCCGCCTTCGCCGGACTCGCCGCGAGAAGAGCAGCACCTCTGGCCAGCCGCGCCCTCCCCACAGCCGCAAAGAACCCCTCGCCGCCCTTCAGAGTCTCCATCTCCGCCAACCCCAGGGAGAGTTGCCCGGACCGGATGTCAAGGATCGCCCGGTTCAGTCGCGCCACCGCGGCGTGCGGATCGGTCGGATAGCGGCTCAACATCTCCTCCAGCAGATCTCGGACCGCCGCGAACTTCCCCGTCTGTCCGGCCATCTCCGCCGCTAGCAGGAGCGCGGCCCCGGCGTGGCGCTCCTCGGGAAACCGCCTGGCGTAGGCCAGCCACCGTTTCCGCGCCTCTTCCCGCCGCTCCAGGCGAAACTCTGACCAGGCCAGCGAGAGCGTGGCGTCAGCGGTCTGCGGGTGCCCCGGCAACTCAGCCAGAAACCGGCGGAAGGCCCTCGCCGCCGTCTCGTACTTCTTCGTCCGGTACGCCGCCTCCCCCTGGATGAGGAGCGCGACGCCCAGGATCTCCGGCGTCAGCGACTGGTTGAGGAGGCGCTGGACCTCGCGAAGCGCCCGCGTGAACTCCCGCGCCTTGAAGTCTATCTGCGCCAGGGCCAGGGTGGCACGCCAGCCGAGCAGGCCTGCGGGCTCGCGCAAGCTGACCTGCTCAAGCTGGCTCCGCGCCTGGCCAGGCAGGCCTAAGCGGCGGCTCGCTTCGCCGTTCAGGTACAGGACATAGCTCCTGAGGCCGGCGGGGAGATCCAGGGCCAGCAGGTCATGGGAGAGCGGGGGGATATATTCGATCGCCTCCCGCTCCAGAACCCGGCGGAGGACGAGAAACAGCGCCGGTAACAGGAGCGGGTGCGAGGGGTCGTCGTGCTGAAGCTGACGGACCGCCTTGCGGGCCCCTGACAGATCGTCGAGTGCCAGATGCGCTCGGGCAAGGCCGACGCGAGCCCGGCCCACCTCGGCACCGTTGGGGAACTCGCTCAGGAGCTGCCGGAACGCCTGCGCGCTCGCGTCCGGGTGGCCCCCGGCCAAGGCCCACTCGCCGAGGCGGAGGAGGCCGCTCTTGAGCAGGGGATGGCGTCCGGTATTGACGAAGCGCCTGAGAGGTCCCTGGGCCCGCTCATACTCCCCCGCGCGCCCGAGGCTCTCCCCCAACCAGAAGGTGACTGTTCGCACCAGCTCGAGCGGGAGGCTGGTGTTGGCGAGCTTCTCCCACGCCTCGCGGGCCTCCCCGTACCGCCCCAAGGCGTACAGCGCCAAGGCCCGACCGTGGCTCGCGTAGGGGACCACCGCGGGCGCGGGACCGGCCTTGATGAGCTCTTCGAAGCTCGCCAGGGCACGGGCCGGATCGTCAAGCTGAAACGCAAGCCACCCGAGGGACGAGAGCGCGTAGAGCCCCAGCTCGGAGTGCGGTGCCTGCTGGGTTGCCATGAGAAAGTTCCGCTCCGCTGCCTCGAGCTGGTTGAGACGGGCGTAAGTCTCGCCCAGCAGGTAACGAGTCTCCTGTTTCAGGCGGCCGTCCGCGCGTTGCGCCGCTCTCTCCAGCAAGTCACGCGCTTCCGCCAGGCTCCCTTCTTCGAATCGGACTCGGCCACACGCGAAGAGCTGGGAGGCCACCGCCAAGAGCGTCCCGAGCGGGTTGCAGGCAAACAGGCTCTGCGCGGGAAGCGGTGCCAGTGGCCGGCCCGGGAGGTTCGCGCTGGCCGGGGCCGGCGGAAGTGGCGGCAACTCCGGCAGCTCCCCGGCGTCGGGTCCTGGAGAGAGGGGGAAGGCCATCTTCGGGAATACCACAGGAGGCTTTTCAAGGGGGAGCCCGACCAAGGGGATGAGGGGGCCGAGAGCGAGAGCGGGCGGTGCGGCGGGGAGCAACGCGGCGGCCCCCAATGCCCGCGAGGGAAGGGCCACGACGAGGCACAGGGCAACGAGCCACCTCATGAGGTGAACTCCCGGGGTCTCTTGCTCCCGCACGGCCTCACCACTGTGTTCAGCCTACCACAACTCTCGGTTCGAGCGGGCGGGGTTCGCGGGCCCGAGCATATCCTATAATGAGTCCGGTATGGATCTTTTCGGCCCTGTCCCCCCTCCCGCTGCCGCCCCCAGAGCGCCGCTGGCCGACCGCATGCGTCCGCGAAGCCTGGACGAGGTGATGGGGCAATCGCATCTGGTCAGCCCCGGTCGGGTGCTCAGAAGAGCCATCGAGTCTGGAGACCTCCACTCGATGATCCTCTGGGGTCCGCCCGGCTCAGGAAAGACCACCCTGGCGTTCCTCCTCGCCCAGGTCACCGGCGCTCACTTCGTCGCCTTCTCCGCGGTCCTCTCCGGGGTGAAGGAGATCCGCCAGGTCATCGCCGAGGCCGAGAGAGAGCGAGCGAGATTCAAGAAGCGCACCATCCTCTTTGTGGACGAGATCCACCGCTTCAACAAGGCTCAGCAGGACGCCTTCCTCCCTCATGTGGAACGGGGAACGCTCGTCCTGGTGGGGGCCACCACCGAGAACCCGTCCTTCGAGGTCACCTCGGCGCTGCTCTCGCGCTTGAGAGTGTACGTGCTGCACCCGCTCGGCGAGGACGACCTGCTCGCGATCCTCGCCCGCGCCCTCCGCGACTCCGAGCGTGGCCTTGGCCGCCTCGCGCTCTCGGTGGAAGATGCCGCGCTCCGGTGCACGGCTCGCCTCGCCAACGCGGACGCTCGGGCCGCCCTGAACATCCTCGAGCTGGCCGTCAGCCTCACCCCCGAGGCGGACGGGCTCCGGCGCATCACCGAGGCGACCATCGCTGAGGCGGCGCAGAGGAAGGCGCTCCTCTACGACAAGGCCGGCGAGGAGCACTACAATCTGATCTCGGCGCTGCACAAGTCGCTGCGCGATTCCGACCCCGACGCCGCGCTGTACTGGCTGGCGCGGATGCTCGCCTCCGGCGAGGACCCTCTCTACGTAGCGCGCCGGCTGGTCCGGTTCGCGTCCGAGGACATCGGCAACGCCGACCCGCAGGCGCTTCAGCTCGCGGTCGCGGCCAAAGACGCCTATCACTTTCTCGGCACCCCGGAAGGCGAGCTCGCCCTGGCCCAGGCCACGGTGTACCTGGCCTGCGCCCCCAAATCCAACGCTGTCTACACCGCCTTCGCCGAGGCCACGCAGGACGTCCACGACAAGCCCGCGGAACCGGTCCCCCTGCACCTGAGAAATGCCCCGACCGGGCTGATGGCTTCCCTCGGCTACGGCAAGGGCTACCGGTATGCTCACGACGCTCCCGAGGCTCTGGTGGAGCAGGAACACCTTCCGGAGGCGCTCCGCGGCCGCACCTACTATCTCCCCACTGACCGCGGTCTGGAGGCGGAGATCGCCCAGCGGCTGGCTCGGTGGCGCCAGTGGCGTCAGGCCCGCCGGCAGGAGCGCCCGTGAGGAGTCCTGCGCTGCGCGCCGTCTTAACGAAGAGACGACTTTCGTGGGAAATTCTGCTAGAACTCAGAAGATGAGGAAACTGCGCGTGGGCGTGATATTCGGGGGACGCTCCGGGGAGCATGAGGTCTCGCTCGCCTCGGCTGCCTCGGTCTTCGGGGCGATGGACCGCGCGCGCTTCGAAGCGGTGGCCATCGGGATCGCCAAGGACGGTCGCTGGCTCGTGGGCGGCGATCCGCTGCGCGCTCTGGCGCAGGCCGCCGGCGTGAGCCTCGCTCTGCCCGCCGAGACGCCTGAGCCCACCGAGGCACTCGAGCAGGTGGAGGCCTCAGGAGGTCTCCCCGCGGGCCTCGCCAGCCGGCTCGATCTGGTCTTCCCGCTCGTGCACGGGCCGTTTGGGGAGGACGGGACTCTTCAGGGACTCCTCGAGCTGGCGAGTCTCCCGTACGTGGGCGCCGGGGTGATAGCCTCCGCCCTGGGCATGGACAAAGTGGTGCAGAAGGCGGTGTTCCGCGCTCATGGCCTCCCGGTCGTGGAGCATCTGAGCTTCCTCCGGAGCCAGTGGGAGGCGGATCCCGAGGAGATCCTCTCACGCGTTGCGCCCAGCCTCGGGTTCCCCTGCTTCGTCAAGCCCGCCAACCTGGGCTCGAGCGTCGGCGTCAGCAAAGTGAAATCCCCCGAGGAGCTCCCCGACGCCATGGCGCTGGCGTGTCGCTACGAGCGGAAGCTCTTGGTGGAGCGAGCGGCGAGCGGGCGCGAAATCGAGATCTCCGTCCTCGGAAACGACGCTCCCGAGGCCTCGGTGCCGGGCGAGGTGGTGCCTGCCAAGGAGTGGTACGACTACGAGGCCAAGTACACGCCCGGGCTCACGCGCCTTGTGATCCCGGCCCCGCTCACCGAGCAGCAGAGCGCGGCGGCGCGCGATCTGGCGATCAGAGCATACCGGGCGATCGACTGCTCAGGGATGGCCAGGGTAGACTTCTTTCTCGAAAATGACCGCTTCATCGTGAACGAGCTGAACACCATCCCGGGTTTCACCGCCACCTCAGCCTATCCGCAACTCTGGGCCGCCTCGGGGATCCCCTACCCGGAGCTGATCTCTCGCCTCGTCGAGCTGGCGCTGGAGCGCCACGCCGACAAGCGGCGATGAGCACCGGCGCGGGCGGCATCCGCCACTCGCTCGCCCAGGCACCTACCCCTCACCCTTCACCCTCTCCCCGCTGGGGAGAGGGAGCGGACAGCCGGGTGCCCAGCTGTGAACCGAGCGCAGTCGTCCCGCTTTCAGGTTAGCAATGCGCGTCGTCATCGCGGGAGGAGGGACAGGCGGGCACACCAGCGCGGGGCTGGCGGTGGCCGATGCTCTCCGCTCCCGTGAGGTCGAGGTCATCTGGATCGGCAGCCGCAGGGGGATCGAGGCGAGCCGTGTCCCTGCCGCCGGCATCCCCTACCATGCGATCCCGACAGGCAAGCTTCGCCGCTCCTGGGACTGGCGGAACATCCCCGATCTTCTGGGAGGCGTCCCGGCCGGGCTCTTCCACTCCCTGAGACTCCTCCGACGCCTCCGCCCCGACCTCCTTTTCGCCACGGGCGGCTTCGTGGCCCTGCCTCCGGCAGCCGCGGCGCGTGCCTTCGCGATTCCCGTCGTCGTCCACGAGCAGACCGCGGTCGCCGGACTCGCCAACCGGCTCGCGGGGCGATTTGCCTCCGCAGTGGCCCTCACCTTTGAAGAGGCCAGGGACGCCTTCCCGCCTGACCGAGTGGTCGTGACGGGCAACCCGTTGAGGCCCGAGCTCGCCGGGGGCTCCAGAGCAGGCGGCTTCGCCCGGCTCGGCCTCGACCCGGGGCAGTGGTTGGTCTATGTGACCGGCGGGGCTCAGGGTTCCCACCGGATCAATCGGACGGTCGGCGAGATCCTCGAGGATCTCCTGGAGGAGACCCAGATCGTCCACCAGTGCGGCGCCAACCCGATCACGCGGGATCGCGAATGGCTGGAGGAGCGGGCGCGGCGGCTCCCCGAACCCCTCCGCGCGCGGTACCGTCTCCTCCCCTACGTGGGGTCCGATCTCAAAGACACGTACGCGGCCGCGAGCCTCGTGGTCAGCCGCGCGGGAGCGGGAACGGTGAACGAATGCTGCCAGCTGGGGAAAGCTGCCATCTTCATT
Organism: Methylomirabilia bacterium; assembly: GCA_046758965.1. Classification (GTDB taxonomy): domain Bacteria; phylum Methylomirabilota; class Methylomirabilia; order Rokubacteriales; family CSP1-6; genus JBHIBG01. The sequence continues at coordinate 15,499 of JBHIBG010000027.1, read as the reverse complement.
CCGCTCCCGGGAGCGAGGGGGGACGAGCAGACCGCCAATGCCCGGATCGTGGAGAAGGCCGGCGGCGCCGAGCTGCTCCCCGAAGCCGAGCTCTCCCCCGAGCGCCTGCTCCGGGCGATCCGCGCGCTTCTCGCCGATGCTGAGCGGCTGACCGCTATGGGGGAACGCGCCCGGAGCCTCGCGATCCCCGACGCCGCCGAGCGGCTCGCCGACCTGATCGTGCGCGCGAGCGCGAGGGAGAAGCGGGTGAGCCGCGAGTCGGGAGCGGGTGGGGCGGGCGGCCCCGCAGGTCGAAGCGAAGCGGGCAGGCCCCGCACTGCGGCTGACGCCGACAGTAGCTCTTCCCCACCGCCACCAGGAGCGCATGGTACTCGTTGAAGAGGGCCGGATCAGCCGGGAGGTGGCGCTCAAAGAGGGCCCTCAGCGCCTCGGAAGCGACCGTGGGCCGGATCAGCCGGTGGCGGGCGAGCACCCGCCTCGTGTAGGCGTCCACGACGAAGACCGGATGCCCCGCGCCGTAGAGAAGAATCGCATCCGCGGTCTCAGCCCCGATGCCGGGGATCGCCAGGAGCTCGACGCGGAGATCGTCCAGGGGTGCCGCAGCCATCCGGGAGAGGCGACCGCCGAAACGCTCCCGGACAAACGCGAGGAAGGCTTTGAGCCGACGGGCCTTCACCCGGTAGGTCCCCGAGGGGCGGATCAGCCGTGCCAGCTTGGCCTCAGAGAGGGCATCGAGCCGTCGGGCATTCTTGAGGAGTCGCCGCGACTTCAGCTGAGCCAGGGCGCGCTCGGCGTTCGACCACGCGGTGTTCTGGGTCAGGATCGCGCCCACGGCCACCTCCAGGCGGGAGTGTGCGGGCCACCACCGCTGGGGGCCGAAGCGAGAGGAGAGCGCCCGGTAGAGACGGAGAAGACGCCGCCTGAGCGGGTGAGCGTGCAGCCGGGGTCTCGGGCCAACACGGCGCTTCCCCCGGGTGCCACGCTTCATCTCAAGCCCTCGATCCATATGCGGAGCGCTCCAGCGTGATCGCCCTCCTCGCGGTGCTCCAGGCGAGCCTCACCATTGCTCTCGGCGGCTCTCCCACCTCGCTCGAGCACCTGCCCATCCGGGTGGCCGAGGCCCAGGGGGATTTTGCCCGGGAGGGGCTGGCTGTAACCATCCTCTCAGCTCGCACCGAGCTCGACGCGGCTGCCGCCCTGGCCCAAGGCCAGGCCGAGCTGGCCGCCATCTCATTGGAGGCTGCACTCCGCTTCGGGACCACGGACGGCAAGCCGCCCCGTCTGGTCTTCGGGCTCACTGCGGCTCCACCCGTCGCTCTCCTGGTGCCGGCGGCCTACGAAGAGAGCGTCCGCGAGCTGACGGACCTCAGCGGCAAGCGTGTCGGCGTTGCCAGTCCGGGTGCTCCCGAGCAGACACTGCTCATGGCGCTCCTCGAGCGGGCCGGACTCGAGTTCACCCGGATCACCCTCCTGAGCCTCGGGGCCCGCGGTCTGGTCGCCGCGCTGGAACGTGGGGAGGTCCACGCGGGGCTCGTGGGTGATCCCTGGACGCACTACCTTGTCAAGGAGGGAAAGGCGAAGATCCTGATGGACTTCAGGCTCCGGAGGGAAGCGAAGCGTTGGCTCGGCGGTGCCACGGTCCACACCGGCCTTTTCACCCGAGCCAACGATTCTCTACCCGCTGCCCGACTCGCCCGCGTGGCCAGGGCGCTTCTCCGCGCCATCCGCCGGCTGGAGACCGTGCCGCCCGGGGAGCTCCTCGCCCGGCTCCCTCCCCGGGTGCTGGGCACCCAGGAGGAGGAGAGGAAGATCCGCCTTGAGTCTGCTCGGGAGCTATACCTGCCAGGAGGCCAGGTTCGACCTGAAGCGATCAGGCGGAGCCTGGCCGTGATCCGCGCTCGCGCTCCGCTTCCCCACGCCGTCCTCATCCCACGCAGCCTCACGGACCTCCTCCTCATGGATCCGCTCGACAAGGCTCGGGAGCTCCCGGCGGAGCGCTGAGCGCCAGTCACGGAACTCCCCAGCCAGCCAGGAGCCGGCGCGTCGTGGTGAGGGGCAGCCCCACCACGTTGGTGTAGCAGCCGTCCACCTGAGCGACCAGCCGGCTGCCATGACCCTGCACGGCATAGGCCCCGGCTTTGTCGAACGGCTCCCCCGTGGCCAGGTAGGCCTCGATCTCGGCCTCGCTGTAGCCCGCCATCCTGACCCTGGTCACCCGAGCCGCGCTTGCCTCCCGACCGAGCCTGGCTTCCACCAGGACCACGCCGGTGATGACGTCGTGGGTTCGGCCAGAGAGTGCCAGGAGCATCCGGCGGGCGTCCTCGGGCCCCGATGGCTTGCCGAGAATCCTCTCCTCGAGCACCACCGCCGTGTCCGCGCCGAGGACGAGAACCGGATCCAAACTCCCCAACTCGGCGGCAGAGCTGTCAGCGGCGGCAGGCCTGAGGCCACTCACGCGCCCCTCAGTGACGAGCGAAGCGACTGCCCGGGCCTTTGCCCGCGCCAGGGTGATGACAGCCTCCACAGGCGGGCCGGCCGGCACCACCTCCCGCACCTGGCTCGGCACCACGACGAAGGGCAGGCCAAGCTCGCGAAGCAGTGCCTCCCGCCTCGGCGAGGCCGACGCCAGGATCAACAGCGGGCCGCTCATGGGAACACTACCGGGCCGGCCAGCCAGGGCGCGCGGCGCCCCGCTCAGAGCTTGCGCAGGGCCAGCGCAGCCAGCACCACCCCGAGAACCGCGACGAGATTGAGCTTCACAGCCAGGCCCAGGGTGAGGGAGACGACGCGAAGGTCCAACGTGGCAGGGCTCGTCAGCCCGATGGTGGGTCCCGCCGTGAAGAGCCGCTCCGAGAAGCCGCCGGGGAGGAGCGTCGCGATCAGGTCGCCGACGAAGGAGCCGAACACGAGCCCGATCAGGAGCACGAGGAAGATGAACGCCACCCGACGCTGAGGCCCCGCCACCCGGCTCCGGGCCTCCCTACCTGAGCAGCAGGAGATGACTGTCGGTGATCACCCGGTCCGCCTGCTCGAGGGCCTGGCGGAGGTGCTTGGGGAGGGTGAAGGCATGGGCGTGGGTCTGCCCATCCCAGTACCCGAGCTCCCCCCGCACCCGCTCGGCGATCAGCCGGTCTACGGCTTCCGGAGTGAGGGTCCGGGGGTCGTGTTTCTTTGAGGCGACGATGAACCCCCACGGGGTGCCGAAGCAGGAGACGAAGGTCTGGTAAGGGGCCACCACAGGGAAGACGTCCTGGAGGGTGCGAGCGATGGCGGTGAAAAAGCCGAGTTCGCCGATCTTGGTCATGCCGGCCTGGAGGGTCATGACGCCCTCCGGGGTGAGGCGGTCCCGGATGAGGCGGTAGAACTCCTTCGTGAAGAGAAGACAGGCGGGCCCTTCTTCGAGGGGCTCGGTGAGGTCGACCACGACCAGATCGAAGCGCTCCTCGGTCCGCTCCAGGAACGCCCGGGCATCCTCGTGGCGCACCTCCGTCCGAGGGTCGTCGAAGGCGCCCTGGTGCATCTCGGGGAGATGCTGCTTGCAGGCCTCCACGACCTCCTCGTCGATGTCCACCATCAGGGCTCGGCGGATGGTCGGGTAGCGGAGAATCTCCCGGAGCGTCGCCCCCTCGCCCCCCCCGATCACCATCGCCCGCTCGGGCGGGGGGACGAGGAGGAGACCCGGGTGGACGAGGGCCTCGTGGTAGATGAACTCGTCGACTTGGCTCGACTGAATCCGGCCGTCCAGCACCAGGCATTTGCCGTAGCTGACCGTCTCCATGATCTCCATCTGCTGGAACTTGGTCGCGGCGTAGACAAGGGTGCGGACAACGGCGTGCATGTGCCCTTCGACGGGCGTGGTGCTCTCGAAGAACCACTTGTAGCTCTGGAGAATGATCATCGGCCGGCGCGGAAGAGAGGCCAGCTGTGAGGCGAGGCCGGGAGGGCCATCAGCCGGCCAGCGGCTTGTGCGGGAGGGCCACCATACTCTGGACGAACACGCCGCGCTGAAGCTCCACCACCGAGGTCCGCTCCGCTCCCAGCTGTTCGACCAGGTAGTGGGCGGCCGCTTCGGGCTGGAGGGCATCCCCGCACGAGAAGATGTCGACCGCCGCGTATCGGTACTCCGGCCACGTATGGACGGACATATGAGACTCGGCGATGACCACGACCCCGCTGATCCCGAACGGGTTGAACTCGTGAAAGATCACGTCGACGATGGTGGCCTGCGCCTGCTTTGCCGCCTCCACCAAGACGCCCTTCACCATCTCGAGGCTATTGATCGCCGCGACGTCGCAGTCAAACAGCTCGAGAAGCAGGTGTCGTCCCAGAGCGTGCAATCTGATCAGCCTCCTTTCTCTCCTCCCCTCCTGAAATCCTCACTGTCGAAATATTTTTCGCTCACTGTAGAATCCCATCTCGGGAATTGCAAGAAAAAAATGCAGGCGAGGCGGCGGTCCTCGCAAGAATTTTCTTGCATTCGGCCGCCGAGCCGCTAACATGGGGTCTCGAAAACGCGTGTCGAGAGAAAATTCTCGACGGGCGACCGATCCGCAAGCGGAGGTGAGGAGGAGGATCGAATGCTCGACAGGAAAATCACCAAGACGGCGGCCACCGCCGGGCACGCGGAAGGCTCCACCCCGCTCAACGCCTTCGACAACGCGCTCCTGTCGGCGGGGCTCGGCAACGTCAACCTCCTGAAGATCTCCAGCATCATCCCCCCAGACGTGGATTTCGTCGCCCTGCCCCAGATCAAGCCTGGCAGCCTGATCCCCACGGCGTATGCCGCCATCACGAGCCAGGTTCCCGGCGAGCTGATCTCTGCAGCCGTGGGCTACGCCCTGCCGGCGGACCGCACCAAGGCGGGAGTCATCATGGAGTACCACGACGTGGCTCCCAAGGCGGAGGCGGAACAGGCGGTCCGTCAGATGCTGGAGGAAGCCTTCAGCGTCCGCGGGGAGACGATCCGTGAGCTGGCCGTGATGGCTTCGGAGCACCGGGTCGAGCGGCTCGCCTGCGCCTTCGCCGCCGTCGCGCTCTTCTCGGAAGAAGACCTCATCCTCTGAGTCGAGCGGCGTCCGGAGCCGGGCGCCTGACGGACCGGCGCGCGCCGGAGGCGCGTCCCCGGTCCCGAGGGCAGCGCCTCACCGGAGATGCGATCAGCGAGCCCACGCTTCATTGCCTGCACCCGGGATCCCGGGGAAGCCCGGATCCTCCTCTTCGGAATCCCGTTCGAGGGGAGCGTGAACCTCCGGAAAGGAGCCGATCGAGGGCCCCAGGATCTTCGCATCGCCTCCGACTCCATCGAGACGTATTCCCTCATCCTCGGGCGCGATCTGGAAGACCTTCCGCTGGCCGACCTGGGCGACGTGGAGCTCCCCCGCAATGCCTCACCCCGGGATCAGCTCGCCCGAGCCCGGGACCAGATCCGGACCTTTTGGACCCCGGGGGCTCGCCTCGTCATGTTGGGCGGCGATCACACCGCCACGCTCCCGGTGATCGAGGTCCTCGCCGAGCAACTCCCCGAACTCAGAGTGCTCCAGCTCGACGCCCACCCCGACGCGCGGGAGCAGTTCCTCGGCGAGCGGTACACCTACGCGTCGGTCATGGCGCGGGTGATGGAGGTGGTGGGAGGGGAGCGAGTCTACCAGGTGGGGATGCGCACCAGTTCCCGGGAGGAGTCCGAGCGCCGCGGGCTCCAGTTCTATCCTGCCACGGAGATCGCTCCCCGAGACACCGTGCGGGCGATCCTGCCGGAGCTCCGCCGGTACCCGCTCTACGTCACCCTCGATATCGATCTGCTCGACCCTGCGGAAGCGCCGGGCACCGGCTCCCCGGAAGCGGGCGGCCTCCGGGTGCCCGAGGCGATGGAGCTGCTCCGGCTCCTCGAGGAGTGCGAGGTGATCGGGATGGATCTGGTAGAGGTGGCCCAGGCCCATGACCCATCCGGGCGCACGGGGATCGCGGGGAGCTGGATCCTCCGAGAGGCGCTGCTGAGCTGGTGGGGGAAGTGAGCAAGGCGCTCTACACCAAGCCCCGCTACTACGAGATCGCCTTCGACCTCCACCGGAAGGGGGAGGTGGATTTTCTCGTCTGGTGCTTTCAGCGCTTCGCGAAAGGGCCGGTCCGCCGGGTGCTGGACCTCGGCTGCGGAACCGGCCCCCACCTGCTCAGGCTCGCCCAACGGGGCTATCGGATGGTCGGCCTCGACCTCTCTTCGGAGACCCTGGCCTACGTGCGGACCCGTGTGCGAGAGCGCGGGCTCCCCGTGGAGTTGCTCCGCGCCAACATGAGCCGCTTCGGCGTCCGGGAGCCTGTCGATGCCGCCATCTGCATGCAGGACTCGCAGGGACACCTTCTCACCAACGAGCTGATTCTGGCCCACCTGAGAGCTGTGGCCAGGGCCCTCCGCCCGGGGGGGCTCTACATCTTCGACCGCTACATCCCCTCATCCTGGACCAACCCGGCCCGGCGCTGGTCCTGGACCAGACGGCGCGGGACGCTCACGGTCCGAACGACGTTCACGGCACTCGAGGCCGTCAATCCGGTCTCCCAGGTGTTCAGGGAAGACCTGGAGTTCGAGGTGCTGGAGAACGGAGCGCGCCGGGTCCACCGGCAGAGCCACCTCTCCCGGATCGTCTTCCCCCAGGAGCTCAAGGCCCTGGTGGCGCTGGCCGAGGGCTTCGAGTTCGTCCAGTGGTTTTCCGGCTTCCACCGCCGGCTGGCGCTGGACCGAGCCAGGCACCCCCTCATGATGGTCGTGGTCCTCCGCCGCGCGTAGCTCACGCTCACGGTTTCGACTGGCTGAGCGCCGCCCTCCCAGAGGCTGGCGCCGTCGTCGCGCGTGTCCATCAGGTGACGAAGCTTATCCTCAAGCGGGGACGAGAGGGACGACTACGGGCCGGCCACCCCTGGATCTACCGGGGAGAGGTGGCCGAGCTGGTCGGCCAGTGGCGCGCCGACGAGGCGGTGACAGTGCTCGCCCACGACGGGACCTGCCTCGGCCGCGGCTTCTACAATCCCCGGCCCTCTCTTGTCTGCCGTCTCCTCTCCACCCGCGACGAGCCCGTGGACCAGGGCTTCTTCCGCCGCCGCCTCGAGGCCGCGCTCTCCTATCGGCGGGCGGCGGGACTGGTCGCTCCCGCCTTCCGCTGGGTCTGGAGCGAAGGAGACGCGCTCCCCGGGCTCGTGGTGGACCGCTACGGCCCTGTCGCGGTGATCCAGTGCCTCACGCTGGGGATGGCGCGGCATCGGGGCTCGATTGCAGAGGCCCTCATGGAGCTCGGGGGCTGCTGCGGGGTGTTCGCCAACGACGACCCGACTGCGGCGCGGCTGGAAGGGTTCGAGGCGAAGCGCGGCTGGGTCGCCGGCGAGGGCCCCTCGGAGGTCGTCATCGAGGAGGGGCCGTGCCGCTTCCTCGTCTCCCTGGAGCGAGGCCAGAAGACCGGCTTCTACCTGGACCAGCGAGAGAACCGACTTGCCCTCGCAGCCTGTGCCCGGGGGCGCACGCTCTTGGATGCCTTCGCCTACTCGGGGGCCTTCGCCTGTCAAGGGCTGGCCGCTGGCGCCCAGCGAGCGGTTCTCCTGGAGATCTCGGAGGGCGCCCTTGCCGGGGCGCGTCGGAATCTGGAACTGAACGGGGTTGAGGCGAAGACGGAATGCCGTCAGGTGAACGCCTTTGATGAGCTCAGGCGCCTCGAGAAGAGCGCGGAGCATTTTGGGCTGGTGGTCCTCGACCCTCCCCCCTTCACCCGACGGAAGAGCGCCCTCGAGGCAGCGGCCCGGGGCTACAAGGAAATCAACCTGAGAGCCTTGAGACTGCTCGAGCCCGGAGGGATCCTCGCCACCTTCTCCTGCTCGCACCACCTCGCGCCAGCCCTCTTCGAGGAGATCTGCCAGGCGGCGGCGGCCGACGCCGGAATCACGGTGCGGGTGCTGGCCGGCCTCGGCCAGGCGCGCGATCACCCGGTGCTCCTGAGTGTGCCCGAGACCCGCTATCTGACCGGGCTCCTCCTCCAGGCGGTTTAGTCCTCGGACGGCGGGGCACCCACGCCCTTCGGCGCGGGTACCCGGCCGCGACAGGTCCCGCTCGGGCCGGGCGAGGCATGCGGAAGGCCGGGCCAGGCTTCCCCGGTTGGATGTCGTCGCGCGCTCAGGAGGCTGCCGTGCGGCTCACCCACTCGTAGACGAAGGCGAGAGCCTGATCGAGCTTCGCGGGGTCCTTCCCACCGGCCTGGGCCAAGTCGGGCCGCCCCCCGCCTCCGCCGCCCACCGTCTTCGAGACCTCCTGGATCAGCTTCCCCGCGCTGAAGCGGGGCGTCAGGTCCTTGGAGACGGCCGCCACCAGGCTCACCTTGCCGTCTCTCACGCTTCCGAGGCAGACCACCCCGGACTGAAGGCGCTCCCGGACCGAGTCCACGACGGCGCGGAGCCCCTCCTGATCCAGCCCATCCAGCCGGGCGGCCACGACGGGCACCTCCCCCACCTGCCGGGCACCGGCAACGATCTCCTGCGCGCGGGTGCGCGCTAGGCGTCTCTCGAAGTCGGCCAACCGCTTCTCCAGAACCCGCTGCTCGTCGAGGAGCCGCGTGAGTCGCCGCGGCAGATCGAGGGGAGGGATCTTGAGGAGGTCGGCGGCTTCGCGGAGCGCGCTCTCTTCCTCTCCCACGTGCTGAAGCGCGGAGGCTCCGGTCACCGCTTCGAGGCGGCGGACCCCGGCCGCCACGGCCCCCTCTGAGACGACCTTGAAGAGGCCGATCTGCCCCGTGGCGTCGAGGTGGGTCCCCCCGCACAGCTCTACCGAAAAGTCCGCGATCCTCACGACGCGGACCCGTGCGCCATACTTCTCGCCGAACAGGGCCAGGGCCCCGAGCTTCAGGGCCTCCTCCAGCCCGGTCAGGAACGGGTCCACCGCGAGGTTGTCCCGGACCTTCTCGTTCACCAGATCCTCGAGCCGCTCCAGCTCGCGGTCCTTGACCTGGGTCGGATGGGTGAAGTCGAACCGCAGCCGGTCTGGCGCCACCAGGGAGCCGGCCTGGGTCACATGCCTCCCCAGCACGCGGCGGAGCGCCGCGTGGAGCAGGTGAGTGCCGGTGTGGTGGAGGCGGAGGCCCTGACGGCGCGCCGACTCGACCGCCACAGCCACCTCTTCGCCCTCGCGGAACCCGCCGCGCGTGACCTTCACGCGGTGGACGATGAGCCCCGCGCCCCGGAAGTAGGTGCCGAGGATCTGGCCCTGCCCCTCCCGTCCCGTGAGCTGGCCGGTGTCGCCGATCTGGCCCCCGGACTCGGCGTAGCACGGGGTCCGGTCCAGCACCACCTCGACCTCCTCTCCGGCTGGGACCTCCCGCACGCGCCGGCCGTCGAGAAGCATGGCGAGGATCCGTGCTGGAGCGGCCAGCGAGTCATAGCCGAGGAACTCCGTTTTGTCGATCAGCTCGAGCTTGGCGAAGTCGGAGACACGGATATCCTCAAAGGCTCTACTGCCGCGGGCGCGCTCTCTCTGGGTCTCCATCTGCATTTCCCACGTCGCGTTCGTCTCATCGGTGATCCTCCACCCCTTGTCCTCGAAGACTTCCTCGGCGAGATCCCTGGGAAACCCGTAGGTGTCGTATAGCGTAAACAGAAAGCCTCCGTCCACAACGCGAGGATGTTGCTCACCACCCTGGACCTCGAGATACTCCTCGATTCTGCTCATCCCGGCGTCCAGGGTCTCGGCGAAGCGCTCCTCCTCGAGGCGTACCGTGTCAGCCACCCGGGCCCGGTGCTCGCGGAGCTCCGGATAGGCTTCACCCATGAGATCCGCCACGGTCCCCGTGAGCTGCCACAGGAACGGTTCCACCAGGCCCAGGAGCCGACCGTGGCGCATGGCCCGCCGCATGATCCGGCGCAAGACGTACCCGCGCCACTCGTTGGACGGGAAGGCCCCATCAGCAATGAGGAACGCGGCCGCGCGGCTGTGATCGGCAATCACCCGGAGGGAGACATCATCCGCCTCGCGGGCCCCGTAGGTCTTCCCCGCCAGGCCAGCAGCCTGATCGATGAGCGGTCGGATGAGGTCGGTGAGGAAATTGGAGGGCACCGACTGGATGATCGCGGCAGTCCGCTCGAGCCCCAGGCCCGTGTCGATCGAGGGCCTGGGGAGCGGGGTGAGCTGGCCCGAGGCGTCCCGGTTGAACTGCATGAAGACCAGGTTCCAGATCTCGAGCCACCGGTCACACTCGCAGGCGGGACCCAGGCAGCGGCGCCCGGCCCGTTCTTCCTCGCACGGGAAGTGATCTCCCTGGTGGAAGTGGACCTCGGAGCACGGCCCGCACGGTCCGGTCTCCCCCATGGCCCAGAAGTTGTCCTTCTCGCCGAGGCGGAGGATGCGGTCGTCCGAGAACCCCGCGATCTTCCGCCAGAGCCCGACGGCTTCGTCGTCGTCGGTGAACACCGTGGCCCAGAGCCGCTCGCGCGGGAGGTCGAGCTCCCGCGTGAGGAACTCCAAGGCATAGGCGATCGCCTCCGCCTTGAAGTAGTCCCCGAAGGAGAAGTTGCCCAGCATCTCGAAGAAGGTGTGGTGGCGGGCCGTGCGCCCCACGATCTCGAGGTCGTTGTGCTTGCCGCCAGCGCGTACACACTTCTGGCTGGAGGCGGCGCGGACGTACTCCCGTCGCTCCTCGCCGAGGAAGACGGCCTTGAACTGCACCATCCCGGCATTGGTGAAGAGCAGGGTCGGGTCCTGGGCCGGGATCAGCGAGGAGGAGCGGACCACCGTGTGGTCGCTGGCAGCAAAGTAGTCGAGGAACCGCTGTCGAAGCTCGTGCCCGGTCATGTCAGTCAGGATCTGATCAGCGGAGCCTGATGCCGCGAGTCCGGGGGCGGGTCGCCCCAAACCCTCCTACTGTCCAGTGGGAGCCCGCCTGCATATCGTAGCACACGCCGGGCCTCTCCCGGCTCGCCCGAGCTCCGTGTGACTGCCGGCTCGGCGTCCGTCGGCAAGAAGCAGGGCTGCCGGGCACACGCTCAGCGGTCAGGATCCTCGAGCGACAAGAGGCGGCTCACCACCTGGCTCACGATCTCGGTCGGGTAGCCGCGGCGGAGAAGGTAGTCGCGGAGCCTGAACGGGGCGCGAGCCGGGTTCTGCCGTTGGAGGGCAGGGAGGCGGCGACGCCCGGCCTCGAGGGCCAGAGCCTCCTCCCCGGTCTCGGAGAAGGCTTCGCGGATCGCAGAGGTCGCCTGGGAACGGGCGATCCCCTTGACCTTGAGCTCCGCGCTCAGGCGGCGGCTCCCGAGCCCGCGGCGGGAGGCGCGCCGTTCCGCCCACTGGCGAGCGAAGGCCTGGTCATCCACGTACCCCCTGGCCTCCAGCTCCGCCACCACCTGACGGGCCACGCTCTCCGGTGCGCCGCGTCGCACGAGCCGAGCCCTCAGCTCGCGCCGGCTCCACGCCCTTCGCGAGAGAAGGTCGTAGGCTGCGCGCTTGGCCGCCTCGACGGTGAGGGGTTGCTTCAAAGCTTCTTGAAGAAGGAGCGCGCTCCCGGCGCCGCTCCCTTCTTCGTCGCTTCCTCCCAGGTCGCCTCACCCGCCGAGAAGATGCCCTTGACCTTCAGCTCGAAGTCATCGGGGTTGCTGGCCGCCTCGCGGGCGGTCTCGAAGCTGATTGTCCCTTCCCGGTAGAGGCCAAGGAGCGACTGGTCGAACGTTTGCATCCCGTACTGCGCCTCGCCTGCCGCGATGACGGCGGGAATCTGGGAGGTCTTCCCGGCCTCCCGGATGCAGTCGCGGATGAGGGCGGTAGCGATCATGACCTCCGCCGCCGCCACGCGGCCCTGCCCGTCCGCCTGCTGCACCAGACGCTGCGAGACGATCCCGTGGAGGAGTCCGGCAAGCTGGTCACGGATCTGCTGCTCCTGGTGGGGCGGGAACATGGAGATGATCCGGTTGACAGTCTCCGCGGCGTTCAGCGTGTGGAGGGTGGAGAGGACGAGGTGCCCGGTCTCCGCGGCCTGGAGCGCCACCGACATCGTCTCGACATCCCGCATCTCGCCTACCAGAATGACATCCGGATCCTCACGCAGGGCGGCACGCAGAGCCTGCACGAAGTTCCCGGAGTCGTGTCCGATCTCGCGCTGGCTCACCACGCACCGAATGTCCTCGTGGACGAACTCGATGGGATCCTCGATGGTGACGATGTGATCGTTCTTGTACCGGTTCATGGAGTCGATCAGCGCGGCCAGCGTGGTGGACTTTCCGGCTCCGCTGATGCCGGTGACCAGGACCATGCCGCGGCGCTCCAAGGTCAGCTTCTCCAGCACCTTGGGGAGACGAAGCTCCTCGAAGGACGGGATCCGAAGCGGGATCACGCGGAGGGCGGCGCGGATCTCCCCTTTGGCGAGGAAGAAGTTGATCCGGAATCGCGCGACCCCGGGCACGAAGTGGGGAAAGTCCCTCTCGACCCCCGCCATCAGCTCGCTGAACTGGCGCTCTCCCAAGAGCCGGCGAGCCATCGTTTCCATGAACTGGTTGGTGACGGTCGGCCAATCGTCCTGGACTTCAAGCCCTCCGTGGATCCGGAGGATCGGCTTGGCGCCGGCCTTGAGGTGGAGGTCAGAGGCGTTGCGCTTGACGGCCAGCGTCAAGAACTCGTCGAACTTCATAGCCGCCCTCCCCTCACACCCCGCGGAGGCGAACGGGCACGGTCAGCCCGATCGTCACGAGTCGGCCCCCACCGCCTTGAGCCCGAGAGCGTGCCGCACCTTCGCCTCCAGATCGGCCAGCACCTTGGGGTTCTCGGTGAGAAACCGCTTGGCGTTCTCCCGCCCCTGACCGATCCGCTCGCTCGCGTAGCTAAACCAGGTCCCAGATTTCTCCACGAATCCTTGCGCCACCGCCTGATCCAGGACATTCCCCTCCCGGGAGATCCCCACGCCGTAAATCATGTCGAACTCCGCCTCCCGGAACGGGGGGGCAAGCTTGTTCTTCACGACCTTGACCTTGGTGCGCACCCCCACCGACTCGGCGCCTGACTTGATGGCATCGAGCCGCCGGATGTCCAGCCGGAGCGAGGCGTAGAACTTGAGGGCCCGCCCGCCCGGGGTGGTCTCGGGCGAACCGAAGAGAACGCCGATCTTCTCGCGGATCTGGTTGATGAAGACCACCGCGGTTCCCGAGCGCGCGATCGCTGCCGTGAGCTTGCGCAGCGCCTGCGACATCAGCCGGGCCTGAAGCCCCGGAAGGGAGTCGCCCATGTCGCCGTCCAGCTCGGCCCGAGGCACCAGCGCCGCCACGGAATCCACGACGATGACGTCCACGGCGTTGGAGCGGACCAGGACCTCGGCGATCTCCAGGGCCTGCTCCCCCGTGTCGGGCTGCGAGATCACCAGCTCGTCGGTGTTGACGCCCAGGTTCTTCGCGTAGGTGGGGTCGAGCGCGTGCTCGGCGTCGATGAACGCCGCAGCCCCGCCGAGCCGCTGGGCTTCAGCGATCACATGGAGCGCTAGCGTGGTCTTCCCCGAGGACTCGGGGCCGAAGATCTCGGTGACCCGCCCCTTCGGGATGCCACCGATGCTCAGGGCCGCATCGAGGGCGATCGACCCGGTGGGGATGACCGACACCTCGTCCAGGGCCCCCCGGGCACCCAGGCGCATGACGGCCCCTTTGCCGAACTGCCTCTCGATCTGAGACATGGCCAGATCCAACGCCTGGCGGCGGTCGGCTTTCACCTCAACCATGATCGCCTCCTTGAAACGCCGAGGGCGTCGACGCCCCGAGCACCGCACAACCCCTCTCGATCCGACACACCGCCATTGTAGGGAGGGTGTCACCGGAATGTCAAACGAGAAGGTCACGGCACTGCTCTTATCGCGGGGAGCCGGGCTCTGTCAATGTCCAGAATCCGATACGCCGCACGCACGCCGTCTGTTCGTGCTCGACTCGCCGCTGCGGCATCAGCTCGGCGGGCCGAGGATCTGGCAAACATTCGTGATGTCGCGCCAGTCATAGTCCGGGAGCACCTTGCGTGGCCGACCCCGAAACCGTCCCGCTAGCGACTTCAGGGTCTCGATTCGATCCTCGGTGCTCGGGTGAGTGGACACGTACTTGAGGAAGGCTGGCGCCCCCGCGCCTTCCCTCTCGAGCATCCGAAAGAACGCGATCATCCCGGCCGGGTCGACCCCGGCCGCGAGGAGCATCCGCATCCCCTCGGTATCCGCCTCCACCTCCGCTCGGCGGCTATACGCAAGCCTCCCGAGCAGCCGGGCACTCTCCAGCCCATAGGCGCCGCTCGCATCCCCAGCCAAGGCAGCGAGCAGGAGCCCGGTAGACGCCTGTTGGAGCAACGCACGCGTGGCGTGGCGTTGGAGGACATGCTGCATCTCGTGGGCGAGAACGCCACCCAGCTCTTCGGCGGAGCGAGTCCGCTCGAGTAGGCCCCGGAACAGCACGATGTACCCGCCGGGGAGCGCGACGGCATTCACGACAGGATAGTCGACCACCGTGACCCGAAAGACGTAAGGGGATCTCGGGAGCGGGGCGGTCAGCGTCGTGATGATAGTGTCGATCACGCGCAGGCCGGTCGGGTCTGCGCACCGCTTCCCAGCCGGGGCCAGCTGCTCGAGGACCGAGCGCCCGAGGCGCTCTTCCCACGAGACGGGGATGCGGGGTGCCACCAGCGCCGCCATGGCGGGGATACCCCACAGGTAAAGGGCGGCCGCGATCCCGACGGCGGCGACGGCCGCGAGGATGGTGAGCTTGACCCTGAGCCCGCGACCGGTGGGGTCGTGGAAATGCCTTGCCAGCTCCGGCGCCGTCAGACGCAGAGCGGTAAGGAACGCCGCGTCCGAAACCAGGATCACCTCCGGACTGTCCTCGCCCCTCTCCAGGCGAACCTGCTCTCCGGCGTAGAAGCCCTGGGTCTGGCGGACCTGGTCGTACGGCCACCAGAGCGTCAGGCCGCTCGCCGTGGTGACCTCGAGGCCGCTTCGCATCACACGGATCGCTGCCGGCTGGCGGGCGGCGGTCTGGCCGTCCAGGTAGTGCCCTTGCCAGTCAGTCTGCATCAACGTCGGGCGTCCCCTGCGCGTGCCTCGCACTCCGCCATGTCAGACTCACGGCCGTGGTGAGAAGCCGTGGGCTCCAGCAGGGGAGCGGACAGGCGTGAACATTTCAGCGCGGGAGAGTCAGGGCTCATCGTAATTCCACCCGATCAATGCCTGGGGGTCCGGGACCGGGGGGAGGGACTGTCCGGGGCCGCTTCGCTCAAAGGCCGCAAGGAACGCGCGCACTTCGCGAAGCTGATGCCCTCCCCGGGCTCGGGCGAACCGAAGCCCCCCCGTGTCTGTCGTACGTACTCGTCAAACTTGCCTCGGGCATAGAAGACGCGCGCGAGGGCCAGGCGGCCTCCCACGAGCTAGCGCTCCTCGGACGCCTTGGCCGCGGGCGAGGGCGTCAGCCGTGCTCCTTCCTGTACCATCACCCGGCCCAGGCGCACGAACCCCTCGTCAGTCAGCCACTGGCCGTA
>JBHIBG010000026.1:0-31663 GCA_046758965.1 Methylomirabilia bacterium | reverse complement strand
CATCCCGACTCGTTGGCCCCTGCTCTCACCCCTTGACCGACCCGGTGAGGCCCGCTACGTAACACTCGACGAAGAAGGAGTAGATGACGGCCACGGGGATCGAGCCCAGCAGGGCCCCACCCATCAGCTGGCCCCAGAAGTAGATGTCGCCGCGGATGAGCTCAGAAACCACGCCCACCGGAATCGTCAACGAGGGGAGATCGCGGCTGCGAGCGGGCCCCCTCCCGACTGCCAAGGGAATGCCTCGCGAAGAGCGTCGCAGGACTTGACTGCCAAGGCGTGTTCCACCCTCACGGGTGGGACCTCTATAGCACTAAGCTATTGTGGTGTCAACGGGAAACGGGGAAGGCGAACGCTCGACCGGATCACCTGTGGGAACGGCAAACGCCAGAGGCGCCGCCTTTCACGCTCTTGCGGTATTAGACTCTCCTCGGTATGCTCAGGTGGCGGCGGGAGACAATGTCGGAGGAGGAGGTCTTATGCCACATGCCCACGTGAACGGAGTTGACCTGTACTACGAGGAAACTGGCCAGGGGTTCCCGCTGGTCTGGAGCCACGAGTTCGCCGGAGACCACCGGTCCTGGGAGCCGCAGGTCCGCTCTTTTGCTCGGCGCTACCGGGTAATCACTTACAACAGCCGAGGGTATCCGCCCTCGACGGTGCCCGATGATCCCGCCGCCTATAGCAACGAAATCCTGGTCGAGGACCTTGCCCGGCTGCTTCTCCACCTCGGCGTCGAGCAGGCCCATGTGGCTGGCCTGTCGATGGGGGCCAACGTGGCGCTGAACTTCGGCCTGCACTATCCTCATATGGCGAGGAGTTTGATCGTCGCCGGGTGCGGCAGCGGTACCGCCGATCGCAAGCAGTTTGCGGAAGAGTACGGGCGGCTGGCCAGCAAGCTGGAGACGGAGGGGATGGAGGCCGCGGTGAACCGTTTCTCGACGCTCCCGTCCCGCATCGGGTTCCGCGAGAAGGATCCGCGCGGGTTTGCGGAATTCCTCGCCCAGCTCCGTGACCACTCGGCCCGCGGGTCAGCCCACATCCTGCGCGGGGTCCAGCTCAAACGGAAGACCATCTTCGAGCTCGAGGCGGCTCTTGGGACCATCCCGGTGCCGACCCTCATCATCGTGGGGGACGAGGACGAGCCATGCATCGTGCCGGCCCTGTTCATGAAGCGCCACATCCCGCACTCCGGTCTCCTCATGTTGCCCACCAGTGGGCACACGACGAACATCGAAGAGCCGAGTCTGTTCAACCTCCACGTCAGCCAGTTCCTGGCTGCGATCGAAGAGGGCCGATGGGGGAGCTGGCGGGCCAAAGGGTGAAGTGTGCTACCTCCTGGAAATCTCGAGGAGCGTGTCCCAGTAGAGCTTCTCGTAGCCCTGGAGGAGTCGGGCCGCCCGCTTGATCAGCCGCGGGTCAGCGCCACGCGCGAGCCCCGCCTCCACTACGGCTAGGGCTCCTGCCTCGAACTCAGCCGGGGGGCTCGCGAACAGGTCGAAGAAGGCGAGCTGCTCCATCGTCAGACCGTAGCCGGACCGAAGAGCCCGCCCCATCCGGCCACAGCCCTCTCCCCACGCAGCGAAGTTCACGACGAAGGCCGCGGCGACCTCAGCGTCCGACCCATACAGGGCCAACCAAGCCATAAAGGCCGGGTAAGCCTGTGCCCCCGGTGCGGGGTCGTAGGTCCGGAGCAGCGCCTCGTCCATGCCTAAGGCGAGGGCGAAGGCCTTCAGAGCTTCGAGCGCTGCGGCTTCCCCGGCGAGCACCGCCTGGAAGAAGGGCCCGCTCTCGGTCGCCCCGAAGCGGTTCACGAGGAGCGCCACGCTCCGGAGGTCACTCCGGATGATGTGATACTGTTCCCCGGCGAACAGCCTGAGCTTCTCCCGCGGAACTCGGCCTGCCTCGAGCTCGGCGAGGTAGGCGTGGCCCCGGATCTCGCGTTCCACCGGATCAAGATCGCGCTTGATCTCGTCGATCAGCGATCCCGATCTCGCCATATCTTCCACCTCATTCCTAGCCTCATTCCTAGCAGCCCGCGCTCCCCCGGTCCAGGACGGAAAACACGGTCGGGGCACCCAAGACGGAGAAGAAGATTATGGCACCGAGCCAGATTGCGGCAGGTACAATCGTAAGGCATTTCAATAGCTTCAACGCCATTTCTTGATAGATCTATTTAAGAAATTCACGAGAAGCCGATTCACCCGCCCGGGGGCTTCCTGCTGAACCCAGTGACTGACCCCGTGGAGGAAGACCATCCTGAAGGGGCCCGAGAAGTAACGCCGCATCCCCCGCGCGAGCTCCTGGCCCAGAAAATGGTCGCGTGTCCCCCAAATCACCAGGGTTGGAGCCGAGATTTTCGGGAACTCGCGGACCGGCGGCAGTCCGCGGCGGAACATGGCCCTGTACCAGTTGATGGCGCCGGTGAGGGCCCCGGGCTTCGCCATGGCTTCCTCGTACTTTCGAAGGGTCGCCGGGGAGAAGGTGCCCTTGCGCGAGTTGGCGTACGCGAACTGCTTCAGGAAGCGAAAATGATTGGCCGAGAGGATCGCCTCAGGCGCCTCAGGGAGCTGGAAGAAGAACATGTACCAGCTCTTGCGTAATTGCTCGTAGCTCCCCCCCTTGAGGGCGCGACTGAAGGCCTCGGGATGCGGGCAGTTGCAGACGACCAGGCCCTGAGTCAATTCCGGATGCATCATCGCGAAGGCATACGCCGCCGCCCCACCCCAGTCGTGGCCCACGATCACCGCCCGCTCGTGGCCCAAGACGCGGATCAGGCCGACCACATCCTCGACGATATGACCCATGCGATAGGCTTCCACCTCTCCAGGCCTGTCGGAGTCGTTGTAGCCTCGGAGATCCGGAGCCGCGACGCTGAAGCCAGCCTCGGCCAGAGCCGGGATCTGGTGGCGCCAGGAGTACCAGAACTCAGGGAAGCCGTGGAGGAGCATCACCAGCGGGCCTTCCCCGGCCGTCACGCAATGGAAGCGAAGACCGTTGGCGTGAACCAACCGATGCTGCCACGCCTCGGGCATCAGACCACCCCTCGCGCCTTGAGGTCAGCGAGTGTCTCGCGCGACAGCCCGAGCCGGCCCAGGTAGATCTCCTCGTTGTGCTCGCCGATCGCCGGCGGCCCCACGCGCTCTATGCGACCGGGGGTGCGCGAGAGCTTCGGAACCACGCCCACCATGTGGAGGAGCCCACCCAACGGGCTCTCGAGCGCGACGATGTTCTCGCGCGCCTTCACCTGCGGGTCTTCGAAGAGATCCTTGACGCTGTAGACCAGCGAGCACGGCACCTCAGCGGCCTCCAGCCGCGCAAGCGCCTCTCTCGCATCCTGGCTGCCTATCCACTCCTGAATCAGCCCGTCCAGCTCCTCGCGCAGCCGGACACGCTCAGCCATGGTCCGGTAGCGGTCCTTCAGCTCCTGCTTCCCCATGCCAGCGAGCAGGCGATCGAACATCCTGTCGTTGGTGCACGCGATCGCGACCCACCGCTTGTCCCGAGAGCAGTAGTGGTTGTGAGGGACCACATATTCAGTCCCCGAGCCGATCCGCTCCCGAATGTGCCCGGTAGCCCCGTGCACCGGCACCAGTTCGTCCAGCATCCTGAGCAGGGGCTCGTAGAGCCCAACGTCCACCACCTGCCCCTCGCCCGTCCGATTCCTGTGCTGACGGGCGATGAGGGCTCCCAGGGCCCCCATCACCGCCGCCAGATAATCCGGGATCGTAGGGGTGCCGGGAGTGACCGGGGGGCGGTCGGGATAGCCAGAGAGGTAGCTGGCTCCGCCGACCGCTGCGGCGATCCGGCCGAAGCCCGGCCGGTCCCGGTAGGGGCCAGTCTGACCGAAGGCCGAGATCCTGACCATGATGATCCCCGGGTTGATCGCCTTGAGCGCTTCGTATCCGAGGCCCCAGCGCTCGAGAGTGCCAGGCCTGAAGTTCTCGGTCACGATGTCGACCTCTCTGGCCAGCCGCCTGACGAGGTCTTGCCCTGCCGCGGTGCGGAGATTACACGTGATGGATTTCTTGTTCCGCGCTTCGCTGAGCCACCAGAGCGAGACCCCATCCACCTGGTGACCGAGACGGCGCAACTCGTCCCCGATCCCGGGCTGCTCGACTTTGATCACCTCGGCGCCGAACTCACCCAGGATCGTGGCGCACACCGGAGCCGCCACAAAGGTGGCCAGATCCAGGACCGTCAAGTCGTCGAGCGCTTCCGGCGCGCTCACTCGAGCCCCAGAATGGCCTTGACCAGGGCTCGGGGCCGCTCGAGGTCGTACTCCCGGTAGGTCGTCAGGAGCTGGGCCTGAAGCGACCCCTCCCCGTGGAGCGTGACGACGAGGTTGTAGCCGCCAAAGTCCGAGGCCGTCAGGTCGCGGATCAGGTGGAAGAGCCGAAGCCGCCACTCAGCCGGCACCTCCCCGGCGCCAGCCAGGTAGCGATCGAGCGCCTTCTGGACCTCGGGGTTCCGATAGTCCCGCTCCGAGGGGGCGGTGATCGCGAGGCCCCCAGCCAGGTCCTGGAGCAGTCGCACGGCTTCGTGGAACTGGCTGGCGAACTGGTGCTTGCCGACATTGGTGAAGACCGGATTGGGGAGCGCGATTCCCTCCACCATCTGGCAGTCCAGGGCGGCGGCCTTGCCGCAGGCGCGGATCGTCTCCGTATACTGGATGAGGCGGGTGATCTTCTCGCGCACGTGCGAGGCCTGGGCGACGCCATTCCACTCAGCCACGAGCTGGGCGCAGCCGATGAAGAGGTCGCCGATCGGCGGCTTGTAAGAGATGCCAGTGAACCGGTGAAACTGGGCGAAGGTAGTTGCCAGGTCTCCGGCCCACTCCCACTCACCCGCCAGGAAGACCCGCTCCCACGGGACGAACACATCCTCGAAGAGCGTGAGGGTTTCGATCTCCACGTTCCGGCGGCTGACCGGATAGTCGAACACGGAGCGGTCAGCCTCGCCGATGGTCCGGCAGATCATCTTCACCCCGAAACTGTCCGGCCTGACCGCAAACGCGACAGCATACTCCCGGTCCGCCTGGGTCAAGGCTCGGGTAGGCAGGACGATCAGCTCGTCCACCACCGGCGCCATCGTGGTGTGGGCCTTGGCGCCCCGCACGACGATCCCGTCGGCGCGACGCTCGACGATCCTGAGATAGGCGTCAGGGTTCGCCTGCTCGTGGGGGCGGAGGCTCCGGTCCCCCTTGACGTCGGTCTGGGCCAGTGCCATGGTCAGGTCGCCCCCGGCGCACTGACGGTGATAGGCCCGGACCCGTTCCAGATAGTTCGTCCCGAGGGCGCGGTCCATCCGGGTGGCGACGACGTGCAAGGCATCGAGGGCATCGGTCCCCACAGCCTTGATGATGTTGAACGTGCTCCGGCAGCGGCGGGTGGTCTCTTCGATGAGCCCGGCCCGCTCGAGAAGATCCTGAGGACTCCTGGGAATTCTGAAGTACGCGGAGCACCGCTCCCCATCCTCGGCTTCGTACGTGAAGGATGCCGGCGAGGCCTCCGCGCACTCGAACACGGTGGCGCCGTGCTCCACGGTGAGAGAGAGCGCCGGATGGGTGGTGACATCCTTCACCCGCTCCCCGCCGTAGTAGATGACACGTTGGTCCCTGAGCGCTGCGACATACGCCTCACGGGTTCTCACTCCCATCTCTTACCCTCCGTGACTCACCGAGACCCTCACCCCGCCATGAAACATGAGCGGCAACTCCCCGTCAAGCCGTTTGGCGGCTGAGCGCGGGGAGCACCTGCTCGAGGAGCGACCGGAGCTGCCGCGCCCTGTCGGCATACGCCGCCGGCGTGAGGTAGGAGGCTTCCCACCCGTCGGCGTGGAGAGCGACGACTCTGAGGGCGCGGCGGCCCATGGCCGCCACCCACACCGGCGGCCGCGGCGTCTGCAGAGGTCGCGGAGAGAGCCGCGCACCTTTCAGGGTGAAGAAGCGCCCGGCGAAGTCAACCGGGCCGCCCTCCCAGAGCTGAGCGACGATCCGGATCCCCTCTTCCAGGCACTCGACCCGATCGCCGGCGCCAGGATAGGAGACGCCGTGGCTCTTCCAGAACGCTGCCGCTCCGGGATCTTCGGCGCCGACGCCGAGCCGGAGATCCAGCCTTCCGTTGGAGAGGTGGTCCACCGCCGCCGCCTTGGCGAGCCAGGACGGGTGGCGGGAGAAAGGGTCAAAGCAGTAGGTCACCGCCGGGCCGATCCGGATTCCCCGGGTGAGGAGCGCAAGGGCGCCCAGCATGGTCCAACCATCGTAAGTCCACGCCCAGAGGCCATCTCCATACGTAAGCCGCTGGTACCCGGGAGACTCCGCTTCGGCCCAGTAGCGCCGGAGCGCGGGAAGGTCAGTTCCCCAGGTCTGCACGCCGACCGAGATCGCTGCTGCCTCCACGGGCCTTCATCATCGGGGGGTGGGACGGGGAAGTCAAGGAAAGCCAATTGACCTGAGGCTCATCCAAACACTAGAGTAGTGGCGATGGGCAGGCTGCTCGCGCTGTTCGCCATCCTCCTGGCCCCTCTGCTCGCCGAGGCCCGGTCTCCGATCGAGGAGGCGAAGGCGCTGATCTCAAACTACCACGAGGATCTGGCGCGGATCGACCGAGCCCGCGACCTCATGGAGGAAGCCCTCAAGACCGATTCTCAGGTCCAGGGCATGATCCTGCTTTCCCGGATCTACTTCATATGGGGAGATGTGCGTGCCGAGACCGACGAGGAGAAGCTGGAGGCCTACCGCCGTGGCCGCCAGCTTGGCAAGCGGGCCGTGGAGCTGGCGCCAAAAGACCCATCCGCTCACCTCTGGTACGCCATCAACATAGGCCGCTGGGGACAGGCGAAAGGCGTGCTCCGCTCCCTCTTCCTGCTCCCCACTGTCAGGAAGGAGCTGAAGACCATCTTCGAACTGGCCCCGGATCTTCCGGGAGCTCATGCCCTGGCGGGGAATGTCGACTTCGAAGTGCCCAGACTCTTCGGGGGCGGTCTGGACAAGGCCGAGGAGCACTTCCAAAAGGGGCTTGAAATCGACCCGCACTTCAACGGCATGCGCGTGGGCCTGGCGCGGGTCCTGATCAAGAAGAAGAAATACGAAGAAGCGCGCAAGCAATTGCAGCGGGTGTTGGACGAGCGTCAGCCCCGAAATCTGGCCGACTGGACCATCAAGCACGCCCCGCGGGCCCGCAAGCTTCTCGAGTCGATCAAGGACAACCCGTGAAGACCCCCCGCTGGCTTCGCTCTGCCGTCAAGGCCCCACTGACAGCCGAGGGCATCAGCCGGGTGATTTCACGGCTCAAGGCCAAGGCGCCCGAGTGGGACTCGACGGCGGTGGCCGAGGTCGCTGACCAAACGAATCAGGATCCGTTCCGGATCCTGATCACCTGCCTGCTTTCGTTCAGGACTAAAGACGAGACAACCGGCCCGGCCGCCGACCGGTTGTTTGCCCTCGCGAAGACCCCCGAGACGATCTCTCGGCTCACCCCCAGGCAGATCGAGCGGGTCATCTATCCCGTGGGGTTCTACCGAACCAAGGCGCGGCTGATCCTGAGCTTCTGCCGGGAACTCCCGGAGCGCTTCAACGGGAAGGTACCGCCGCACCTCGATGCTCTGCTCACGCTCCCCGGGGTAGGCCGGAAGACTGCCAATCTGGTCATCACGAGGGCGTTCGCACTGCCGGGAATCTGCGTGGACACCCACGTTCACCGGATCGTCAACCGGCTGGGCTTTGTCCGGACCAAAACTCCGGAACAGACGGAGTTGGCCCTCCGGGAGAAGCTCCCCCCGCGCCACTGGATCGAAGTAAACGAGCTCCTGGTCGCCTTCGGCAAGAACATCTGCGCGCCCCTCTCCCCGAAATGCTCCATCTGCCCGGTGCATAATGCCTGCCACCGGGTTGGCGTGAGGCGCTCCCGCTAGCGCCGTCGCTTCAGGCGGCGAAGCGTGGCAAGATTCCTGATGTCGGCGTCTTCGCCCTTGGGGGTCTCCAAGGCCATCGGGAGCTTGGCGAAGCGGGGGTCGTTCACAAGACAGCGAAACGCCGTGAGCCCGATCTCCCCCTTGCCGATATGCTGGTGCCGGTCCAGACCGGAGCCAAGCCCCTGTTTGGCGTCATTGAGGTGAAAGGCGAGCACCCGGTCTGTCCCGATGGCTCGCTCGCACTCCTCCATGGTGGCGAGGTAGCCGGGTCGCGTGCGGATATCGTAGCCCGCGGCGAAGAGATGGCAGGTGTCAAGGCAAACGCCGAGCCGCTCTGGGAACCGGGCGCGGTGTAGCATGAGGCCAAGCTCCTCAAACCTCGCCCCGACGGTAGTGCCCGCACCGGCGGTGTTCTCCAGGCAAATCCTGACCCGGTAGCCCGGAGTCCGCCGGCATAGCTCGTCGGCTGCCCGAACGACGCGCGCGAGTCCCGCCTTGAGCCCCCACCCCATGTGCGAGCCCGGGTGGATCACCACGAACGGGAGCCCCAGCGCTTCAGCCCGCTCCAGTTCGTCATGGAAGGCTTCCACCGACCGGCGCCACTCGCTCTCCACGGAAGAGGCCAGGTTGATCAGGTAGGTCGCGTGGGCGAAGGCGATCCGGATCCCGGTCGCCTTCTGCGCGCGCTTGAACTCCCGCACCTCCGCCGCTGAGAGCGGCTTGCCCCGCCACCGAACCTGGTTCTTCAGAAAGAGCTGGATCACGCCACAGCCCATGGCCCCACCCCGTTCGACGGCCAGGTGAAGCCCGCCCGCGATGGACATGTGGGCACCAAGGAGATCGCGCGCGCCGGACCTCCGAGTCACGTGAGGGACCCGAGGGTTCGCGCCAGCTCCCGCCCGAGCCGGTTGAGCTGCCGTGCGAGTCCGGGCCCCGGGGAGTCGGCCTGACGCTTGGGGCTCATCGGCCTCCCAGCATACCTAAAGGACAGCCGGTGACCAACAATATGACGATGACGGGAGCAGAAGGGCCGGGTTTTACCTGCGGGCGCAGCCTACAAGCGCGTGAGGCTTAGGGAAGTCCGCGCCTCTCGTCTCTCAAAACGAAGCCGTCGAATCCCTTCGTTCGGAGAGCAGCCCGTATCTCGTCGGCGCGTTCCCGGCTGTCGTACTTGCCGACCCACACGACGTACGGTACGGCTGCCGACTCCCGCAGGCGAATCACGACAGGGTAGTGTTCGGCGCTGAGTTGGAGGGCCAGACGTACCGCGTACTTCGAGTCCTTGTAAGCGGCCACCTGCACCCAGAACTCCTCCTTCGAAAGCACGGGAGCAGCCGCATTCGGCATCGGCGGCTCTCCCGACCTCCGCTCGGCGTCGGGAGCGACTCTTGCCGTAGGAGCAGCCAAAGCCGGCTCGGGTTTGGCGGTCGGAGGCGGAAGCTCTCGAGGTCCGGGTTGCTCCGCCATGGACGTGGCCGCTGGCAGCGTGGGAGGGTTCGCCGCCTCCAATTCAGTCGGGGCACCAGACCGCGGCTCCAACGGGAGCAGAGGGATGGCCTCTAGTAACGGGCTTCGGGGCGGCGTGGGACTCCTCCACTCCCGTAGGTATGGGAAGGTGATGAACGCCGCCGCAAGGATGGCGAGCCCGCCCAGGAACGCGGCAATTCCCGCGAAAAGGGTGCGGACCGACCGCTTCTCCAGAATGCCCCGCTCGGGAGATTTCACGTCATCGTCCTCGTAGCTGTGAGGGTGTCTCGATCCCGGTCGTGACTCCCTTCGCCTATACGTCCGACGGTAACATCGGGGGTACTCGGTCAAGCAAAGAAAAATGAGGAGGGTCAGAGCTTTCTCGGATCGTCCCTGCCGAATCTCTCGAGAAGCCGCGCGTCCCGGTAGGCGAAGATCGCTTCGAGCTGCCGGCGGACCAGCAGCGAGTGGACCCCTCGTCCGAGCGGGCCCAGCGGAAGGCGGTACGTCACCCGGTCCTCAACCCAGGTCCCGCCATCCCCCTCGAGGAAGAGGTGGCGGTGCTCCCAACGGTCATAGGGTCCCCGGAGCTGGACGTCCACAAATCGGTACGGCGGGTCGTACTCGCGGATCATCGAGCGCCACCGAAGCGGGAGGCCGAGCCAGCGGAGTCGGGAGTCGATCACCGCCCCCGCCTCAAGCTCCCGAGGAGCCGCGATCAGCGCGAAGCCGAGCCAGCGGGGCGTGATGGCGGCCAGGTTCTGTGGCTCCGCAAAGAAGGCAAACACCTCGGCGCGCGAGCGTGACAGCCACAGGCGGGTTTCCAAAATATGATCGGCCATCGCCGGGCTATGATAGGAAGGTGTCTTCGGCCAGTCAAACCCGGGCGTACGCGGCACTCCTCCTCATCGTAACCTTGTGGGGGAGCTACCCCGCGTTCGCCAAGCTCGCTCTGACCGACCTGCCGCCCTTCCTCCTCGTGTTTCTCCGAATCAGCCTCGCCTCGGTCTTTTTACTCCTCCTCCTCTCCCGCCGCGGCTGGGCGGAGGCGCGAGCTCTCACCCGCGAGGACCTCTGGCCCTTCGCCTGGCTCGGGTTCGCGGGGATCTTCGTCTCCACTGGCTTCACCTACCTCGCGATCTACCTGACCACCGCTTCCAACACGGTCATTCTCCAGGCCTCGACGCCCGTGATGGTCGCGGTGGGTGCCCGAATCTATCTCAAGGAACGGCTCAGTCGCATACAGTGGTTGGGGGTGGTCTGTTCCGGGGCGGGCGTGCTCCTGGTGATCACGAATGGACGGGTGGCCGCGCTCCGCCTGCAGGAGCTTCGCGCCGGAGACTTCGTGGTTCTCCTGGCGATAACCGGCTGGACAGTCTACACGATCTACGGCAAACGGGTTCTGGCCGTTCACTCCCCGGCGGTTGCCACCACCATGGCCTATATGCTGGGCACCCTGATGCTCCTGCCCTTGGCCCTGCTCACGGCTCCCCTGTTCCCGGCTCCTCGTCTTGCTTCTCCGACCGCCTGGGGCGTCGTCCTCTACCAGGCACTCCTCGGAGCTCTAGCCCACGTCTGGTGGTACGAGGGCGTGAGGGCAGTGGGCGCTAGCCGCTCCGCCATTTTCATGAACGTCCAGCCCCTGGTGGGGGTGGTTCTGGCCGCCGGGATGTTGGGGGAGACCATCAGTGTTGCCCAGATAATGGGAGGCCTGGGCGTCGTGGTCGGGCTGGCGCTGACCACCCGCCAGAGATAACCCCGCCGCGTACTCAACTGCCCTCAATCCCAAAATAGATGGCGCGGTCAGCAACCGGGCCCGCGGGCCCTTTCGCGGCGTTCCTGTACGGGAGTGAGAGAACAAGTGGTAATTGATGAGAGTTCACGTTTTTCTATTCAAAAAATTCCCGCGTTCTATTCCCACCTCGCCGTATAGCCCCCCTCACGCCCCCTCGAGGGGCTTCCGGGCGGCGTATCCCTCCTCGAGGCCGTGCCAGAATCGAATCCTGCTCTCACCGAACCGCCAGCACAGGTTCACTTCCCGCCCGCCCAGCACGTGCGGAAAGTCGACCAGCCCCACTTCGAGATCCTTGGGGATTCCCCCCGCCGCCGCGATGGCTGAGATCCCCCCCTGGACGTCACGGGTCAGCTCTTCCAGCCTCCGGGTCCGCTCCTGCCAGGTCACCTGATCCAGAATCCCGCCGCCCGCCACCATGATCCGGCGCTGTTCCTCACGGAGGACCGAGCGGATCTGCCGGGCCTGGCTGTGGGCATCCATCAGCCGGCCCATGATTTGGGTGA
This sequence comes from Methylomirabilia bacterium, assembly GCA_046758965.1. Classification (GTDB taxonomy): domain Bacteria; phylum Methylomirabilota; class Methylomirabilia; order Rokubacteriales; family CSP1-6; genus JBHIBG01. The sequence continues at coordinate 19,984 of JBHIBG010000026.1, read as the reverse complement.
GCTCCGGGATCAGCGTTTCCACCTCCCCAGGAGTGAAGTAGCGTTTCGACGCCTCCTCGCCCACAGCACCCCCTACAGCGACTCCACAAAGATGGCATGGACCTCCTTGGGTCCGTGAACGCCGCGGGTCAGGGTCAGCTCGATGTCGGCGGTGCGGCTGGGCCCGGTAATGAACGAGATGCCCGCGCCAACCATGACCCGGCCCGGGTCTCTGTGGATGGCCTCGAGCATCACCCCCACCTGCTCCAGGCTCTCCACCAGCGCCGTCCTGCCGAAGACCGCCACATGGTAAGGCGGGAGCAGTGAAGTGGAGCGGGCCTTCCCAGGTCCGGAGATCACCACGAGGCTCCCGGTCTCTGCCACGGCCAGGTCCACCCCGGTCACGCCGAGCTCGGCCCGGGCGCTGATCTCCCGGAACGCGGTCTGCTGTGCCGAGTCCGCCGCGCCTGGTGACTCCTCCATGACCTCGAAGCCCCGAGCCCTCAGGCGAGGCTCAAGGTTCGGCCCCAGGAGCTCTGTGGCCCAGGCGATCAGTCGCCGGGCCTCGCGCTCCTTTGCGATCCGGCTGATGGTGGCCAGGGCGTCTTCGACATCCGAGACGTGGTAGAAGTGGCCACTCACCTGCTCGAACTCTTCCCTGAACTTCTCCAGGGCCGCCGGCCACCGCTCGACGAGCTGACGACGGATCGTTTCCGCCAGGGCGACGGGATCGGCCGGGCGCTCGGCACTGCCGGCAGGAAAGAGTCCCCGGGTCTTGGCCATCTCCCGCCGCAGCCGCTCGAGGAACAGGGCCCGGGTCGTCATCGCTCCCGCTCCAGCTCGGCCCAGCGCTCCGTGAACGACCGCTCGGCCACCGGAGGCAGATCGCGGTGGTCCGTCCACGCCCTGAAGAGGGCTGGCAGCCTTTTCAGGCGACCGTCCTCGAGGAACGGCCGTTGCACGAGGCGGGCGAGGCGGGCGGAAAACCGGTAGAGAGCTGGACGGGTCAGGAACCGGGCAAAGGATTTGAAGAGCAGACGCTCAGCCCACGGGGCGATCTTCTCGCGGTCCAGATGCTCCCGAAGCTCGATGAGCATGCGCGGGATGTCGATCTTGACCGGACAGGCGTCCTGGCAGGCACCGCAGAGGGAAGAGGCGTGCGCCAGCTCTTTCACGGCGTGGGTGCCGTGGAGCATCGCGGTCAGCAGAATCCCGATCGGTCCGGAGTAGGTATGGCCATAGGCGTGCCCACCGATCTGCCGGTAGACCGGGCAGACGTTGAGGCAGGCGCCACAGCGGAGGCAGTAGAGCGCTTCACGGAGCGTGCCGGCCAGCTGCCCGGACCGACCGCTGTCCAGAAGGACCAGGTGGAACTCCTCCGGCCCGTCCAGCTCGCCCGGCCTGCGCGCGCCGCGGACGAGCGTCACATAGCTGGAGATCTTCTGCCCGGTGGCACTCCGAGGCAGGATCGAGAGGAACACCATCAGATCAGTGAGGGACGGGATCACCTTCTCGATCCCCATGAGGGCGACGTGGATCCTGGGCAACGTGGTGACCAGGCGCCCATTCCCCTCGTTGGTGATCAGGACGATGGTCCCCGTGTCGGCGACGGCGAAGTTGGCCCCGGTGATCCCCATGTCAGCCCTGAGGAACTTCTCCCTGAGCTCGCCTCGGGCCACCTTGGTCAGCACTTCGGGATCGGCGGCGAGCTGGCGCTTGACCTCTCGCGAGAATAGCTCCGCCACCTGCCCCTTGGTCTTGTGGATGGCGGGAGCGATGATATGGGAGGGCTTCTCGCGGGCCAGCTGGATGATGTACTCACCGAGATCTGTCTCCACCGGCGTGATCCCGGCGTGCTCCAGGGCCTCGTTCAGCTCGATCTCCTCGGTGGCCATGGACTTGGACTTGACCACGAGCCTGGCCCCACGCTCCCGCGCCAGCTTGAGGATGATCTCCCGCGCCTCGTCCCGGGTCGCGGCCCAGTGAACCTGCCCGCCCGTCCGCTCGATGTTGTCGGCGAGCTGCTCGAGGTAGAGATCGAGCCGCTGGAGAGTCGCCTCCTTGATCTGGCGGGCCCGCTCCCTCAAGGTTTCCCCCTCAGGAAAGAGCTCGAAGGATTCGCGCCTCAGGACCATAAAGCGGGTTGTGGCGATGTCGAGCGCCTCCTGAAGGGGCCGATCATTGAGGGCGCGGTGGGCCCGGTCCGCAAAGTCCATCTTGGCCCCGCTCATCTCTCCCCTCCCGCCTCCGCCGGAATCGCTCCCGGCAGCTCCATCGGGTGCCTTGCCAACGCGACCTGGGCCGATCGCTCGCTCACCGGGAATCACCCCCGGCAAGAATCTCCGCCAGGTGGACGGCTCTGACTCGAGAACCCGCGCGGGAGAGAGCGCCGCCCATCTGCATGAGACATCCCGCATCACAGGCCGCCAGGCGGCCCGCGCCGGTCGCCTCCACGTTCTGAACCTTCTGCCTCAGGATCGACGCCGAAACATCGGGGAGCCGGACCGACAAGCTCCCGCCGAACCCGCAGCACTGATCCGCTCCCGGCAGCTCCACCAGCTCCACGCCAGGGAGGCGCATGAGGAGCTGCCGGGCCGAGCGGGACTCCCCCAGGCCTCGCAGCAGGTGACAGGAGTCGTGATAGGTGACCTTCCCGCGAAAGTCGGTCGGGATGGCGGGGGCACCGAGGACCTGAACCAGGAACTGGGAGAACTCATAGGTCCGGCCTGCCAGCGCCTGGGCCTGAGCCTTGAGGGCCGGGTCATCTGTCAGCAGCCCGGGGTACTCCTTCTTGACCATCCAGGCGCAGGAGCCCGAGGGTACCACCACGTGGTCGGAACCGGCAAAGAGCGGGACGGTCCTGCGGGCAACGCGGGCAGCCTCCCCGCGATAGCCGGAGTTGAAGAGCGGCAACCCGCAGCAGGTCTGGTTGGCGGGAAAGTCCACGGCCACGCCAAGCCGTTTGAGCAGGCGCACCATCGCCACCCCAACGTCCGGGTAGAACGTGTCAACCAGACACGTGACGAAGATCGACGCGCGGATCGGATTCACCGAAGCTCCCGTCGTTCTCGGTTCGAGCGCGGGCTTGGCCCGCGCAACCCTCAAGGGGAAGTCTCGACGGGGAACGGAGTCCCCCTGGATACTCTCAATGGGCCGGGGGCGGTGCCACGACCACCAGGACCAGCAGGGGATCAGGCCCCCCATTGTCGAGCCCGTGCTCCACGCCCGCGGGAGCGACGAGGAGCTCTCCCGGCCCCAGCGTCTCAGTCGCTCCTCCCACGGTGAGGCGACCCGTACCCTCGACGACGTAGTATATCTTATCGAGGTCGGCCATCGCTTGCTCTCTTCGCTGTGCGGATCGCCGCGCGCCGTCCGGCCGGCGATCCGGCGGAAGGGGTCTCGAAGGGGCTCTGTCTCCTCACGGAGCGAGCGCGCGGCCCAGGAGCTCCACAGGATGGAGGAGCTCCACCCCGAGCCCACGCTCTCGGCAGCCTTTGGCGATCTGGAGCAGACAGCCCGGGTTTCCGGTCACGACGATCCGCGCTCCGCTGTCAGCGATGCGCCTGACCTTCAGCTCCAGAAGCTGGTCTGCCATCTTCGGCTCCAAGATGTTATAGATCCCGGCGCTCCCGCAGCAGAGATCGCTCTCCGGAAGCTCCACCAGCGTCAGCCCCGGAATCGTCTTGAGGAGGGCCCGGGGCTGAGCGTGGATGCGCTGGCCATGGATCAGGTGGCAGGGATCGTGATAGGCGGCGGTCACCTCGAGCTGCTGAAGCGGGAGCCCGGCATCAACGAGCACCTCCGAGACATCCCGCACCGCTCGTGAGAACGGCCCTGCCCGGGGATCGTCGCAAAGCCAGTGGCCGTACTCGCGCATCGCCGTGCCACATCCAGCCGCGTTCGTCACCACCACGTCGACCTTCTGGTCGAAGGCCGCGAGCATTCCAGTAGCCAGCCGCCGCGCCTCGCCGAGCCGGCCGGCGTGCAGGTGCAGCGCGCCGCAGCACCCCTGCCCTCGGGGGGTCAGCACCTCGTAACCCGCGATCGAAAGGAGCCGGGCAGTCAGCTCGTTGACGCGGGGCATGAGAGCCCGCTGCACACAGCCGAGCAACAGGCCGGCGCGTGCTCGCCTCGGGCCTCTGGCTGGAATCAGCTCAGGAAGCTCAGGATGAGACCCGGCCGGGGGCTCGGGAAGCAGCCGCTCCATGCTGTCGAGGGCGGGGAGACGCTGCAGGAGCCCGGTGGCCCGCACCAGACGCTGGAGACCTGACCGCCGGTACAGGGTGAGGGCGCCCAGGGTGGGTCCCAGCCGGGCGGGATACGGGAAGAGGCCCAGCGCCAGCCAGGCGAGAACCCTCTGACTCAGGGCGCGACGTCCATGTCGCTGGATCTGCCCCCTGGTCTGTTCCAGAAGTCGTCCGAAGGGGACTCCCGAGGGGCACGCACTCTCGCAAGCCCGGCAGCCTAGACAGAGATCCAGATGCCGGGTGAAGGTCTCCGTCATCGCGACGCGGCCCTCGGCGGCAGCCCGCATCAAGTAGACCCGACCCCGGGGGGAGTCCATCTCCTCGCCAAACACCCGGTAGGTCGGGCACTGGGGAAGACAGATCCCGCAATGCACGCACGCTCGGATCCCGTCCAGATCCACGGGATCCTGCAGGTCAAACGCCCCGAGTGCGGACGAACTCGCTGCGTTCTCCACTTGGGTTGTCGGCACGGCCCTGAAGTCCCACACGGGTCAACTCTCTGAGTCTACTTCCCCTCGTGCGCCTCGGCGTCGGACGAGCGCGGCGTACGAAGGTCGAGCGTTTCGAGCGCGGGCTTTGCCCGCGCAACCGAAACCTGGGGGAGGTTCGGCGCGCGAAGCAGCCTCCCGCCCGCGAGGCTCTCGAGAGCGCGAGCCGCAGGCGAGCGGAGGGGGGCGGCGCCCCCCTCCGAGCTTAGATGCGGTCAACGAAGCGGCCCGGGTTGAGAATCCCGCGGGAGTCAAACTCAGCCTTCAGTCGCTTCATGATGGCGAGGGCGGCGGGGTCGATCGGGCCCCAGACATCGAGGCGCTCCTTGAGGGCTCGAGGCGCGGCCTCGACCACCACGCTTCCGTCCTCAGGAGCTACGGTGGCCCGGAGTGGGAGAATGACGGAGCGTTCCCACTCCTCGGGGGAGAGCCTTCCCGACAGACGCACGTGAAGCACGCCGTCCCCTGCCTCGGCCACCACCAGAGCGTTGAGCGCGTGGCTGCGGGCCAGCTCATCGATGGCGGAGAGCCGTTCGAGCGTCAGCGCCGGAAGCGTCACCACTTTCAGGAGCACTCCGCCGGCGGGGTCAAGCACCTGGCCGAGTCGGTGCCAGAACTCCCCTGCCGGCAAGGCACGCGCGTGTCCCCCACATCGCGCCGCGAAGCCGAGCAAAGCTTCACCCTGGGAGCGAACCGCCTCCGCGATGCTCCCCACGGTCACTGCCACCGAAGCCGGTGAGGGCGGAGCCTCCAGCACGCTGAGCGCCCCCCCATTGAGCAGCTCGACGCGGCTCGGCTGGAGAAACGAGTCCAGGATCGAGGCGAGGAATTCCTTGGCCTGCCCCACTGACGGGAAGCCGACCAGCCACTGCCCCTCCCGCTCCGGGAGAGGGTGGAGGCGGAGCGTGAGCTCGGCCAGGATCCCCAGGCTTCCCAGTGAGCCGACCAGCAGTTTCGGGACGTCGTAGCCGCTGACGCTTTTCACGACCTTGGCTCCGCCCCAGGTGATGGTGCCGTTGGCTTGAACAAAGCGCGCCCCGAGCAACAAATCGCGGGCGGTCCCGTAGCGGAAGCGGAGCGGGCCGGCGTCGCCCGTGGCCATCAAGCCACCCACGGTGCGAGACCTCCCTCCCGGGGGATCGAGCGGAAGAAACTGGTTCCGGGCAGCCAGCCGAGCCGCGAGGGCGTTCAGCGTCATCCCCGCCTGCACGGTGACCGTCAAATCGTCGCGCTGATAGTCAACCACAGCGGAGAGGCGGGAGCAGTCCACCACCAGGTCTACGCGGGCAGGGAGGTTCCCGAGCCCCATCCGCTCTCCGGTGCCGCGGGGGATGACCGCGAGCCGCTCCTCGAAGGCGAGCGAGAGCAAGGCGCCAACCTCCTCTATGCGCTCCGGGTACGCCACCCATCTCGGCGGCGTTCCCTCCACCGCGTGGGTGAAAAGCGCCGGAGGATCGCTGATCAGACGCCTTGGGCTCACGATGCCCGCCAGGGCCTCACCGAGGGCAGGCGCCGAGACAGCCACGCTACAGCCAGGCTCCGCCGGGGAGGGACTCCCCTCGGACCGGCCTCGAAACCTCACCGCAGGTAGAGGGCGATGGCAGGAGCTTGCCGGGGTTCATGATCCCCTGAGGGTCGAAAATCCCCCGGAGTCGGGCCATGAACGCCAGGTCCGGTTCGGCGTACTGAAGGAGGAGGTTTTTCGGCTTGTCCACTCCGACCCCGTGCTCACCTGTTACGCTCCCACCCATGGCGATACAGGCCCGGAGCAGCTCCTCATTGGCCTGGATCGCGCGCTCCAGCTCGCCGGGCCTCTCCTCGTCATAGCAGATCAGGGGGTGGAGGTTCCCGTCGCCCGCGTGGAAGACGTTGGCGATCAGGATCCGGTGGCGAGAGGCGATGGCTGTCATCTCACGCATGATCTCGGGGAGCTTGGACCGCGGCACAACGGCATCCTGGAGAAGCCAGTTGCGGGTCAGCCTGCCGATGGCCCCGGCGGCCTCCTTCCGACCCTTCCAGAGCAGCGCCCGCTCCGCCTCATCCCGGGCGACCCTGATCTCGAGGGCCAGACGCTGCCTGGAGATCTCGGCAACGGTCTCGGCCTGAGCTTCGACCTCGGCCCGGGGGCCGTCCAACTCGATGAGGAGAACCGCCCCGGCTCCCTTGGGGTATCCGGCTCCGATCCCCTCCTCGACGGCCCTGATCACCGGCTCATCCATGACCTCCAGGGCAGCCGGGATGATCCCGGCGGCGATGATCTCCGAGACCGCCTCCGAGGCCTCCTCGATGCTGGAAAAAACCGCCAGCGCGGTCTTCACAGCCTCCGGGAGGTGGAGGAGCCTCACCCTCGCCGCGGTCACCACGCCCAGAGTCCCCTCGGAGCCGACGACGACGCCGGTGAGGTCATAGCCGGCGCGCTCGCGGACCTTACTCCCCAACCAGACGACCTCTCCTGCCCCGGTCACGACCTCGACGCCCAGCACGTGGTTGACGGTGATGCCGTACTTGAGGCAGTGAGGACCGCCCGCGTTGGTGGAGCAGTTGCCGCCGATGGAGGAGACCATCTGGCTGGAGGGATCCGGAGCAAAGAAGTACCCGCGCGACTTGACCGCGTTCGTCAGCCAGAGGTTGATCAATCCCGGCTCGACGGTCGCGCAGCGGTTCGGGAGATCAACTTCCAGGATCCGGGTCATTCGGGTGGTGGAGATCATCACCCCGCCGCGGAGCGCGATAGCCCCACCGATGACGCCGGTTCCGGATCCCCGTGGGACCACCGGAACCCTCTCCCCGAGACAGAGGCGGACCACGGCTGCAACCTGCTCGGTCGAGGTGGGAAGGGCCACGACGTCGGGCGGGCCCTTGTAGAAGGTGTGCATGTCGCACTCGTAAGTGAGGCGGCCTTCCGGGGTCGCCACAAGGCCCCCGAGACCCACTATCCGTTCCAGTTCCTTCAGCAAACGCGGCGCAAGGGGCATCCGTTCCTCAAGACAAAGTCACCGACCCTCGCAGGATCGGCGCATGCGTTCGGGCGCGGGCTTGGCCCGCGCAATCCCAAAAGGGGGGAGGGACGCTCGCCTCCGGCTCGCGCTCTCCGCAACCTCGCGGGCGAGGTTGCTTCGCGGGCGGGAGGGCGGCGCTGTTGCCCCCCTCCTGGTGTATTACCCGATTTTCCAGGTGTCCCCGGAAACCAGCAGCTTCTTGAGATCCCCGGGACCCTGGGTCGAGATGGCACTCTGCTCCTGCTCGACCAGGGTCTGCTCATAGACAGGGGCCGCGACCGCCACCAGAACCCCGACCGGGATCGGGAAGTCCGGGTCGGAAAGCTGGGCCAGCACATGAGCCTTCCAGGGGTCGGACTCGTCGTGAACCCAGAGCGCGCTCTCCGGAAGATCGTTCGCCCGCACCACGCGGGGCTTCGAACCGTCGAGCACAAGCCCGCGACGGTCGTCAGCTGGGCCGAACAGAAGCGGTTGCCCGTGCTCGAGCCGAAGCTCATACAGGACCCTCGACTCGCGGTCGTAGAGAACGTTCCAGGCGAGGTCGTTGTAGACGTTACAGTTCTGCAGAATCTCGACGAACGCCGCACCCTGGTGCCGCGCCGCCTGCCTGAACGTCTCCTCCATGTGGGCCACGTTGCGGTCTACCGTGCGGGCGACGAACGTCGCCCCTGACCCGAGCGCGAACTCGCACGGGCTGACCGGACGGTCCGCAGACCCGGCCGGCGTGGACCTATTGATCGTTCCGAGCTCGCTGGTGGGCGAGTACTGCCCTTTCGTGAGACCGTAGACTTTGTTGTTGAGCAGGAGAATGGTCAGGTTCACGTTCCGGCGCAGAACGTGGAGCAGGTGGTTGCCGCCGATCGACAGCCCATCGCCGTCACCGGTCACCACGAACACCTTCAGATCTGGCCGGGCCACCCGGAGGCCGGTGGCGATGGCCGCCGCGCGCCCGTGGATGGTGTGGAAGCCGTACGTGTTCACGTAGTAGGGAAACCGGCTGGAGCAACCGATCCCCGAAATGAACACGATCTCTTCCCGCGGGACCCCCAGATCCGGCATCATCTTCTGGACCGCGCTGAGAACCGCGTAATCCCCGCAGCCGGGGCACCAGCGGACATCCTGGTCGGACTCAAAATCCTTCTTCGTATATTTCTTCGGCACCTCGGTCACTCCCGTGTTGCTCATTCCTTCTCCCCTAGGAGTTGATCGATCGCCTCCCGAACCTCCTGCGTTGACAGCGGGAGCCCTCGCACCCGGTTGAACCCCACGGCGTCAACCAGATACTCGGCGCGAAGGATCCGCACGAGCTGGCCGCTGTTGATCTCCGGCACGAGCACCCGCCGGTACTGGCGAAGGATCTGCCCCAGATCCGGCGGCAGCGGATTGAGGTAGCGCAGGTGGAGGCTCGCGACCGATCTCCCCTCGAGCTGCACCTCCTCGACTGCAGCCGTGATGGCGCCGTACGTGCTCCCCCAGCCCACGACAAGCAAGTCGCCCATGCCGGGGCCATAGGCGGTCGTCGGAGGAATCTCTTGGGCGACCCGGCGCACCTTCTCCGCCCGTAGCCGCACCATGAGGTCGTGGTTCTCCGGATCGTAGGAGACGTTGCCGCTGATGTGCTCCTTTTCAAGCCCCCCGATCCGGTGCTCGAGGTCCGAGGTTCCCGGTCGGACCCATGGCCGGGCGAGCGTCGCCTCGTCGCGGGCGTACGGGGAGAACCCTTCCGCGGTCGTGTGAAAGTCTACCGAGATGTCGGGCAGCATCGCCGGATCGGGGATCAACCAGGGCACTGCACCGTTGCCGAGGTAGCCGTCGCTCAAGACGATGACCGGCACCATGTACTTCACCGCGATCCGGATCGCCTCGTAGGCGATAAAGAAACAGTCGCCGGGAGTCATCGGCGCGAGCACCACGACCGGGGATTCGCTGCTGCGCCCGTACAGGGCCATGAGCAGGTCGGCCTGCTCGGTTTTCGTGGGCATCCCCGTGCTCGGCCCCGCCCGCTGGATGTCGAACACCACGAGAGGGAGCTCGGCCATGACGGCCAGGTTGATGCCTTCCGCCTTCAGCACCACCCCCGGTCCGCTCGAGGCGGACACCCCAATCGCTCCGCCGAAGGCGGCACCGATGACGGCTCCCACTGCGGCGATCTCATCCTCGGCCTGGATGGCCCTGACCCGGAAGCGCTTGTATTGCGCGAGCTCGTGGAGGATGTCACTGGCGGGCGTGATCGGGTAGGCGCCGTAGACCACCGGAAGCCGCGTCCGCTCAGCCGCCGCCAGGATACCCCACGCGAGGGCCCGGTTGCCGGTCATGCTCCGGTAGAGCCCCGGCGCCATCTCCGCCGGCTCGATGCCGTAGCATTCGGTGAAGATCTCGGCTGTCTCCCCGAAGTGGTAGCCTGCCTTGAGCGCCCGGGTGTTCGCCTCGGCGATGTTGCCGGTCTTGGCGAATCGCCTCTCGATCCACGCGAGCGTCGGCTCGATGGGGCGCGTGTAGATCCACGAGACGAGCCCCAGCGCAAGGAAGTTCTTGCAGCGCTCCTTTTCCTTCGCGTTGAGCGGGAGCCCCTCGAGGGCTGTCACGGTGAGACGCGTGATATCGATCTTGTGAAGCCGGTACCGATCTTCTAAGGCCGCATCATCCAGCGGATTGGTCGCGAAGCCCGCCCGATCGAGGTTCTTCTTCTCAAACGTGGCGGTGTTCACGATCAGCAGGCCGCCCTCCCTGAGGTCGCCAAGGTGCACCTTGAGCGCCGCCGGATTCATGACCACCAGGCAGTCCAGCCGATCGCCCGGGGTATACACTCGCCGGCTGCCGAACTGGAGCTGGTAGCTGGACACCCCGAACAACGTACCGGCAGGCGCCCGGATCTCGGCCGGGAAGTTCGGCAGCGTCGCGATGTCGGCACCAGCCCAGGCGGCCTCGGTCGCAAACTGCTCACCGGTCAGCTGCATGCCGTCCCCCGAGTCGCCGGCGAAGCGAACAACCGCCCGGTCCAGCGGTCGGCGCTGCTTCCCAGCCGTCGGTGCAGACGTCACGGTTCCGGCCATCGACCCGTCTCCGTTAGCCCGCGTCCAGCTGGAGGGGACGCTTGATCCCGTCGCCCGGCCGCAGGTTCAGAATCGCCTCCGGGAAAATCTCCGCCAGCCACCTGATCACGTCATTGACCGTCACGATCCCGATCGGGCGCCGCTCGTCGTCCACGAGCGGGATCGTCCTGTAGCCAGCGATATTCATGCGGTTGACGGCGTAACAGATCCGGTCCTGAGGTGAAAGTGCCTCAGGGTCGCATGTCATCACCTCGTCCAGCCTCGTCTGATGAATGTCGCGGCCCTGGCCGACAACACGCGTCAGGACATCACGCTCGGTGAAGATGCCGACGAGGCGGCCTGCCTGATCCACGATCACCACCGAGGCGCGGCGGTGACTCACCATCTGCTCGATCGCCTCGTGCACCGTCGCCGCTGCCGCGAGGGGGAGGGGCGCAGCGGGCCCGAGAAGCTTGACCTGGTCGCTGAGCAGCGCCCCCTCAAGTTCTCGGAACTCCGTTTCGAGCGACTCCGAGTACTCGTCGTAAAACTCCCTCATGCCCACTCCCTGTCAGGACACATAGCTCCTGAGGCTCCGGCGCGCTATTTTTCTCCCACACGTGTTGAGCAGACGGCAGACGATTTTTATGATACCTAAACACGCTCAGAATGGCAAGCCAACGGCGCTCGGAGCGCAGACGGCTGCCTCCACTTTGTTCCACTCAGTCACAACCGCCCGGGAGGGTCTGAGGCCGGGGCGTTACAGTTCGAGAAGCTCCAGTTTCGGGGCTCGGGTCAGATTTCGGTGCCCATCCGCCTCAACCACCACCAAGTCCTCAATCCGGACTGCGCCCCATCGAGGATAGTAGAGACCCGGCTCGACCGTCACCACCTGACCGGCCTTCAGAGTGTGATCCACCTTACTGATCCGGGGGGACTCGTGGATATCCAGTCCGACCCCGTGTCCGGTGCCGTGGAAAAAGCCCTGGTATCGACCCTCCACCACGCCTGTCTCAAAGCCGCGCTCTTCCAGAACCTTGGTGACCTCGGCGTGGATCGCCTGGCCCGATGCCCCGTCCCGAACCAGCTCGATCCCGCGGAGCTGGGCGGCCAGGACAGCATCGTACATCCGCTTGAGCACGTCCGAGGCTTCCCCTTTCACGACTGTTCGACTCATGTCGGCGAAGTACCGGCTCCGGCTGGACCTGGGAAAGATGTCAAAGACGATGGACTCGTGGGCTCGAACCGGGCCCGACCCCCGGTTGTGAGGATCCACGCCCTGGATCCCTGGGGCCACGATCGTGTGTTCAGCGATACACTCTTGCTCCATCAGCGACACGTGCATGACCTTCCTGAGCGCCTCTGCGGTGAGCGGCGCGCCGCGCCAGTAGACCTGCCCATCCGTGATCTCGCTCTCCCGGAGGACGTCGAGCGCGCTTTCCAGAGCGGCCTCGGTGTGACGCTGGGTCGCCTCGATAGCCGCGATCTCCTCTTCGGACTTGATGAGCCGCTCGGGGAAGAACGGCTCGGGCTTCGGGGTCACCCGCACGCCTTTCTCCCGCAGGCGATCGGCGTACTCAACGGGGAAGTTGGCCGGCACCATGACGGCCTGCGCTCCGCGCTCCTCGAGGAGCAGCGAGAGCGTATCGATCAGGTGAGGGGTCGCCCATCGCTCCCGGGCCTTGGATTCGTAGGCCGAGAGCGAGCAAACCTCGTCGACACGGGCCTCGCTCCGCGCCCGGTCGATCTCGAGGTCGCTCATCAGGAGGAGCTTCATCCCATCGACCTGGAGGAAGGCGAACGGGTCAGGAGCAAGGAAATGGCAGGCGTAGTAGAGGTTGGAATCGGCCTCGCTGGCCGCAAGGATCAGGAGCGCTTGAGAAGAATTCTCACCCACGACAACGGCAGCTTACCGACTTGGCCCGCAGCGACCTCAGCGTTCCGCTTGGCCACGTCGACGCAGTTCGCGAATGGCCTCGGCGGGCAACTCACCCCGCTCATCGAGCAGATAGATGGCGCTGTTGGTCATGCCGCCCTCGAAGTTCCAGCCGGTCTCGTCGAGGAGCAGTCCCGGCCGAGGATCAGACACCCTTTGTTGATCTGCTGCGGGAGCGCCTCGACGCGAAGCTGGTGGATTCGGATCGCCGATCGGCTCTGGCAGCGACGCACGCGGGACTCGATGCTCACGCGCTCAGGATAGCACGCGGCGTACCGGGCCTCAAGCGCGGGACGCGCGCGCAGCGGCCTCACTGCCGCTCGCCTGCTTTCCGGAGCGACTCCATGAATCGAACGACGGTAGGCGAGAGGTGTTTCTGCTTGCGGTAGATGAGCCCGATGGGACGCACGAGGTCCGGGAGCCCCAGCGGCACGGCGGTGAGGCTGCCGATCTCCGTCTCCTTGAGCACGGGTGGCTGGGGGAGAATGCTGACCCCGGCGTCGATGGCGATGGCCTGCTTGATCGTCTCGATGTTATCGAACTCCATCACCACGTTGACCTTGACGTTCCGCTGCTTCAGGCTCCGGTCGATCGCCTTGCGGATCCCCAGGTCCGGGTCGAAGGCGACGAACTTCTCCCCGTTCAGGTCGGGCAGCGTCACCATCCGCCGCCTGGCGAAACGATGCCCGGGGTGGCAGACGAGGATCATCTTCTCGGACCGCCACGGGATCACCGCCAGGGAGCGCATCGCCGGCGGGTAGGACATGATCCCGATGTCCGCCTCGTCGTTGATGACCGCTTCCACGACTTTGTGGGGGTGGAGGCATTCGAGCTGCACCTTGGCCTGGGGGTGGGCCGACATGAAGGGCTGCATATGGCGGCTCACCTCGTGCAGCCCCACCGAGTAGATCGCCGCCACGCGGACCGTGCCGTCTAGCCGGGTCCGTGATGAGGCGATCCGGGCCTTGGCCTGCTCGTAGCCGTGGAGGAGATCCCTGCAGGCATTGTAGAACAGCCGCCCTTCTGGGGTCACCGTGAAGGGGCGTTTGGTCCTGTCGAGCAAGCGCGCGCCGATGTCGGCCTCCAGCTGTTGCACGGCCTGGCTGGCCGCGGACTGGGAGACCTCATTGGCCGAAGCTCCCCGCGAGAAGCTGTGCAGCCGGACCACATCGCAGTAGAGTTGAAGAGTTTCCAGGTTCACAGCCCCAAGATACACTATTAGTGAATCTGATGCAAAGTATTTTTAATTTTTGTGATGACTTATGATTTGACTTCGTGTATGCTCACGCGCAATCCATGCTTGTACTGATCGTTCACAAAGGCTCGAGGAGGTCCCCGTGAGCAGCCCGACGGACCAGAGCAGGCCGATCCCGGTCGGCCTCCCGCCCCGGCAGGGCCTCTACGACCCCGCCCAGGAGCATGACGCCTGCGGCGTCGGCTTCGTGGTGGACATGAAGGGGCGTCGCTCCCACGCCATCGTCAGGCAGGCGTTGACGGTCCTCAAGAACCTGCTCCATCGCGGCGCCTGCGGCTCAGAGGTCAACACGGGAGATGGGGCGGGCATCCTCATCCAGATGCCCCACGCCTTTCTGCTCCGCGAGTGCGCGAGGAGGGGCATCACCCTGCCCGCCCCCCGGCAATACGGCGCCGGGCTCGTGTTCTTCCCCACCGACCCCGAGCAGGCCGCCCGGTGCCGGGAGACCTTCGAAGAGATCATCCAGGAGGAAGGGCAGTCGCTCCTCGGCTGGCGGGAGGTGCCCACGGACGACTCGCCGATCGGACCGACCGCCAAAGCCGCCGAGCCCGTCGTCCGGCAGGTGTTCCTCGGACGGGACCCGGCCATGGTCGACGATCGGGCGTTCGAACGGAGGCTCTACGTCATCAGGAAGCGGGCGGAGCACGCGGTCTACGGGTCGGAGATACCTCAACGCAAGCTCTTCTACCTGCCGAGCCTCTCCTCCAACACGCTGATCTACAAGGGAATGCTCTCGGCAGACCAGATCGAGACCATGTTCCCTGACCTGGTTGATCCGGCGATCGAATCGGCTCTCGCTCTGGTCCACCAACGCTTCTCCACGAACACGTTCCCGTCCTGGCCGCTGGCCCACCCCTACCGCTATCTCTGCCACAACGGCGAGATCAACACCCTCCGCGGCAACATCAACTGGATGCGGGCGCGGCAGTCCCTGTGCGAGTCAGCACTTCTGCCCGACCTGAAGAAGATCTTTCCCATCGTGCTGGAGGGAGGGAGCGACTCGGCGATCTTCGACAACGTGCTCGAGTTCCTGGTCATGGCTGGCCGTCCTCTCCCTCACGCCGTGCTCATGATGATTCCGGAGGCGTGGAGCGGCCACGAATCGATGAGTGAGAACCTCAAGGCGTTCTACGAGTACCACGGCTGCCTGATGGAGCCCTGGGACGGACCGGCTTCCATCGCGTTCACCGACGGCACGGTGATCGGGGCGGTCTTGGACCGGAACGGCCTCCGTCCCTCGCGCTACTACGTGACCAAGGACGACCTGGTGATCATGGCTTCGGAGGTCGGGGTGCTGGACATCCCCCCTGAAAACGTCCTGATCAAGGAGCGACTCCACCCCGGCAGGATCTTCCTGGTGGATACCTCCAAAGGGCGGATCATCGACGACACCGAGCTGAAGCGCGCGTTTGCCAGCGAGCACCCGTACAGAGAGTGGCTGAGGCAGAACCTGGTCCCGCTAGAGGAGCTTTCGCCTCCCCCCCACGTGCACGAGCCGGACCACGAGACGGTGCTGCAGCGCCAGCAGGCCTTTGGATACACCCACGAAGACCTGCGCATCCTGATGGCGCCCATGGCCCTGAACGGGGAGGAGCCTGTGGGCTCCATGGGGACCGACACCTCGCTGGCCGTCCTCTCTAACCGGCCGCGCCTCCTCTACGACTATTTCAAGCAGCTCTTCGCCCAGGTGACCAACCCGCCGCTGGACGCGATCCGGGAGGAACTGGTGACTCAGATGGCGACCACGATCGGTCCCGAGCGGAACCTGCTCAAGCCCGAGGCCGAGAGTTGCCGCCAGATCAAGCTCAAGACACCGATCCTCGACAACGAGGAGCTGGCCCGGATCCGCCATGTGGATCGGCCGGGACTCAAGTCCATCACCCTTCCCATGCTGTTCCCCGTCGCTCACGGCGGAGCGGGCCTCGAGAGGGCCCTGGAGGAGCTGTGTCTCGGGGCCAGCCAGGCCATTGCCGAGGGGTACACGCTCATCATCCTCTCCGACCGGGGTGTGGACAAGGACCTGGCACCGATTCCGGCGCTGCTGGCGACCGCCGGAGTTCACCACCACCTGGTCCGCGAGGGGACCCGGACGCGGGTGGGGCTCGTGATCGAGAGCGGGGAGCCGCGGGAGGTTCACCACGCCTCGCTGCTCCTGGGGTATGGGGCGGGCGCGATCAACCCCTACCTGGCCTTCGAGAGCCTGGACGACATGATCCGCCAGGGGCTCCTGCAAGGCGTCGACCATGGGAAGGCGATCAAGAACTACATCAAGGCCCTCAACAAGGGAGTGCTCAAGGTCATCTCCAAGATGGGGATCTCCACGATTCAGTCGTATGGGGGCGCCCAGGTCTTCGAGGCCGTCGGGCTCAGCAGGTCGTTCGTGGACAAGCGCTTCACCTGGACCGCCTCGCGGATCGGGGGCGTGGGGCTGGACGTGATCGCCCGGGAGTCGACTCTCCGCCACCGCCGCGCCTTCCCCGAGCGCCCCGTGGGGAGGCCCGAGCTCGACTGGGGAGGCGAGTACCAGTGGCGGCGCGACGGGGAGTACCACCTGTTCAACCCGGAGACGGTCTTCAAGCTCCAGCACGCCACTCAGAGCGGCCGGTTCAAGATCTTCAAGGAGTACAGCGAGCTGGTGAACAACCAGACCCGGAACCTGTGCACCCTCCGCGGGCTCTTCGAGTTCAGGTTCGCCGACCATCCCATCCCGATCGAAGAGGTCGAGCCGGTGGAGTCGATCCTCAAGCGCTTTGCCACCGGGGCGATCTCCTACGGTGCGATCAGCCAGGAAGCCCACGAGACGCTGGCCATTGCCATGAACCGCATCGGCGCCCGCTCCAACACCGGCGAAGGGGGGGAGGACCCGGCCCGTTACCGGCGGGACCCCAACGGCGACTGGCGGCGGAGCGCGGTCAAGCAAGTCGCCTCCGGCCGCTTCGGCGTCACGAGCGAGTACCTCGTCAACGCGACCGACCTCCAGATCAAGATGGCCCAGGGGTCCAAGCCGGGCGAAGGCGGTCAGCTTCCCGGTCACAAGGTCTACCCGTGGATCGCCAGGGTGCGGCACTCCACGCCCGGTGTCGGGCTGATCTCCCCGCCCCCGCACCACGACATCTACTCCATCGAGGACCTGAAGCAGCTCATCCACGATCTCAAGAACAGTAACCCAAGGGCGCGAATTCATGTCAAACTCGTCGCCGAGGTAGGGGTCGGGACCATCGCGGCGGGGGTGGCAAAGGCCTTCTCCGACGTCGTGCTGATCTCCGGCCACGACGGCGGCACGGGTGCCTCCCCCCTCAGCAGCATCAAGCACGCAGGGCTCCCGTGGGAGCTGGGGCTCGCCGAGACCCAACAGGTTTTGGTGCTGAACAAGCTCCGCGACCGGATCGCCGTCCAGGTGGACGGGCAGATGAAGACCGGCCGGGACGTGGTTGTCGCCGCGCTGCTGGGCGCCGAGGAATACGGCTTCTCCACCGCGCCGTTGGTCGTGATGGGCTGCATCATGATGCGGGTCTGCCACCTGAACACCTGCCCGGTGGGGATCGCGACCCAGGATCCCGAGCTCAGGAAGAAGTTCACGGGGAAGCCGGAGTTCGTCGAGAATTTCTTCCGCTTCCTCGCCGAGGAGGTCCGGGAGTACATGGCCAAGCTCGGGTTCCGGACGATGGAGGAGATGATCGGCCGGGTGGACCGGCTCGAGACGAGGGGCGCTGTGGACCACTGGAAGGCCCGGGGCCTCGACTTTTCTTCAATTCTCTACCGCCCCGAGGTCGGGCCCGACGTGGCCATACACCAGGTGCGGGAGCAGGACCATGGCCTGGAGAGATCGCTCGACCGGACTACGATTGTTCCTCTCTGCCAGCCCGCGCTCGAACGCCGGGAGCCGGTGGACCTGCGCCTACCGATCCGGAACGTCAACCGCACGGTCGGTACCATCCTGGGTTTCGAGGTGACCAACCGGTACGGCCCCGAGGGGCTGCCAGAGGACACAATCCGGATCCACTTCACGGGGTCCGCGGGGCAGAGCTTCGGG
Source organism: Methylomirabilia bacterium (assembly GCA_046758965.1). Classification (GTDB taxonomy): domain Bacteria; phylum Methylomirabilota; class Methylomirabilia; order Rokubacteriales; family CSP1-6; genus JBHIBG01. The sequence goes on along the minus strand of JBHIBG010000026.1, from coordinate 2,015 downwards.
GCCTTCGTCCCGACAGGGATTACCCTGATCCTGGAGGGGGACTCCAACGACTACCTCGGCAAGGGTCTGTCGGGCGGCAAGATCATTGCCTACCCGCCCCGCGAGGCCACGTTTGCCCCCGAGGAGAACATCCTCGTCGGCAACGTGGTCCTTTACGGCGCCACGGGCGGCGAAGCCTACTTCCGAGGCGTCGCGGGGGAGCGTTTCGCGGTGAGGAACAGCGGTGCTCAGGCGGTGGTCGAGGGGGTCGGCGACCACGGCTGCGAGTACATGACGGGGGGGCGCGTGGTCGTGATCGGCACCACCGGACGGAACTTCGCCGCTGGCATGTCGGGTGGCCTCGCCTACGTCTTGGACGAGGCCGGTGACTTTAAGCGTCGGTGCAACCTCGGCATGGTCGACCTCGAGCCGCTCGCGGCCCATGAGGACGTAGAGGAAGTCAAAGAGTTGCTGCGTCGCCACATCCGCTACACCCGGAGCGCCGTGGCGGAGCGCGTCCTGACCAGGTGGGAGACCGTGCAGCCGAAGTTCGTGAAAGTGATACCGCGAGACTACAAGCGGGCGCTCAACGCGATGAAGCGCGCCCAGGAGGAAGGGGTCGCCTGGGAGAAGGCGGTGATGGAAGGGGCACATGGGTAAGCCGACCGGCTTCGTCGAGTTCAAGCGCGACAAGCAGCCGTACCGGCCGGTCGCGGAGCGGGTCCGGGACTGGAGGAAGCAAGTGCTCTCCTGGCCCACGGACAGCCTCCAACGGCAGGGGGCGCGCTGCATGGATTGCGGTGTCCCCTTCTGCCACCAGGGCTGCCCGCTCGGGAACCTCATCCCCGACTGGAACGACCTGGTCTACCGGGGTCAGTGGGGTGAGGCGATCGACCGCCTGCACGCGACCAACAACTTCCCGGAGTTCACCGGGGCGCTCTGCCCTGCCCCGTGCGAGGGCTCCTGCGTGCTCGGGATCAACGACGACCCGGTGACGATCAAGGCCATCGAGCTGGCGATCGTCGACTACGCCTTCGACGCGGGGTGGGTGAAGGCCGAGCCGCCGGCGATGCGGACCGGTAAGAAGGTCGCTGTCGTGGGCTCAGGCCCCGCCGGGTTGGCGGCAGCCCAGGAGCTGAATCGCGCGGGGCACTGGGTTACCGTTTTCGAAAGGGACGACCGGATCGGCGGTCTGCTACGGTACGGGATCCCGGAGTTCAAGATGGAAAAGTGGGTCCTGGACCGCCGGCTGCAGCTCATGGAGAAGGAGGGGATCGGCTTCCACGTCAAAGCCAACGTCGGCGGTAACGTGTCGACAGAGGAGCTGCGCAAGGAGTACGACGCCATCCTGCTGGCCGGCGGGGCGACGATCCCGCGCGACCTCAAGATCCCCGGGCGCGAGCTTCGCGGGATTCATTTCGCCATGGAGTACCTGACCCTCCAGAACAGGCGCTGCGAGGGGGACCTGATCCCGGACGAGAAGTTCATCAGCGCAACGGGGAAGCGCGTGGTCATCATCGGCGGCGGAGACACCGGGGCCGACTGCCTGGGGACCGTTCACCGTCAGGGAGCGCTCTCCGTCCACCAGTTCGAGCTCCTCCCCCGCCCGCCGGAGCGGCGGGCGCCGGACAACCCCTGGCCCCAGTGGCCGAACATCTTCCACACCTCGGCCGCCCACGAGGAAGGAGGGACCCGCGAGTACTCGGTCTCCACCACCCGCTTCTCAGGGGACAACGGCCGCGTCAAGGGGCTCCACGCCCATCGGGTCGAGATGGTGGTGGAGGGAGGCCGGTTGGAGTTCAAGCCGATCCCCGGCACCGGGTTCGAGGTGGAAGCGGAGCTGGTGCTCCTCGCGATGGGGTTTCTCGGCCCGGAGCGGCACGGTCTCCTGAGCCAGCTCGGAGTCAAGCTGACCGAGCGAGGCAACGTCTGGCGAGACGAGAACTGGATGACGACTGTTCCGGGCGTGTTTACCGCGGGAGACATGCAGCGCGGTCAATCGCTGATCGTCTGGGCCATCGCCGAAGGCCGGAGCG
>JBHIBG010000025.1:0-32798 GCA_046758965.1 Methylomirabilia bacterium | reverse complement strand
CCTTGAACCACGTCTCTCCGGTGATCATGGCCGCGGCGAGATCGGTGGAGCCGACGCCGGCGGCGAAACAGCCGAGCCCGCCGTATGTGCAGGAGTGGGAGTCAGCTCCCAGCACCACGTCGCCGGGGACGACGAGCCCCTCCTGGGGGAGCAGGATGTGTTCGATGCCGCCCCGTCCTTCGTCGTAGAAGTACTTGAGGCGGTGCCGCTTGGCAAAGTCCCGCACGATCCTGCACTGATCCGCCGACTTGATATCCTTCGCCGGAACGAAGTGGCTGAGGACGATAGCCAAGCGGTCGGGGTCGAATACCGCAGTTGCCCCCACCTTCTCGAACTCCTTGATCGCGATGGGAGCGGTGATGTCGTTTCCCATGAGCAGATCAAGCCGGCAGGTGATCAGCTCCCCGGGGTGGACTTCCCGCTTGTCCGCGTGGGCAGCCAGGATCTTCTCCGTAATTGTCATCCCCATCGTCTTCTCTCACGCGCGCGCAAGCTGTCCGTGCGCGGTCATGGGCCGATCCCCGCGAACTTCTTGACCACCGGAGAGGCCAGACGGTTCAGCGCGTTGACATAGGCTCTCGCGCTGGCCTCGATGATGTCGGTGGAGGCCCCCTTGCCGGTGACCACGGTGCCGTCGAAATCCACCTTCACCGAGACTTCGCCGATGGCGTCCGTCCCTGAGGTGGCCGCCCGCAGGGCGTAATCCTGAAGGCGGCCCTTGAGCCCCGTGATAGCGTCGATCGCGTTCAAGACGGCGTCCACGGGCCCGTCGCCGACGCCGGAGTCCTGGAAGACCTGCCCTTCCTTGTTCAGGCGCACGGTCGCCGACGGAATGATCGCCGTGCCGCTGAGCACCTGCACGTAGTCCAGCGTGTATGTTTCCTTTGTAGTGGCCATCTCGTCTGTGACGATGGCCATCAGATCCTCGTCGTAGACCTCCTTTTTCCGGTCGGCCAGATCCTTGAACTTCCGGAATGCCTTATCGAGATCGGGCCCGCTCAGGTCGAAGCCGAGGTCCTTCAGACGCACGGCGAGGGCATGGCGACCCGAATGTTTCCCCAGCACGAGCTTGTTCGAGGCGCGGCCGATATCCTGCGGCGTCATGATCTCGTAGGTGAGCCGCTCCTGAAGGACGCCGTGCTGGTGGATCCCCGCCTCGTGGGCGAAAGCGTTCTCTCCCACGATCGCCTTGTTCGGCTGGACGTGAACCCCGGTGATGTGAGAGAGCAGCTTGGAGGTGCGGAAGATCTCCTCGGTCTTGACCTGCGTACCGATCCCGAAGATATCCCGCCGCGTGCGGAGCCCCATGACGATCTCCTCGAGGGAGGCATTGCCCGCCCGCTCGCCGATCCCGTTGATCGTGCACTCCACCTGGCGGGCTCCGTTCATAATCGCCACCAGGGAGTTGGCGACAGCCTGCCCCAGGTCGTTGTGACAGTGGACGGACAGGACAGCTTTGGCGCTGTTCTTCACCCGCTCACGGATCCGGGCGATCCGCTCCCCCCACTCCTGCGGGATCGCGTACCCCACCGTGTCGGGGATGTTGATGGTCGTCGCCCCGGCATCGATCACGGCCTCCAGGACCTCGCACATGTAGTCGAAGTCCGACCGCGACGCATCCTCGGGCGAGAACTCCACATCTTCGCAGTAGCCCCGGGCATGCTTGACCGCCTCCACGGCTGCCTTCAGGACCTCGGCGCGGGTTTTTCTGAGCTTGTACTTCAGGTGGATGTCCGAGGTCGCGACGAAGGTGTGGATGCGCGGCCGCCTGGCGTACTTGACCGCCTCCCAGCACCGGTCGATGTCGGCAAGCCCCACCCGGGACAGGCCGCAGATGGCGGGGGCTCCCTCCAGCGTCCCGACCTGCTTTGCCACCTCCCGACTGGCCTCGAAGTCTTCGTCGGACGAGATCGGGAAGCCCGCTTCGACGACGTCCACGTTGAGGCGGGCCAGCTGCCGTGCCATCTCCAGCTTCTCCATGGTGTTCATGGAAAAGCCCGGCGCCTGCTCCCCATCCCTCAACGTCGTATCAAAGATGACGACGCGGTCCATGACTCGTTCCCTCCTTCGCTGAGTCTAGCTAGGCTCTTTGCGTTCGGCTTCCACGTGAGCTCCCACTTCGCGCTTCCACGTCCAGAGGCGGCGCGCGGGCCCGGACAGCCCGTAGAGCCCGAAAATGACAAAAAGGAAGAGCTGGGGATGGGTCGCGACGATCAGCACGCCGAGCGCCACCACCACGATCGTTCTGAACGGCCGCCGCCGGGCGAAGTCCACTTCCTTGAAACTGTAGTAGCGGAAGGTGGAGACCATCAGCAGGGCTACCACGTACGTGGCCCCGCTGAGGAGAAGCAGTTCCCAGCGGGACAGCTCCCTCCCTTCCAAGAGGAGGACGAGGGAGGCCATGAGCCCCGCGGCAGCCGGGGTGGGAAGCCCCACAAAGTAGCGCCGGTCAGCGGTGCCCGCCATCGCGTTGAAGCGAGCCAGTCGCAAGGCCCCGCACGTGACGAAGAGGAACGCGGCAGGCCAGGCGGCCCTCCCCATCCCGGAGAGCGCCCAAGCGTGGAGGAGGAAGGCCGGGGCCACGCAGAAGGACACCACATCCGCGAGCGAGTCGAACTCGAGTCCGAACTGGGTCGTCGTTTTGGTCACCCGGGCCACCTTCCCGTCCAGGATGTCCATCACAACGGCGACGAAGACGGCGAGGGCCGCCTCGGCGTAGCGGGCCTCCACGGTGAGGATGAGGGCCAGAAACCCGCAGAAGAGGTTGCCCGTGGTCAGGAGGCTCGGGAGGAGGAAGATCCCGCGCCGCCGCGCCCGGAACTCCTGCCACCGCCGGCTGCGCGGCCCCTTGGCCCTCTCCCCTCGCCGAAATCGCGGCTTCACGAACCGTCGCCTCATGCGATCACTCCAATCACCGTCTCGCCCCCGCGCACCCGATCGCCCACCCGGACGCGCGCCTGAGCAGTCCGCGGCATCACCATGTCGACTCGCGAGCCGAACCGGATCAGCCCGAACCGTTGGCCCTGCTCGAGCTTGTCGCCGGCCCGTACCCGGCAGACAATGCGTCGTGCCACGGTCCCGGCGATCTGCCGCACCGAGACCGGGCCCACATCCCCCTGGAGATGGAGCGTGCAGCGCTCGTTGGCCTCCGACGCCTCGGGCCGGTAGGCCGCCAGGAACCGCCCCGGCTGACGCTCCACCCGCAGCACCAGCCCGCCGATCGGAGCACGGTTGATGTGGACATCGAGCGGGGAGAGGAAGATCGACAGCCGCACCCCTTCACCCACGAACGGATCCGCGATCTCCCGCAGTTCCATCACGCGCCCGTCAGCGGGCGCCACGATCACGCCCGGGAGGGCCGGCAGGGTCCGTTCCGGGTCTCGGAAGAAGCCCGCAGATGCCAGCGCTGCCGCGGCAAAGACCGCAGCCGCCACCCACCAGCCGACGAGCCAGAGCGCCAGAGCTCCCCCGGCGGGAGCCAAGATGAACGGCCACCCCTCAGGCGCCACCGGAATTCGCATCGGCCTCCTCGCCACCGTCCGCGCTGGAAACGCGCATCCTCCCGACCCCTACATCCGCGGCGGGGTAATCCAACTCATCATGCCCCGGAGGCGCTTGCCGACCTCCTCGATCGGATGCTCGGCGTCCCGCTTCCGCATCGCCAGGAACTGCGCCCGGTTCGCCTGGTTCTCCAGGACCCACTCTCGGGCAAACTGGCCGGACTGGATCTCGCCCAGAATCTTCCTCATCTCAGCGCGGACCTCCTCGGTGATGATGCGGGGACCGCGGGTGTAATCCCCGTACTCGGCGGTGTCAGAGACCGAGTACCGCATGTAGGCCAGGCCCCCCTGGTAGAACAGGTCCACGATCAGCTTCATCTCGTGCATGCACTCGAAGTAGGCGACCTCGGGCTGGTAACCGGCCTCCACCAGGCTCTCGAAGGCGGCCTTGATCAGGTGCGAGATGCCGCCGCAGAGCGTGGTCTGCTCGCCGAACAGATCCGTCTCCGTCTCTTCCCTGAAGGTCGTCTCGATGACGCCCGCACGGGTGCACCCAACCCCCCTCGCGTAGGCCAGAGCCATCTCTTTGGCCTTCCCGGACGTATCCTGGGCCACGGCGAGGAGCGCCGGGACTCCGGGGCCCTGGGTGAAGAGGTCGCGCATGATGTGGCCGGGCGCCTTGGGCGCGATCATCGACACGTCGACGTCGCGGGGCGGCACCACCTGGTTGAAGTGGATGCTGAAGCCGTGGGCCACCATCAGCGTCTTCCCCCTCGAGAGGCCGCCCTTGACGGACTCCTCAAAGGTGGCCCGGTGCACCGGGTCGGGCAGGAGAATCATGATGACGTCGGCCATCTGAGCCGCCTCGGCGACGGTGGCGACCTGAAGGCCGTCCTTGTCGGCCTTGGTCCAGCTCTTGGACCCTTTGTAGAGCCCGACCACCACATCCTGCCCCGAGTCCTTGAGATTCAGGGCGTGGGCATGCCCTTGGCTCCCGTAACCGATCACGGCAATCTTCTTCCCTCGCAGCAACCCGAGATCCGCATCCTGATCGTAGTAGATTTTGGCCGGCATTCCACTCCCCCCTTTTCCAACCCTAATCGACAAAGCCGACGATCCTCGGGTCACCGGTCTGGTTCTGGGTCCGACCCTGCTCCGCCGGCCTGGGTTTCCCGAGCCTCTCCTCGATTCTGTGAATCCTGTTCTTGGAGCTCCGGGCGATGGCCACCTTCCCGGTGCGAACCAGCTCCTGGATGCCGAAGGGGCGCAGCAGCTCGACGATGGCATCGACCTTCGACTCGTCGCCGGTAGCCTCCACCGTATAGGTCAGCGGCGTGACATCCACGACCTTGGCCCGGAAGATGTCGGCGATCCGCAAAATTTCGGCGCGAGAGACCGGTTCAGCGTTGACCTTCACCAGGATCAACTCGCGCTCCACGTGCCCCTCCTCGGTCAGATCGGTGACCTTGAGCACGTCAATGAGTTTGTGGAGCTGTTTGATAACCTGCTCGATGACGAACTCGTCCCCGCGCACCACGAGGGTCATGCGCGACACGGTCGGGTCCAGAGTTTCCCCTACCGAGAGGCTTTCGATGTTGTAGCCGCGGGCGGAGAATAGCCCTGCGACGCGCGAGAGCACCCCAAAGCGGTTCTCCACCAGCGCTGCGATCGTATGCTTCCGTGGTTCACTTCCGTTCTGCACGGCGCTTATCCTTTCTCTCGATCGAGCTTTCTTCCGTTCGAGCACGGGCTTCGCCCGCGCAATCCTCGATTTAGAATCCGCTCTGCGCCTTGGCCGCCTTCTCCCTGAGCACCGAGCTCGGCCGTTCCAGGATCATATCTTTGTTGGCCCCGCCGGCTGGCACCATCGGGAACACGTCTTCCTGGCGGTCCACCATGACGTCCACCACCACCGGGCCAGGGGTGGCAAACGCCTTCTCCAGGGCCGACACGACCTCGCTAGGCTTAGTGGCGCGAATCCCCACGCAGCCGTACGCCTCGGCCAGCTTCACGAAGTCCGGGCTGGCGGAGAGGTCGACGGCGCAGTACCGCTCTTTGTAGATGATCTCCTGCCACTGGCGCACCATGCCGTGATAGCCGTTGTTGATGATCACGGTCTTCACCGGCAGCTGGAATTCGAAGCAGGTGGCCAGCTCCTGGCCGTTCATCACGAAGCTGCCGTCCCCGTCGATATTGACCACGAGCTTGTCCGGATGCGCCGCCTGCACCCCGAGGGCGGTGGGGAGCCCGTACCCCATGGTCCCGAGACCCCCGGAGGTGCACCAGCGCCGCGGGTGTTTGAACTTGTAGTACTGGGCCGCCCACATCTGGTGTTGCCCGACGCCCGTAACGATGAGCGCCTCCCCCTGGGTCAGGTTCGAGATTTCCTGGATGACGTACTGGGGCTTGATCACCTCGTCGTCCCGGTCGTACCGGAGCGGGTAGCGGGCCTTCCACTCGGCGATCTGGGCCTGCCATGCCTTCCGGGCCTCCCGGGTGACCGATGGGAGGTCCTCAGGCATCTCGGCTTTCACGGCCTCGGCGAGCTTGGCAAGCACCCGACGGGCATCGCCGACGATCGGAATGTGCACCTGAACATTCTTGGAGATCGACGAGGGATCGATGTCGATATGGATGATCTCCGCGTGGGGAGCGAACAGCTCGATCTTCCCCGTCACCCGGTCGTCGAAGCGCGCCCCCACCGCGATCAGACAGTCCGAGTTGTGCACGGCCATGTTGGCGTAATAGGTCCCGTGCATCCCCAGCATCGCCAGTGACAGCGGGTGCTCCGAGGGGAAGGCGCCGAGCCCCATCAGGGTCGTGGTAACGGGGATCTGTGTCAGCTCAGCGAGCCTCAGGAGCACGTTGTGCGCATCCGAGGAGATGACGCCACCGCCGACATAGAGGACCGGCCGCCTGGCCCGGAGCATCGCCTTCGCTGCCTTCTTGATCTGTCCCGGATGCCCCTCGTAGGTGGGGTTGTAGCTGCGCACGTAGACTTTTTCCGGATAGCGGAACTCCCACTCCTTGACCAGGATATCCTTGGGCAGATCCACGTGGACCGGGCCTGGCCGGCCAGTGGAGGCAATGTGGAAGGCCTCCCGGATGATCGTGGCCATCGCCGCGCCATCCTTCACCAGGAAGTTGTGCTTCGTGCAGGGGCGGGTAATCCCCACGTTGTCCGCCTCCTGGAAGGCGTCGTTGCCGATGAGGTGGGTGGGGACCTGACCGGTGAAGGCCACAATCGGAATCGAGTCCATATAGGCGTCCTGGAGCGCGGTGACCAGGTTGGTCGCGGCCGGCCCGGAGGTCACGAGGGCCACCCCCGTCTTCCCGGTCGTCCGGGAATACCCCCCTGCGGCGTGCCCCGCCGCAGCTTCCTGGCGCACCAGGATGTGCTTGAAACCCTGAAAGTCATAGAGGGCGTCGTAGACGGGCAGAACCGCCCCGCCTGGCAGCCCGAAGATCACCTCGACTCCTTCACGTTTGAGGCACTCCAAGAAGATTCGTGCGCCTGAGAGTTTCACCGCCTCGCCTCCTTCTGATCTCCTCGGAGGGGGGCTGCGCCCCCCTGCCGAACCTCCCCCCTTAGGGGACGCGGGCAAAGCCCGCGCTCGACCCCCGCACTATATCAAGCCCTGTGGCGCCAGGAGCTCCTTGACTTCCTCGGACGGGGGCTTGGCCCCCTCCACTCGCCTGCGGCTCGCGCTCTGCGCAGCCTCGCCTGAGCGAGGCTGCTCCGCGTGCCGACCCCCCCCAAGGTGCACCGGCAAAGCCGGCGCCCGAATTGTGCTACAGAAGCCCGGCGGTGGCCAGGACCTCCCTGATCTCCTCGATGGCGCCGCCGTCGGGAACGCCGAGAGGCGCCCGGCAAGGCCCCCCGTAAAAGCCCTGAAGGTCCAAGGCCGCTTTGATCCCGCCGATGCCGTAGGAGGCATACACGCCCCGATCCACGGACATGAGCCGGTAGACAATCTCCCGCGCCTCGTCCCACCGCCCCTGCCGGGCGAGGGCATAGATCTCGCAGTGCTCCTGAGAGGCGATGTTGGCCAGGGCCAGGATCCCGCCCGAGGCGCCGATCGCAAGGGCGGGGAGGAGAGCCGCGCAGGCCCCAACCAGCAGGTGAAACGACTTGGGCGTCTGGTGGATAATCTGGCCCGCCTGCGGGACGTTCCCAGAAGAATCCTTCATCCCGCAGACGTTGGGATGTTCGGCGATGCGCGCGACGGTCTCCGGCTCCAGGTTGATCCCGGTGTTCAAAGGGAAGTTGTAGAGCATGACCGGGATCGGCGAGGCATCAGCCACCGCCAGGTAATGCCGGATCTGGGCGCCCGGCTGGGAGAGCCCCTTCTTGTAGTAGTGGGGAGTGATCACGATGGCCACACCAGCCCCGATCTCGGCAGCCCGCCTGGTCCGCAGGATGGTCGCCTGGGTCGACTCGGCTCCGGTGCCCGCGATGAGCATTTTCCCCTCCGGAACGGCTTGCCGGGCCGCCTCCAGCACCCGCTCCCGCTCCTCCTCGCTGAGGAGCGGGAACTCACCGGTCGAGCCGAGCACCACGTACCCCGCAAGGTTGGTCCGGTTCCACCGATCGAGGTTGGCCTTGAGCCGTTCAACGGAAACCTGATCTCCCCAAAACGGAGTCGGGACAGGGATAAAGACGCCTTCCAGGCTAAGCATTCTTGACTCCGGTGGCTGCCCGCCGCCTGCCACTTCTCGGTCTGGCCCTTGCGCCCGGCGCCTCTTTGATCCGGGCGTGGGCGGCCGCCAGCCTCGCAACAGGGATCATGAACGGAGAACAGGAGACATAGGTCATGCCGACCCGGTGACAGAACTCGACTGAGGCGGGTTCGCCCCCATGCTCTCCGCAGATCCCGATCTTGAGATCGGGCCGGGTCTTGCGTCCCCGCTCGATCCCGATGCGAACCAGGTCGCCGACCCCTTCCTGGTCCAGCACCGAGAACGGATCGTGCGGGAGAAGCTCTCTGTCCAGATAGAATGGAAGGAACTTCCCGATATCATCCCGGCTGTACCCGAAGGTCATCTGGGTCAGGTCGTTGGTGCCGAAGGAGAAAAACTCCGCCTCCCGGGCAATCTGATCCGCCACGAGCGCTGCCCGCGGCACTTCGATCATCGTCCCCACCAGGTACGGGACCCGCACGCCGGTCTCCCCCATGACCTGCTCGGCCATGCGCACCGCCAGCTCCCGCGTGAGCTTCATCTCTCCCACGGTGCCGGTCAGCGGGATCATCACCTCCGGATGGACGGCCACGCCCTCCTTGGCGAGTGCACAGGCGGCCTCGAAAATAGCCCGCAGCTGCATCTCGTAGACCTCGGGGAAGGTGATCCCCAGGCGGCAGCCGCGATGGCCCAGCATGGGGTTGAACTCCCGGAGCGAGCGAACCTTGGCGATGAGCTCCTCGAGGGTCTTGACTCGCTCTGGCTTCTCTCCCAGAGCCACGAGCCGGGTATGCTCCTCGAGGAGTTCCTCCACGTGCGGGAGAAATTCGTGGAGCGGGGGGTCCAGCAGCCGGACGGTCACCGGCTGGCCGGCCATCGCCCTGAAGATCCCGATGAAGTCCTCCCGCTGCATGGGGAGAAGCTCTTCCAGCGCCTTCCGGCGCGTCTCGGCGTCCGCCGCCATGATCATCTCGCGAACGATGGGCACCCGCTCTGGCTTGAAGAACATGTGCTCGGTGCGGGCGAGCCCGATCCCCTCGGCGCCGAACCCCCGGGCTCTCTCCGCATCAGCTGGGGTATCGGCATTCGCCCTGACGCCAATGGTCCGGACCTCGTCGGCCCACCGCATGATCGCGTCAAACTCCTGGAACAGCAGGGAAGCGTCGGCGCTCACCTTCGTTTCCAGCACCTGCACGATCTCGGATGGCTTCGTGGGGACCGCCCCCAGGATCACCTCGCCCGTTGAGCCATCGAGCGAGATGACATCCCCTTCGCGAACCAGATGGCTCCCAACCTGAAACTCCCGTTTTGCCTCTTCCACCGCCACGTCCGCCGCTCCCACAACGCAGCACTTCCCCATCCCGCGCGCCACCACAGCGGCATGGGACGTCAGCCCCCCCCTTGAGGTCAGGATCCCGTCGGCGGCGTGCATGCCCGCCACGTCCTCCGGCGAGGTCTCCGCGCGAACCAGGATCACCCTCTCGCCTTGCTTCCCCCACTCTACGGCCCGCTCGGCATCGAAGACCGCCTTGCCGACCGCGGCCCCGGGAGCGGCGGGGAGACCCCTGGCGAGCAACCTGCCTTCACGACCAGCGCGCGCCTGTTGCGTACCGTCGAAGACCGGATGGAGAAGCTGGTCGAGGTAGCGCGGGTCCACGCGCAGGAGCGCCGTCTCTCGGTCGATCAGCCGTTCCTTCACCATCTCGGCAGCCATTCTCACCGCGGCCGGGGCGGTCCGCTTGCCCGAGCGCGTCTGGAGGAGGTACAGCGTCCCCTCCTGCACGGTGAACTCCAGGTCCTGCATCTCCCGGTAGTGCTTCTCCAACCGGCCCTGAATATCGAGCAGCTGGTCGTAGACCTTCGGCATTCGGGTCTGGAGGGCTGAGATGGGCTCCGGCGTGCGAATCCCCGCCACCACGTCCTCACCTTGTGCGTTGACGAGAAACTCGCCGAAGAACCGGCGCTCTCCGGTTGAGGGGTCGCGGGTGAAGGCCACCCCGGTGCCCGACGTCTCCCCGAGGTTCCCGAAGACCATGGCCATCACTGTCACCGCTGTCCCCCAATTCCCGGGGATCCCATGGATGCGACGGTACTCGCCCGCCCGCTTGGAGAACCAGGAGTCGAAGACCGCCTTGATCGCGAGCTTGAGCTGCTCCTTTGGATCTTGAGGAAACGGGCGGCGTGTCCGCTCCTCGATCAGCCCCTTGTACCGGCTCACGAGCTCCCGGAGCGCGTCTGCCGGCAGCTCGGCATCGGTCTTGACCCCGAGCCGCGCCTTGGCTTCGTCTAGGAGCTGCTCAAATCCCCGGCGCTCGAGGCCGAGGACAACGCCGCCAAACATAGTAATAAAGCGACGGTAGCAGTCCCACGCAAACCGCTCGTTCTTGGTCCACCCTGCCAGCCCCCTCACCGTCTGGTCGTTAAGACCGAGGTTGAGGATGGTCTCCATCATCCCGGGCATGGAGATCCGCGCTCCCGATCGGACCGAGACCAGCAGGGGTCGATCGGCATCGCCGAACCGGAGCCCTGTCGCCCTCTCCAGCCGAGCCAGGTGTTCGAGGGTCTCCTTCCAGATCCCCGCCGGGTACTGCCTCTCCGCCTTCTCGTACGCTGCCCATGCCTCGGTGCTGATGGTGAAACCCGGTGGAACCGGTATTTTGAGGGCGGTCATCTCGGCGAGATCGCACCCCTTGCCTCCCAGAAGGTTCCGCATCCGGGTAGACCCTTCCGCCCTTCCGCCCCCGAAGAAGTAAACGTATTTAGGCATCGTCTGGCATCACCGACTGGGCACCCTCCCAGGATCACTCGGATCTGTCTGAAAACAAAGCGAAAAATGGCAGAAAAATCAAAGGGCCACGAGGTTCCCCGTGGCCCTTCATGCCTTTCGAATGCCACGGGCCTCCTCCTGCCCGTGGCATCCGGCGTCGTTATTAGATCGCGGATGCTCCGGGCAAGCCCGGCAGTACCAGCAGAATCAAGCCCAGAAGAAGCATCCGCATGATCAATTCCCGTCTCCTCACGGGCCCTACTTTAATTGCCGCGCCTAGGGCCTGTCAAGCCGAAGTTGGTGGCCCTTCAACGAGCGCCCTTTCTCCTTTCTGGACGCCGTACCGGGGCGACCCGCCCTGCCCTCCCTCCCGACAAGGAGCTCTTCGACCGCAGTCAGGTGGGCCAGCATGGCGCGTTGGGCCCCGCTCTGGTCCCGGCGCTTGATGGCCGCCAGGATCCGCCGATGATCCTGGTGGGAGCGGGTGGGGCGGCCGGGGGCCTGAAGGAACTCCTGCCGGCTCTGGGTGAGCAAGTCCAGGAGGGCATGCAGCAGGCGGGTGATGGCGCGGTTATGCGCCGAGCTGGCGAGCGCGGCATGGAAGGCAGCGACCTGGGTCACGCCCGTGTGTCCCCTGGCCACTTCCTGGGCCTGCTCCGCCAGGATCCGCTCCATCTCGTGGATCTCATCCCGGCTCGCCCGGCGGGCGGCAAGTCCCGCGATGGCGGGCTCGAGGATCCTGCGAGCTTCGAACAGCTCCTCCGCGGCAGCCCGTTGGGACAGGATCACGAGGGCGAGCGGCTGAATGAGGGCCTCCACCGACACTTCCCTGACGAAGGTCCCCTCCCCCGCTCGGATCTCGATAAGCCCGAGACTCTCCAGGGCCCGCATCGCCTCCCGCACCGAGGCCCGGCTCACCTTGTAGCGGTCGGCGAGGTCCCGCTCGGGCGGAAGCCGATCCCCCGATTTGAGCTTTCCCTCAGAGATCAGCGTCTGGAGCTGGCGGACGATCTCCGCATAGATCCTGGTGCTTTTGATCGGCTCGACGTCAGGCCAGGTCACGGCTCACCCGAGCGCCCACAGTGGCCCCGAACTGGTGCGTGTCGAACCCGCCCCGATGCCTCACGATAGTCGGAACACGGCATAGACCCCCCCGAGGTAGATAAGCCCCACGGCGACCATGGTGGGCGCGACAGGGGCCCAGCGGCGCTGGCCCCGCAGCAATACCTGACCCAGGACCAGGGTCATCACGAGAATAGCTACCAGCGCTGCCACGACGTGAGCGCTGTCCATGGTGTCCAGCAAAGGCCCGCCGGTGTAGAAGGGGTCTGCCAGGGCCAGCACCAGCACGTTGAACACGCAGCTCCCGTACAAGTTGCCCACCCCCAGGTCCGCCGCTCCTGCCCGCATGGCGGCCACCGTCACCGTGGCCTCGGGCATGGTGGTCACCAGGGCCACCGACACCACCCCCACGAAGCTGCCCGAAACGCCGGCAATCTCGGCGATACGGTCGGCACTGTAAGCCAGGAAGAAACCGCCCGCCACAACCACCAGAGACGCCAGACCAAAAAGGGTCCACGCCCGCCGCACGCTCATCTGCTCCGGAACCGACGCATGGTCTCCGGTGGGTGCCTCGGCAGGCCGACGGAGATACACCAGGCGCATCCCACCCAGGTAGGCCGCCAGCACCAGAAAAGAGCCCAGGCCCACGTGAAGGATCGCCACCCCCGGGGGAAAGAGTCCTAGAAATAGGGCCGTCCCGGTGAGGAAAATCGCGACGGCGGCCAGGATCGCCTGCTCAGGGGCGAGCCGGCTGAAAAACCGCCGGCTGCCAAAGACGAGAGCGACCATGGCCAGCGTGAACATGTTGACCATGTTTGCCCCAAAGATGTTGGCGATGGCCAGCTCCGGGGCGTCGATTCGTACGGCGGAGATGTTGACGACCAGCTCGGGTAGGGACGTGGCCACCGCGACCAGGATGGTACCCACCCAGAGGCGTCCCCAGCCCGTCAGCTCCGCCAGGGCGTCGCCGTACCGCGCCAGGTAGATGCCACCAAAGATGACCAGGGCTGCGCTGCCTAAGAAGACCAGGACAGCCTGTATGAATTCGCCGGTCATCTCAGAAAGCCCGGCGCCCCGCAACGGCCAAGCGGAGCTGGAACCTCGCCCTCCCCCCACACCGGGCGGGGTTTGGCGCCGCTAGCCGCGACACTATCCGGATAAGTCCGACCCGGGCGAGGACGCATGCCGGATGGAGATGAAGAGCCGCTTGAGGGCGGGACGGAGGAATGGGTACATGACCAGGAGGACGGAAATCGTCATAAACGCCGCCGCAATGGGCTGAGTGAAGAAGATCGCCAGGGATCCATGGGAGAGGATCAGGCTCTGCCGGAGGGCAGTCTCGGTCATGTTGCCGAGCACCAGGGCCAGAATCATGGGGGCCGGCGGGTAATCGAGCTTCTTGAACATGTACCCCATCAGGCCGAAGATCAGCACCCACCAGATATCTTCGAATGCCTGTTCCGCGGCAAAGCCACCGGTGAGGCTCAACACGACCACCAGCGGCGCCATGATCGTGAACGGGGTCCTGAGCAGGGCCACGAACACCGGCACAAAGAGGGTGTTGAGCAGGACAGCCATGATGTTCCCCGTGTACATGCTCGCGATCATCCCCCAGACGAATTCCCGCTCCTCGGTGAAGAGCAAGGGGCCTGGCCGCAACCCCCACACCATCAGGGCGCCGAGGATCACCGCGGTAGTCGGAGAACCTGGAATGGCCATGGTGAACATGGGAAGGAACGCTCCGGTGCTGGCCGCGTTGTTGGCGGTCTCCGGCGCCACGACCCCCTCGACGCTTCCCTGGCCCAGCTTCTCCCGATCCCGGCCGAAGGTCTTGGTGAGACCATAGCTCATGAAGGAAGCCGGAGTGGCCCCGGCAGCCGGCACCACCCCGATGAAGTAGCCGAAGAGGGCTGAGCGGATGAACGTAGCTTTGTACCTCGCTAGCTCCCTGAATGTCTCCCAGTAGTGGCTGAGCCTGATCTTCACGGGGGTGATCTCGAAGCGGAGGTTCTGCTCCACCGTGGCCAGGATCTCCCCGATGCCGAAGACCCCGATCGTTACGACCAGGAAACCGATGCCGTGGTAGAAGACGCGCCAGTCCCCGTAGATCAGCCTGGGCCGGCCGCTGACGATATCGAGGCTGACGGCACTGACAATGAGCCCGATACAGATGGAGATGAGCGTCTTGAAGGGATCCTTCCCCCCGAGACCCACGAAGGTGGCGAAGGCCAGCATCATGATGGCGAAGTTCTCCGGGGGGCCGAACTTGAGGGCAAACTCCGCTAAAGGCATTGCCAGCAGGGTAAGCAGGATGATCCCCACGGTCCCCCCGACGAAGGAGCTGGTGGCGGCGGCGATGAGAGCCTGGGCCCCCCTCCCCTGCAAGGCCATTGGCCGGCCATCAAAAGTGGTGGGAACGGCAATAGAGGCCCCGGGAATGCCGAGCAGGATGGAAGAGATCGCCGCGCCGTAGCAAGCCCCGTAGTAGATGCCGGCCACGAAGATGATCGCGGCGCTCGGAGGGATGATAAAGGTGACCGGAAGGAGAATCGCCACTCCGTTGGACGGTCCGAGGCCCGGCATCGCCCCGATCATCGTCCCCAGCGCGACGCCGATGGCGGCGATCATCAGGTGATAGCCGGTCAGGGCCTGCTGGAATCCGACAAGGAGGTCCGCTAGGATCCCTTCCACGGAAGTGTCCCTATGCTGGCGTGGCTAATAGAAGAGGGGTTCCAGCAGGCCCTTCGGCAGCGGGACAACCAGGAACTGCTCAAAGAAAAGGAAGAGCGCGCTGGTGATCAGCAGGCCCACGGCGATCGTCTGGGGCCACCGGTGCCTTCCGAGCCAGCGCATATAGACGAGGAAGAGCAGGATCGTGGCTCCGTAGATCCCCACGAGGGACACCACCGCCACCGTCCCGGTGATCAGGGCTGCAGCTTTGAGGACGGTGCGCATACCCTGGGGATCGACGAAGAAAGGGGCGAGGGAGACCCCCCTGGCGGCCCTAGCGATGATGATCAGGCTTGAGAGGGCCATGATGGCCGCCACGTAGAAGGGGAACGCTCCCCCGCCCGGCCCCATTCCTCTGATCCAGCCGATCGGGAGCTTGGTTGACTCCCACATGGTGTACCCCGCTGCCCCAAGCAGCAGCAGGGCAAACAGAATATCCGCCCGACGCATTGGCTCCTGATCAGCCGGCTACTTGATGCCAAAGACCTCTTCCCGCCGTTGGGGGGACATGCCGCTCACCAGCTTCTTGTGCTTCTCTGTCTCTGCGGCATAGAACTTGACCAGCTCCGGTCCGGCCAGCCACGAAGCCGAGAGTCCCTTTCGTGACATGTAGCTCTGCCACTTCGGGGAGTCGTAGAACTTCTTCACGACACCCACCCAGTACTGTTGCTGCGCCTTGGTGAGCTTCCCGGGGGCGTTGATGGCCCGGGTCATGTAGTACTGGAGGTCGTGGCCGAGCTCCTTGAAGGTGGGGCACCCGAGGAAGGGCTCGATCCGTTTGGCCGTGAAGCTGGCGAGGCAGCGAAACTTACCCGCCCTCAGGTTCTCAATGGCTTCGGCAGGGTTATTGACGTTGGCCACGATGCCTCCCTCTTTCCCCAGCAGGGCCTTGGCAACCCGACCTCCCCCTTTGTACGGCACATAGGTGAACCTGAGCGGCTTACCGGGTTCGGAAAACTCGTCCTCCAGCATGGAGAAGACGATGGAGTCCTCCTGCCCTTTCCCCGTGCCGGAGACCTTGCATTTGCCGGGTCGCTCCTTGCAGAACTCGAAGAACGAGAAGGGATCCCCGACTTGCCATCGAGAATCGGCATGGACCCAGAGCTGGAAGGTGTCCAGGGCGATGCGGGCGACCGGCGTGATCTTGGTATGGTCCACCGGCAGGTTCGCCAGGATGGGAGTGGTGAAGAAGCTGTTCAGGGTGGTCATCAGGACGTGCGGGTCGCCCTCCTTCCGCATCAGGTACGTCAGGGCTTCCGCTCCCGCCCCTCCGGGCTTGTTGATCACCGTGATCGGCTTTGAAACCCACTTGTTCTCGAGAATGACGCCTTGCATGAGCCGACTGATCCGGTCGGCGCCGCCTCCCTTGCCGGCCATGACGATCCACTCAACCGGCTTTCGGGGTTCCCAGGCTGCAGCCGAATTCTGCCAGAAGGGGAGGAGGCACATGCCCAGAAGCCCGCCGACAAGAACGCCCCATGTTCCGAGTCTGTAAGGCCTTTTCATGGTGTCTACCTCGCTGAGATTCTGGTTTCCGGTTTTCCCTGGCCGAGTGACCTCTCTGGCCGGCCAGGGGGATCGCGCACAGACACCCGCCTTCGCCCACGGCCGGGGTGGTCAACGAGGGGAGAGGCCTGCCCGGGACCCGATTCCCTGAGCGCTCCGCCACCCCCGGCCCGAAGCCTACGGGCGTGAAACATGCGGCAAGTCTAGGCAGAGTAAGGAGCCCTGTCAAGGGCGCGCATGGCGTCAGAATTATGGTTACCGAGCCGGGGCTGGCGACTCGAAACTCCGGTGACCCACCCCATGAAGGAGGAGGGGGACCGGGAGGCGGTGGGGGCCGGGATAGAGGGACGCGGGACGGGGTCACGCCCGTCGCGTGCCTGACCCCTTTTCACCCCGCGACTCAGCGAAGAATCTCTCGCCCCCTGGCTAGGCCCTCCGCCTCGGGTCACCTCGGAATGGAATCACGCCGGGGATCTCCCACTTCTCCCACATCTCATCCACCTTCGCCTGGAAGTACTCGAGGTCTTCCTCTGTGAAGTGGGCGAAGCGGCCTTGCTTCAGGAGGTACTCTCGGACCGGCTTTCGCTTCCGCCCGTCCAGGATCGCCTTGGTCTTCCCGTAATAGTTGAGCTGGCCGTCCTCCACCTCGTACATCGGCCAGATCCCGGTCTCTACAGCCAGCTCACCAAGCTCATGGGAGAGCATGGGGTCGTAGTCCCACCCTTTCGGGCAGGGGTCGAGGGAGTGGATGAAGGTAGGGCCGCCGATCGCCAGCGCTTTGCGGACCTTGTTCATCATCTCGACGGCGTAGGAGGCGCAGACCGTGGCCACGTAGCGGCACTCGGGGTGCCCCGCCGCCAGCATCCCGGCCGTGTTCTTCTTCCAGCGGGTGTGGATGATCCGTTTGGCCGAGCCGGGCGGGCTGAAGGTGGTGTGGGCGCCGTACGGCGTCGAGCCGGAGAGTTGGATGTCGGTGTTGGCGTACGACTCGTTGTCGTACAGCAGCACGAGCGAATTGTACTCTTTGTGCGTGAGCGTCGCGGAGATCGCTCCCAGGCCCATGTCGGCGCCGCCCCCGTCCCCGCAGAAGGCGATGACGTTGATCGGCTCCGCCTTCATCTTCCCTTTCTTCATCAGGATCTTGAGCCCGGCTGCGGTCCCGAGGGCCGCGGAGCCCGAGGAGCCGAGCTGGGTATGCATCCAGGGCACCACCCACGGCGTGCTGTAGTAGGTCGTGTTCGCCACGTACATGCAGCCGGTAGAGCCCAGCACGATGGTCCGAGGGCCAGCGGCCTTGACCATCAGCTTCATGACCAGGGCGGACTCGCACCCCTGGCAGGTCCGGTGGCCAGAGGAGAAGTACTCCTCGATGGTGACCTTCTTGACCCCCTTGAAGGGCTCCAGGAGCTGCGTGGTGTTCGTGAAGGTGGTCGTCTCATCCATGGATGGGCCTCCCTAGTCGCGCACGCCGAGCCAGTAAGTTGTCTGCTCGGCCCGGCCAGCTTTCGCTGCGCCGTAAGAGATCTCGGTGGCCTTATAGACATCCTCCAGCGTCACCTCCCGGCCGCCCAGTCCGCAAATGAACCCGATCAGTGGTGGCCGATGGTCGGCGTTGTAGAGGGCCGCCCGCACCTCGGTGGCCACCACGCCTGAGCCGAAGGGGGCGCCGAAGGAGTAGTCACGGTCGATCACCCCGATAGCTTTGGCCCTGCGGAGCGCCCCGACAAGCTGCTCATAGGGGAACGGGCGGAACCAGCGCAGCCGGATCAGCCCGACCTTTTTCCCCTCCTCGCGCATCTTGCGGATCGCCACCTTCACGGGAAGGGAGAGGGTCCCCATCCCCATCAGGACGACTTCCGCATCCTCCGTCATGTACTCCTCGAACCACGGGTTCTCCGGGCCTCGGCCGAAAATCCGACGAAAATCGGCGTACGCCTCCTCGATCACCGTGTAGGCCCGCTCGGTCGCCGCATTGTTCTGGCGACGGATCTCGATCACCCAATCCTCGTTCACCTGGGGGGCGACGGTGATGGGGTTGTCGGGATGGAGCAGGAGGTCGCCGCGGTTGTACGGCGGCAGGAACTTCTCCACTAGGGCCTTGGACGGCACCCGGGTGAGTGCCTGCGAATGGGTCAGGAAGGCGCCGTCGGCGGAGATCGCGATGGGGAGGAGGACTCGCCGGTCCTCGGCCACCCGGTAGGCGATCAGCGTGGTGTCCAGCGCCTCCTGGGAGCTGTCGACCCAGCAGAGCAGCCACCCCAGGTCCCGGACGGAGAGCGCGTCGTTGTGCTCGACGCCGAACGCGCCCGGGTCGTCGAGGGCGCGGTTGCCGACCATGGCGACCATCGGCACCCTGAGCGCCGGCGTCACCGTGATGGCTTCCATGGCGTACATCCACCCGACCCCCGAGGAGCCGCAGAAGACGCGCGCCCCCACCGTGGAGGCGTGCTTGACGACCTCGAACTGGCTGTGCTCCCCCTCGGCCACGATGTACTCGGCCACGAGCTTGCCGTTGGCGATCTTCTTCGCGATCGCCTGCATGACCGTGTCGTACGGCCTGATCGGGTACGCGGTGACGACGTCGAGGTCGGCGAGTGCCAAGGCCTCGGCGATCGCCTCGCTGCCGGAGATCAGCATCTCTTGTTCTTGAACGGCGGCCGAAGCCGCTTGGGCTACCACTGACATGAACCGTTCCTCCCCTCGGTCAGGTGAGGCGCCCTGAAGCCGGGGCGGCCCTCGTGACGAGTGCTCACGACTTCTCCTCCCGACCGGTCGAGACCAGCCCCTTCCGAGCAGCGTTCTCTCCCGGAATGCCGCTGGCAAGGGGCGCCCCACCCAGCTCCAGCTCGCCCGAGGTGAGCTCCTCCTGATACTGCCCGCGGTAGCGGAAGCCGTGGGAGCGACCGACGTGGACCTTGTCGGTGATCTTCGCCCCGAGCCAGGCCTTGTACCCCTCCTTATCCTTCCGCCACATCTCCCACTGGCTGGCGTTGTCCTCGAAGGCGGCCTCGTTCACCATCGTGATGCAGTTATCCACCGGGCAGACGGCCTCGCAGACGCCGCAGCCGCAGCAGGACTCCATGTTGGCGTCGTAGAGGCCGTCTGGCGTCACGTCGAAGCAGGAATCCGGGCACTGGAGCCAGCAGAGGGTGCACTTGACGCACGTATCGAAGTCCACCACCGGCCGCATCGTGCGGGTCGAGAACTTCTTGAAGACCGAGCTTCGCTCGGGCCGATAGCCCTTTCCCCCCTCGATCGGCTTCCCCACCGGCAGAGAGGGGATCGTCACGCCCTCGCGCATCTCCCACCACCGGGGCATCTCGAAGGCGTACGGGATCTCGGAGTTCCCCTCGGTAGGCTTTACCGGGCGCCCGTCGATCCGCTCGTAGGCCTTCCGCGCGGACTCGACCTTCAGCTCCGACCCCCATTCCGCCTCCCTGACGGCCTCCGACACCGCCTCGATGGTGAGAAACTGGGGCGCGATCCTGGCCAGGGCGCCGAGGATCCGCACCTCGGTGTGGTCCTCTTTGTAGACCCAGAGCCCCGCGAAGGAGGCCTTCCCGCGGAGGATCCAGATGGAGTAGGGGGTGGCCTTCTTATGGGCATCCTTCAGGAGGTCCTCGGCGGTCTCCGTGGAGGTGACGAGAAGATGCCCGTTGGGGAGAAGCAGCCGGTTGATCGGCTGAAGCCCGTACCAGGCCCAGGACTCCACCCCCTTGCACAGGGTGTCGTCTACGCAGATGGTGACGTGGAGCTCCTTGGGCTCGTAACGAGCCATGTGCTGCTCCAACTCCTCCTGGGAGTCCGCCACGATGGAGAAGTCCTTGGCGGGGATGCCATTCCGCTGGGGGCTGTCCCCGTAACGGCCGAAGGCGATCCCCCACCGCCCGGACTTCCGCGCGGACAGCACGATTCCCCGCGTAATGCGCGAGGCCAGGTTCTTCTGAAAAATGCCCCGGTACACGACTTCGCAAATCAAGTGAGCCATGTAATCCTCCGCACCTCGGAGTCGGCAAGCTGTGACAGTGGCGGCGTGGTCGGCTGGTCTGACCACATAATCGCTGATACGGCGCGCTCTTGTCAACCCCCACTGTTGCCAAATGGATCCGCAAGTCTCGAGCGAGATCGCGCTCAGGTCGGCTGCCCACCTCGCCGTTGCCCTAGAGCGACAGGCCCGCCCGAGCTCGGTCGTGCGCTGGCTGGTCGCCCCGCATGGTGTCCGGGTTGGTCCCCTGCTGGAGCGCCAGGTGGTAGGTAAAGAGCTGGAGGGGCACCACCGCAAGAAGGGGGGTCAGGAGCTCGGGGATCGGTGGCAGGGTCACGGTCTCGACTGACAGTGCCGAGAGTTCACGATCACCTTCCTCCACGATACCGACCACGGGCGTGCCGATCTCTTTCGCCGCCCTGGCGAGGGCCACGCAGCGTTCGTACGACGGCCCAGGCGGCGCAATCAACCAGACCATATCGCTCGCCTCCATGGCCACCCACGGTCCGTGGAGCACCTGCTCGCAGTTCATGCCCACCGTCGTCGTGTAGTTGGCCTCGTTCATCTTGAGGGCCGCCTCGTAGGCGGTCGCCGTGTTGGGGCCGCCGCCGACAAAGTAGTAGCGTCGTCGGTCCCCGAAGCGCACCGCCAGCTCCTTCCACGCCTCCTGGCCGAGGAGTACGGCCAGCTGGTCTGGGATCCCCTCGAGTGCCGCCCTGATCTCCTCGCGCCCTCGCATCTCTGCTGCCAGGCCAGCCAGGAGCGCGAGTGCGGTCGTATAGCTGATCGTGTGAGCGGCCGAGCTCTCTTGCTCCACCGTGGTCAGCAGATAGTCCGCGATCTTCAGCCTTTCACCGCTTCCAACGCCGGTGATCACCACTCCTGCCGCGCCTCCGGCCTTCGCCTTCTGGAGGGCCTCGATCGAGAAGCGCTTGGTCCCTCGATGGCTCACGACTATCACGCCCACCCCCGGGTCCGGGCGCGGCCAGTAGTTCTTGAACTCGAAGGAGTGGAAGGCGCGCACGCGCTGGCCCAACCCACCGATCTGCGAGAGGAGCAGCTCCCCCACCAGGCATGCGTGCCAAGAAGTGCCGATCCCCGAGAGAAAGATCCGTTCCAACGTCGTGAGGTGCGCGGCAGCAGCCGTCAAGGTCTCGGAGTTGTTGCGGAGCACGAGCCGGATCGCCCCGGGCTGGGCGTAGATGGCGTCATACATGTAGTACGGGTGCCCACGGCGGGGCGGGGGCGCGCTCCAGGCCATGGCTGAACGCCTCAGCGCCCGGATTCCCCCACCATCCGGCAGACATACCGGTGGACCGTGGCGTCGTCGGTCAGCTCGGGGTGGAAGGTGGCAACCACCACCGAGCCTTCCCGTGCCAGCACACACTCGCCCTCGTGGAAGGCGAGCGGAGTCACCGTGGGGCCGACCCGGCGGATTCGAGGGGCGCGGATGAAGACCATCTTGAGACGGTCCCGGCCACCATCCAGGGTAGCCTCCCCGCTCGTCTCAAAGGACTCCTTCTGTCGGCCGTACGCGTTTCGCTCGGTGGTGACGTCGATAAGCCCGAGAGAGGACTGGGTCGGGTTCAGGACCTCGCGAGCCAGGACGATGAGCCCAGCGCAGGTGCCGAAGATCAGCTTCCCCTCGGAATGAAACTCCGCCAGCGCGCGGCCGAACTCGCAGGCCTCCATAAGCTTGAGCAGCGTGGTGCTTTCGCCGCCAGGGATGATCAGGCCGTCGACGGCCTGAAGCCCCGACGGCTTCCGCACCTCCGCGGACTCGACGCCGATCCGGTCGAGCGCCTGCCTGTGAAGGGCGAAGTCCCCCTGAAGGGCCAGGACGCCGATTCTCACCTTCCCTCCGGCCTACCACCCGCGGGTTTGCAGGAGCTCCTTGTCGGCAAGCTTGGAGGTCTCGATCCCAGGCATGGCCTCCCCGAGTTCCTCGGAAACCTTGGCCAGCACTTCGGGGTCCCTGTAGTGGGTCGTCGCCTGGACTATGGCCCTGGCGCGAGCCGCCTCGTCGGAGGACTTGAAGATTCCCGAGCCGACAAAGACCGCCTCGGCTCCGAGCTGCATCATCAGCGCGGCGTCAGCCGGGGTGGCAATCCCGCCGGCCGCGAAATTGGGGACCGGCAGGCGCGCGTTGTCGGCCACCCAGCGAACCAGCTCGTACGGGGCCCCCAGCTCCTTGGCTTCGGCCATCAGCTCCTCGGCTCCCAGGGTGGTGAGGCGCTTGATGGAACCCGTCACCTTCCGCATGTGCCGGACCGCCTCCACGATGTTACCGGACCCGGCCTCCCCTTTGGTGCGGATCATGGCTGCCCCTTCGCCGATCCGGCGCAGGGCCTCGCCCAGATCGCGCGCGCCACAGACGAAGGGCACTTTGAAGGCGAGCTTGTCCACGTGGAAGCGCTCATCGGCCGGCGTCAGCACCTCGGACTCGTCGATGTAGTCCACCCCCAACGCCTCGAGGACCTGGGCCTCGACGAAGTGGCCGATCCGGCACTTGGCCATGACCGGGATGGTGACGGAAGCCATGATCTCCTTGATCTTCTTCACCGCGGCCATTCGCGCAACACCGCCCTGGGCTCGGATGTCGGCCGGGACGCGCTCCAGGGCCATCACGGCCACTGCCCCGGCATCCTCGGCGATCTTCGCCTGCCTGGCCGTGGTCACGTCCATGATGACCCCGCCCTTGAGCATCTCAGCCAGCCCCACCTTGAGTCGAAGCGTTCCAACTTCCATCGTGCTTCTCCTTTTCCGTCGATTGTGGCTCAATGTCCGAGTTGGCGCACCGTCGTGCGCACCGAAATGGTCTCCTCAGCTACACGAGCGGCGGCCCCGCCGCGGCCTCCCTCCTGGACCGGCTGCGCGGGCGCTTGAGCATCTCAGCGATCGCTCCCGCGAGCCGCCGCACCCCTTCGTCGATCTTCGAGACCGGCACCCCCGAGAAGGAGAGGCGGAGAGCTGGCTCCCCGCCCCCATCCACAAAGAACGCGCTTCCCGGAGTGAAGGCAACACCCCGGTCCCAGGCGCGCGGAAGAAGGGCCTCCGTGTCTATTCCCTCTGGAACTGTCAGGAGCAGCGAAAACCCGCCCTGTACTCCGGTCCAGGTCACTCCCGCGGGCATCCGCTCCTTGAGGGATCTCAACAGCCGAGCCCGTCGACGTCCGTATTCGGCGGCCGTGAGCCGGAGGTGGCGCTCCAGGAGCCGATGCCGGCAGAAGTGGTAGACCGCCGCCTGGATCAGCGGGCTCGTGTGGAGGTCCGCAAGCTGCTTGGCTGCCTCAAGCCGTTCGAGCACCGGCGGGGAGGCTACCAGCCAGCCCAGGCGTAGCCCGGGGAAGAGGATTTTAGAGAACGTGCCGATGTAGAGGACGAGCCCGGTGGGGTCCTCGGCCTTGAGCGGGGGCGGCGGGCGCTCGCCGTAAAAGAGGCTTCCATCAAAGCCATCCTCCACCACGGGGATCTGAAAGCGCCTGGCCAGCTCCAGGAGCCGGCGCCGAGCCGGGGCGGGCATGCTGAGGCCGGTCGGGTTGTGCGCGCTCGGTTGACAGTATAGGAGCTTGGCAGTACGCCGTTCCAGAATCTGCTCGAGGAGATCCAGCCTGAGCCCACCCTCGTGCAGGGGCACCGGAAGGAGTTGGGCCCCGAAGGAGCGGAAGGCCTGAATGGCTCGAGGATAGGTGGGCTCCTCGATGGCCACGAAGTCTCCCGGGTCCAGCAGGGTTCGGGCGATCAGGTCGAACCCCTGCTGCGAGCCGTTCACGATCAGGATCTCCTCTGGCCGGGCCTCCACCCCGAAGCGGAGCAGGTAGGAAGACAGGAAGCGCCGGAGCGACGGGTATCCCCCGACAGGGTAGTACTGGAGGAGCTCGGCCCCCTCGGCCCGGATCACCCGATTCAGAACCTTGCGGAAGGCCTCCGTCGGGAACAGACGGCTGTCGGGCATGCCGCCGGCAAAGGAAATCACCCCGGCCGTGGGCCGGATCCCCTGACCATGGAGCTCGCGGCGGCGAGAGTCGGCGATGAGAAGCTGGGAGCTTTTGGAGAAAAGCCCGGACCAGTCGATCTGCACCGGCGGCGAGGGCTTGGGCTCTGGGCCGGGGCCACGGCCGTCGCCGGCCACGAATGTCCCCTGTCCGACGCGGGCCCGGACCAGGCCGGAGGCGACCAGCTCTTCATAGACCAGACTCACGGTCCCCCGGTTGACCCCGAGGGCTCCGGCCAACTCCCTTGAAGCCGGAAGCTTCACCCCCGGCGGGAGCAGCCCCTCCCGAATGAGCCGCTCCAGGTGGAGACGAATCTGCGTGGCCAGCGGGATTGGCTTGGAGCGATCGAGAGAGATCTGCATCGGTGGCTCTCTGTACCATCCATTTTGCACAACTCTTGAGCCTTGTAAAGAGCCAATTGGCGGCCCAGCTTACGTGAAGCCTGGCGGGAGGGATCCCTGCTCAGTTCCTTGATGCCCGACAGCGCTTCGGTATAATGAGAGCGCTCGGCAAAAATTTTCTTTCCAGGAGGAGGAGCGGATGAGCGCCATGAAGGAGTTCGCGGGCGTGTACTACCGAGAAGGCGCGCTGGATCCCAAGACCACACAGCTGGTGGCGCTGGCTGCCATGGCCGCGGCCGGCTGCACCTCTTGAGTGCCGGGACGCTTCGCGGCTGCGAAGCAGGCCGGCGCTACCGACGACGAAGTTATGGAGACGCTGTACTACGCCATGCGGGGAGCCGCCCGCGCCACCTGGAGTACCATCAAGTACATCGAGGGGATCGAAGACCTCAACAAGAGCTACAAGACCACCTACGAACGAACAGACGGAAAATAGTTATACCGTCTCCTGGCGTTCGCCGCCCCAGTCCGGACAAGGGGGCGATGAGCCTTCCGCGGCTCGTTCTCAACTCGCTCTCCAAGCGCTTCGGCGACCGCCTCGCCGTGGACGACCTCTCGTTCCGCGTGGAGCCCGGCGAGATCTATGGCCTCATCGGCCCGAACGGCTCAGGCAAGACCACCACCGTCAAGATGGTCACCGGCCTCTATCAGCCGACCGCGGGCCAAGTTCTCATCGACGGGATCGATCTGGCGAGAGACCCGGAGGCCGGCAAGCGCCGGCTCGGCTATATCCCTGACGAGCCCTTCGTCTACGAGAAGATGTCCGGACGCGAATTCCTGCACCTGGTGGGAGAGCTCTACGGGGTCTCCCGCCAGGCCCGGACGCAGAGGATCGAGGAGCTGCTGGACCTCTACCAGATCCGGCAGATCGTGGACCAATACGTAGAGAGCTATTCCCGCGGCAACAAGCAGAAGCTCGCCATTATCGCCAGTTTGCTCCACGCCCCCAGCCTCCTCGTTGTTGACGAACCCATCGTGGGGCTCGACCCGCAGAGCGCCATCCGGACGCGCGAGGTGGTCACGCGTTTCGCTCAGGCGGGCGGGTCCGCGCTGGTCTGCACCCATACCCTGAGCTTTGCCGAGGCTGTCTGCCACCGCCTCGGGCTGCTCAAGAATGGACGCCTGATCTGCGACGGGACCCTCAGCGACCTCCGCCACGGGGCCGGGCTTCCCGAGGCCTCGCTGGAGGCCCTCTACCTCTCCTTCACCGACTCCCACCCTCGATGACGGTCATCCTGGTCCTCCTCGCGCGCCGTCTGGCGGCGGTGCGCGAGAGTGTCAAGGACCGGCAGGGGGCAAAGATCGCCGTCATGGGCGCCTTTGCCCTGCTCCTCGCCCTCGTGACGGTAGGGGAGTACGAGATCTTCCTGCGCGGCTTCAGGGCGATCAGCCGCGAGCTCGGCGCTGCGGGGCCAGCCCTCACGCTCTACACCCTCGAGACGTTCCTGGTGCTGGTCTGGGTCCTCGCCCTGATGAGCTACGTGGTCTCCGGACTCTGGATCTTCTACCACGCCCCTGACACCTCGCTCCTCCTCTCCACCCCGCTGCGTCTGACGACGCTCTACTGGCTGCGGGTGATCGAGACCTTCGCGCTCACCCTTTGGGCCTCCGTGATCCTGGGAATCCCCGCCCTCTTGGCCCTGGGGGCGAGCTACGGGAGCGGTGCCGGATACTACCTCCACGCCCTCGGGGTCCTCGTGCTGTTCATGGCATTTGCCGGCGGGGCGGGCGCCGTCCTGACCACCCTGGCGGGGGCAGCATTCCGTCGGCTCAGGATCCGCACCGCCACCTTCGTTGTGAGCTTGTTCCTCCTGGGGGGGTTCGCGCTTCTCATCGGCCGCGACGTCATCCCCTCGACGAACGACTTCGTCGCCATTTTCGAGCCCGGAATCCTCAACGGCAAACCCGACTCCATCAAATTCATCGAAGCCAAGTTCAGCCTCTGGCCCAGTCACCCGTTCGCCGTCACCTTTTACGCCAGCGCCACCGGCCGCCCCGCGGGCACCGGGACAAGCCGGGCGGCTCTCTGGCTGGGGCCGCTGCTCGTCGTGGCTCTCGCTGCATTCCCCGGGCGCTGGCTCTACCGCCGAACGCTGCCACTCGTAGCGGAGGGGTTTCTCCTTGCCGGGGGCGGGGACACGGCGGCGCCCACTCGCCGAAGGCAGTTCCCCCGCCTGTTCAGCGGCCCCGTGGGCTGCCTGCTCGAGCGCGATCTCCTTCGCCTCAGCCGGAGTCCCCGGGAGCTCGGGCACGCGGGTTTCCTTCTCTTCCTCCTCGCGCTGTACATCGCCTTCCTCTTCGCCGCCCCGCTCCGCGAGGTGGCAGAGAAACACGAGACGGTAGCGCGGCTTTCCCTCCTGAACTTCGCGGCGGCCGGCTACTTCCTCACGGCCTTCGGCCTTCGCTTCGTCTTCCCGAGCCTCTCCCTGGAAGGGCGGGCCGCATGGGTGCTCTTCGCGAGCCCCGTCAGAGTCTTCAGGCTCTTCCTCGCCAAGCTGGCCCTTTACGCTGTACTCCTCTTCCTCGTGGTCGGGAGCATCGCGCTGGCCGGGGCGCTCCGGTTCAGCCCCTCCCCCACGCTCTTCGTCGCCCTCGCCATCCTGCTCGCCCTGGTCACCGTGACCACCGTGGCGGTCGCCCTCGCTTTCGGGGCGATCTGGCCCAACTTCACCGAGTCCAAGCCGGAGAGCTTGGCCACGAGCGCGGGGGGGCTGGCAACCACCTTCGTCTGCCTGGGCTACGTGGCAATAGGGGGATGGCTCGCCCAGCGCATGACCCTGGCCGTCTTCGATGGCCGCTCCCCCTGGGGGCTGCTGCTCCTCGCCCTGGGAGTCTCGTCTGTGATCGTCGCCAGCGCCATCGCGGCGGCGCGCCGGAAGATTCAACGCGTCGAAGTCGTCTGAAGTGGTATAAGAAGAACACGGAGGTGAACCGATGGCAGCGGGTGAGGCCCCGATCAGGCAGGCTGTGAAGTGGCTCGATGAGCAACTCAGTGACAACCCCGGCGCTGACCGCGTCAAGCTCCTGGACGAGGCCAGCCGGCGGTTCGACCTCTCCCCGCTGGACAGCGACTTTCTCTTCCGGCATCTGGCCGGGCTAGGCAAGATCCAGACCGACCCAGAGTCCGAGAAGCCCGGCTAGGGTACAGTCGCAGTTCGCAGCCAGGGCTGGGGGCTACGTGACCAGGCGGACCCGTGCGGGTGGCCCGGAGCTCGAGCGGCCTATTACGGCGTCCTACCGAGTGGGGGCCGAAGCGTGCAGCTGGTGGGCAAACAACCGGGCTAGCGCGGGCGCAGGAGGACCACCGTCGCGCCCCAGCCGCCGCGCTCGGTCGGGGCGTCGAAGAAGCGGGCCACCATCGGATGAGTTGCCAACAGCGACTGGACGACGACCCGCTGCACCCCCTTCCCTCTCCCGTGGATCAGCCTGATCTCCGAAAAGCCGCGACGACACGCCTCGTACAGGTACTCGTTCACGACCGAGGGGATCTCACGCGGCGCGAAGGTGTGGAGGTCCAGAGAGTCCTCGATCGGAAGGAGGACAGGTTCGTCGGCAGACTCGGTCATCGAAAGCTAGGGCCCACCGCCAGGTGCTTCTGCCAGTGCTGAAAGGTCAGGAGATCCTCCCCCGAGAGCTTGCACTGTCAGAAGGTGGCCGCCCGCTCGAAGAAGGTGATGTCAACCAGGGCGACCCCCTCGGCCCGCGCGGTGTCAGCGACCTTCTGCGTCACCATCTGGCGGACGAACGGGATCGGGATCCGGCCTAGACGGTGGACCACCTCCTCTGTGCAACGGACCCGCGTTCCAGGAAGGACGGGCCCCTCGGCGGTTGGAGCCTCGAGAACGTGCTCGCACGTCTCGGGGACAAGCTGGGTGAGACGGAGGGAGACGTAGTCCGTGACCCAGGCCTTGATCCCCTCCTTGGCCGTCTCCGTGTTGAGCTGGCTCTGCTCCAGCTTCCGGCCCAGCTCCTCGAGGAGGAATTCAAGCCGTGCCAGCCGAGATTCAAGCGTGGCGAGTCGCTGATCAAGGATCTTCGAGTCCATGGCGAGATCCTAACATACCCGACATGTTCATGCCACCGGCGGTCGCCTCGTATGCCAGTCAGTGGCGCGCTGGTAGGCGTCAGCTACCCGGAGGACCATGGCTTCGTCGAAGGGACGCCCCACGATCTGCATCCCGACGGGGAGGCCGGCCCGGGTGAAGCCGCACGGGACCGAGCAGACCGGATGGCCCGAGAGATTGAAGACCCGGGTGAAGCGGACGAGGCTGGCCCGGACATCCTGCTTCGCACCCCCCACAGCCACCTCCGTCTGCCCCACGGGCGTAGCCACGATGGAGGTGGTCGGAGCGATCAGCACATCAAACCTGGCCAGCCGCTGGTCGACCTCGCTCCGGAAGAGGGCGCGCACTTGCTGACACCTGAGATACTGGGTTGCGGAGATGAACGCACCTGTCTGGAGCCGCTGCCTGACATCTTCGGAGTAGTCCCCGGGCCGTGACTTCATCCAGGCCTCGTGGTAGGTGAGGGCCTCCGCAGAGAGGATCGCTATCGCGGCTGCGGCTGCGTGCGCTGCCGTCGGCAGTGACGTCTCTTCGACCGTGGCCCCCAGCTTCTCAAGGGCCTTCGAGGCCTGTTCCACGGCCTGACGCACCTCCTGGTCCGCCGCCTCGAGAAAGAAGGTCCGGAGCAAGCCCACGCGAAGCCCCGTCACCTTCCCGGTCAGGGCTGGCATGCAGTCGGTGACAGGAAGCGTGCTTGTCGTGGGGTCCTTCGGGTCGGAGCCGGCCATCGCCGAAAGCATCAAGGCCGAGTCGGCAGCGCTCCGCGTCATCGGGCCGACATGGTCCAGAGACCAGGCCAGAGGAAGCACCCCAGCCCGACTCACCCGCCCGTACGTCGGTTTGAGTCCGGTGATCCCGCAGAGCGCTGACGGGATCCGGACAGACCCTCCGGTATCAGATCCGAGTGCCCCGGCGCAGAGCCCGGTAGCCACTGACACTCCGGACCCCGACGAGGAGCCGCCCGGGATCCGGTGCGTGCGAGGATCCCAGGGGTTCCACGATGTCCCGTAGCGGGAGTTGACTCCCTCGGGACCATATGCGAACTCGTGCATGTTGAGCTTGCCAACAATGACGGCCCCCGCCTCCTTTAGCCGGACCACCACCGTGGCGTCCTCATCAGGCACCCACTCTGCCAGGATCTTCGAGCCTCCGGTAGTCCTGATGCCCCGGGTGGCGTAAAGGTCCTTGAGCCCGATGGGGATCCCGTGGAGCCGGCCGAGGCGTTGACCGCCTACGACAGCCGCCTCAGCAACCTTGGCGGCAGCCAGCGCTTCGTCCTGGCAGAGCGTGATGAAGGCTCTGAGCTTCGGGTCCAGGGCCTCTATCCGATGGAGGTGAGCCTGGACCACCTCCACGGGAGAGATCTGTCTCTCCGCAATCAGACGGGCGAGCTCCGTGATCGGTTTCCAAACCAGCTCAGTCATAAGATCGCTCCGGACGGGCTGTACTGAGGCTCTCGAGGGTAACCCGAGGCCCGCTCTCACCCCTTCTTATAGTCGCCGCAACCGAGGAGTCAAGCCCATTGTACGGGAGTGCTTTTCTCGCTCTTGAAGAGTCGGATCACGGCGTGCCAGAAGCTGGTCCGGGTTACCGAGAGGAGGTACGGTGCGTCTAGGGAACTCGCTCCGTACTGTCAAAGATAAGCTAGCCTTCCGGCGAGGTTCATGGCATCCTGGCGCAATGAGGGGTGGGAGCACGCCCGGTGGGACTCTTCCGAAGCCGTCGAAACCGAGAACGCGAGATTTGCGAAACCGCAGATGAAAGGACCCGACTATGAGTGATTTTCATCAGGGCGCGGTCATCTCCACCTTGCACCGCCTGGGGTCCTCCAACGTGGACGAACTTGAGAGTGAGCTGGAAATCTCCCCGTTGACCCGCGGTTTGGGTCCTCGGCGCCCAGAGAAGTTCCCGTCCATTGAGCCCGTTGGACCCAAGATACCGCGGAGGGATTCGAGGACCTAAAAACCCGGAACGAATTCATGATCCGGTGCACTTGCTATGGTGAGCCGGCTGTTTCTGGATTCACAGTCGTGCCCGGAGTGCCGTCCCACGCTAGAGTTCACAAGGATTTCCAAGCGTGGATGTTGGGATTGACCGGGGTCTTCCAGAGCCATTCGGAGGCTCATGGGCACAAATTCAGGCACGGCCAGGTCACGGGGGTGCTCGGGAGATGAGCCGGTCCGTGACCGCCGCCTGCCATACAGGCGCCCTGCTGATTACGAATGACAACCGAAATAAACCTGAGTGGATCCGTCGATTGATCCGCACCTTCCACGCCCATGTGGATGCGGCACACCCGTCGAGCTCAACCGCACCCCATGCTGGGTGGTTGGACAGGCCTCAGCTCCGGCGCGCGATCACATTCTGGCAAGGCACAGGGTACTCGAGCGCATGCCGTTTGCGCCGTAGCGCTCCCGACGTAATCCCTGCCAGGGCCGCGGAAACCCGTTCCCCCCCGGATCAGAGCTTCCAGATCGCGCGGCAA
Source organism: Methylomirabilia bacterium (assembly GCA_046758965.1). Classification (GTDB taxonomy): domain Bacteria; phylum Methylomirabilota; class Methylomirabilia; order Rokubacteriales; family CSP1-6; genus JBHIBG01. The sequence continues at coordinate 1,623 of JBHIBG010000025.1, read as the reverse complement.
CGCCAGGCCTTTTCTGCGAGTCAACCGCTCTAGCCGCTCCTCATCGCAACCTTCTTAAGCAGGTCCAGCTCGCTCAGGACCTTCCCGGCCCCACGGGCCACGCAGGTCAGGGGCTCGTCACTGACCGAAACGGGAAGCTGGGTCTCTTCCCGGAGACGCACATCCAGCCCCCGGAGCAGCGCTCCGCCTCCCGTGAGCACGAACCCTACTTCCACGATGTCCGCCGCCAGTTCCGGCGGTGTCTGCTCCAGACAGGTGCGGATTGCTTCGACGATGATGCTGACGGGTTCGCGGAGGGCCTCGCGGACCTCCCCCTCACTCATGGCAATGGTCTTGGGGAGACCGTCGATGAAGTCGCGGCCCTTGACCTGCAAGGTCTGGCGCTTGCTGTCAACGGGATACGCGGACCCTAGCTCGATCTTGATCTCTTCGGCTTGCCGCTCGCCTATCAAGAGGTTGTAGTGCTTCCTGGTGTGCCGCATGATGGCCTCATCCATCTCATCGCCCGCGATCCGCACGGACTTGCAGTACACAATCCCCGAGAGGGAGATTACGGCGACCTCCGTGGTGCCCGCACCGATGTCGACGACCATGTTGCCGCCCGGCTCCGCAACAGGTAGGCTGGCCCCCAGAGCAGCTGCTATCGGCTCCTCGATCAGGTAGACCTCGTGCGCTCCGGCCTGCATGGCGGAGTCGCCCACGGCCCGCCTCTCCACCTGAGTGATACCGGACGGCACGGCGACCACAATGCGCGGCCCTACGAGGGGCCGGCGCCGGTGAACCTTCCCGATGAAGTGGTTCAACATCTTCTCGGTGATGTCGAAATCGGCAATGACCCCTTCCTGCAACGGGCGGATGACGCGGACAGTGCCTGGAGCCCGGCCCAACATCGCCTTGGCCTCGTGCCCGACACTCAGGACGGAGTTGTCCTTCTGGTTGATGGCTACGATGGAAGGCTCGTTGAGGACGATCCCGTACCCCTGGACGTACACGAGGGTGCTGGCAGTACCCAGATCAATGGCGAGGTTCTTGGAGAACATTTTTCCAAAACACACTGCGGCTCACAGAGCCTTCCCCTTGGCAAGAGCCTAGTACGAGGCTTCTCGTACCTGTCACTACTGGCGATATCCGCAGGAGACTCCAGCACCCTATCCACGGCGACGGCTCCCTCATCCAAGACCGCTGCAGTATTCGCCACCCCATGATCACTCAACTCAGTGTTTAGGCGTTCACTCTCCCCGCTACCACTCCGTTCACGCCACGCTCCAACTTCCGTACCGTCAAGGAAGGGTGGCAACTACAGGTGATATGGGCCGCTGTTGCCTGCCTTCGGGGGTCCTCCTTCGATTCTCTCCCGGCCACTGGCCTGACACGCTTTGAGCCCAAGCCCCTCCTGAAAGCAACAACGGCCTACTCAAACAAGCGCCTACCGGTCGCTAGTGTGGGGGACCCCACTCCGGTTCGCGAGCGCGCTGAAGAGGTCAATAGGGGTCGGGAAGAAGGTGGTGATGTTCTGCCGCGAGGGCACCTCGCGCATGGTCTGAAGGAACCGAAGCTGGACGGCGATGGGGTACCGCCCCAGCACCTCCGCGGCCTCGGAGAGCTTGGCGGCCGCCTGAAACT
>JBHIBG010000024.1:0-33058 GCA_046758965.1 Methylomirabilia bacterium | reverse complement strand
GGCCTCCTGCTGATAGTGCTCGATGGAGCGGGGCATCCCGGCGTGGATGACGTAGTGGCCTTCTTCGCGTCGGGGCTCATGGCGCTGTTCAGGCACGCCGCGGCGACGCCGTGCTGGCGGAGCCCGTCCACCTGGTCCTTCATGAGCGAGATGAGCGGCGACACCACCACCGCGAGCTTCTCCTGCGCGGCGGCCGGGGCCTGGTAGCAGAGCGATTTCCCGCCGCCGGTGGGGAGGACGACGACGGAGTCGCGGCCCGCGACCACCGCGCGCATGGCTTCTTCCTGCAGCGGCAGCAGGCTCTCGTAGCCCCAGATCCGCCGGATCGTCTCTCTCAGGTCTGCCATCGACTGCCGCATCTTTTTCCCTTGAAGCCTTCGCCCGAACGAGCTAAGGTCTGAACGAACTGATGCGCTCGATGCGCCGAACGTCACGGGCGAGTAGATTCGACAGGGGGTCTCCTCTCTCCGGGATGTTCGAAGGGTTCTTCGAGGCTTGGGACGACGATCCTGACTTCGTGGACCCTCTCGACGAAGCCGATCCGATCTCGCTGGCGTCCGGGCCCGCACGCAAACCGTTTCCTCCCCGTCAAGCCTCCCACGGATCCTGGAAGCGCCAACTGAGCCACCTCCTTCAGGTGATGGCGACCGAAGAAGCCGAGTCGCCCAGCCGGGCTCACGAGCAGGAACTCCTCTATATCGTGGACGTGCCGGCCACGCTGGTCGGCCAGGGGCTGGCCGTCGACCTCGCCTGCCGCCGACGAAAGGCGAACGGCGACTGGGGTGTCGTGAAGCCGCTCAGGATTCCCTGGAACCCGGCTGCCTCCCTCCCCGAGCCCCTCGACCGGCAGATCCTGGCCCTGCTGGCCGGCGCCCGGGCCGGCTACGGCTACTACCCTGGCGGCTACCACGGTTCGACCCCGTCCCGGTATTATCTCGCGGGTCCCGTGCAAGAGAGCCTGGTTCCCCTGATCGCGCGCACCGGTCGCTGCCGCTTGCGCCTGTCTCGCGCCGAGCAAGCACTCTCCCCGATCGAGTGGGACGATGACGCTCCGTGGGAGTTCCGGCTCGACGTCCGCCCGGCGCCGGGCCGTTATCTGATCGAGGGGACGCTCTGTCGCGATGGAGACCGTGCTGACGTGTCGGCGCCCGTGCTGCTCCTCGCCAGCGGATTCGTGTTCTGGCGCGACCGTGCGGCGCGCCTGTGGGACTCCGGCGGTTTCGCCTGGATCGCTCATCTGCGCCAGCACGGGCCGATCTCGGTGCCGAGGTCCCAGGGAGACGAGCTGCTCGGGGCGCTGGCGCGATCGCCCAGGCTTCCACCCCTTACCCTGCCGGAGGAGATCTCGTGGGAAGAGGTGACGGTCCCTCCGAGGCCGCGGCTCAAGGTGAAGCCGGGAAAGGGCGCCGGCGCGCTGCGCGGTGAGCTGTCCTTCGAGTACGACGGCGCCGTGATCGCCTCCGGGACGCAGGGACGCGGGATCTTCCAGGCTCGGGAGCGGCGCCTGCTCCGCCGCGACCCGATGGCCGAGCGGGCCGCCGCCGACCGGCTCCGGGAGCTCGGCTTCAGAACGCGCGCTCCCTCTCCGTACGAGGGGTACCAGACGCGGGGAGCCGTCCTGGAGCTGGCCGCCCGCCATCTGCCCCGCGTCGTTCGCGACCTCCTCAAGGAAGGCTGGCACGTCGAGGCGGAAGGCAAGGTCTTCCGCCACGCCGGCGCGTTCCGGATCGAGGTCTCGACCGGCATCGACTGGTTCGAGCTCCACGGCGAGGTAGAGTTCGGCGATACCGTCGCCACGCTTCCCGAGATTCTGGCAGCCCTCAGGCGGGGCGAGCGGACGGTGCGGCTGGATGACGGCACGTACGGCATGCTGCCGGAAGCGTGGCTCCAGAAGTACGGGCTCCTGGCCGGTCTCGGCACGGCGCGGGAGGATCACCTCCGGTTCACGCGGAGCCAGGTAGGACTGCTGGACGCGCTTCTGGTCTCGCAACCCGAGGCGAGCTGGGACGAGGCCTTCGAGCGCGCCCGCGAGGAGCTCCGGCGCTTCGACGGCGTCAAGCCGGCCGACCCTCCAGCCGGCTTCAACGGGGAGCTCCGCGGCTACCAGCGGGATGGTCTGGGGTGGCTCCAGTTCCTGGAGCAGTTCGGCTTCGGCGGGTGCCTGGCCGACGACATGGGCCTGGGCAAGACAGTCCAGGTCCTGGCGTTCCTCGAGCTGCGGCGCGATCGCGCCCGGGGGCCCTCCCTCGTCGTGGTGCCGAAGTCGCTGGTCTTCAACTGGAAGCAGGAGGCTGCCCGGTTCACGCCAGGGCTCCGTGTGCTGGACTATACGGGCGCCGACCGTGCCCGGGTGCGCGACCGGTTCGCCGAGGCGGACCTGGTCCTCACGACCTACGGCACGCTCCGCCGCGACGTCACCGGCCTCGCCGACGTGCCGTTCAACTGCGTTGTCCTCGACGAGGCGCAGGCGATCAAGAACGCTCGCACCGACGCGGCCAGGGCGGCGCGGCTCCTCCGCGCCCGTCAGCGGCTGGCGCTGAGCGGGACGCCGGTGGAGAACCACCTGGGGGAGCTGTGGAGCCTTTTCGAGTTCCTGAACCCCGGGATGCTGGGCGCGGCGTCGCTCTTCCGGCTGGACGGCAACGGGGCGCGCAACCCGGACGAAGAGACCCGGCGCCTCCTGGCGTGCGGGCTCCGGCCCTTCATCCTGCGCCGGACGAAGGAGCAGGTCGCGGCCGACCTGCCGCCCAAGTTGGAGCAGACGCTCTACTGCGAGCTGGACCGGGCCCAGCGCGGCGTCTATGACGAGCTGCGCGAGCACTACCGGCGCTCGCTCCTGGGCCGGATCGAGCGGGACGGGTTCAACCGGGCGAAGATCCTGATCCTGGAGGCGCTGCTCCGCTTGAGGCAGGCGGCCTGCCATCCGGGGCTCATCGACCGGCGGCGGGCTGGCGAGCCGAGCGCCAAGCTCGACGTGCTCCTGCCGCGCCTGGCCGAGGTCCTGGACGAAGGCCACAAGGCCCTGGTCTTCTCGCAGTTCACGAGCTTCCTGGCCATCGTGCGGAGCCGGCTCGACCGCGAGGGCATTCCCTACGAATACCTGGACGGGCGCACCCGCGACCGCGCCGCCCGGGTCGCGCGGTTTCAGTCTGCTCCCGACTGCCGGCTCTTCCTGGTGAGCCTCAAGGCGGGGGGCCTCGGGCTGAACCTCACGGCGGCCGAGTACGTGTTCCTGCTGGATCCCTGGTGGAACCCCGCCGTCGAGGCTCAGGCCATCGACCGCACCCACCGCATCGGCCAGACGCGGCCGGTCTTCGCCTACCGGTTGATCGCGCGCGAGACGGTCGAGGAGAAGATCCTGGAGTTGCAGCGGACCAAGCGCGGCCTGGCCGACGCGATCATCACCGCCGACAACAGCCTGATTCGCGCCCTCTCCCGCGAGGACCTGGAGCTGCTCCTGTCATGAGGCCCCGAGCGTCGGGTCGACCGGGCGCGCCGGCGCTCGCCGGTCTCGTCGCGCGGGCCGCCTCCCGGTAATGTACCTCTGTTATCCAGATCTGACCGCCGCGGATGAACTCAGCGCTTCGATTGATCAAATCAAGGTGCCGGCAGATCATCCTTTTTTTGGAAATGTTCCTGGTTGGTAGTTTCCCAGCAAGTAGCGGCGGTAGTGCTGGTGGATATCACTGCTGGCAGTTGGCAGAAGCAGATGCCGGGCTTAACACGGGCGGCAGCTGACGCCGCATAGCGCGGCGCGGCTGACGCCGGGACGTTGGGCCGCCACCGAACGCCGAGGGAAGGGGGAGCGAGCGGTGCGCAGGAAGTACGGCAGCGTCTACGAGTTCACGGTCGTGCTGGGGGAGATCGAGCCGGACATTTGGCGCCGGATTCAGGTCCCTGAGTCCTACTCGTTCTGGGACCTTCACGTGGCCATTCAGGACGCGATGGGGTGGCAGGACTACCACCTCCACTCGTTCGACGTGGCCGTGCCGAGGACGGGCGAGCAGGTCAGGATCGGTATTCCGGATGAGGACTTCGCTGATGAGATGCCGACACTTCCCGGATGGGACGTTTCGATCGCGGACTTCTTCGTGGAGGCCGGTACGCGAGCCCCGTATCTCTACGACTTCGGGGACTCCTGGGAACACACCGTCACGTTGGAAAGGGTTCTTCCTCGTCAGGAGCGGAAGCGTTACCCTCGCTGCATCGCGGGAGAGCGGCATTGTCCGCCAGAGGATTGCGGCGGCGTGTGGGGCTATGAGGAATTCCTTCAGGCCATTCGAGACCCGGAGCACGAGGAGCACGAGAGCATGCTTGAGTGGGTTGGAGGCTCGTTCGATCCGGAAGCCTTTGATCCGCGAAAGGTGCGCTTCGACAGCCCGCGCGAGCGCTGGAAGATCGCATTCGGCAGGAGGCGGGGCTTGAGCTAGCGGGTCATGGCTGCCCAACGAGCCGTTGCAACGGACCGCGCACAGCGTGGGCCAACGAGTCCGTGGTGCCATCTGGCGGCAACCTCGGGTGCCGCGGCCTAGCCGGTCGGCGCTGTGCGCGGCAGCTGAGCGCCCAGTTAGATCGCTGGAGATCGCCGGAAGCGCTGACTTGAGTGATAGAATGGGGCAGGGTGTGGTGGAACAGAGGGAGAAGTGGGAACTCGTAGGGGATGGCGAGGGTATCCACTGGTCCGAGACCGATCAGGATCTCAGCGTGGAAGGCCTTCTGCGTGGAACGCCCGCACCAGGAGCGACCAGCCGTCTAACTAGCCGCTGAAGCTGACGGACGGCTTGCCCGTTCGCACCTGGCAGCCAGGCGCGGCGCTGTGCCGCGTGGCTGAGCGCGCGGTTAGATGATAAAGCGAGTAGTTGGTGTGGAAACTCCATACGCGTCCGCCTCGTCCATGATGGCGAGAAGACCGCAGTTTTGACCTCCTCTACCGGAAGGGAGGGAGGCCAACAACTGGTCGCGCTTGTATTGACAGTACAAGCGCCCTATCCTTCCTTCAGATCTAACAGAGGAGGGATCGCCGATGGGCGGAGGACCATTCTTGAACATCAAAGCCCCGAAGGCGCTCCTGGATCGCCTGGATGACTATCGCTTCGCCACCCGGAAGCCATCCCGCGCGGAGGCGGCCCGTGAGCTGCTCGACCATGCCCTGAAGGCGTTCTTCGAGGTCTCCCGCGCCGAGTCAGTCCGGCCCGGGGAACCGGATTACAAGGTCGTCCGCGCCCGCCGCCGGCAACGGGCGGAGCCTTTCCCGATCCGGGAGATCGAGGCCCGCATCGCCCGGCTCAGGAGGGCCCGCGCTGGGTGAGGCTGCGGCATCCGCCGCCGGGCCAAGAAGGAGCTCCTGGAGATCGACGACGACGCCACCTTCTTCGGGGTCGTCAGGGCGCTCCTGGACTTGGGGGCGAACCCGAGACCGCGCGGATATGACAAGGTGGGGGGGGAGAGGAGGAGGTCTATCGGATCGGGGTGGGCCGGGACTGGCGGGTGCTCTACTCCATCAACACGGCGCGCAACGAGCTGACTGTCGAGGCCGTGAGGAAGAAGGATGGAGAAACGTATCGTCGGCGAGCCCCGCCGTTGCAGCCTCTGAGGCGTTTGATTAAGATGGTGAGGGTTTCTTGTAACTGAACTATGACAAAGGATCCATGAGCCGGGCCCAAGGTGATCCGCTCAGGCGCACCCCGCTCTACCCCGTCCACGTCAAGGCCGGCGCCAAGATGGTCCCGTTCGGGGGCTGGGAGATGCCGGTTCAGTACACTGGAATCATCGAGGAGCACCGGGCCGTGCGCGCCCGGGGGGGGCTCTTCGACATCAGCCACATGGGGGAGTTCGAGGTAGCGGGGCCCGAGGCTCTGTCTTGCCTCCAACGCCTCACTACCAACGACGTCGCGGCCCTGGAGGTCAGCGGGGTCCAGTACTCGCTCCTCTGCTATCCCGACGGGGGGATCGTTGACGACCTCACCGTCTATCGGCTGGCCTCCGACCGCTTCGTGCTCACGGTCAATGCGGCCAACATCGACAAGGATTGGGAGTGGGTGACCGAGCATGGCGCGGGCACGGCCACCTGGGCTAATATCTCCGCCGAGACCGCCCTGTTGGCTGTGCAGGGGCCCGAGGCCGAGGCCCTGGTCGGGAGGCTTTCCGACCGCGACATCACGACAATCCAGTACTACGCGTTCGCGGAAGGGCGCGTGGCCGGCGTCCCTGCCCGGATCTCCCGCAGCGGCTACACGGGGGAAGACGGCTTCGAACTGTACGTGGCGGCTTCGGAGGCCGAGCGACTCTGGTTTGCGCTCCTGGACGAGGGAAGGCCCGCCGGGATCCTCCCCGTGGGGCTGGGAGCGCGAGATACCTTAAGGCTCGAGATGCGGTATGCGCTCTACGGGAACGACATCGACCAAACCACGAACCCCCTGGAGGCGGGCCTTGGTTGGGTGGTGAAGCTCGACAAGGGCGAGTTTCTCGGGCGCGAGGCGATCGAGCGGGCGAGAGGCCTCGGGGTCAGGCGGAAGCTCGTGGGCTTCGAGATGGTGGATCGGTCTGTACCCCGCCATGGCTACAAGATCCTCCGGCAGGGGGAGGAGCTGGGGGTGGTCACCTCGGGCTCCTACGGGCCGGCGGTGGATAAGTACATCGGCTTGGGTTATGTCGCGATCGAGTACGCTCAGGTCGGGAGCGAGATCGAGGTGAACGTGCGAGGGACTCCCAGGAAGGCCCGCATCGTCCCGACACCGTTCTATCCCACGAAGGTCAAGAAGCGGCAGAGGGGGACATGACACACTATCCGGCGGACCTCAGGTACACGCGTGAGCACGAGTGGGTGCGGGTGGAGGGAAACCGAGCCCGAGTGGGGATCACTGACTATGCCCAGGCCGAGCTCGGCGATGTGGTCTTTGTCGAGCTGCCGAAGGCGGGGACGAAGGTGACCCAGACGCAACCCTTCGGTGTGGTCGAGTCTGTCAAGGCGGTCTCGGATCTCTTCGCGCCCCTCACGGGTGAGGCGGTGGAGGTGAATGCGGAACTCCAGCAGAAGCCCGAATGGGTCAACCAGGACCCTTACGGCAAAGGGTGGATGATCGTCATCACCCCTGCCGACCCGGGAGAGACCGAGGCCCTGATGACGGCCCAGCAGTACGAGGAGCTCCTCGCCCGGAGCGGCAAGTAGGATGCGCTACATCGGGAACACCGTCCAGCAGCAGCAGGAGATGCTCCGCACGATCGGGGTGAAGGAGGTCGAAGAGCTCCTCTCGCGGATCCCGGTCAAGGCGCGGCTGGCCCGCCTCCTGAATCTCCCCCAGGCCCAGGCTGAGGTTGACCTCATCGCTCAGATGCGGGGCCTGGCAGCCCGGAACGCCCACACCGATGACTACGTCTGCTTCCTCGGGGCGGGCGCCTACGACCACTACATCCCGAGCCCCATCAACCACCTGATTGCTCGCGGCGAGTTCTTCACCGCCTACACGCCCTACCAGCCCGAGGCGAGCCAGGGGACACTTCGGGCGATCTACGAGTACCAGACCATGATCGCGGAGCTGACAGGGATGGACGTGGCCAATGCCTCCCTCTACGATGGAGCCTCCTCGCTGGCCGAGGCGGCGCTTGTCGCGCACAGCGTGACCGGGCGCAACGAGATCGTGGTCTCGCGCGGAGTGAACCCGCTCTATCGCCAGGCTGTGGCCACCTACCTGGAAGGGCCGCGCCTCCGGATCAGAGGAGTCCCGGTGGGCGATGGCGCCACTGACCTCGACGACCTCCGCCGGGCGGTCTCCCAGAAGACCGCGGGCGTTCTGATCCAGTCCCCGAACTTCTTTGGCTGCCTCGAGGATGTGGCCCGGGCGGCGGAGCTTGCTCACGCCGCCGGTGCCCTCCTCGTGGTGGCGACGGATCCGGTGAGCCTCGGGCTCCTGGAGCCGCCGGGCGCCCAGGGCGCGGACCTGGTCGTGGGCGAGGGGCAGGGGCTCGGCGTCCCGCTCTCCTACGGAGGCCCGAACCTCGGAATCTTTGCGGCGAAGAACGAGCTTCTGCGCCGCGTGCCGGGCCGCCTGGCCGGGGCCACGGTGGACCGGGACGGGCGACGGGGCTTCGTCCTCACGCTGCAGACCCGCGAGCAGCACATCCGTCGCGAGAAGGCCACCTCCAACATCTGTACGAACGTGGCCCTCTGCGCCCTGATGGCGACCATCTACCTGGCCCTCATGGGCAAGCAGGGGCTCCGCAAGGTCGGGGAGCTCTCGCTGGCCAAGGCCCACTACGCCGCCGAGACCCTGAGTCGTGTTCCCGCTGTTCGGCTGCGCTTCTCCGCCCCCTTCTTCAAGGAGTTCGTGCTCCAGCTCCCCAAATCCCCCGAGCAGGTGGCGAAACGTCTGCTCAAGGAGCGTGTTCTTGCGGGGGTGCCGCTCAAGGCGTTTGATCGGTCGCTGAAAGATTGTCTCCTGGTCGCGGTGACCGAGAAGCGCACGCGAGCCGAAATTGACGCCTACGCCTTGGCTCTGAGCCGAGCCGTGGCCTGAGGACGGAATGCCCGGTTACGACAAGCTGATCTTCGAGCTCTCCTCGCCCGGGCGCATCGGCTACTCCCTTCCGGAGCCCGATCTCCCCCAGGCGGACCCTCAAGCCCTTCTGCCAGCTTCCTCTCTCCGGGCGACGCCGCCCGAGCTCCCCGAGGTTTCGGAGTTTGACGTGGTCCGCCATTACTCGCGCCTCTCGCAGATGAACTACGCCGTGGACACCCACTTCTATCCGCTGGGCTCCTGCACCATGAAGTACAACCCGAGGGTGAACGAGGACGTGGCGCGGCTCGCGGGCTTCGCGCACCTGCACCCGCTCACCCCCGAGGCGCAGGCCCAGGGGGCCCTCCAGCTCATGTGGGAGCTGGCCCGGGACCTGGCTGAGATCTCGGGGATGGACGCCGTCTCTCTCCAGCCCGCAGCTGGGGCCCAGGGGGAGCTGGCGGGGGTGCTCATGATTCGGGCCTACCATCTCGCCAAGGGAGAGAAGCGGCACAAAGTCCTGGTGCCAGACTCGGCCCACGGCACCAACCCGGCGTCGACGACTCTCGCGGGCTACGAGGTCATCCAGCTCAAATCCGACGCGGCGGGCGAGGTCGATCTGCTCGACCTCGAGCAGCATCTGGACGAAGACGTGGCGGCCTTCATGATTACGGTCCCCAACACGCTTGGGCTCTTCGAATCGAGGATTCTCGAGATCACCGAGATCTGCCATGCCAAGGGCGTGCAGGTCTACATGGACGGCGCCAACCTCAACGCGATTCTCGGGATCACGCGGCCGGGAGACCTCGGCTTCGACGTGGTGCACATGAACCTTCACAAGACCTTTACCACGCCCCACGGTGGGGGTGGGCCCGGGGCGGGGCCTGTGGGGGTCAAGGCGCACCTCGAGCGATTTCTCCCCACTCCGGTCGTCGTGAAAACCGAGACCGGCTACGCGCTCGACGACAAGCGCCCCCAGTCCATCGGCAGGCTCCAGGCCTTCTGGGGGAACTTCGGCATGCTGGTGCGCGCTTCCACCTACCTCCGCAGCATGGGCCCCGACGGCCTTCGCGCCGTGGCGGACAACGCGATCCTCAACGCCAACTACCTGATGAAGCGGCTCGAGCCGTACTACGACCTGCCCTATTCCGGCCCGTGCATGCACGAGTGTGTCTTCTCCGCCCGCCAGCAGAAGAAGCTCGGCGCCTCCGCGATGGACATCGCCAAGCGCCTCCTGGACCTGGGGTTCTACGCTCCCTCCACTTACTTCCCTCTGATCGTGGAAGAGGCGCTCATGATCGAGCCCACCGAAACGGAGTCCAAGGAGACCCTCGATGCCTTCTGCGAGGCCATGATCCAGATCGCGACAGAGGCGGAGTCGGACCCCCAGGCGGTCCATGAGGCCCCGACCACCACGCCGGTCCGGCGACTCGACCAGACCGGCGCCGCGCGAAAGCCCGACCTCCGGTGGCACCGGCCGGAAGGGCGCGGGCCCTCGCCATGACGACGCCCTGGCGGCTCCTCGTCACCGCCCCGCTGGATGGGGCCACGAACATGGCGGTGGACGAAGCGCTCCTCCGGGCTCGAATCGGAGGGAGCGCGCCGCCCACCCTTCGCTTCTTCTCCTGGTTGCCGCCCACCGTCTCCCTGGGCTACGGCCAATGGCTCGACGGTCGGGTCAACGTGGAAGCCTGCCGGCGCCAGGCCATCGGGCTGGTCCGGCGCCCCACGGGCGGAAGCGCGATCTATCACGACACCCGGGAGCGTGAGGTGACCTACAGCGTGACGGCGGCGGCCTCGGACTTTCCCGGGGCAGGAGATCTCCTCGAGAGCTACCGGTGGATCGGGAGCGCGCTCGCAGCCGGGCTTACGTTGCTCGGCGCCCGCGCCGAGCTGGTTCCGGTGATGAAGGGCCTGGGGGGGGCCGGACCGCCCGCCTTCTGCTTTGCCCGGACCGGCAGCTACGAGATCGAGGTGGCTGGCCGAAAGCTCGTGGGGAGCGCCCAGCGTCGGCAGGGTGGCGCCTTCCTCCAGCACGGCTCGGTGCTCCTGGGCGCCGAGGCCGGGCGGCTCCAACTCCTCTTTCCCGGGGAGGGAGACCCGCTTCTCGCAATGACGACCCTGGAGGCCCAGCTCGGGCGCCGCCCGAGCTTCGAGGAGACGGTGGAGGCGCTCACCGAGGGGTTTCGCCGAATTCACCACCTCGAGGTGGTCCCGGGCGACCTCAGCCGGGAGGAGTCGGACCTCACGGCGAGGCTGGTGCGGGAGAAGTACGGGACCGAATCGTGGACTCGCACGGCGCAGACCGTGGCCGACTCGGGGGCCCTGCTCGCGATGGAGCGCGAGTGACCCTGAGTCGATGGCGGATCGGCGCGAGTATCCCGAGCATCCCCGGGTCGGTGTCGGGGCTGTCCTCCTGAAGGATGGGGCTGTCCTCCTGGTCAAGCGCGGCGCCCCGCCCAGCCAGGGCAAGTGGAGCCTCCCGGGCGGGTTGGTGCAGCTCGGCGAGAGCGTGGAGGCTGCGGCGATCAGGGAGGTGGAGGAGGAGTGCGGGCTCCGAGTGCGCCTCTTGGGGTTGGCTGGCGTGGTGGATCGGATCACCCGCGATCCTGAGGGCCGGGTCCGGTACCACTACGTCCTCGTCGATTACCTCGCCCAGCCTGAGGGTGGGGGGCTCCGAGCGGGCTCGGACGCCGATGAGGTGCGGTGGGTCCCGATCGGGGAGCTCAACCAGTTTGATACGACAGAGGGGCTGGCGGCGATGATCCAGCGGGCCGTCCGCCTCAGAGAAGGAGGGACTCTTCGGTGAAGCTTTCGCTCGTGGTCGAGCCCCTGGCCGAGACCGGTGCGGACGTCCTGGTCGTCGGGCTCTGCGCGGAAGAGAAGCGGCTCCCTCCACCACTGGCGGCTTTGGACAGGAAGCTCAAGGGGCTCCTGTCGGAGGTCCTCGGGACGGAAAAATTCGAGGGGAAGCCCAACCAGACCTCTCACTTCTACACTGCGGGCCGGATCCCGGCCAAGCGCGTACTGGCCGTGGGGCTGGGGCAGCGGCGGGAGGCGGATACCGAAGTCGTGCGCCGCGCAGCTTCCACAGCGCTGCGCCGAGCGCGAGATCTCGGGGCCAAGATCGTCTCCACCGCGCTTCTGGGCGAGAGCCTGCCAGCCAGAGAGCGCGCCCGGGCCCTGGCCGAAGGTGCCCTGCTCGGCACCTACGCCTTCGACCGCTACAAGAAGGAGAAGAACAGCGCGGCGGTGGAGGAGCTCCGCGTCGTCGATCCTGAGCGTCGAAATCAGGCTGCCATTCGAGACGGTCTGCGGACGGGAGAGGTCATCGCCGCAGCGACCTGCTTTGCCCGCGATCTGGTGAATGAGCCGGCCAACAGAGTGACCCCGAGCTATCTGGCTGCGAGTGCGGCCGAGATCGCTCGCGAGGGAAGCATCAAGCTTCGGGTCTACGATCGGCAGGAGTGCCGGAAGATGGGGATGGGGGCCTACCTCGGCGTGGCCCAGGGGAGCCAGGAGCCTCCCAAGTTCATCCATCTGACCTACATGCCCCGGCAGCGCCCGAGGAGGCGGATCGCGATCGTCGGTAAGGGGATCACCTTCGACTCGGGCGGGCTCGACCTTAAGGCGGCCGATGCCATGCGCACCATGAAGGACGATATGTCCGGGGCGGCCGCGGTTCTCGGGATCATGCGCGCGCTCCCCCGGCTCGCCCTCCCCGTGGAGGTGCATGGGATCATCGCCGCCACTGAGAACATGCCCTCCGGCACTGCGCAGCGCCCCGGCGATATCGTACGAGCCATGAACGGCACCACCATCGAGATCGGCAACACGGACGCTGAGGGGCGGCTGACCCTGGCTGACGCTCTCGCCTACACGGCGAAGGAGGTCAAGCCAGATGAGATGGTGGACCTGGCTACCCTCACGGCCGCCTGCGTCATCGCCCTGGGCAACCTCTGCTCAGGGGTCATGTGGAACAACACGCCGCTGTCGGACCGGATCCTCGCTGCCGCCGAGGCTGCGGGGGAGAAGATGTGGCCCCTTCCCCTCATTGAGGAGTACAAGGAGGGGCTCAAGAGCGAGGTGGCTGACCTCCAGAACATCGGCCCGCGCGGTGGGGGTGCCCTCACCGCCGGTCTGTTTCTCAAAGAGTTCGCGAGGGAGGTCCCCTGGGTCCACGTCGATATTGCGGGCACGGCCTTTGCTGAGAAGGACCTGCCGCTCGGCCCGAAGGGGGGCACTGGCGCCGGCGTCCGGACCATGCTCGCCTACCTGATGGGCCACGCCGGGCGCCGGTGAGGCTCGAGTCGAGATGCGGGGACCCCGCTCCGGGCGGGCGGAGGCCGACCCGGCGACAGGACCCGCGGTAAGATGGGTGGGGTCGACCTCCACTCCCACACCACGGCCTCAGACGGATCACTCCCCCCCCGGGAGCTGGTGCGGGAAGCGGTCAAGCGCGGGGTGCGGGTGCTGGCCATTACCGACCACGACTCCACCGATGGTCTGGCGGAGGCGCTGGATGAGGCTGCCACACACCCACCGTTGATCATGGTCCCCGGCATCGAGATCAACTGCGACGTCGAGGGCGGCGAGGTCCACATCCTCGGCTATCTCCTCGATTACCAGGCCGAGTGGTTCCAGGCCTTCTGCCGGGAGCAGCGGGAGGAGCGGAGCCGGCGGATCTACCGCATCGCGAACCGGTTGGCCGAGCTCAGGATGCCCATCGACCCTGAGGAGGTCTTTGCCCTTGTGAGGGAAGGCTCGCCAGGCCGCCCCCATATCGCTCAGGTGATGGTCAATCGCGGCTATGTCAAATCTATCCGTGAGGCCTTCGACAACTACCTCCGAGCCGGCGGGCTGGCGAACGTCCCGCGGAAGAGGCTGCTCCCGGCTGAGGCCGTCGCTGTCATCCGCAAGGCCCACGGCGTCCCCGTCGTCGCGCACCCCGGCCTGGCCGGGAAGGACGAGATGATCCCGGAGCTTGTCGAAGCCGGGCTCATGGGGATCGAGTGTTACTACGCCGAGCACTCGGCGGCGCAGACGAGGACGTACGCCCAGATGTGCAAAGACCTCGCTCTCGTGCAGACAGGAGGTTCGGATTACCACGGTCCCCACATCGGCCGCACCAACCCGCTCGGCACCCCCCATGTTCCTCTCTCGGCCTATGAAGGGCTGCTGGCAAAGGCCGCCGAGGCCCGCCGGTCGGCAGGGTGACCGCGAGCGTGCCTGGCGGTCCGAGTGATCGGAGCAGATGAATGCGCACCCGGATGACGGATGGGCTGCCGCTGTCGGGCGTCACCGTGCTGGATTTTTCGCGCGTCCTGGCGGGGCCGTACTGTACCCGGCTCCTCGCCGACCTCGGGGCGCGGGTGATCAAGATCGAGCGACCCGGGCTCGGAGACGACGTCCGCCAGGGCTTCGAGCAGGTGGAGCCGGGACGAAACGACCAGAGCACGTACTTCATTCGCTTCAATGCGGGCAAGCTGAGTGTGGCCCTGGACCTCACTCACCCGCTCGCGCGCGGGATCGTCGAAGACCTGGCGAAGATCTCCGAGGTCCTGGTGGAAAATTTTCTGCCGGGCGTGATGCGGCGGCTGGGCTTTGACTACGAGAGTCTGGCCCGGATCAACCCCGATCTGGTGTACTGTTCCATCTCCGGCTACGGGCAGACCGGCCCGTTAAAGGACTGGCCCGCATTCGCGCACACCGTCGCGGCAGTCTCGGGGGTCACGCACCTGGAGGGCAACCAGCAGCCAGCCCCCCACGTCGGGTACTTCCAGACGGCCGATGTCCTGGCGGCAACCCATGCGTTCGGGGCCATCGTGGCGGCCTTGTTCCAGCGCGAGCGGACAGGCCGGGGCACCTACATTGACGTCTCGATGCTGGAGTGTTTGATTGCCACGGAGGACCTTTCCTTCGGGAGCGTGCTCAACGGCTGGCCCGAGCATCCGGGGCCGCGGAACGGCATGCTGATCTATCGGGTGGGCGAGCGGTTTTTGGCCTTCCAGGTGGTCGGCGGTCCTCAGATCTGGCCACGCATGGCTGAGCTGCTGGGCCGGCCCGAGCTGGCCAGCGACCCACGCTTTGCCACCCGCGAGGCCCGCGCCGAGAACCGAGCCGAGGTCGAGGCGATGATCGGCGAGTGGCTCTCGCAGTTCAGGAGCGTTGACGAGGCCATGGCCGCCCTCCGAAAAGGGCGCATCCCGTGCGCTCCGGTCCTGACCCCGGCTGAGGCGGCTGCCCATCCCCACCTGGCTGAGCGCAAGGCGTTTGTCGAGGTGGACCACCCCTCTTACGGGAGCGTGAGGATCACGAACACCCCCTTCAAGCTCTCAGGTGGGTCTGTCGAGGTGAGTGCCGCGCCGTACCGCGCGGGAGAGGACAGCCTCTCCGTATTATCCGAGCTGCTCGGCTATGCCCCGGACAGGATCGAAGAGTTGGTCCGGGCCGGGGTGGTAAGCCCTCCGAGGTGACTTAGACAGGGAGGGGGAGGAAAACGACAGGGTTCCCTCTCCCCTTTTGGGGAGAGGGTTAGGGTGAGGGCTCCAGTGCGTCACCCCTCCCGCGGAGGCGGGCCGCCATCCACGACGATGGTGGCGCCCGTCATGAACGACGAGGCCTCCGCGGCGAGGAAGAGGCACGGGTAGGCGACCTCTTCGACTTTCCCCCAGCGGCCCATGGCGACCCGGGAGGCAACGTTCTTATACACAGCCTCCGGGTCCGGGGCTACCTTGTGGAGGTTGTCCAGGAACCCTTGGGTCTCGATGGGGCCCGGGGCGATGCAGTTGACGCGGATATTGTGGCGTGCCCAGGCTGCCCCAAGAGTCCGGGTCAGGTTGATGACGGCAGCCTTGGCGGCTCCATAGTGGGGCATCATGGTGGAACCGTAGATCCCGGCGATGGAGGCCACGTTCACGATCACTCCGCCTCCTTGCCGCATCATCTGCTGTCCCGCCCATTTGCAGCCGAAGAAGACCCCGTTCAGGTTGATCGCGACTACGGCGTTCCACCCGTTGGCGGAGATGTTTTCAAGCGGCGCCATGAAGGAGGCGCCGGCGTTGCTCACCATAATGTCGAGTTTCCCGAGCTCCCGCACCGTGCGCTCGACCAACTCCCGCACCTGATCCTCGTTGCGCACGTCGAACCCCATCGGGAACGAGCGTCGGCCAAGACGCTGGATCTCGGCTGAAACCGGCTCCAGGTTCTCTAGCTTGCGACTCGCGATGACCACATCGGCCCCGGCCCGTGCGAACTCGAGAGCGATGGACTTCCCGATCCCGACTCCACCCCCGGTCACGATCGCGACCTTTCCCTCTAGTGAGAACGGTGACCCCGCCATGCGTTCCTCCTTGTCCGGCCAGGATTGGCCCCACGCTCCCGGGGCCATGGACGGAAAAGAGTGCGCCGGGAGACGAGCCGTTGGGGTCGCCACGGGTGGCCGCGACGAGCGCCGTGGCGCAAGGTGGGATCATACTCGCTCCCGTGCGGGGGGTCAACGAGGGGCGCACAATCCGTGCCGCGCCGTGCTATGGTCTCGTTCTGCGAGCTGAAGAGCGGAACAGCTTCTCATGGGCGGTCATTATCTTCGTCATTGTGGAGAGGCCCTTGCTCACGGCGGCGACCGAGGTGGCGATCATCGACTTCTGCCGGGGCAAGCTCGGAGGCTTTGAGCGCCCCGGCTCCGTCGAGTTCGTCGAGGCGCTGTCGCGCAACCCCACCGGGAAGGTGCTCAAGCGCGCGCTGCGCGGGTCCTACTGGGCCGGCCATCAGCGGCGCGTCGCCGGGGCATAGCGGAAAGGAATCGGAGATCACGTCCCACTACCCGTCGGCGAGAGTTCGGTGTAGAATGGCTCCGCCTCAACCAGGATTTATGTACCGCCATCGACTGGAGCCGTCCTGTCGGCCGGAAGTGTCGAGCCTCGCTACCGCGAGGTCGGGCTCCTGAACTGAGAGCGGCTTGCGCGACCACGGCAGGCCCTTCGAGGAGACGACGATGACCGGCAAGCACCCTCTCGATTCGCAGCAGCTGATCGCGCTGTACCGGACCATGCGACTGATCCGCCGCTTCGAGGAGCGCGTGGTGGAGCTGGTGAACCGGGACGAGATCCCTGGGGTGACTCACGAGTACGTGGGCGAGGAGGCGGTCGCCACGGGGGTCTGTCACGCCTTGCGCCCCGATGATGTGATTACCAGCACCCACCGCGGGCACGGTCACATCCTGGCCAAGGGTGGTGACCCGCGGCGGATGATCGCCGAGCTGATGGGGAAGAGTACCGGCTATAACCGGGGCCGGGGAGGCTCCATGCACATCGCCGATCTCTCGCTCGGGATCTATGGGGCGAACGGGATCGTCGGGGCTGGCGCCCCGATTGCGTGCGGCGCCGCCTTCGCCGCCAAGCTGGGGGGGAGCGACCGGGTTGCCGTCGCGTTTTTCGGCGATGGCGGCATGAACCAAGGGGTGGTCCACGAGGCGATGAACCTGGCCGCGATCTGGCGGCTTCCCGTGGTCTTTGTCTGTGAGAACAACGGCTACGCCATCAGCGCGTCCATCAGCCGGATGGCCGCGGTGGAGCGGCTGGCCGACCGGGCGGCGGGGTACGGGATGCGCGGAGAAACGGTAGACGGGATGGATGTGCTGGCTGTCCACGAGGCGACGCGCCGCGCTGTCGAGCAGGCCCGTCGGAGGGACGGCCCCACGCTCCTCGAGTGCCGGACCTACCGCTTCGTGGGGCACTTCACGGCCGAGAAGGCGATGGGCATCAAGTACCGAACGGACGAGGAGATCGCGGAGTGGCGCAAGCGTGATCCGCTGGCGACCTTCCCCGAGTGGCTCCGCAAGGAGGGGATCGGTGACCCGGCTCAGGTTGACGCGGAGGTGGAAGCGCGCCTGGAGGATGCCGTCACCTTTGCGCGTCAGAGCCCGTTCCCGGCCCCGGAGGAGGCGCTCGAGGGGATGTACGCCGTGCCCCACCCGGGGCTCCCGGCGAGGGGGTGGTGAGATGCGGCAACTTCGGTATCTCGAGGCGCTGACTGAGGCTCTCCGTGAGGAGATGCGGCGGGATCCCCGTGTGGTGGTCATCGGCGAGGATGTCCGCCACAGCCTCCGGGGCCTCACCAAAGGGATCGTGGACGAGTTCGGCCCGGACCGAATCTTCGACACGCCGATCTCCGAGGCCGGCTTCACCGGCTTGGCCACCGGCTCCGCCATGGCGGGACTCCGCCCTGTCGTCGAGTACCAGATCAACGCGCTCCTCTTCGTCGCCTTCGATCAGCTCGTGGATCAGGCTCAGAAGCTGCGCTACATGATGGGCGGGCAAGGAACGATCCCCGTGACGTATCTGGTGGTTGCCTCCGGGGCGCGGCGAGGCCTCGCCGGGCAGCACTCCGACCACCCCTATCCGCTCCTGCTCCACATGGGGATGAAGGCGGTCATGCCGTCGACATCCCGGGACGCCAAGGGGCTCCTGAAAGCGGCCGTGCGCGAGGACGACCCGGTCGTGGTGTTCTGCCCCGCGCCGCTCCTGGCGGTGAGAGGGCCAGTTCCCGAGGAGGAGTACACGATTCCTCTGGGCCAGGCCGAGGTGAAGCGCGAGGGGACCGACCTCACCATCGTCGCGGTCGGGCCGCTGGTCCCCGAGGCCCTGAAGGTGGCCGAGACGCTGGCGGCCGAGGGAGTGTCTGCCGAGGTGGTGGACCCGCGGAGCCTCCTGCCGCTGGATCGCAACACCCTGCTGGGCTCCGTGAGGAAGACCGGGCGCGTCGTCCTCTTCGACGACTCCAACCGCACCTGCGGGTTTGCCGCCGAGCTGGCCGCTGTCATCGCCGAGGAGGCGTGGGAATCCCTCCGCGCTCCCATCCGTCGAATCGCGCGGGCCGACGTCCCTGTCCCGTTTAGCCCGCCGCTGGAGGCATACGTCCTGCCGGCGTGGGAACGGCTCATGGCTGCGTGCCAGGCGATCCTGACCGGTTCAAGGGCGTGAGCCGTGCACGAGATCCGGATCCCGAAGCTCGGGATGGACACCACCGAGTGCGATATCAAGGTGTGGCTGGTTGCGGTGGGCGACCGCGTGAGTCCGGGGGTGCCGCTCCTCGAGGTGGAGACTGAGAAGGCGGACGTCGTGATCGAGGCTGAGGTGACAGGCGTGGTGACGGAGATCATCGCTCCCGCGGGCCGTACGGTCCCGGTCGGCACCGTTGTCGGCCTGATCGACGGCGCCGCTGACTGATTCCGGCAGCCCGGCCCAGCACCCTGCCGAACACCTCTCCTTCAGCACAGGCTCATCTCAGCTGCGATGCGTCTGTCTCTGCCGACGGCGACGCCGCATCTCTTAGGCCCACCGCTTTCTACTTTGGGCTCTTCCGGCTTTTGAGTGGATCGCAACAGAGCCCCTGCCGGGGGTGCCCCAGCCGAGCGAATCCGCACGCGCCGTAGCGGGCTGCGAAGCGCAGGATGCCGGAGCGCTCCGAGCAGGCCAACAACGTTGGGCTGCGAGGACAGACCCCCCGCCTCGGGGGGATGGGGGGGCCAGTGGAGACGTCCGAGCGAGCCAAGCCCGTCGGGGCGCGGAGGACCTGAGCGAGCGGGGCACCCCGGCAGGGGGCCGCACCCACACGATTTCCAGAACAGCCCTATTTTGAAGTCCAGTCATTGTCAACGAGAATGGGGAGGCGGGCATCGACCATGGCTTTCGAGCGAGTCATAGGCTACACTGTCCCGAGCATCGGGGACAGAGCCCGTCATGCAGGCTTGAGGCTTTTCCCAAGCGCTGCTTGCTCGAAGTCAAGACGTGCCCCGGAGGTCTGTTCATGCTGCGGATCGGAACCAACGCGCCCGGCTTCACCTTGCCAGGCGTCCACCACGATCGCGTTCTGCAGTTCCGGCTGACGGATTTCGAGGATCGCTGGCTGGTCCTCTTTTTCTACCCGGCTGACTTCTCCTTCGTCTGCCCTACCGAGGTGACGGGCTTCAACCGCCTCTACCCAGAGTTCCGAGGCTCGGGGGCGGAGGTTTTCGGCGTGAGCGTGGATTCGGTGGAGCTTCATCAGAAGTGGATCCAGGAGCTCGGCGGCATTGCGTACCCGCTCCTCTCGGATGAGCCGCGGGAGGTCAGCCTGGCCTACGATCTCCTGGATGAGGATTCTGGTCGTGCTCAGCGAGGAACCTATATCCTGAGTCCCGGCGGCATCGTGGACTACGCGCTAGTGAGCCACGCCAACGTCGGGCGGAGCGTGGAGGAGACCCTCAGAGTCCTGCGGGCCCTTCAGACAGGCCGGCAGTGTCCGGCGGACTGGCACCCTGAACCCCCCGGGCCATAACGATGGCCACCCAGGGGCGCCAGGGGCGGATCGAGTGGAGGAGCCAGATCCGCGAGGTGGTCTTCGGCATGCAGGACGGCTTGATCTCCACCGTCGGCTTCGTCGCCGGGCTCCACGGCGCGACCGGCGATAACCGGGTTGTCCTCCTGGGTGGCGTGGTCGAGATGGTGGCCGGGGCGTTCTCCATGGCGGCCGGCGCCTATCTCTCCACGAAGGCTGAGCAAGACGTCCTCCACCGAGAGGTGGCGGCCGAAACGGAGCGCTTCGAGCGCGAGCCCTACCTCGCGCAGGAGGCCCTCCTCCACTCCCTTGAGGCCGAGGGACTTCCCCGTGACAAGGCCTATCGGATCGTGGCGCTGTTCGGCGACGAGCGGCACGCCTTCCTCAAGACCTTCCGAGAGAAGGTCCTGGGGATCGGGAGCCTCACGCTCCGCGTGCCCCTGCCGGGCGCGCTCCTCATGGGATGCTCGTTTGCGGTCGGGGCCATCATCCCTCTGATCCCCTACCTGGTCTTCACCGGGTACACCTCCCTGTGGGTGGCGATCGGGTTGGCGTGCCTGGCGCTCTTCGGGATCGGGGTGGGGAAGGCTTTCGCGGCGGCACAGAGCTGGTGGCGGTCAGGCGTCGAGTTCCTGGGGATCGCCATGGGCGCTGCCGGCGTAGGATACGTGATTGGCTTGCTCCTCCCCGGCTACTAACCACTAACGGTTCTGAGTGATCGACATGACCGAGCCTGTTGTTCTCGTGCTTATCGTGCTCGTTCTGGTCCTCGCCGCTGAGTTCGTCAACGGATGGACCGATGCCCCGAACGCCATCGCCACCGTCGTTTCGACCCGCGCGCTCTCTCCCTTCCAAGCTCTGGTCATGGCGGCGGTCCTCAATGCGCTGGGCGCGATGTCGGGGACGGCGGTGGCGGCCACCATCGCCAAGGGGATTGTGCGTCCCGAGATCATCACGGTCACCACCGTGGGAGCCGCCATGATCGCGATCGTCGTCTGGAGCACCGCGGCCTGGTACTACGGGCTTCCGACCAGCGAGAGCCATGCGCTCATCGCGGGTCTCACCGGGGCGGGCCTGGCCACGGCCGGCCCATCGGTGCTCCTCTGGGAGGGCTGGCGGAAGGTCCTGATCGGCCTCGGGTTTTCCACCTTTCTCGGCTTTTTTGGGGGCTTGAGCCTCATGACCGGCCTCTACTGGCTTCTGGCGAAGAGTCGACCGGGCACCGTGCGGCGGCTCTTCAGCCGGCTTCAAGTCCTGTCCGCCGCGTTTATGGCGTTCAGTCACGGGTCGAACGACGGCCAGAAGTTCATCGGCGCCTTCACCCTGACCCTGGTCCTCGGCGGAATCCTCCCCGAGTTCCAGGTCCCCCTTTGGGTCATCCTGACCTGCGCCGTTACGATGGGAGTCGGCACCGCCGTCGGCGGGTGGCGGATTATCAGGACGATGGGGCTTCGGTTGACCAAGCTTGAGTCGGTCCACGGCTTTGCCGCCGAGACCTCCGCGGCCTTCGCCATCGAACTCGCCTCGCGGCTGGGGATCCCCTTGAGCACGACTCATACCATCAATACCGCCATCATGGGTGTGGGGGCCACCCGGCGGGTCTCCGCAGTCCGTTGGGGGGTGGGACGCCGGATTGTGACGGCCTGGATCCTCACCTTTCCCGTCTGCGGGGCGCTCGCCTGGCTCGTCGCGAGGGTCTGGCAGCTGGTCTTCTGATCAGGGGCGTCGTCGCGGCAAATTCAAGGAGGGGAGAGATGAAGCGCTTCGACCTGAGCGGACGGGTGGCCATTGTCACGGGTGGTAACGGCGGGATCGGGCTCGGCATGGCCCGGGGATTGGCCTCCGCCGGGGCCGACCTTGTGGTGGCGGCCCGGAACCCCGACAAGAGCGCGCGGGCCATCAGAGAGCTGGAAGCCCTCGGCGTGCGGGCCCTCGCCATCGGGGCTGACGTGGCTTCTGAGGAGTCGGTGACCGCGCTGATGGAAGCCACGCTCGTCCACTTCGGTCGGCTCGACATTCTGGTAAACAATGCCGGGATCAACATCCGTAAATCGCCCCAGGAGTACTCCTTCGACGAGTGGCGCCTCATTCTCGACACGAACCTGACCTCGGCGTTTCTCTGCTCCAGGGCGGCCTATCCTCATCTGGTGAGTGCCGGCGGGGGGAAGATCATCAACGTCGGCTCGATGCTTTCGCTCTTCGGCGCCTCTTTCGCGGCCGCCTACGGCGCGTCCAAGGGCGGGATCGTTCAGCTCACTCGCGCCCTCGCCTCCGCCTGGACCAAGGAGCGGATCCAGGTCAACGCGGTGCTGCCGGGGTGGATCGACACCGACCTCACGCGCCGGGCGCGCGAGGACGTCCCGGGACTTCACGACCGCGTGCTCGCCCGGACGCCGGCGGGACGCTGGGGGGCGCCCGACGATCTGGCGGGGATCGCCGTCTTCCTGGCGAGCCCGGCCTCGGATTTCGTGAGCGGGGCTGTGATCCCGGTGGACGGGGGCTACTCAATCCAGGGGTAGACCATCCCGATGGCGTCTGGACCCCCCTGGGACCCCAATAGCGCCCCTACCCGCCCAGGTACATCCGCTTCACCTCTTGGTTGGCGAGGAGTGCCTCGCCCGACCCTTCAAAACGGTTCCGGCCCAACTCGAGGACGTACCCGCGGTGGGAGATCTCCAGGGCCCGGGCGGCGTTCTGTTCGACGAGCATAATGGTGAGCCCCTGTTTCGTCAGATCCACGATCTTCTCGAATACCTCGTCGACGAACCGGGGGCTCAGGCCCAGCGAAGGCTCGTCCAGCATGATCATCTTCGGCCGGGTCATCAGGGCGCGGCCCATGGCCAACATCTGCTGCTCACCGCCGCTCATCGTGCCGCCGAGCTGCTTCTGGCGCTCCGCGAGGCGCGGGAAGAGCGAGAAGACATAGTCCATCGCTTCTGTGATTTTTCTCTTGTCGCGCTCGATGTAGGCGCCCATCTCGAGATTCTCGCGGACCGTCATCTGGTTGAACACGATCCGCCCCTGAGGGACGTAGCCCAGCCCACGCACGAGAATCTGGTCGGGCCTCTGGCCCACGATGTTCTTTCGCTCGAAGCTGATGTCGCCCGCGAGGTAGGTAATGAACCCCATGATCACCTTGAATGTGGTGGACTTGCCCGCGCCGTTCGGACCGATAACGCAGACCACTTCGCGCTCGCTCACATGAAGGGTGACCTTATGGAGAATCTGGATGCGGCCGTAGCCTGCCTCGACGTTTCTGAGCTCCAGGAGTGCCATGTCACCGGTGTCCGAAGTAGGCCTCGATGACCTGTTCGTTCCTCCGGATCTCCTCGGGAGGACCTTCGGCGATCTTGACCCCGTAGTCCATCACGAAGATCTTCTCGCAGTGGTTCATGATCACGTTCATGTTGTGCTCGATGATCAGGATGGTCTTGCCCCGCTCCTGGAGCTTGTGGATGTGGTCCAGGAGGGTCTGGAGCAGGGTCGGGTTGACGCCTCCGGCAGGCTCGTCCAGGAGGATGAGGTCCGGATCGGTCATGAGCGTGCGGGCGAACTCGAGCAGCTTCTGCTGGCCGTAGGAGAGGTTCCCGCCGTACTCTCCCCGGAGCTTCGAGAGCGTGACGAACTCCATGAGCTCCTCGGCCCGCGCGCGGGCTTCTCTCTCGGGAATGCTCAGCCGGGAGACGGACAGCATGTTCTCGAAGACGGTCATCTCCCGGTAGATGCGGACGATCTGGAAGGTGCGGCTGATCCCTTTCCGGAAGATCTGGTGGGGCTTCAGGCCGGCGAGGTTTTCGCCGTCGTAATAAAACGCGCCGCCGTCCAGGTCCAGCACGCCCGTCAGGAGATTGAACGTCGTCGTCTTCCCGGAGCCGTTCGGGCCGATGAGGCCCGATATCTTTCCCTTGGGTAGTTGGAAGCTGCACCCGTCGACGGCCTTGATCCCCCCGAAGTGCTTCCTGAGATCCCGGACGTCGAGCGCGATTTCGTTCCTCTCGATCGTCATGTCGCTGACGCCCTCATCTAGTGCTGTTCCAAGTAAATCGACCTAGCGAAGCACGCGCCGCGGGTCCTGTCCCGGCGAGCAGCCCCACGGTGCTCGCTGCCGCAGGCTCGGCGGCCCGTCAGGACCTGTCGTCCGAGCGCAGTTCCAGGCCTTTTGAGAGGCGGTACGCTCCGCGCCGTGGGGCGCCCCCGACCCGGATACGTTCCGTCTTCGACGGGTATCCGGGTGCCCGGCGCCACCCGCGGCGGTGGCCTAAGCGAAACAAGTTGGAGGCGCACTAGTGGACCATCCCCTTCCGGGCCCACCCCCGGTCAACCGCCACTCCCATGAGCCCCCGCGGCATGAAGCGCGCCACGAGGATGATGAAGGTGCCGTAGGCGATGAGGTGGGCCGTCGGGAATTTGACCCACACGATCTCCTGCACGGAGTAGAGGATGATCGCGCCGATGATCGGGCCGATGACGGTACCCTTTCCGCCGAGCATCGCCATGAGCGCCATCGTGATGGTGACCTGGATGAAAAATTCGGTTTCCGGGTCGATGTAGAGCACCTTGGACGCCTGGATGCCGCCGGCGACCGCCGGGAAAATAGCTGAGAGGGCGAAGGCCGAGAGCTTGTAGAACGTCGTGTTGATTCCGAGCGAGTCGGCCGCGACCTCATCCTCGCGGATGGCGTTGAGCCGGATTCCGAACCGGGAGTGGGCCACCCAGTAGGAGACCAGAATGGTGACGATCATCAGGGCCATCATGGCGAAATAGGTCTCCATCGAGTTTTCCACGTTCGGAAAACTGATTCCGAGTCCGCCATGCGTGAGACTCGCCCACACCGTGGTGATGACGCGGGTGCCCTCGGCCGCGCCCAGCATGGCGATCGCGAAATAGGGGCCCTTCAGGCGGAGCACGGGATAGCCGATCGCGATGGCGACCAGGAAACTCAGCAGAGCCCCGACGCCGAGGGTCGCCAGCCAATGCCACCCATGATCCGCCACCAGGATCGCGGCCGCGTACGAACCGATGCCGTAGAAGACCACGTGGCCGAAGGAGGTGTAGCCCGTGTACCCGCTGATGATGTTCCAGCTCAGCGCAAGCACCACGTACATCATGGTGAACATGAGGAACGAGCGGAGGTACACCGACACCTGGAACGGCAGGAACACGAGCGCGATCAGCCAGACCCCCATCAAGGCCAGGTTGCGGATGTGCTCATGCCGGGTCACGGGATCCCTGCGCTACCTTTCCTTCATGCCCAGCAGGCCCTGCGGGCGGATCAAGAGCACGAAGATAATGAGCCCATACGAGGCGATCTCCACCATCGCCGTACCGTTCGGGATCATGAACGAAACCAGATTTTCCAGCACGCCGAGCATGAGCCCGCCGATCAGCGCCCCGATGTAATGGCCACGGCCGCCGAGGATGATGATGGCGAAGGCCTGGAGTGTGTACAGAATTCCGGTTTCCGGGTTGAAGCCGAACTGGATGGACACGAGCGCCCCGCCCGCGGCGGCCAGGGCGGCGCCCAGGCCCGAGGTGATCAGATAGATGCCGTAGATGTGGATGCCGCACACCATGGCCACGTCCGCGTTCTGCGCAGTCGCACGGATCGCCTTGCCGAGCCGATGTTTCTTCAAGAAGAGGAACACGCCGATTGATATGAACGCGGCCATCAGAAAGCTGATGACCCGGGATCTTCCAACGGCGATGGATTCGGTGATCTGCAGGGCGTCGGGGGCGTAGGGAATGGTGCGGAAGTCGGTGGTGAAGATCGCCTCAACGGTGTGGATCATGACGAGGCCGAGGCCGAAGGTGATGAGCAGGGGCGTGAGCTCGGGGCCACCGACCACGGCGTTCAAGAGCAATTTCTGAATCAGCCAACCCAGGGCGAAGGCGATGGGCAAGGTCCATAGCAGCGCAAGCAAAGGATCGGAGCCGAGGTAGAAAAAGCTGGTCCAGGTCAGGTACGCCCCCAGCATCACCATCTCGCCGTGCGCCACGTTGATGATCCGCATGACTCCGAAGATCAAGGTGAGGCCGACGGCGAACATGGCGTAGACGCCGCCCTGCATGAGGCCGCCGAGAATGATGGTCGTGAGATCGGCGAGCCATTCCCTGTCGAAGAAGACGTTCTCCGTCCAGATCCCAATGGCAAAAGGG
Source organism: Methylomirabilia bacterium (assembly GCA_046758965.1). Lineage (GTDB taxonomy): Bacteria > Methylomirabilota > Methylomirabilia > Rokubacteriales > CSP1-6 > JBHIBG01. The sequence continues at coordinate 7,091 of JBHIBG010000024.1, read as the reverse complement.
ATGGCGTAGGTAACCGCCAAGAATCCTGCCAGCAAGTACCGGCTGCGGGATTCCGCCCTATCCATTCGTCAAAGACCTCAGGGTCGGCGGGCCAACGGCAAGAAACATCCTCTCTGCAGAAGGCCGGGGCCAAAACCACGACCCCGGCCTGTGCGCAACGTTACCGGGCTAAGACTTCGACAGCGCCTGAAACACGAGCTTACTTCTTTGGACGGTCCTCCCATTGGGGCATCGGGAGCTGATAGGCAGCCTCCGAGATCGCCACCGGCCAGACGATCTTCCGTTGACCCTCGAGAATCTGGAAGGTCAGTCCCTCGTGCTGGTTCATGTTGTCCTCGTCAACCTTCCACGGGCCGGCGACCGTCGTGACCTTCTGGGTGCGGAGCGCTTGCCAGACCTTATCGCGATCGAAGCTGCCGGCCTTCTTCACGGCAGCCTCCAGGATCTGCATCGCCGAGTAAGCCATCCCCGCATGGTAGTTGGGCTTTACGCCGTAGCGCTTCTCATACGCCGCGATAAAGTCCTCCATCCCGGGGCGCTTCAGAATCTCGGGCTTGGGCTCCCACTGGGAGAACCCCAGAACGTACTCGGCGGTGCTGCCGAGCTGCTGGGCGAACCTCGGGAGCCCGGGGCCCACCGTTCCGGCGAAGATCTTCATGTTGATGTTCAGCTCGCGGAGCTGCCGGATCTGGGCGACCGCGTCGGCGAAGTAGCTGTTCGAGATGATGGCTTCAGCGCGGCGGGCCTTGATCTTCCGAAGGAGAGCGGTGAAGTCGGTCTGCTTTCTGGGATAGCTCTCCCTCAGCACCACCTCGATGCCGAGTTTCTTCGCCCACCTCTCCGCGCCATCAGAGGCCGCCGTGGGGAAAAGGGTGTCCTCGCCGATGATGGCGATCCGCTTCACGCCGATCTCCTTTGCAATGTGGATCGCGCCTTTTTGATAGTCCCCGGAGACCGCGACGATGTTGAAGATGTACTTCCGGCCCTGCTTCCAGATGCTGCCCGTAGCGGCGCCAGGCGCTAAGGCGGGATACTTGTAGCGCTCAAGGACGTTGGCGACGGCGTTTGTGATCCCGCTCGAATACGGCCCCATGGTGAGGTCGACCTTATCCTGCGTGATCAGCTTCTCGTAGAGCTTGATGCTGGTCTGCTTGTCTGACTTATCGTCCAGAATAACCAGCTTGATCTTGTGTCCCAGCCAGCCGTCGCCGGCATTCCGCTGGTCGACGAACAGCTTGTAGGAGTTCACAAACCGCCCGGCTGGCTCGGCATAGCGCCCGGTCTGCGAGATCGCAATTCCAACTGTTACGACGTTGCCCGGCCTGTGGTCCGCCCATGCCGTGCCGGCAAAAGGCAGGGCAACGGCGGCGAAGCCGGCGATAAGCACGGTTGTCAGAAGCCTTTTCTTCGTCATGTCCGCTCCTCCTCATTCTGGCGCGGGACGCCATCTTCGGCAGCCCGCCCGAAGCTAAAACTCCCTCCCTGACGGTACCCCCCCTTGGCGGTCAGATTTGGGACTTGCCGGGAGTCTAGGGGGACCGGGCCAGGCTGTCAAGTGGTGAACGTGCGGCAACTATCGCACCACCGATGAAGGGGCGTCAGCCGCTTTGGCGAGCGGTGCCGACGGCTAAGTGCCTGATTTTCTGGACTCTACGGTGGGACTCGAACCCCCGGCTTAGTAGAGAGTGAATTTTCCTCGCTGGTGTGGCAGAATCGGTGGTGCCGCAACTCATGAGTCTGGCGGGTCCAGACATGGTCGTTCAACGCTCCGAGCTGAGCAACGCAGCGCCCGAGCTTCTCCCGGCCGAGCCTCACTGGTACGCTGTCCGGACGCGCTCCCGCCACGAGAAGAAGGTTCGGGACCAGTTGCTTGGCCGGGACCTGGAGGTGTTCCTGCCGCTCTGGGAGCGGTGGAGCCGGTGGAAGGATCGGAAGAAGAAGATCCCGTTCCCGCTCTTCCCGGGCTACTGCTTCGTGCGGGTCCCGCTGACCAGCCGGCTTCTGGTTCTCAAGGCCGTCGGGGTCGTGGGGCTGGTCGGAATCAACGGTCAGGCCGAACCGATTTCGGAGGCGGAGATTGAGGCCATCAAGACGCTCGTGGGCAGCCGGCTCCGCTACGATCCGCACCCGTTCCTCTCCGAGGGGATGGAGGTGGAAGTCGTTCGGGGACCGCTGCTCGGTGCGCGGGGCCGGCTCCTTCGAAAGGACCGTGCCAGCCGGCTCGTCCTCTCTATCGACCTGATCCGCCAGGCCGCGTCAGTGGAGATCGATGCCGCTGACGTGGTCCCTGTCTGATCCTCAGCGCTCCAGCTCGAGGAGGTACTCCTTGATCCGCCTCGCGTCGGGCGCCTCTGGCTTAAGCGCCAGGTAGCGCTGAAAGGCCTCCCGCGCCCGGTCCAGCTCCTGCTGCTGGTAGTAGAGGAAGCCGAGCTGGCGGAAGGGGTCCGCGAAGGTCGGGTCCAGCGTGGAAGCCTGCTCGTAGCGCTCAATCGCCAGGCGCGCGAGGTCCTGCTTGTCCGCCGAGCTCTTGGCCCGCTGGGCTTGAAGCCGGTAGAGATCGCCATAGTAGAGCTGGGCGGTGGGATCTCGCGGCGTCAAGGCGAGCACTCGGTCCAGCTGGGCCTTGGCCAGGTTGAAGCGGCCGGCTCTGAGGTCCAGCAGAGCGTTCTCCCTGATGACGGTCCTGAGGCGGAGGGAGAACTCGGGGGTGTCCACGACTCTGCCCTCCTCGGAGGCCTCCACGGCGTAGCGCGTGCGGAGCAGCCGCGTGGCGTTCTCGATGCGCTCGGCCAGGCGGGGGTGGCTCCCGAAGAAGAAGGTTTCGAGCGGGCCGCGGTCGCCGTGGTCCTTCTTGAAGAGCTCGAAGACCTTCGGGGCCTCATTCGGGTCATACCCCGCCTTCACGAGCCGGGCCATGCCTTCCTCGTCGGCCTCCCGTTCCAAGTCGCGGCTGTAACCCGTGACTGATGCCGCATAGGCGAGTGTAAGCCCCAACCCGAGCAGCACGTTTCCGGTCTGCCTCAGCACCTCAGCGCTGACCGGGTGACCCCGTCGCGCCTGCTCGCCGGCGGCGACCGCGACTGCGAGGCTGGCGGCGATCCCCGCGGCGCCGAAGAGGAAGCGCTTGTTCCGCTGATCGCGGAAGGCCCTAAGCGGATGGCGGTGGGTCACGTGAGTGAGCTCGTGGGCGAGGATGGTGGCGAGCTGAGCCTCACTCTCCAGCCGGGCCAGGAGCCCGGTGTGCAGATACACCCGCCCGTGGGGCATCGCGAAGGCATTGAGGCTCGGATCCCTGAAGACCGCGAATCGGAAGCCCGGGCCGCCCGCCTCCTTCACCTGATCGGGGATCAAGCGATCGGCCACCCGGGCCAGGTATTCCTCAAGCAGGGGGTCGTCGTAGAGCTTGTTCAGCGTCTCGAGCTTCTGGGCTTCCTTCTCCGCCTTGGCCCAGATCCGCCGCTCGTCCGCCTCGGGCTTGAAGGGCTGACCCTGAAAGCCCATGGGGGGCACGTTCGTGGTGGCGCACCCCGCGAAGAGGGCGCCAGCCACGACCAGGGCAGCGGTGCGAGTAAAGGGATGGCGGGTATGCATCTCGGACCTCCCTAAACCACGCGGATGGACAACCCCGGGCATCGAACCAAAGATCCCCGACCGCTCTCCCTTGGGATTGAGGGAGCGTGAGACCCTCCGGAGAGCCGGGTCGCAGAATTTCCTGGGTGGGTTCCCGGGGCTGTAGTAGGATTGCCCCAGAGTATCAGGAGCCTGGAGAGAGCGTTGATGAACCGTTCTGGCCAGTGGGCAGTCCTCGGGTTGAGCCTCCTCCTCGTGGCGGGGTGTGCCACGGCCTCGCCTCGGGCGGTCAGGAGTGAGTTTGATGATGTCCTGGTCCCGAAGGGGCTCAAGCTGGATCTGAGCAAGTCCACCATCATCGAGTCTCCCACCGTCAAGAGCGCTCGTCTCTTCTACAAGGGCCGCCTCGAATCCCAGAGCCTAGCCGCAGCCTTCCGCGCCACGCTGGAGGCCAACGGATGGCGACATATCAGTTCCACCACCCTCGCCAAGCAGGGGACGACCCAGGTCTACGAGAAGAACGGCGACTCCCTTCAGGTGAGGATCTGGGAGGGGTGGTATTACACCTGGGCGGAGGTCACCGCGACCCGAGTCGTCACCGTGCCAAGTCCCGCCCGGCGCTACTAGCGTCGTTCGAAAACTCCTGGCGACCCGCTCGGGGTCGTCAGAGCCGGCGCCATTGCCGGCCGTCGCCTGCCATGACCCTGTCTGCATCCTGGGGTCCCCAGCTCCCGGCCTCGTAGTTCGGAAACTTGGGCGCCGGCGCCTCTGCCCAGGCCTCGAGGACCGGCGTCAGGAGGTGCCAGGCCAAGTCCACCCAGTCGCTGCGGGCGTAAAGGGTCGAGTCGCCGTAGATGACGTCCAAGAGGAGGCGCTCGTAGGCTTCGGGGGACTTTCCCCCGAAGGCTGCGCCATAGGCGAAGTCCATAGTGACCGGGCGGATCCGGAGATCGGGGCCCGGAAGCTTGGCGCCGAAGGTGATCGCGATCCCCTCGTCGGGTTGAATCCTGAGGGTGAGCAGGTTCGGCTGCACCTCTTGTGTGGGATCGTGGCGGAAGAGGAGGTGGGGGGTCCGCCTGAACTGGATGGCGATCTCACTGACCGACTTGGCGAGGCGCTTGCTGGTCCGGAGGTAGAACGGCACTCCGGCCCAGCGCCATGTGTCGACCAATAGCTTGAGGGCCGCGTAGGTCTCGGTGCACGAGTCAGGTGCCACATCTTTCTCGGTCCGATAACCCGGCACCTGCTGCCCATTGACGTAGCCCGCGCCGTACTGGCCGCGCACGGCGATCTCCTCCACACGGTCGCGCTCGATGGGGCGCATGGCCCGGAGCACCTTGCTCTTCTCGTCCCGAACGGGGTCAGCATCGAAGGTCACGGGGGGCTCCATGGCCACCAGGCAGAGAAGCTGGAGGAGGTGGTTCTGGATCATGTCCCGGAGCGCTCCGGCCTCCTCGTAGTAGGCGCCGCGCCCTTCCACACCGAGCGTTTCCCCCACGGTGATCTGGACATGGTCCACGTGCTGCCGGTTCCAGAGGGGCTCGAAGATCCCGTTGGAGAAGCGAAACACCAGGATGTTCTGGACTGTTTCCTTCCCCAGGTAGTGGTCGATCCGGTATACCTGCTCCTCCCTGAAGACCTGCGAGACGATCTGGTTCAGGGCCCTGGCGCTTGCCAGGTCTCGTCCGAACGGCTTCTCGATAACGATCCGAGACCACCCGGTCTGCTCCTGGTTGAGACCCGCGGCGCCGAGCCGGGTGACAACGGCGGGGTAGTGGCTGGGGGAGGTGGCGCAGTAGAAGAGGCGGTTACTCGGGATCCCCCTCTCGCGCTCGACCTGGGAGAGGAGCTCGCGCAGGCGGTCGTAGAGGGCAGGGTCGTTGAGGTCGCCCGGGCAGTAAAAGAGGTTTTGGGCGAAACGTTCCCAGATGTGAAGGAACGGGGGCTGGACTCTGGCAAAGTGGACCATGGCCTCACGCATCCGCTGGCGAAAGGCTTCGTGGCTCAGCTGGCTTCTGGCACAGCCGACGATGGCGAAGGGCTCGGGGAGGATTCGACTCTGAAAGAGGCTCCACAGAGCGGGGATGAGCTTGCGCCGCGTGAGGTCGCCGGAGGCGCCGAAGATGGCGAGCGAAAAGGGGTTCTCCGGGGTCATCCGTTCACCTCCCTCATCCCCAGGCCCCTCTCGGGTGAACCGGGACCGGATCCCACGGTGAAATCCAGTATCTCAAGAGTCGGGAGCAGACACAATGGATCGCTCAAGTATTATCATTGCCGGGAGCGGGTTTCGATCCTGATCCGGCCCCGTTGGATGGTGAGGAGGAGAATCATGAGCCAAGAGTGGGAGCTCGTGGGAGTCCGTGGCCTGGCGGCGACCGACGAGACGGCCGAGGAGTTCGCGGGAATCCTCCTGATCCATCGGGTGGGGAGCGATGAGCCGGTCGAGGCGGTCCGGCTCCGGGTCAAGCGCTCCACCCTGTCCGAGCTCGAGGGGACGCTCAGGCAGCTGCTCAAGCGTTCAACCCGCTTCACTCCGCCGCCCCGGTGAGAAAGTCTCCGACACAACGCCTGATAATGGTTGCATTTGCTGTCATTTGATGTAGAATGAGTGCAGCATATTCTAACTTGGAGGAGGCCTGTGAAACAGTTGACGATTCGGCTGCCCGACGATGAGTACAAAGCCTTGGATCAGATCTGTGAGCGAGAGGGGTACGCTAAGGTTAGGCTCATGCGAAGCCTCATTCGCCGCTTTGTGGAGGAGCGTAGCAATTCTCCGACCGAAGGGAAAGAACTGGAGCGACGGGTGAGGGAGGCCATGGCGTCCGGTTTCCTGCTTAGGCTGGCGAAGCGTCGGCCAAAGGCCACACGGCCGGTCCAGATTAAGGGCAAGGCGGTCTCACGCGTCGTTCTCGAGGACCGTGGATAGGTGCTCGTCTATCTCGACACCAGTGCTCTGGTCAAGCGCTACTGTGAGGAGCGGGGGTCGTCGGTGGTTGCGAAGCTCATCCTCGGCGAGCATAGCCTTCTGGTGTCTCTGTTGGCCTTCCCGGAGGCCAGGGCGGCATTCGCCAGAAAACGCCGCTTCCGGGAGATGAGCGAGGCTTCCTATCGGACTGTGGCCAGGAGGTTTCAAGAGGACTGGGAGGCGTCGATTTTCTCGATCTTGGGGGTCGCGTCGGACGTCGCCTTCCTCGCCGGCCGTCTCGTTGACGCCCATGCTCTCAGGGGACTCGACGCCCTCCACCTGGCGTCAGCGCTTAAGGCCGAGGAAACGCTAGGTCCGCTCCTCTTTCTCTCCTCTGATGACCGCTTGAACGAAGCGGCGAGTGCGGAGGGCTTGAGCGTCCAAAATCCAGAGCACGTATGATGGCGCTCCTCTTCGCCGCCCTGTGGATCGTGTGAAGCCTTAGCTCGGCTCCGATCGAAGGGAGAGTGGGTCACTGCGCCATGTGAGAGGGCGCGGCCCGGGGCCTTGTCCTGGCTTTGCTCCACACTGTAGAATGAGGTCCTGTCCGCGATTC
>JBHIBG010000023.1:0-34113 GCA_046758965.1 Methylomirabilia bacterium | reverse complement strand
GCCCTAAAGACGATGCTACTCCCAATCAAGCTTACGTTGCATGTGCTAGATGTTTTAAGTGAGCTCACCTGTTATGAGTTTTGTGATGATCGGCGCTATTGGACCCGGCTGGGACCAGGTGCCTACCAGTTCGCACCCACGAGTGAAGGCCAATGTTGGATGCAACACTTTCTGGCAGAACGGGACGTCCAAAAGGGTGTGCAGACCGACGGTAAGAGATCCACTGACGAAAGCGTGTCGAATGACAAGGACAGATCCTGAAATTGACAACACAGCAAAAGCGGCTAAGGCCTTGTCAGACGATTCTCTGACGGCCAGGAGGCGTCAGCGGACCGTCACTTGGGTGGAAGTTGAGGAGCCGTGGCTGCTTGAGGCGCACTCGATTCGGACCTTTGCTCTCCCCTTGAACATCGGGGCGAAGAGTGGTCATGCGTTCTGCCCCGAGTTGCGGGCATTACGGAAGCAGTCCCGCCACCCAATGGATCGCGCTACCAGGAGCCGGTCGCTCATGGATCACATCGCCGGTTGAACAGCAAGGGTGAAGCAGATCGTGGGGTCAACATTTCGGGCGGTAGTTGAGTTCGTTTTCCCCAGCCTTCGGGAGGAGCGTGAAAGGCGTGAACAGGAGCTACATGACCTCGGAACCACAGGAATACCGAGGGAATTTCTGGGAGATCCCGAGGCCGCTCTTCACAAGTGGGGTGGAGCCGCCGTCCGAGCTTGGGCTAGAATCACTGAACCCCAATACCGTATACTTCCCGGCTGCCCTCCGCCGGACTGGGAGTGGCGACGGTTGGTCGTTTTACAGCGAGACGGGAAGCGATGCGTTCGGTGCGGGTCAGACGGAGTCGCATTTCTCCGGAGGAAACGCCGTCGTCTGAAACGAAAGCCGCGATGGCATCCCGAGGGCGGACTCCACGTACACCATCAGGTTCCCATTGCAAGTGGCGGCCACCACGGCTTGAATAATCTGGTCACACTCTGCGGGGATTGTCATTCCGACGAACACCCGCAGGTGGAATTACTTCGGCAAGGGCGTCGGCGGAAGAAACGCAACCCGAAGCCGCCTCCCTAACGGGAGAGAGGGGCAAGTTCACACCATCTGAGTACGTGCGACAGGGATCTCGCTTTCCGGCTACGTAACCCTAGGCTCACCAGTTTGCATAGACGACTTGCCACGCCCGCCGCTCGTGCGGTGAGCTAAGCAGGGAAACGGATGAGCCTACGCCCGAAGGGCACTTGGTCCCACGTGTTGCTTGCCCGCGCCCCTTACTTCTTGCTCGCCCGCGCTATGCCCCCCCCATCGGAGCCGGTGCTGGGTGTGGGGGTGAGGTCATTCATCTCAAGAGCGGTAGCAGTTGACCCTCGTCAGGTGCAGGACTAAGATCGGCTCACCCTCTGGGAGATCTTCCACCGGTCCGGCTAGTTGGAGGCCCGGCCATGAAATGTCCTCGGTGCCAGGCGGAGAATCCCGCTGACGCCGTCTTCTGCGAAGAGTGCGGCTCTCGGCTCGAAGCCGCCTGCCCCGGTTGCGGTCAGGCCAATCGGCTCGGCGTTAAGTTTTGCAGGAAGTGTGGTCAACCGCTGGCCCCGACTGCTGCAGCAGGCCCGGTAGCCGCTCCGAAGTTCGGCTCCCCGGAGAGCTACACCCCCAAGCACCTCGCCGAGAAGATCCTCACCTCCAAGAGTGCCCTCGAGGGCGAGCGGAAGCAGGTCACGGTGCTGTTCTGCGACATCGTGGACTCCTTCCAGCTTGCCGAGCGACTTGACCCCGAGGTGATGCACCAGGTCATGGACCGAACGCTCAGGTTCATGGCCGAGGCCGTGCACCGCTACGAGGGGACGGTCAACCAGTTCCTGGGCGATGGCCTGATGGCCCTGTTCGGGGCGCCCGTCGCCCTGGAGGACCATGCATTCCGCGCCGTCCAGGCGGCGCTGGCGATCAGGGAGACGATCGGGGGCTTGAGCGAGCAGGTCAGGCGCGAGCGCGGCGTGGAGATTCGCCTGCGCCAGGGCCTCAACACCGGCCTGGTCGTGGTGGGCCGGATCGGCGACGACCTCCGGATGGACTACACCGCCGTGGGGGATACCACCCATCTGGCGGCGCGGATGCAAGCTCAAGCCGAGCCAGGGACGATTCTTCTCACCGAGGCCACGCACCGGTTGGTCGAGGGATACATCCGGAGTGACACCCTCGGCCCGGTCCAGGTCAAAGGGCGAAGCCAGCCGGTCTCGGTCTGGAAGGTGACGGGGCGGCGGCGCGGGCGCACGCGCCTCGAAGTAAGCGCGGAGCGGGGACTGACTCAACTCGTGGGGCGCCAGCGGGAGCTGGGCGTCCTTCACGACTGCTTGGCCCGAGTCAAAGCGGGCCGCGGCCAGGTGGTGGGGATCGTGGGCGAGCCAGGAGTTGGCAAATCGCGGCTCCTCCATGAGTTCCGCCAGGCGCTCGAAGGGGAGCGGGTCACCTGGGTCGTCGGGCACAGCGTGGCCTATGGGCAGGCCACGCCCTATCTCCCGGTGCTCGAAATCCTCCGCGGGAACTTCCAGATCGAGGAGGGGGATCACCCGCTCCAGATTCGGGAAAAGATTCGCCAGGGCCTCCGGCAGCTTGATCGAACCCTGGAGAGGCTCCTACCCTTCCTGGGCGACCTGTTCGGCCTCCCGGCGGAGGACGACACCCTCAAGTACCTCGACCCCAAGGACAAGCGGCAGAAGACCTTCGAGGCCATCCGCACGCTCACCGGAGCGGGGGCCGAGCGGCACCCGCACGTGGTGATCGTGGAAGACCTCCACTGGATCGACAAGACCTCGGAGGACTACTTCACCTTTCTGATTGAGAGCCTGGCGGGAATGCCCGTGCTTCTCGTGACCACCCATCGCCCGGGCTACACCCTGCGCTGGGCGGACAAGACCTACTACACCCAGATCGCCCTCGGCCTCCTGACGGAGGGCGAGACCGAGACGATGGTCGCCGCGCTGCTTGAGAGCCGCGAGCTGCCGTCAGAACTCCTGAGCCTTGTCCGGGGAAAGGCCGAAGGCAACCCCCTGTTCATCGAGGAAGTCACCAGCGCCCTCCTCGAGCGCGGAGCGATTGCTCGCCACAATGGTGGCTTTCACTGGGTCGGAGAGGTTGGGGTCGAGATACCTTCGACAATCCAGGACATCATCCGGGCGCGGATCGACCGGCTGGAGGAGCCCGTCAAGCGGACCGTGCAGACCGCCGCCGTCATCGGGAGAGAGTTCGGCCTCCGCCTCCTCAGCCGGATCTCGGAGATGGCCGAGGAGGTCCAACGCTACCTGGATACCCTGAAGCGCCTGGAGTTGATCCACGAAAAGCGCTTCTTCCCCGAGCTGGAATTCATCTTCAAGCACGCCATCACCCAGGATGTCGCCTACCAGAGCCTCCTGGGTCAGCGGCGAAAGGAGCTTCACGGCGCCATCGGGCGCGCCGTCGAGGAGCTCTACGCCGACCGCTTGGTAGAGCAAGCCGCCATCCTGACCTACCACTACGCGCGGAGTGAGTACCAGCACAAGGCCATCGAGTACGCTCTCATGGCCGGTGATCACGCCGCCCGCCTCTATGCCAATTCCGAGGCCACCACCTACTATCAGCAGGCCCTCACGATGGCGCGAGCGCTCCCTGCCTCTCCCGACGGTCAGCGTTCCGAGGTTGACGCTGCCCTCAAGCTGGCTGCTGTCGGGATGACCCGGCAGGACATCGACCGCGATCGGCCGAACCTGGAGCGGGCTCGCGCCCTGGCGGAAGAGCTCCACGACGAGCCGCGGTTGGCTCGGGTGCTCTACTGGCTCGGCAGGATCCCATACGTCCTGGGAGATCCACAAACCGCCATCGAGTTCGCGAAGCTGAGCCTCGGGATCGCCGAACGGCTTGGAGATGACGCCCTTACGGCGCTCCCGATCAATCTCATTGGTCGCGCCTACGCGATACTGTCAGAGTTCCCCAAATCCGCCCCGCTAATGGAGCGGAGCGTCGAGCAGATGCGGAGGCTCGGGAACAAGGCCGAAGAGGCCAGCGGCGCGGGCTTCGCGGGCTGGGTTCTCGGCGAATTGGGCGAGTTCGAGTCCGCCTTCCAATACCTCGATCGCGGTCTCCAGCTCGCCCGGGACATTCAGAACCCCTTTGCTGAAGCGGCCGCTCGTTTTTTCCGTGGGAGCGTGCGGGCGCTGCGTGGCGAATGGGACGCGGCGATCGAGGATTTCGAGGAGGCAAGGCGGATTGCCGACCGCGTGGGCGACCTGTTCCGAGTCTACGTGACGAAGGTATGGGAGGGCTGGGCGTGCACTCAAGCAGGGGATCCCGGCCGCGGACGCATCCTGCTCGAGGAAGCCCTGACTCTCAGGGGCCAGATCGGAACCAAGATGCATCTCGCCCACGGGAAAGCCAACCTCGCCGATGCCCTCGTTGCGCTCGGAGAGCTCGATGCGGTCCTTGGCCTCTGCGAAGAGGCGGTGCGGCTGGCCGAAGAAATGGACGATAAAGTTTACAATGCCCTGGCGTACCGGGTTCTCGCTGAGGCCACCTCTCGTCTCGAGCCGCCCGATCTATCGAGGGCCGAGCGCGCGATGCTGGAAGCCATCCGCATCCAGCAAGAGATCGGCACCAGACCCGAGCTGGCCCGGACACACGTGAGCTACGCGCGCCTGCTCACAGCCAAGGGAGAAGCGGAAAAGGCCGAGGAACACCTCGTCAAGGCCCTCGGCATGTTCCAGGCAATGGGGATGGCCTGGGACCTGGAGCGGGCCGAGCAGGCGCTCCGAGAGTTCTAAGGATGCAGTGTTCGCACTGTACGTTCGACAATCCTCCAGGGATGGCGTTCTGTGGGCGCTGCGGGACGAAGCTGGCTTCCCTCTGCCCGTCCTGCGGCTCCGCTAATCCTGAGGGGTTCGCGTTCTGCGGCAAATGTGGCGCACGCCTCACTCCTGAAGCTGGGGCGCCATCTTTACGACCTTCTGCTGCTTTCGCCTCTCCGCAGTCCTACACCCCCAAGCACCTCGCCGAGAAGATCCTCACCTCCAGGAGCGCCCTGGAAGGCGAGCGCAAGCAGGTCACGGTGCTGTTCGCCGACCTGAAGGGATCCATGGAGTTGCTCGCTGACCGGGACCCTGAGGAGGCGCGGAAGCTCCTCGACCCGGTGCTCGAACGCATGATGGAGGCCGTCCACCGCTACGAGGGGACCGTGAACCAGGTGATGGGCGACGGGATCATGGCGCTGTTCGGGGCGCCACTCGCCCATGAGGACCACGCCGTGAGGGCCTGTTATACGGCGCTCAGGATGCAGGAGAACGTCGGTCGTTACGCCGAAGAGCTATGCCCTCGGCATGGACGGTGAGCTGACCGGGGACGATCTCCTGCTTCTCGCACGTCGCCGCGATCAGCCGCTCCGCCAAGGCGGCGCTCTCCTGATGCGCGACCATCCAGCCGACCACGTAGCGACTGAAGAGGTCGAGGATCACATAGAGGGAGTAGGAGGTCCACTTCGCCGGGCCCAGGAGCTTGGTGATGTCCCAGGACCACACCTCGTTGGGGCGGGTGGCCAGCAACTCGGGCTTGGGGGCCACGTGACGCAGCTGGTTGCGCCGCTCCCGAACCTCCTGGGCGGCCGCGAGCAGGCGGTACATGGTGCGGAGGGAGCAGAGGTAGCGGCCCTCGTCCAGCAGGGTGGCGTAGACCTCGGCCGGCGCGAGATCCACGAAGCGCGGGTGGTGCAGCTCAGCGAGAAGGGCGTGGCGCTCGGCCCCGCTGAGGGCGCGCGGGGGCCGGGGCCGCGGCGCCCGCGGAGGGCGGGGCCGGCGCCGGCGATACACCGTGGCCCGGCTCACCCCAAGCGCCTGACACGCGGCTTGCGTGCCCACCGCCGGCGCCAGCTTCCCCACGGCGCTCAGCAACCGCTCCCGGCGTCGTCGCCAGGCTTCAGGGGGATCCCCAAGATCTCGGAGACTTTTTTTTGGACCGCAATGATCGTCTCCGCTTGTTTGAGCCGGTGGGTCAGCCGCGCGTTCTCGCGGTCCAGCTCGGCCACCCGGCGAGCGAGCGGGGAGGGCGGCACCGCCGGGCGGCCGCGTCTCTTGGGGCTCAGGGCGGCCAGGCTCCCCTGCTCCCGCTGCCGCCGCCACGTCGTCAGGTGCGAGGAGTACAACCCCTCGCGCCGGAGCAGCGCCCCCAACTCCCCCGGGTCGGCGCAGGCGTCGGCTTCGCGCAGCACCCGGAGCTTGTACTCGGCAGTGAACCGCCGGCGCGCCGCCCGCTCGGACACCTCGGGGTCTGGCCGCAGGGGCGGGGACACGACGACCTGCAGGGGCGCGAGGCCACTGGTCATGGCTCTGGCACTTGGAGCATCAGGCACGACCTCCTTGCCGGCCGCAGCCGACCGCCGTGGGGGACTCACCTTCTTCGGACTCGCCATGGCTGAGACACCTCTCTCCGCCCTCTACAGTAATTCCGGGGGAGGTCAGTGTCTCACTATCATTGGCACAGAGGTCACGCCTCGCGCCAGCGTCGGTGGGTCATCGCGGGACACCAAGCTTCTTGTAAAGCCGGGCCATATCCTCTTCAAGCTCCCTGAGGTCGTACTGGCCGGGCATCCTCTTCTGAACCAGGTAGTCCATCATCTCGCGCACGCTGACATCGGCTTCCGTGGCTGCTTTCTCCAACGTCATCTTTCGCTCCGCGTAGAGCCTTGCAGCGTATTCCTTCTTCCAGTCAGCTATTGCCCGGTACAAGAGTTTCCTCACTACTGCGGAGCGGTCCGACTGCTCCACTTCTTCTATCCTATGCAAGGCTTTGACCAGCTGTCCCGGCAGGCGGGCAGCGACAAGCTCTTCCTTTTTCATTTTCTTACCTCCTGTGCCCTTCGAATAATTTCAGCGATGACTGCGGGAGAAACCCACAGGACCTTGCTGAGATCCGTCAATATCGTAATAAGCTCTTTGTAGGGGATCAGTCTCTTGACGAAGGCTTCGTATGGGACCATCACGGTTCCGAAGCGGTCGACTTTGATAGCTCGTGCAGCAGCGCGGGCGTCTGCTTCATCAAGGATCACGGGTATCTTCTTTTCTTGCGCTATGACGATTGCCTCTGCCTCGCCCTGGCCTATGCGCGCTTCCTGCATGAGTTTCTCAGCGCGTCGCTGCAACTTCCTTTCTAAGGTTGCCTCCTTGATCCAGCCGTCCTGGACAGTCTTTTCAATCTCGTAAGCGTCCGGCGCTCCCTTCTCTTTTCCTTTGTCGATGCACTCCTCTTTCACCTTTGGCGAAATGATGACGGTTCCGTACAGCCGCTCCAGAAGCTTTAGCCTCCCGATCTTGGCGACGCCGATGAGCGGCGAGGTGTTTGAGGTGATAGGCATCGCATTCTATATGGAGGCAAAGACACTTGAAGTTAACATTGCTAAACAATGTTAACAGCCGACAAAGCGCCTGTCAAGAGTCGCCGTCTAGTAGGTCCCACCCTCAAGCCTGCCGGTACCGCTCAGCCAAGTGCCTCATAAGGGTGTAGAATATTTCGTTAGATGAAAGACAGCACCCAACTTCCGAATCGCTCAATGTCTTGCGTTCGACCACTCTTTAGGAAATGGTCAATACCAGGCTGGGTGTTGTTCCTGATGGCTTTTCTTGAGCGCATCTACAGGATAGTTGACACATGGTCGAACCTTGAATTTCTTAGTGAGAAGATCCGTGGCGGATATCTAGCTGCGGCCCTCAGTGTCCTATCGTACACGGCAGTCCAACTGGTTCTCATAGTCATAGGTCTGGGTTGGATTGCACTGATTGCCACGAGAGAACGTCGCACGAAGCTATCGCCGTCGCATGAGGTGTGGGTTCCGAGGAAATTGGCGGAGCAAGTGAGGGACCTGCAGCGTGAACAAGAGGCCGATACGTTTCCGATAGTTCAGGCCGATCACGGGATCAAACGTTTCACGCGTGGCGAGTTGGACGAGCTTTCTGAAAGACAGCGCGCGAAGCTATTCGATGTCGGCTCCGAGATGCAGGAATGGTGGTACGGCAAGCCTAGGGACCAGCGTGAGTGGACGAGGTTCAGAGTGCCAGGCGGAAAGTGGTTAAGGAAGGAAGACGTAGATGCAATGACGAACGAAACACGGGGGGAGTTATTTGACACGATTCCGGATTTGCTTGACTGGTATATGGAAGGCAGAGAGTTCTGAGCAGTTCTCAAGCGTGCTCGAAGCGCGGTTGGCCCATGAGCTCGCGAAGCTCGAAATATGATTGCGAGATCCCTCGGGACATCATCATGCCGCCCAGACGGCGAAGAGGCGACTCCGACGAAACCGATCTCCGATGGGAAGCAACCACGACAAGAGCCCGCGGGCAAGCCGGACCCTTGATACGGCTGACCAGGCCCACGAAGGATTGACATCGCGCAGCGCTTTCAGAGATGGTCCATGGCTGGCCTCTCCTTCTGCGGCGTTGACCGCGTGTGTGCTCTTGTGGGGCAGTGTATACCACCACGTCGAGCGAGAGGCCGGCCGCTTCATCCCATCTATGCTCTGCTCCTGGGGGCTGTCAAGAAAACTCGGAAAGGGCCTGTCAAGGATCGAAGCCTGGCAACGCCGCGACCTTCTCGACGCGCACGGCGCAGAACTTGAACTCGGGGATCTTGCCGCTCGGGTCGAGCTGATCGTTGGTCAGCACGTTGGCGGCGGCCTCGCGGAAGTGGAACGGGACGAACACGCTCCCCCGGCCCGGGCCGGTGGAGGCGCGGACCCTGAGCGTGATCGAGCCCCGGCGAGAGCTCACTGAAACGTAACCCCCTTCCGCGACGCCCAGCTCCGCCAGGTCCTCGGAGCGCATCTCGCAGAAGGCCTCGGGCTCAATCGCGTGGAGAGCCCGGGAGCGTCGGGTCATGCTCCCGGTGTGCCAGTGCTCGAGCACCCGGCCGGTGTTGAGCACGAAGGGGTAGTTCGGGTCCGGGAGTTCGGCTGACGGCCGGTACTCCGCCGGCACGAGTTTCCCCCGCCCCGTGGGCGTGGGGAAGCCCTCGCCGAAGAGGAGCTCGATGCCGTCACTCGCCCCGGGATCGGGGCACGGCCAGAGCTTGCCGTACGGCTCCAGGTTCTCGTAAGTGAGCCCCGCGTAGCTCGGGGCCAGCCTCGTGAGCTCGTCAAAGACCTCCTTCACGTCTCGGTACTCCATCCTGTACCCCATGCGGCGTGCGACCTCGCAGATGATCTCCCAGTCCAACCGCGCCTGCGCCGGCGGCTCCAGCACCCTCCGCCCGATCTGCACCCGCCGGTCGGTGTTGGTGTAGGTCCCCGTCTTCTCGAGGAAGGAGGTAGCGGGGAGCACGACGTCAGCGAACTCCGCCGTCTCCGTGAGAAAGATCTCCTGCACGCAGAGGAAGTCCAGGGAGGATAGGGCTTTCCGCACCTTGTTGATGTTGGGATCTGACAGGAAGGGATTTTCCCCCATCATGTACATCCCGCGGATCTCCCGCTCCAGCGCCGCAGTGATGATCTCTACGACGGTGAGCCCCCTCTTCGGATCGAGGCGGACTCCCCAGGCCTCCTCGAAGCGCCGCCGGATCCCGGGGTCCTCCACGCTCTGGTAGTCCGGGTAGACCATGGGAATCAGCCCCGCATCCGAAGCTCCCTGCACGTTGTTCTGGCCTCGCAGCGGATGGAGCCCCGTGCCCGGCCGACCCACGTTCCCGGTGAGTAGCGCGAGAGAGATGAGGCAGCGGGCGTTGTCCGTGCCGTGCGTGTGCTGCGAGATCCCCATCCCCCAGAAGATCATCGAGGCTTTCGAGCGCCCGAATACGCGGGCCACCTCCCGAATCTTGCCGGCGGGCACCCCGCAGATCTTCTCGGCCACCTCGGGCGCATAGCGCTGCACGACTGCCTTCAGGGCCTCGAACCCCTCCGTGCGGCTCTTGATGTAGTCGTGAGCCACCAGGCCTTCGGCGATCATCACGTGCATCCAGGCGTTGTAGAGGGCGACGTCCGAGCCCGGGTTGATCCACAGAAAGTGGTGAGCGTGCCGGGCGATCCCCGTCTCCCGGGAATCCACAACGATGAGCGTGGTGCCGTGAGAGGCCGCATCCTTGATAAAGGTCGCCGCAACGGGGTGGTTGTAGGTCGTGTTGCTCCCCGCCACGAGCGCTACCTCGGCGTTCCGGACATCCACGTAGACGTTGGTCACCGCCCCCGAGCCGATCGTCTCCAGCAGCGCCGCCACCGACGAGGCGTGGCAGAGGCGCGTGCAGTGGTCCACGTTGTTGGTGCCAAAGACCGCGCGGACCAGCCTCTGGAAGAGGTAGGCCTCCTCGTTGCTGCACTTCGCCGAACCAAACCCCGCCAGGGCGCGCGCCCCGTAGCTCTCCTTGAGCGTCTTCAGCCGGCGCGCCACGAGCTCCAGGGCTTCGTCCCATGAGGCCTCGCGGAAGGCCGGTAGGACCTCCCCGTAGTCCACCAGCCCGCCGGGCTTGCGCCGCGTCCCCGTCCCTTTCACGTCTCCCGACAGCGGGCCCTTCGGATAGCGGTCGGGCCTCCGGATGAGCGGGACCGTAAGCCGCTGTGGGTGGAGCGCATAATCGAAGCCGTAGCGTCCCTTGACGCAGAGACGGGCCTGGTTCCCCGAGCCCGGCCGGCCGTCGACGAAGACCACGGCGTTCCTGGCCGGATCCACGTGGAAGGTGAGGGCGCAGCCCACCCCGCAGTACGGGCACACCGAGTCCACAGCCGTGAGCTCGGCGCGGGATCTGATCGGGATGGTGAGGGGTGTGTTCGTCAGCGCCGCCGTGGGGCAGACCGCCGCGCACTCGCCGCACGAGACACAGCTGCTCCTCCCCATCGGCAGGTCCCGGTCGAAGGCAATCCGCGCTGTGTAGCCCTTGCCCGTCCGCCCGATCACGTCATTGTGCTGGATCTCGTCGCAGGCCCTGATGCAGCGGTCGCAGAGGATGCACGCGCTGTGGTCCACCGCGATGACCGGCGAAGAGAGGTCCTTCCCCCGGCCGACCCCGCGCGGGAGCGCCCCCGGCTGAAGCCGATAGCGGCGCGCGAGAGCGAGGAGCATATCGTCACCCGTGGTCTGCTCCCGGAGCGACTCATCGGGATAGTCGGCCAGGAGGAGCTCCGTGAGGGTCATCCGGCAGCGCTCCACCTTGTCGGAGTGCGTGACCACCTTCATGCCGGGAGCCGCGGCGCGCACGCACGAGGCTGCCAGGACCCGCTCCCCCACGTCGACCACGCACACGCGGCAGACACCGACCGGGCGCAGGCGCGGATCGTGGCACAGCACCGGGATGTCGATCCCGATCTCCCGCGCCGCCTGCCAGAGGGTCGTCCCCTCGGCGACGGTGACCTCCTGTCCGTCGATGGTGAGCGTGACGGGTCGACTGTCGGCTGAGCGAGGAGTGGCAGCCGTGAGCACACTCATGCGTGTGCCCTCGCGTTGGACCTCGCGAGATGGGCGTCTAGCTCAGGGCGCCAGTATTTCAGCGCAGAGGTGAGCGGGTTCAACGCAACCTGCCCCAGCCCGCAGATGGAGGTCTGCGCAAGAGTTTCTTCGAGCCGGGGCAGGAGCTCGACCAGGGCCCCGCCGCCGTACCCGGCCAGGATGTCAGCAAGCATCCGGGAGACCTTTTCTGTCCCGGTCCGACACGGCACGCACTTGCCGCAGGACTCATTGCGGAAGAAGCGCACCACGTTGGCCGCCACCGCGATCATGTCCGTCCCGTCAGCGATCACCACGAGCCCTCCCGAGCCCAAGAGGCTGCCTGCCGCCTCAACCGAGCTGAAATCGATCGGCAGCTCGGCCTTCTCCGCCGGGAGAAAGGGGGCACTGGCCCCGCCTGGAGCAAAGGCCTTGAGAGGCTGGCCGGCCTTCACGCCACCCGCCATCTGGATCAGCTCGGCTGCCGTGGTCCCCATGGAGATCTCGTAGACCCCGGGCCGCTCGACGTGGCCCGACACCGCCATCACCTTGAGCCCCTGGTGGCCCCGAACTCCCTGGCCCTTCCACCACTCCGCCCCGCGGCCAACGATCCCCGGCACCATGGCCAGCGTCTCCACATTATTCACGACGGTGGGATTGCCCCGGAGCCCTCGGCTCCCCGGATACGGGGGCCTGTTCCGAGGCTCGCCCCGCCGGTCCTCGAGCGCCTCCAGGAGCGCGGTCTCCTCGCCCAGAATGTAGCCACCCGGGGAGAGGAAGATCTCGATGTCGAACGTCCCGCCGAGGACACCGCGACTGCGGGCTTCGGCGATGGCGCGTTCGAGCGGAGGCGCGGCATGCTCGTACTCTTGCCGAAGATAGATCCAGCCGCGCTCGGCTCCCACCACCGCGGCGGCGAAACAGATCCCCTCGATGACCAGGTGCGGCAGCTCCTCCAGGAGGACGCGGTCCTTGAATGTGCCGGGCTCGCTCTCGTCCGCGTTGCAGACCACGTACTTCGGGCTGGCCGCCTCCCGCCTGACCAGCTCCCACTTCGTTCCGGTAGGGAACCCCGCTCCCCCCATCCCTCTGAGGCCAGCGGCCTTGAGCGTCTCGGTCACCTCAGCGGCCCGGTCGTCGGGGCGCGCGGCCCAGGTGCGGTAGATAGAGAACGGGGCCTCGCCCTCGCCGTACGGATCCATGCGCCATCTGCGGCCCCCTCCCGAACGCGCGAGGCCCGGTCGGCTGCGGGGATGTTCGAGGAGCGCCGCGACCGCTTCGGCGTCACCGCCGCGGACCGGACTGCCGTTCACCGAAGCTGCGGGAGCCCGGTCGCACCGGCCGAGACAAGAGACTTCGCGGATCTCCACGTCCCCTCTCCCCGCCAGCCGCTCTCGGAGTCTGGCGCCGAAGCCCTCACTCCCGTTGAGGAAGCAGCAGAGGTCTCGGCAGACGGCGACCTCCCGGATCGGAGGCGGGGTGAGACGGAAATGGGGGTAGAAGGAGGCCACCTCCTGGATCCGATACGGCGGAACTCTCAGACGCTCGCTCAGGGCGTCAAGATCTTTCTTGCGGAGATAGCCGTGTTGGGCTTGAAGTCGGGTCAGCTCCCTGATCAAACCCATCACCCACTCTCCGTCAGCGGCCCGGGGACGCGCCCCTCACGAATGAGTCCGAACAGACCCGAGAGCGACTTCTGCGGAACCATCACGCAGTGCTCGGTCAGCGTGGAACGAGCCCGTACGCCCTCGAACAGCGAGAAGAGCGCCGCCTGCTCCGTCAACGCCCAGTCCAGGTATCCGGGCCCCAAGCGGGGGCTCAGCCGGAACCCCGACGGGCGCAGACGCCGAGCCAGGCAAGCCCTGAAGGCGCGAAACGTTCGTTCGATCGCAAGCCAGCCGGCCGTGTCGAGGAAGAGCGCCTCGAGGAGATCGTTCCGGTCCGTCATCTCCGCGACCCGGTCGTCCAGCGCGGGGCCGATCGTGAGGAGGAAGCAGACCAGCTCGTGAGCCCCGGCGCAGTGGGTCCCGAGGCACTGCCCGTGAAAGGTTGGCCCGCCTGACACCGTCAGCGTGTCGACGGTGAGACGCCCGACGAGACGACGCACGAAACAGACCCGCGGGTCGATCAGCTTCTCCGCGACAGCCATCATCTCCACTGCCACTTCGAGGATGGGGGGCGGGACCTGATCAACGCTCCTGTAACGCTGGAAGCGGAGAATCGGCTCCACCTCCAGCCGGATCGAATCCGGACTGAATTCTGCCGCTCCCATCGCCGAGGAACGATGACCGTCGGCCGACACGCTGACCTCTCTCCCTGAGCCCTCCCGACCGAGTACACACATCATACCAGAGCCAGAGTGTCGGGTTGTCCGTCCGGACCGCCGGATCGTGCGCCTGCTAACGCTTGCCACCAGCAAGCCGGCTGCTTTCAGGCAGCGCCCGAAGCCAGAGCATGGAGCAGATCCCGAGAAATCCGCCGATCCCCAGGACCGAGAAGGCCCACCCCCAGATCCCACCTGCTGAGACCGCCCGATCGCTGGTGAAGTCCAACACCGCCCCGAATGCCAGGGGCGCCACGGCTCCGGCCCCAAAGCCCAGGAGCGAACGCACCGCCAGCACCGAGCCCAGGTGCGAAGGTTTCACCACCTCGGTGATCCCCGTGGAGTAGACCGGCGAGTCGCCGATGGCCGAGAAGCCGTAGACGAGCCCCACCAGCATGACCAGCGCCAGTGGCGCGGTCAGGAGCCACCCGAATGTGAGTGAGCAGGTTGTGCTGACGGCCATCATGCCGATAATGACCGCCGTGCGCCCCCAGCGGTCGGAGAGCCAGCCGCCCAGGCTGGTGGCGACGATCCCCATCACGTGGAAGAGCGCGGTCAAGTTCGCGCCGATGCCGGCCGAGCGGCTTACATCCAGGCCGTGCGAGCCTAGCACCACGCTCAGGAACGCCGGGGTCCACGCCCACATCCCCAGGAGCTCCCAGGAGTGGAACGTATATCCAGCAATCATCAGCTGGGCCGCGCGATTGCGCAGCAGGTCGTCCCCGAACTTCCACGAGACGGAGGCTCCGAAGAGCTGCCGCGGTGCTGTGCCGCGCAGGATCGGGACCGCCAGGACCGCGCACATGACCGGTCCCAGCGCAAGGGCAAAGAGGGCTGTGCGCCACCCCGCGAGGGTGACCAGAAGCCCGGCCACCGCCAGCGCCAGCGCGTAGCCGAACGAAGATGAGGCGATGAACCAGCCGATCGCCCACCCGCGCCGCTCAACGGGGAAGCGATCGGCGAGCAGGATGAGCCCCGGGGTGTAGGTGCCGGCCAGGGAGACGGCCACTGTCGCGAAGAGCACGAGGGCCGAGAGATATCCCTGGGCCAAGACCGGCAGGAGCAGGGCGACGCCGGCCGCGGCGAAGCTTGACCAGAGGAAGACCCGCCGCGCGCCGACCCAGTCAGCCAGGGCCGAGACCGTCGCCAGCGAGACGGCCGTGCCGAGCTGGATGGCCGACGAGATGGAGCCCGCCGCGATCCCCGAGAGCTCCCACTCGCGCTGAACGATCGGGAGAATCGCAGGGTAGGCCATGAACATCATCGAGGCTCCCGTGCGGGCCGTGCAGAGGCCCGCCAGCCAGAGCGTGTCGGCGCGACGGGACGAAGCAGACATGGGGAATTGGCCTCCGGACGCCCGCCCATTCTGCCACAGCTCGCGCAGAGGCACCGGATTTTCCCGTTGACGGGTCCGGACAAATGTGGAAAAAATACACTCCCGTCGGATTCCCATTGAAGGCCCAGAAAGGAAGGAGATGCCATGGCTCGGAATGTCCGTTCAGGAAGTGGGGCGATGAAGCATGTACGCTTCGCCCCGGTGGAAGGAGCCGCCGAGCTGTTTACACCGGAGTTCGCGGAGTACCTGGTGCGGCTCCACGATCAGTTTACCTCCCGGATCCCCACGCTCAGGGCTGCCCGCGCAGAGGTCCTCAAACGCGCCCACGAGCAGGGGATCCTGCCTACCTACCCGCCGACGAGCCAGATCAACACCGGCGACTGGCAGGTGCCTCCGGTCCCTGAGGAGCTGCAGACGCTGGGGATCGAGATCTCAGGCCCGGCCTCCATCACGAGCATGTTCATCAACGCCCTCAATCCCGGCCCGGAAGGCGAACGGGCCGAGGGGGACCTGGACGACGACGAGGATTCCGGCGGGCACCGCCTCATCGACACGGTCAAAGCCACGCACAACCGCCTGGCAGCCGTCCATCACGAACTGACATACTTCGATCCCGACAAGCGCAAAGAGTACAAGATCGCCGAGGGCGAGCTGCCGTTCTTCATGCACCGGGAGCGCGGCCTGCATCTGGATGAGCCGGACGTCACCGTGGACGGCTCACCGATCCCGGCCGCGATCCTCGGCACCGCGCTGACCCTCTTCTACGCCGGCCGGGCGCAGGCCGAGCGTGGGCAGGGAATCTATTTCTATCTCCCGAAGCTGGAGTCGGCCGAGGAAGCGGCCTTCTATCGAGATTTCTTCGACGCCAGCCGCGAGCAGCTGGCGTTCCTCAAGAACGCGGTCATCAGAGCCATCGTGCTGGTGGAATCGCTGCCCGCGGCGTATCAGATGGAAGAGATGCTCCATGCCCTGGGGCCGTACGCCGCCGGGCTCAACGCCGCCCGCTGGGACTTCAAGGCCAGCATCTTTGAGTACGTCATGGCGGACCCCAAGGCGGTGTGGCCGGATCGATTCGGCGTGGACATCAAGACGACGCCGTTTCTCGCCAACGTCTTCAGGCGCCTGGTGGCGATCTGTCTGAAGCGGGGCGCTGTCCCCATCGGCGGCATGGCGACCCCCCTTCCCAGCAGCGATCCCGAGGTCAACCGGGTCGCGGCGGAAGGAATCAGAGCTGACAAGATCTGGGAGGCCCAGCAGGGCTTCCTCAGAGGCTGGGTGGCGCACATCTTCCACATGAAAACTGCGGCAGATCCGTTCAAGCAGCTCCGGGCCTCAGGCTGGAAGCCGACGCCCGAGATGGCCAACCCGGACAACTATCCCGTTGAGATCAAGGTTCCCGACGGGCCGATCACCGTGGAAGGGACGCGCCGCAACGCCCGGATGGTGATCGAGTATGTCGAGGGGTGGCTCAACGGCCGGGGCGCCAAAGGGATCGATAGCCTGGCCGGTAAACCGGGGATCCACCCCGCTCTGATGGAAGATCTCGCTACGGGTCGGATGTCAGTGGCCCAAATCGCCCAGCGAGTCCGTCACGGCGCCAGGGACTCGCGCGACCCCTCGCAGGTGCATACCTTTGCCCTGGTGAAGCGGCTGCTCCAGGAAGAGGCGGACGACATCCTGACGCGGCTTCAGGCCACCGGGAAGGGCCAGGCATATGCGGAGGCTGAGGCGCGGTACCGCAAGGCGGTGAGGATCGCGATGCGATGGATCAGGAACTACGCCGAGCTGGACTTTCGAAGCCTGGGCTCATACACCAGAGCTGACCTCGACGCCATCGCAGCGGCCGAAGAGGCGTTCTAACCCGAAGATGGCCGGCGCAGCCGTCGATCGGGCCAGCGGGTCCGTCACGGCCGGGTACCCACGCCGAAGGGCGTGGGTGCGCCGCCGGCCTCGCGCCCTTGCCCGGTGTGGGGACCCCCGCTGCGGGCGGCGGGGGCGGCCGGGGCGGCCCGGGGGAAGCAGCTACGGTCACTCGTAGCGGCTGATGTGGAGGTGGACGCCGTGGCTCGACCCGGGCTCTACGGTCACCTCGCTCGTCCCTCTCAAGATTCTGCTCCTCGATCCCTCCAGCCGTGCGATCGTCAGCGGGAGGTCTCTGGCTACCATCGAGAGGGCCACCATCCCCTCCGTGCCGCCGACCTCGTCGCGTGGAACCATCAGGAGGGAGGCGTGACCGACCGAGAGCATGATGCGGGGACCGCCGTTCGTGAGCTGCTCGGGGAGGGCGAAGCGATCTCGGAAGAGCCGGGCGCTCACCAGCGGATCCCGAGCTCCGATCACCAGGCGCTTGAGGCGGAGCGGGGAGCCTGCATGGCCGGACTCGCCAGCGGGCGTGGCCAGCTCCACGAGGATCCCTCCGCACGCCGATGGGTGAAGAAAGGCGATCTGCCCCGCCAACCCCGGTCTGGGCACCTGGTCAATGAGTGCCACGCCTTCACTTCTGAGCTCGCCGAGAGCTTTCCCCACATCCTCTGTCTCGAAGCAGAGGTGGTGGAGGCCCTCGCCACGCTTCTCCAGGAACCGCGCTACGCCGGTCCCGGGAGCGATGGGCTCGAGGAGCTCCACCTCGCCGTCCTCGACCGCCAGGAGCGCGGCCCGCACCCCTTGGTCGGGGATCAGTGCCTCTCGGATCAGCGCGAGGCCGAGGGTGTCACGGTAGAACCGGTAGGCCGAGGCCAGCGTCTCGACCACGATGCCGACGTGATGGATTCTCTTGGCCAGGGGCATCGGCGAGCGTCCTACAACAATCCTGACCCTGGTCTAGCGCCCCTCAAGATTCAACCGTCTCTCGTTTCAGGCTCTCCCGAGACGGCCTGGCTGTCAGCCACGACCAAGGCGCGCGGGTGGCGCTTCAGCACTGAGGCTGGAATCTCCGGGGTCACCGGGCCGTCCAGCAGCTGTCTGAGCGGCTCCCGTTTCCCCGCCCCGCTCACCAGCAGCACGACCTCACGCGCGGCCAGGATGGTGGCCATGCCGAGCGTCACCGCCCGGTCCGACACCGCCCCCTGACGGACCTCGTCGGAGAGAATATACCGGACCGTCTCCGGCAGGAGGCGCACGGGGCGGGTCCGGGAGTCAAAGGAACTGCCCGGCTCGTTGGAGGCAATGTGGGCGTTCGGCCCGAGTCCCATCATGATGAGGTCAAGCCCACCGACCGTGGCAATGGCCTCCTCGTACTCGACGCACATCGCCTGCAGATCCGGGGCGTCGACATGGAAGGGGTGACAGCGCTCAGGGGGCACGCCCGCCCAGGCGAGGAGCTCGGTCCGAACCTGTCGCCAGAAATAGCCGTCGGGAGGGGCCGGCGGGCAGAGCTCGTCCAGCGAGAAGACCTGCATGCGGGAGAGGTCCACCGAACCCTGGGCATGGGCCTCCCGAAGGAGGTCGTACATGCGCCGAGGGGTGCGGCCGGCAGGCACTGCCATGGCCAGGTCAGGCTTACCCCGCACTCTGTCCATGAAGATTTCGGCCGCGCGCTCGGCCAGCTCAAAGGCGTCCCCGCAAACGACCAGCTCCATCCGATCCTACGCATCGCGGAACAGGCGCTGGAACTCGGACCAGGGCATGGGCGGGAGCTTCGCGACCCCGAGGTTCTCCTCCACGTGGGAGACCTGTTTCATCCCGACCAGGGCCGTGCCCAATCCCGGCGTGGAGCGAACGAACTGCAGCGCCCGCTGGCCGTCTGTGCTGAGCCCGGGCAGAAACTCGCCGGTCACCGGCGGCAGATGTCTGGCCAGCTGACCCTGGTGGAGCGAAGCCGAGGCGACGACGTAGATCCCGAGGCGACGCGCAGCCTCCAGGATTGACACGCTCTTGCCGTCCACCGTCTGGTTGGCATGGGTGAAGGCCTCGGCCATCCCCAGGTTGTAAGGGAGCTGGATGACCCTGAAGTGATGCCGCTTCCCTCCGACCTCCTGGGCGACCTGCACCAGCTCGGCCAGAGAGAGATAGTCGGGAGCAGCAGGGGGCTGGCGGTAGCCGTTCCAGGTCGCGGTGCCGTAGCAACGGATCAAGCCGCTTCCCACGGCCGATTCCAGGAAGACAAACGCCTCGCGCATTCGCCGGAGAAACTCCGTCCGGTCAACCTCCACGAGCGGGGTTTCGGGGTTATGGACGTAGTAGACATCGATGGTCTGAAGGCCAAGGTTCCGGCGGCTCCGCTCGATCTGGTCAGCCAGGTACCGGGGGGCCATGCAATGGCAGCCAGCGGCCACCTCGTTGCGGCGGATGGTCCCGGGCCGGAGGTATGTTTCGGTGACGTACGCCCGCACGTCGGCCGGCACCCCGCCGTCGAACGGGATAAACCCTCCCTTCGTTGCCACCACGACCTCATCCCGCCTCAACCGGCCCGATCCGATGAGCGCGGCCAGGGCCTCACCGATGGCTCGCTCGCTCTGCTGGTGGCGGTAGTTGATCGCGGTGTCAATGACGTTGGCCCCCAACTCCAAGGCTCGGATGATGGCATCCCGATAGAGGCGGTCGGTGGCAGCATCCTCCGCCCCCAGGTAGGTCCCAATTCCGACTGAGGAGACTGAGAGGTCTTCGAGGAGACGGAAGTGCTCGGGGGCGACGCTCGACGCCTGGCGATTTCGATAGGTCGCCGTCGCGTCAGGCGTTGCGAACCCCGCAATCAACGCCTTGCTCATCACCGCCAGTCGTCGAGCACAAGATCGGCGGGGTTCTCGTAGTCCAGACTCTTCCCTCGGGTCATCCGCACCATGGTGGCGTCGATCCCGTAGCCGCGTGCCATGAGCCCATGGTAGGCAGTCCAGTAGGATGTGTAAACGGGGGCGATCACGCGCTGGAGACCTGCCGCTTGGGCGAGCTCCTCCAAGCCCCCGAGCAAATGGTGAAAATACTCTGGCCTCTTCTGACGGCCATCCAGGGCCAGGAACTTTACGTAGAGGCTCCCCAGAGGGGCCTCGCTCACCCCTGGCACGTGATAGATGGCGAACCCGATCAGATCCCTCCCCTTCTCCAAGAGGAGGGTGTCTCCCAGGGCCAGCCCGTCCACGATCTCCACTTCCTTGGTCAGGTCCATACCGCGGCAAATCCCCCCGCTGATCCGGCGGAACTTTGCCAGGGCGGTCTTTTTCTTGGACTCCTCCAGCGTGGAGAACCTCCGGGTCTGGACCTGCGGCTTGGACGGCCTCGGGGGCTGGGCGGGTCCTCGACGGTCGACAGGCTTCGAGGTGATGGCCACGAGCGCTCTCGGCCGGTAGTCGAACTTCTGGTAGAAGACGAGGTGCTTGGAGCTGTTCGGATAGGTGGCGAGCCCCTGAAGCGTGACCTTGTTCTCCTCGAAGAACTCCTGGGTGGCCTTGAGGAGCCGCTGACCGATCCCCTGGTTCTGGTAGGCGGTGAGCACCATGATCGGACCGACCACTCCCACCGGTCCCCACATCACCGCCACCGAGGCACCGACGATCTTCCCCTCCCCCTCCTCGGCGACGAAGCATCCCCAGGGTTCCATGAGCCACCGATGATGGATGTACTGGGCACCCCCGAAGACCTGCCGCGGGCGGGTACCGAGCTGGCGCTCGTAGAAGTCACCGAACGCCTGCTCGACGACATCGCGGACCTTGGAGAGGTCGCCCTTTCGGACCCGCCGGACCTTGATGACGGGGATCTGGCTCTGACTATCGAGCCCGGCTCGGTCAACCGTCGCTCTCACCGCTCGGCCCAACCGTCAGCACCCGCCAGGTCCTCCAGGAGGGTAATGACCCCCGAGTGATCCAGCCCCCCGCGTCCCCTCGCCCGGAGGGCGTTGAAGAGCTCCTGGACCACCGCCGTGGTCGGGAGCGGGACCCCGAGGGCACGGCTTGCCTCCATGATCAGGCCGAGATCCTTGAAGTGGAGGTCAATTTTGAAGCCGGGCTGATAGGTGTCAGCGAGGTAATTGGGGGTCTTCTGCTCCAGACATCGACTCCCCGCCAGACCCCCTGAGAGCGCCTTGATAGTCAGCTCGCGGTCGAGCCCGGCCTTGGACGCCAGGGTCAGCGCCTCGGCGATGGCGGTGAAGTTCACGGCCACGATGATCTGGTTGGCCAGCTTGGTGAAGCCGCCTGCTCCGAGAGGCCCGAGATGGGTGATGGTCTTCCCCATGGCCTGGAAGATAGGGAGGACCTGGTCGAACACGGCCTTGTCGCCACCCACCATGATCGAGAGGATCCCGTCGATGGCGCCCTTCTCCCCACCGGAGACCGGCGCATCGAGCATCCGAACGCCTTTGGCCTCGAGGGCCCCGGCCACCTGCTGGGATACGAGAGGGGAAATCGTCGACATGTCCAGATAAATCAGGCCACGCTTCGCTCCCTCGACGATCCCGTTCTTCCCAAGCGCCACCAGCTCCACATCGGGGGAGTTCGGGAGCATGGTGATGAGCAGATCGACCTGCTCGGCGACCCCCCGCGGAGAGTCGGCCGTGCTGGCCCCCATTCCTCCAAGCTCCTGGACCGGGTCCGGGCGGAGGTCGTGGACTACGAGGGAGAAGCCGGTCCTGAGCAGGTTCTTGGCCATGGGTCGTCCCATGATCCCAAGGCCAATGAATCCAATAGCTTGCGGCATACTAGCTCCCGAGAGGTGGTTCGGATGCCCCGTGGTCGTACCCGCTGCGGCCTAATTTGCACAATGCGTCAAAAGCGGTCAAGGAAATTCCCCTCTTGCGGCCGGAGCCACCCCCCTCCCTCCACTCCTTCTCTCTCTTCGGTCTCCTCGAGGGCTCTGCGCCAGTCAGGCGCCGATTCGCCCGAGTTGGGCGAACTCCTCCTTGAGGGCCGCCACCTGGGTGGAGGCCAGGAAGGCCGGCCGGAGGCGCTCGGGGACTCGGGAGGCGGTCGCCTCGACCACATCGAGTGCCCGGGCGAGGGCTTCTCGGGCCTGGTTGAGCTGCCGGTCTCCCCCCAGGGCTCGGCCGAGCTGATGAGACAGCCGCCAGATCTGGGTCGGACAGGAGATGGCCTCGGCCAACGTGAGCGCGCCCCTGAGCTCCTCGATCGCCTCCTTGGGCTGCCCGGCTGCCAAGCGCAGCTCACCCCGGAGCCCGCGCGCCTCGGCGACATACTTCCGAGACTCGGTCTTCTCAGCGAGCCGAAGCGACTCCTCCAGGGGCGCTAAGGCCCCGTCGAGGTCCCGCTCAAGGAACGCGGCGCGAGCGAACGCCAGGGCGACGCGAATGTTCCACCGCCAGAGGTGAGCGTCGAAGAAGCCGGTCTTGAGCCGCTCAGCCGTCTCCCGCAAGATCCTCCGAGCCGGGCCGACCTCGCCCAAGCTCAGGTGATTGTCAGCCAAGTTGATGACCGCGTTGATCTCGTTGTTGGAGATGTTTGCGGCACGCCCGAGCTCGATCCCTTCCCGATTGAACTCGGCAGCGCGGCGGAAGTCGCCGAGCTCGCTGTGGACCCAGCCGAGGGTGTTGGTGCCCCGGGCGATGGCGTACTTGTTCTCGCGCTCCCGCCCCTTCCGCATCGCGTCATCGAGGGCCTGGAACGCGAGAACCCACTCCCCCAGGGCGGCGTGGGCATTGCACCTGAAGCAGTAAGCCACCAGCTCGAAGAATCCGTCGTGGACCTCCTGGGCGACCCGCTCTGCCTCCCGCTCATACTCGATGGCCCGGAGAAACTCGCCGCGCCAGTTGGCGTGGGCCCCAAGCCAGACGAGGTTCGTGACCAAGGGGCCCTTGAAGCCGCCGCGACGACAGATCTCCACGGACCCGAGGAACTTGCCGTCGGCCTGATGGAGCATCCCCACCTTCTGGTCCACCATCCCCAGAGAGGAGAGCGCACGGGCCAGGAGCAGCTCGTTTCCGGTCTCCTCGGCGATCACCATGGCCTCGCTGGCGCACTTCTCCACCAGCCCCTTGTAAGCCTCGGAGAACCGAAACCAGTGAGAGGCGGCCTGGTTACAGAGAGCCTCCCCTTCCTTCACCCGGTCACGGAGCTGCTGGGCGAGCCCCTGCATCGCCTCAAAGTCGGCGACAGCAGCGTCGTAGTTGCTGAGAAGATGCCAGACCGTCCCGCGGCTCTCGTAGATTGCCATGAGCACCGCCCGCTCGGCCGGGGGGGAGACCTTCGCACTGGCCTCCAGGGCCTGGGTGTAGAAATGGATCGCCTCCCGGTTGGCGAAGATCGCCTTCGCCTTGTCAGCCGCCTTGGCGGCGAACTCGAAGGCCTTGTCCCAGACCTGGCCGTGGAAGTAGTGGTGGGTCAGCTCCCCGTAGTGCTCCTCGAGACGATCGGCGTAGAGCTCCTCGATCGCATGCCCCACGGCACGGTGCACTTCCTTTCGGCGCTCTCGCAGGAGGCTGTTGTAGGCCACGTCCTGAATCACCGCGTGCTTGAAGACGTACGCCGGCTCAGGGAGGAGCCCCTGCTCGTAGATGATCTCCAGCGCCTTTAGCTCCGCCAAGAGCCCCTCGAGCTGGTCGGTGAGCCCCGTGATCCGCTCCAGGAGCCGTTGCAGGAACTGCCTGCCGATGACCGAGGCGAGCTGAACCGTGCGCTTGCCGTCCTCGCCGAGCCGGTCCAACCGCGCCATGATGATCCCCTGGATAGTGTCCGGAACGCTGACCTCTCCGCTCCCCTTGACCATCCGGTACCCGCCGTTGTCCCGCCGAAGGATCCCGAGATCGAGAAGGGTCTTCGTGACCTCCTCGACGAAGAGCGGCACGCCTTCCGCCCTGTCTACGAGGGCGGTCTTCAGCTCCTCGGGAAACCGGCCGCTCCCGAGGATGTGCCCTGCCATCGTGAGGCTCTCGACCTCGGAGAGGCTGTGGAGCGTCAGCGTGGTGTGGAAGCTCCGGCTCCCGAACGGTGGCGTGTAGCCGACCCGGTAAGTCAAGATGAGCATCAGGGGTGCGCCCGCTGCCGAATCCATCAGGGAGCTCAGGTACTCCACGGTGCTGGTGTCGACCCAGTGGAGGTCCTCGAACACGAACACGAGAGGCTTGAGCTTCGCCCCGCGAAGAGCGAGCGCGCGGCAGGCGTCAAACATCTTCCTCCGCCGAGCCGGGGCTGCCATGGCCGAGACCTCCGGGTCCCCCGGATCTACCGCCAAGAGGGACCGGATGTACGGAATGTGGGGCTCCAGCTCCCCCAGCCGGCGCATCCCGTGTTCGATCTTGGCAATGATCTCGGGCTCGCCGTCCACCTCTTCGATCTGGAAGTTCTCGCGAAGCTGGTCAATGATCGGAAGAAACGGGATGGACTGGCCGAAGGAGATGCACCGCCCATCGAGCCAGGTCACCTCTTCCCCGGCCTGCGCTAGCGCGCGGCGGAACTCCAGCACGAGCCTCGACTTGCCAATGCCCGCCTCACCGGTGATGAACACGACCTGTCCTCGCCCGGCCTTGACCTCCCGGAAGAGGTCGAGCAGGGTGCTCAGCTCTCGCTGCTGCCCAACGAGCGGGGTCAGGCCGCGCTCGGCCGCCACGTCGAGTCGAGCCCGTCGCCCCCGTCCCCTGAGCACCTCGAACGCCCGCGCCGGGGCGTGCCCCTTCAGGGAAACCTCGCCCAGGTCCAGGGTCTCGAAGAAGCCGGTGATCATCTTGTGGGTGGCTTCCCCCACGAGGACGCTGCCGGGACGGGCGATCTGCTGCAGGCGCGCGGCCAGGTTCGTCGTGTCCCCTACGGCGGTGTAGTCCATTCGGAGATCGTCACCGATGCGGCCCACAACGACCGGACCGGTGTTGAGCCCCATCCGCATCTGAAGGGCCAGGCCCCGCTCGGCCTGAAGTTCCGTGCTGTAATCCCTGAGAGCACGCTGGATCCCCAGAGCTGCGTGCACCGCTCGCCTCGGGCTATCCTCGTGAGCAACCGGCGCGCCGAAGAGCGCCATCACCCCGTCGCCCGTGTACTGGTTGATCGTCCCCTCGAACCGATGCACCTCCGCCGTAATCAGCTCGAAGCAGCGCTCGATGATCCTGTGGACCTCCTCCGGGTCCAGCTTCTCGGCCAGGGCCGCGAAGCCCGCCACGTCCGCAAAGAGGACGGTGACCTGCCGGCGCTCGCCCTCCAGGGCTGAACGCCCTTTCAGGATCTTGTCGGCCAGATGCTTGGGGGTATAGGAGGCCAGGCGCGGCTGGTAGTCTGCGGCCACCGGTGGTTTTGAGGCGGGCGCCGGTGAGCCCTGAAGGCTCGCGCCGCACTGGCCGCAGAATCGGAAGCCGCCCGGGACCTCCGCCCCGCACTGCGGGCAGGAGAGTGCCAGGGCGCTCCCGCACTGCCCGCAGAAGCGCATGGCGGGAGGGTTCTCGAACTGGCACGCTGGACATCTCATGGCTCTGGGCTCCCGGACCCCGCTATCATGGCCATACCTGGCGCCCCGCCACAAGGGTTTTGAGAACTGCCTCCCAGGGGGAACCGCTCACCCCGGTGGCGCCCGCTCTGGCGGCCCCGCCATGGAGCTCTTGCCAGAATTGTGGCGTTCGCGCCAGAACCCCCAACCCTGACCGTTTCCGGCCTCACCCCGCCAAGCCCTTTCCACAGCGAGGCTTTTCCGTCCTCCTGACCCCCCGGGGGGATGCTGGAACAACACTTGCTCGCTTTGAGTCGGCTGGGATCTCCCCGGGCCAGCGCGTCCCGGACTACTACCGGACCGGCCTTGAGGAAGCGAGGGCGGTGCCAGAGCGGCTCGGGGTCCAAGGGGGGGATCACGGTCGGTGGGTGGAGGTCGACAGCTCGATCTCCCTCCTTCGTGACACGAGGAATGCCGTCGTTTGGGACAGTGAGGTCATGAAAAACGGTACCGAGCGCAGGCGGGTAGAAGAAGAGCCTCAACGGGAGCGGGAGGCCCGTGCTGAGAGCGCGAAGCTCGCGGCCATGGGCTCCGTGCTGGCAGGGGTGGCGCACGAACTGAACACCCCCTTGACGTCGATCCTCGGCCACATCGCTCTCTTCCGCGAAATGGCCGTGGCCGAGCCGCTCGCGCAGCCGCTGGAGAGGATCGACCAAGCCGCGCAGCGCTGCGCCCGGATCGTGAGAGACTTCCTGGCCCTGGCGCGCCAGGAGCCGGCAGAGCCTCGGCGGGTGCAGCTCAACCAGGTCGTGGAGGAGGCTGTGGAGCTTCTGGTCAACCAGCTTCGGGTGGACGATGTGGAGGTGAGGCTGAACCTGGCCAGGGACCTACCGCTCCTCTGGGGCGATGCCCACCAACTCCACCAGGTGGCGGTCAATCTCATCTCGAACGCTCATCAGGCCATGCGCGAGAGCGCCGCGCCGCGCCAGCTCACGCTCACCACCCGGTTCGACCCCGCGCAGGGGTGGGTCTCGCTCGAGGTGGCCGACACGGGCCCCGAGATCCCGCCCGAGATCCGGCCTCGGATCTTCGAACCGTTCTTCACGACCAAGCCCCCGGGCCAGGGGACCGGGCTCGGGCTCTCCCTCTGCCAGGGGCTCGTCGAAAGTCACGGAGGATCCATCCGGGTGGAGAGCCAGCCCGGGCGGGGTACCCTCTTCGTGGTCGAGTTGCCGGTGGTCGAGCCGCCCGTGGCCGAGCCGGGAGGTGGCGCGGCCGAGGCGCCGCCGTCCCCCCAGGGAAAGACACATCCGGTCGTGGACGATGAGGGGGAGATGGCCCGCTCGCTGGACGATGATCTCGGGCTAGTCCGGGTCCCGACGGAGTACTCAACCTGGCGAGAATACTTGCCGTCCAGGGGCACACTGTCGTCCAAGTGGCGGGGGACATCACCGATAACCCAGGCCATATTCTCGAGCCGGCGATCCGGTGAGGGCGTACCGGGGAAGAACGGTTCACGGAAAATGGCGAAGATCCTGGTGGCGGATGACGAGCCTGACATGTGCTCGTTCTTGGCCGAGGTACTCCAGGCCGAAGGGTTCGAGGTGGTCACAGCAGAGGATGGCCGAGCCGCCCTGGACCTGGTCACAGTGGACGACCCGGCGGTGGCCATCCTCGACCTCAGGATGCCGGGGCTCGACGGGCTGGCGGCTCTCGAGAAGCTCAAGGCGATCGCTCCCCAACTGCCGGTGATCATGCTTACGGCGTACGGAGACATCGCCACGGCCGTTCAGGCCATGCGGCTCGGGGCCCACGACTACCTCACCAAGCCGTGCGACAGTGATGACATCGTCATCACCGTGCGGCGGGCCCTCGAGCGGCAGGAACTGCTGGCCACGATCGAAGAGCTCAGGAGTCAGCTTTGTACGGCTCCCTCGAGCAGCTCGTCGGGTCAAGCTGTCTAGGATCAACCAGGAGGACGTGCGGCGGGCCATTGAGCAGGTCCTGCAGCCGGCGGCATAGGCGCGGAGGGTCACCCATGTGGCACCGAATCACTCTGACTGTGGACGCGGTTAACGACAGCGAAGAATTGCGGCTCCTGGATATCGTAGACGGGGCGGTTCTCCTTAGCCGGAGGGCGTGCCTGGAGGCCATGCAGATGCGACGGGACTTTGGGTGCCGGGGACCGGCCCATCTGCAACAGACACCGGTGGAAATTGATGCCTATTGGGAGGGTGACCGTCGTGTCCTTCACCTCAATGACGCAGCGCTCTCACTTTATCGGGTGCGTACAGGCGCGAGAGAGGTCGAGGCAACGATAGCTAAATTGCCGCACGGTCGTCCCGCCTCACTCATGCGGCAGCTGCTCTTCGCCGTCGAACCCCCGCCCTAAGGAAGGAGCACCGGTTCTCCGTCCCGGACCACGGGTGCTGCCACGAGCCCTTGGCGAGGGTGAGCATACCGGAAAGCTATGCCCGCCTGAACAGGGCGTCAAGGTGTATCGGATCGGGGACAAGGGAGCGGGACGCAACGAGGTTCGTCAGATAGCCGTTCCGTTCCACCCCGGTGTGCCCGCTATGGCGGCCGCGCTATGGAGTTCTTGGCAGAGTTCTGGCGTTCCCGCCAGAACCTGCCATTCTGACCGTTCCCGGCCTCACCCCGCCAACCCCTTTCCACACCGAGGCTTTTCCGCCATCCTCCCCGCCCAGGGGGTCCTGGAACAACACTTGCTTCGCATCGCGGTATTCGCACTAGCCACCAAACGGGCGGCGTTCAAGGAAAGGACTGTCCACCATCTGGATACCGAGGCGTTTCGGCGAAAGGAGAGTGCGAACTCCCCAATCGAGTGCACCGGTAACCCGATTCGAGACGAAGAAGGTGACCTCGAGGGAGCAGTCGTGAGCTTAGAAAGACATCACCAAGCTTGAGCGGACGCAAGAGATGCTCGAAGAAAGGTCGAGGGGGCAGGCGGGCCAGGCGTTGCAGAACGCCCAGCTGTTCGCGGAGCGGGAGGCGTGCCGCGGGGGCGTGGAGGTTCTCTTGGACATCGCCCGAGCCCTCGCCTCGACCATGGAGCTGAAGCAGGTCCTGAAGATCATCGCGCAGCGAACGGCTCAAGCCGTGGGTGCCGAGCGCTGCTCGATCAACCTCTGGCGGGACGGACATATCGTGCCGGTCATGTCCCAATTCGCCGACGGACACACGGACCGCGAGCTGTGGGAGAAGTTCAACGCCATGGGGCCCTACCGGTTGGAAGAGGTTCCGGCGCACGCCGAGGCGATCCGCACCAAGCAGCCGGTGGCGGTCAAGGATACGCTCGGCAGTTCCCTCGTTCCCGCGTACTGGCTCGAGGCGTTTGGAGTCCGCTCGGCCTTAGTGGTTCCCCTGGTCCACCAGGAGGAGGTCATCGGGACCCTGAACCTGGACCGGACGAACGGACCGCATGCGTGGCCTCACGAGAAGATCGACCTCGCGATAGCCATCGCCAGTCAGGCCGCGCTGGCCGTCGAGAACGCCCGCCTCTACGGGGAGACTCAGCGGCACCTTCGGGAGACCCAAAGCCTTCTGGCCGTGGGCCAAGCCGTGGGCTCGACGCTGGAGCTCACGGAGATCCTACGCCGGGTGGCACGAGAGGTCGCGCGGCTCCTCAACGCCGACATGGTGGGAGCGTACATGGCCGATCCTGAGGGATTGGCCCTCCGCCCGATGGCCGGCTATCACGTTCCCGCCGCGCTCGTTGATAGCTTCCGAGCCTTCCCGATCCCGCTCAAGGACCACCCGTTCTTGAACGAGGCCTGGGAATCAAAGAAGCCCGTCTTCTCCAGCAACGCCGCCGCTGATCTTCGCGTCGACCGAGAGACCCTCCGGCGATTTCCCCACCGGTCTATGCTCTTTGTCCCCGTAGTCGTACAGGACGCTCCAGTCGGCGGGCTCTGCGCCGTCTGGTGGGAGCAGGAGCGCCACTTTACTCCGGTCGAGACTTCTTTCGTCGAGGCAATCGCCAACCAGGCGGCAGTGGCAGTCGTCAACGCCCGCCTGTACGACGAGGCCAGGGGTGCCCGGGACTTCCTCCAGTCCATCACGGAGAATTCGGCGGACGCCATCGTCACGGCGGATCTCGAAGACCGGATTACCTACTTCAGTCCCGGGGCCGAGGTCATCCTGGGCTATCGCTCCGCGGAGATCCTCGGCCGCCCCGTCTGGGACTTGTACTGGTCGGGCCCGGAGGAGCCGCAGGCGCTGGCCCAGCGGGTCAGGGCGGAGGGGCAAATCCGAAACTACGAGACGGCGTTCCGGGCCAAGGACGACCGGTTGGTGGAGGTCAGTGCCTCCCTCTCTCTTCTCCACGACCCGAGCGGTGCCGTCATCGGGAGGGTGGGAGTCATCAAGGATATTACGGAGCGCAAGCGGGCCGAGGAGGCGCTGCGGGAGAACGAGGAGCAGCTTCGCCAGGCGAGCAAACTGGCGGCCGTCGGGCAGCTGGTGGGGGGCGTGGCCCACGAGATCAACAACCCCCTGGCGGTGATCGTCGGCCACGCCGAGCGGCTGGCACAGGTGAGCCCCGATCCTCGGGTGGGCGAGCGGGCCCGGAAGATTCTCGCCTCCGCGAAGCGGGCAGCCCGGATCATCCGGGAGCTCCAGAGCTTCGTCCGGCCGCAGCCCCGACAGCTCGCGAACGTTCACCTGCCGGAGGTTCTTGAGCGTACGCTCAGGCTGCGCGAGCAGAGCCTCCGGGTGAGCGGGATCCGGGTGGAGCAGGAGATCGCCTCGGGGCTCCCGCCAGTGCGGGGAGATTTCGGGCAGCTCGAGCAGGTCGTGCTGAACCTCCTGCTCAATGCCGAGCAAGCGGTGGCGGGGACCGGAGAGCCGCGGAGAATCGCGATCCGGCTGACGGCCCAGGGCGATCGCGTGCGGCTGGCGGTGGCCGACAGCGGCCCGGGGATCCCCCCGGATATGTTGCCGCGGATCTTCGAGCCCTTCTTCACCACCAAGCCGGTGGGCCAGGGGACGGGCTTAGGGCTCTCGATCTGCTATGGCATCATCCAAGCCCACGAGGGGCGGATCTGGGCGGAGAGTCGGCTGGGCGAGGGGGCGACCGTGATCGTGGAGTTGCCGGCCAGTCGGGCCGAAGGAGCCGGTGAGCCACCGCCGGCCGCGCTTCCGCCCCTCCGGCGCGGCCATGTGCTCGTGGTGGAGGACGAGGACGACGTGGCTGAGGCGTTCCGCGAGCTCTTGGAGTTGTTGGGACAAGAGGTGACCGTGGCGGGGGGCGGGGAAGCCGGCTGGGAGCGGCTGAAGGAACCGGACGCCCCCTACGACGTGGTGACGCTCGACCTCAAGATGCCGGATCTCTCGGGGCAGACCCTCTGGGAG
Organism: Methylomirabilia bacterium; assembly: GCA_046758965.1. Lineage (GTDB taxonomy): Bacteria > Methylomirabilota > Methylomirabilia > Rokubacteriales > CSP1-6 > JBHIBG01. The sequence continues at coordinate 3,376 of JBHIBG010000023.1, read as the reverse complement.
CGGCTCGTCGCTCACGGCATCCCCCTGGTCGAGCGGGTGGTGTTTGTCACGGGCGATACGGCTGATCCCGAGACCCAACGGTTTCTCGTCCAGGCGGGCCGACCGGTTTTGACGAAACCCGTGGATCAGGCGACGTTCGCAACCCTCCTCGCCGAGTGGCTCGCTGCCTCGCAGGCTCAGCGTGGCGGCTGCCAAGTGACAGGGCCATTCACGCGCGAGAAGCCGTCCCTTTGCAACCTCGCCTTTGGAGCATGCTCGTCGACTGAGTCACCCCAACCCCGCTGGTGGCTGACCACTCAAAAACAGTGAACAGAGCCCGCTATCATGGCCATAGCTGGCGCCCTGCCACAAGGGTTTTGAGCACGCGGAGCCCGGGCAATTGCTCAACGGGAAGCTCGAGGGGGTTGGCGTCCAGGATGACCAGGTCAGCGAGCTTCCCTGCCTCCAGGCTCCCGCACTCGCCCTCGAGCCCCCCGGCCCTGGCGGCTCCGAGCGTGTAGGCCTCGAGCCCGGCCTGGACAGAGATCTTCTCCTCCGGGCCGACAGCCTCGCCGTCCCGGGAGCGGCGGCTCGCCGCTGCATAGATCCCGGTGAGAGGAGCCAGGGTGCCGCAGGGGTAATCGGAGGAGAAGGCCAGAGGGATTCCTTCGCGGAGCAGGCTTCCGAAGGGCAGGGTGAGAAGACCAGGCGGGAGCCTATCGCTCCGGATCCCCAGGTCGTAGATGAATGTGGGCTGGGTCACCACGAAGACCCCAAGGGCTCGGATCCGAAGGATCAGCCCGGGGGTGAGGAACATGGCGTGATCGATCCTGATCCGCCCCTGCCCTTCCGGCTCACGCCTGAGAGCAGCCTCAATGCCCTCCACAGCGACCTCGACTCCCCAGTTCCCCAGGGCATGGCAGGTGACTCGCCAGCCCGCCCGCCACGCGGCCACCAGGAGGTCGGCTAGCTCCTCCTGTCGGTAGAAGAGGAAGCCGCTCGTCCTCTCCCCTCCCTCGCGGGGCAGGCGCATGGCACAGCGATACCCGCCGTCCACGAAGAGCTTGAGAACTCTCCCAGCGGCCTGTTCCCGAACCCGGTTCTCAGGAGGATCAAACCACCCGGATGCACCTACTGCCATCCGTTGGACCCGGATTGCCAGCTGTCCAGCCCGCTGCGCGTCGAGGTAGCCGCGCTCCGTCACCGGTCCCACCGCGGCGTCCTGGACCGTCGTGATCCCGCAGGCGGCATAGCGGCGGCTCGCTGCGGCGACCACCTCGGAGAAGCGGGCTTCCGACCCCTCGCGCGAGGCCGCCTCCACCGGCCCCATCGCCCGCTCGAAAAGGAGCCCCGTCGGCCCTCCGGCCTTATCGCGGGCAATCTCGCCGCCGCGAGGGTCGGGAGTCCCCCTGGCAATTCCCGCCGCGGCCAGAGCCTTCGAGTTCGCCACGCACTGGTGGTGCGAGAAGTGCATCAGGAGAGCCGGGCGATCCGGAACCGCCTCGTCCAGCTCGGCGCGCGTCGGGTGGCGCCGCTCGGCGAGGTTGGCGTGATGGTACCCCCAGCCGCGGATCCATTCCCCCGGCGGAGTGCTTCCGGCCGCAGCCCTAAGCGCGGCCTGGATCTCCGGAATGGTCCTGAGCGGCGGGGTCCGGCAATCCGCCCAGAACCCCTCGAGCGCGGCGATCGCGAAGTGGTTGTGGGCGTCCACGAAACCGGGGAGGACCGTCTTCCCATCCAGGTCCACGAGCTCGTACTCCCTCTCGCGGAGCGAGAGCACCTCGTCGGTGCTCCCCACAGCGACGATCCGGCCGTCCCGGATGGCCAGCGCCTCGGCCACCGGGAACGAACGATCCATCGTCAGGATCGTGGCGTTGACGAGAAGCTTGATCCCTCCCATGGCGGCCCCTATCGTATCAGGCCGTCGGCATTCGCGCTTGACTCAACCATGGCAATGACCCACCCTGGAGGATCGGAGACGGCGATGACGGCAGGCCTCGATCTCCTCGACAGAGCAATCGAAGCGCATGGGGCAGCGGGGCTCCTCCGGCGCCTCGACTACACGGCCGAAGTCTTCGGGCACTGGGCGAAGGCCGCCCACTACTGCTGGGAGCACAAGGAGTTCTCGGGGCTTGTCATCCCGACCCGCCGCAAGGTCTTCCCAAGGACGAAAACAGGGCATCCCCGCCGCTATCCAACGCTGGTGTGGATTGAAGTCGATGACATCGTGGTCGCCGAGGCCTGATTCCCAAAGCCCACGACCGGGCGGGCAGAGGCAGTACCAGGCAGTCCGAGCGGGGGGAGGCATCGATGGACGAACATGCCAAAAAGACAGCTCTCCGGATGATCACCTATGGGCTCTATGTCCTGGGCGTGGAGCACCGCGGTGAGCTTGCGGCGGCAAGTATCAACTGGCTGACCCAGGCCTCGTTCACGCCGCCGCTCGTCGTCCTGGGCGTCAAGAAGGACGGGCGCACCTTCGCGCTGCTGAAGGCGAGCAGGAAGTTCGCCGTGAGCTTTCTCAAAAGCGGTCAGCGGGAGCTGGCCTTCGCCTTCTTCAAGCCGGCCCGAGTGGAGGACGGCAAGATCGGGGGATACGCGTATGAGATCGCCGAGACTGGCGCCCCTATCATCTCGCAGGCGCCGGCGTGGGTGGAGGGGCAGGTTCTCAGCATCGACGAAACCGGAGACCATGCTGTTGTGGTCAGCCAGGTCATGAATGCCGGAGTCAAGCGCCATGCCGCTCCTCTCACCCTGAAGGAGCTGGATCTGAACTATGGCGGCTAGCCAACCGGGCGCTGACACCTCCCGGGCGCGCCCTCAACTGCGGCCTCTAGGGCCATCGCTGCGCATATCGATCGCAGATACGGCGGAGAAAGGCGTCGTAGTGGAGCGGATCTCCAACCCGGGGAGCCGGAGAAGCAGTCACCAGCCGGGTTTTCTTGAGGTTAACGTTGTCGTGGTCTACGAGGATGACCCCATTGGCTTCAAGACCCGTCATTTGATCGGGAGCGGAGCGGGTGGGCAATGAACGTAACAGTCCCGTCGTTTCCCGCACAATTTGTTCGACGTTCGGATGAATGCTTACGTCTGGACGAAGGGGGGATTTGAAGCGCTTGGCGATGTTGACGACCGTCAGCCCGCCCGCGATGGTATCCGGGTCATACCTGTGCGCGAACTGGTGAAAGGAATCCAGATCTCTCTGGCGATTCCGGCGAGCCTTGCCATGCTCGGTCATGATGGTCTTTGCCTCGATCGCAATCCGAATCGTCACTGGTGAAGAGCGCTGGATCCGCGCTGCCGCCGGCCGTTGTTCGGAGCTCGCCGGGAGAGGCCCCAACACTAAGAATATTGAACGCGCGGTAATCGCAAATTTTGTTCGTGATTTTTAGGCCGC
>JBHIBG010000022.1:0-34902 GCA_046758965.1 Methylomirabilia bacterium | reverse complement strand
TCCCCGTCACACCCCCTGCATCCACGAGCAGAGCGTCCAGTCGCTCCCGCCACCTCCGCGCCCCCTCAGCCGCCTCACGCGCCTCAAGCAGGTGCGAGAGGACAGCCTGCCCAGCCGCGGTGTGGCCCCGTTCCTCTTCGGCGGTGCGCTCGAGAATTCGCCTGGTCGGCGGCTCAGACACCTGGGCCGGGGCGCGGAGCTCAGGCAGCCGCTTCCCCCAGAGGTCCGCGTGCTGGGCGCACTCCCACACGCGGCGACCGAGCAGCAGCTTGGCGGAAAGCTCGGGTGTGAGAGCGATCCAGCCGCCCATGATCCGCATCATCCGCTCCTCCGCGTAGCGATAATGGCGGATGAGCTTGGCCGACTCCTCAACCGAGAGGGAGCCGGCGAGAGGGTGGGCCGCCATGGCTCAGTAGACCGGCGACCGCTGGGCCGTCTTGATCAGGCGGGTGATCTCCTCATCGGTGAAGCCGGCGAGCTTCCGGGCCTCGGTGGCGATCGAGATCGGCACCTCCTCGTGCTCGCCCTCGCGCCGCATCCCACCCAGGTTGAAGCGCTCGTCGATCGCCTCCTGGAACTCCATGGCCCGGCGGCGCCGTTCGGGATCGCCCTTCGTCAGCTCACTCAGCCATCTGGAGCCCATGCGCACGTGGGTGATCTCGTCGGCCAGCACGAAGTCCACCGCATCATCCAGGATCGGATCGCCGATCTTCTGGGCGATGTGGATCAGCTGGTTGAAGAGGTCGCAGGCCAACCCCTCCAGCCCCCGGTTCACTCCCGTCACCCCAGCCGCCGCATCTTCGGCGCAGGCGCAGCGCCAGAGGATCGTGGTCTCGGGGAACTCACCCACGTAGCCGCCGAGGTGCTCGACAAGATGAATATAGATCTCGACATGGCGAGACTCGTCCCACGCCTGGCGGGCCATGTCCATGGCGAAACCCCAAGGGGCATCGGGGAAGTCGTAGACGGTGCGGCCGGCGCCCTCCATGGCCTGCAGCTTTCCCACCAGGATGCCGTGAACACGCTCCCTGATCGACTCCTGACTCGACAGCTCAGGGAATGGAGAGAGGCCCTGCTCCACCCTGACCTCACCTACCCTGCGCGCCCGCATCCGCACAAAGCGGTCCTCTCGGGCGAGCTTGTCATAGGCGATGGGACGATCCATGGCTCCCTCCAGCCGCTACTGAATCGGTATCCAGGAAGTTTAGCTGAGAACCCCCCCTAAGGCAATGCGCGCTTCTCGAACGGCTGTCCGCGCCGAGTCGGCACGAGGGCAGAAGGAGTGATCGAAGTTGGCGAGCGGCGCCTGCTCGATCGGGTGGATGTCAGCCGCGCTCGGTTGATTGTGACCGCCGTCCTCTGGAGTACCGGTAGGCCCTGTCGGTCAAGGCTCCTGCCCCGACTCGCTCAGACCTCAAGCCACTCTTTCCGCACCTGTTCGTTCGCGCGCAGATCGTCGGGTGAGCCCTCAAAGACGATCTGACCGTGGCCCATCACGAACACGCGCTGCGAGATTCGGAGCGCAATGGTCAGCTTTTGCTCGACCAACAGGATCGACACCCCGCGGCCGGCGATTTCCTCGAGCAGCTCACTCAGCCGCTTGACCAGTTGGGGCGCGAGTCCCTCGGTTGGTTCGTCGATCATGATGAGGTCCGGGTCGCCCATCAAGGTGCGACAGATCGTCAGCATCTGCTGTTCGCCCCCCGAGAGCACGCCGCCTTGGAAATCGGCGCGCTGGCGCAGGTTCGGGAAGAGCTCGAAGGCGTCTTCGATCGACCAACGGCCGCCACCCCTGCTGTTCTTCTCGCCCAGGATCAGATTTTGGCGCACCGTCAGGGTCGGGAAGATATCCCGGTTCTCGGGGACATAACCGAGGCCTTTGTGGGCGATCTCATGGGTTTTGAGCCCCACAATCTCATCACCCTTGAATTTGATGGACCCCTGCGGCGCCACCTCGCCCATGATCGCCTTGAGCGTGGTCGAGCGGCCCACCCCATTGCGGCCCAACAAGCTGACGATTTCGCCTTCGCGCACGTCGAAAGAAACGCCCTGCAGGATGTGGCTCTTGCCGTAATAGGCGTGGAGGCCTCGAACCTCTAGCACGTCAGGCCGCCTGAGTCCCCAGATAGGCTTCCTGGACCGCTCGGTTATTCCGGATCTGCTCCGGCTTGTCGCACGCGATGATCTCGCCGTAAACCAAGACCGAGATGCGATCCGCGAGCTCGAACACCACGCTCATATCGTGCTCCACGATAATCACCGTCTTCCCTTGCGCGATCCTGCGAATCAGCCTCACCGTCTGCTCGGTTTCACTGCGGCTCATGCCCGATGTCGGTTCGTCGAAGAGAAGGACGTTGGCGCCGCCGGCAATGGTGATCCCCAGCTCGAGCGCCCGCTGATCCGCATAGGATAAGAGTCCTGCCGGGACGTCCCGCTTCCGAGTCATCCCGATCTGCTCGAGGATCATCTCTGTGCGTTCGCGGAGATCGCGGCGACCATCCACGAAACGCCAGAACGAGTACCGGTAGTCCAAGGCCCACAACATGCCGCAGCGCACGTTTTCGAACACGGACATGCGAGGGAAAATATTGATCACCTGAAAGCTCCGGCTCAAACCCATACGGTTGATTTCATACGGCGTGCGATTGGTGATCTCTTCGCCGCGCAAGGCGATGCGACCCGCTGTGACCTCGTATTTCCCCGTGATCAGATTGAACAACGTCGACTTGCCGCCGCCGTTCGGGCCGATCATCGCGTGAAGCTCGCCCTCCTCGACCACCCAATCGACGCCGCGGATGATCTCAGTCATACCGAAGTTCTTGCGCACGCCGACGAGCTCAATGGCCGGCCTCATCGCGCAATCCTCGCCGTAACCTCACCGATCGCCGCATTCCAGCTTGTTGCCATCCGCGGATAGGTGGCGCGGCAGGCCACGATACCCACGCCGCCGATGACTGCACACACAAGCCAAGGGAGCAGGCTGCCCGTATCGACGGCGATGCCATAGAGGCTGAACGCGGTTTCGCCAGTAATGTGGGTGCTGAGGAAGTAGACCATTTCAATGAGCCCGATCACGCCTATCAGTCCGACTATGGTCGTGGCGACCGCAGTCGCGTACGGCACAACGAGCCTGCCCAACAGTCGATAGTCGGCTTTCCAGATCGGCTCGTGCATCATGATCAACCCGGCGAGGCCGCCAGGCGCGAAAATTACGATGGTGACGAACATGAGGCCGAGATAGAGGAACCACGCCTCGGTCAGGTCGCTCAAATAGCCGTTCAGGAAGGTAATCAGCACCGCGCCCAGGACGGGCCCGATGAAATGACGCACCCCGCCGATATAGACCATGAACAGGACCAGCCCGGATTGCCCGATGCTAACGGTTTCGAAGCCGACATGCTCCAGATTGAGGGCGTGCAAGGCCCCTGCGAGGCCGGCGAAAAACGACGACAGCGAGAAGGCCAACCAGCGTACCCGCTGCGTGTTGTATCCCACAAACTGGACCCGCTCCGGATTGTCTCGCACTGCGTTGGACACGCGTCCGAACGGGGTGCGGGTCAGCGCGTACATCGCGATCATCGCGATCAGGCACCAGGCGGCAATCAAGTAATACACCTGGATATCGGGACCATAGCTGATACCGAAGGGTTCCGGCCCAACCACGCGATCCGTTTGAATCCCCTCTTCGCCGTTGAAGAAGACGATCAGTATCAGGGTCAGGGCCGTCACCATTTCGCCGAAGCCGAGGGAAATCATGGCAAAGATCGTGCCGGCGCGCCGCGTTGACACAAAGCCGATCAGCACGCCGAAGAACAGACCAACCACGCCGCCCAAGAGGGGCGTGAGGCTCACCGGGAAGTAGGGGAGCTGATCGGCCCCAATCCCGTTCAGAAAATGGATCGTGAAGTAACCGGCAAGCCCGAAATAGATCGCATGTCCGAACGAGAGCATGCCGCCCTGGCCGAGCAGCATGTTGTAGGCCAGCGCGAAGATGATGAGGACACCCATCTGACTCATGATCGTGAGCGCGAACCCCGAAGAGAACACCCAAGGGGCCACCAAGAAGGTCGCCACAGCAACGATCCATAACCAGAGCTTTCTGAGCGGACCGGCCATCATACGTCTCGCGTTCCGAACAATCCCCGGGGACGTAGGATCAACACCAGGACCAACAGCAGATATGGCAGGACCGGCGCAATGCCCCCCGTCGTAAGATTGACGATATCCTGCATGATGCCTCGAACCTCGCGCTCATATCCCATGATAGCGAAAAGCGGATAGAACGAGATGTCATAGGATATGGCGAGGTTGTCCACGATGCCGATGAACAGCGACGCGATGAGCGCGCCGGCCAGAGAACCCAGGCCGCCGATCACGATGACCACGAAGACGATCGGCCCCAGTTGGATCGCCATGGCCGGTTCAGTTCCCAGAACGTTGCCGCCGATCACCCCGGCGATGCCGGCCAGTGCGCACCCGAAGCCGAACGTCCACATGAAGATCTTCGGCACGTCGTGGCCCAACGACGCCACCATAGCCGGATAGGACAGAGATGCCTGAATGATCAAGCCGATACGGGTGCGTGTCAGCAATGCGAACAACCCGACAAAGATGGCCACCGAAATAACCAGCATGAAGACGCGGTACATCGAATAATCGAGGCCACGCCAGGCAAAAGCCGCGAAGTTAAGGGAGCTGGGGACGTCGTAGGGGACCGGCGCCTTGCCCCAGATCATCTGAACCACCTCCTCGATGACGAAGGCCATGCCGAAGGTGAACAGAAGCTCGGCAACGTGCCCGAACTTGTGCACTGGCCGCAACCCATAGCGTTCGACGAGGGCGCCCACTAGGCCCACAATGAGCGGCGCCACCACCAAGCCAGGCCAGAATCCGACGTGCTGGCTGACCTGGTACGCGAAATACGCGCCGAGCATAAAGAAGCTGGCATGCGCGAAGTTCAACACGCCCATCATGCTGAAGATGAGGGTCAGCCCACTGGCAAGCATGAACAGGAGCATGCCGTAGAGAATGCCGTTGAACAGCGAGAAGACTAGAACCTCCAAGGTTTCCCCTCGGGCGGTCGACGCCGGTTATGGACCAGCGTCAGCTCACGACATCACCAGAGTATTTCCCCCTCACCACCCTCTCCCCCAATGGGGGAGAGGACAACGGTGAGAGGGGACGACTGACTGAGACTTGCCCACGACCCAAGGTGGCGGCCCGCCGCCGTTTCGACGGAGGGCCGCCATCACCCCTGCTCGCTTGCCTAGCGCGGGCGCTTCATCTTGCACGTCGTCGGCAGGGTCAGCTCCTCACGCGAAGCGATGCCGTCGGTGCGGAAGGCCACCCCGAAGTCGCGGCCAGCATAGATGACCGGCCTCTTGTACGTGGTAGTCAGGCTGCTGATCACCATCGGGAACTGAATCTGATGGTCATCGCCCCGCATCCGAACCTTTTCGATGGGGCCCTGAAAGGTCATTCCCTCCAGTGCCTTGCCCACCGCTACCGGATCGTCGGTACCGGCCTTGTCGAGCGCCGCAGCCCACATCTCGAACAGCCACCGCAAGCGGTCCGCATACCACTCGTCCTTGTATTTCGCGAGAAACGCATCCATCTGTTCGACCAAGTCTCTGGGCAACTCCATGTTGCTGTGCATCTCGGTCACCTGCTTGAGGTTGACCGTCTTCGCGTCCGCGCCATAGCCGGCGATGGAACTGGTCAGCCCGCCGTAAATCGTGTAGAACGGCACCCCGAGCCCCGCGCCCTCGGCCGCCTTGACGAAGCGGACAATATCGGCACCCCAGTTGCCGGTCAGAATCGTGTCGGCGCCGGATGCCTTGATCTTGGCGATATAGGGGGTGAAATCCTGCACCTTGCCGAACGGCACGATCAGCTCGTCGCCGACCAGCTCGACTTGCTTGGCACGCTCTTTGAGCAACCTCCGCGCCGCGGCTTGAAACGACTTGCCGTAGGCATAGTTCTGGTTGAGCATGTAGACTTTCTTGACGTTGGGGTCGCGGTTGATCTGGGTGACCAGCGCGGCCACTTTCATATCGACGTTGGCGTCGAAACGGAAATGCCAGAACGAGCACAGCTCATTGGTGAACGCGGTGGTCACCGCCGAGTGGTTGAAGTACAGGATCGCCTTGTCCGGGTTGCGCTTGTTGTGCTTGCCCAGGAACTTGATGATGTTGAGCGCGTGGTTGGAGCCGACCCCCTGGCTGATATACCTGAGCCCGAGATCGACCGCCTTCTTCAGCTGCTGGGTCGTCTTCTCTGCGGACATGGCGTTGTCAAGCGGCACGATCTCGATCATGCGTCCGCCCAGCACCCCCCCGCGCCTGTTGATCCGATCGGCCTGAAACTCATACCCTTCCAGCGTGTCGCGGCCGACTGCCGCGACCGGACCGGAGAACGGCTCGATCAGGCCGAGTTTGATTGTCTCGGCTGCTGACGCGGCGGGTGCGAACGCAGCACCATGGAAACTCAGCATTCCTACCGCAGTGACCAAGAGGATGGTGGACTTGACCATACTCATCTCTCCCTCCTTGACTCACTCCGGGCTCGGATTCCCCGCCCTGTGAGCCCGCTGTCGTTTAGCGAACACGCGCGGGAAGCCTCGCCAAAAAAAGACAAGCCCTCGGCGACCATCCGTATGGTCAACGAGGGCTCGGAAGCCTGCCCCACGCCTGATCCGGACACCTTGCTTCCCCCTCCGGTACGATGAACAAGTACCTCCCTGTCCGAATGATCCCTCAGTCAAAGCGGGCAGATTATAGCTCGCGCATTCTGCCCTGTCAATGCGAAGAACACCCCCAAATTCAGGGCCTTCCACGACGCCGGAGCAAGCTCGCCGGGACTACGGCACGCTCCCCGAAGCGCCGGGCCAGGCGGTCTACGGCCCGAACCAATCGGGCGCGCCGGGAAGCCGCGTCCTGGAAGAGGCTGAGCTGCCCCGCCTCCGGCCGGGAGAGCCCGGAGACCGACACGCCGATGAGGCGAACCGGCTGGAGGAGGGCTGTCTGGGAGAGAAGGGTTCGCGATCGCCGGAAAATCTCGAGCCCGTCCTGAGTGCGCTCGCCCGTGCGGCTCCGCGTGATGGTGCGAAAATCAGCAAAGCGGAGCTTGACCGTGACCGTGCCTCCGACGTATCCCTCCTCCCTCAACTCTCGGGCGACGCGCTCGGCCTGGGCTCGAAGGGTCTGGTGGAGCCGCTCCAGATCCCGGTGGTCCTCAGGGAAGGTCTCCTCGGCTCCCATGGACTTGGGCGGTGTAGCGGGCTGCACGGGACGATCATCCTTCCCGAGGGCCAGCTCATGGAGGAGGGCGCCCGGCTTGCCGAACCGGTGCTGGAGCAGGCTCACCGGGACCCGAGCGAGCTGGCCGATAGTCTGGATTCCCATCCGCCTCAGCTCTCCCGCGGTCATCTTCCCGACCCCCCACAGTCGCTCCACCGGAAGGTCCCGGAGGAACGCCGCCTCCTCGCCTGGCCGGACCTCCACCAGACCGTCTGGCTTCCGGAGGTCCGAGGCAAGCTTGGCCAGAAACTTGTTGGGGGCCACCCCCGCGGAGGCCGTGAGCTCTACCTCCTCCCGGGTGCGCTGCTTGATCGTCCGAGCGACCTCGACGACTCCGCCGAAGAGCCGTTCCGTGCCGGTGATATCCACGAACGCCTCGTCCACTGAAACGGGCTCCACCAGCGGGGAGTACTCTGCCAGGATGGCCATGATCTCCGCGGAGACGCGAAGGTACTTCTCCATGTCGACGGGGAGGAAGGCGGCATCGGGGCAAAGGCGGGCTGCACGGGAGATGGCCATGGCGGAGTGGACGCCGAAGCGTCGGGCTTCGTAGGAGGCCGCAGCGACGACCCCCCGCCCCCCCGGGTCGGCGCCCACGATGACGGGTCGACCGCGGAGCTCGGGTCGGTCGCGCTGCTCCACAGACGCGTAAAACGCGTCCATGTCCACATGGACGATAGCGCGTACGAACGAGCGTGCCACCACGGAAGGAACCTGCGGCGAGAAGCCGGCTAGGCCGCGCTGGAGGGCCATGCCCTCCAGGATCACACCTCCCGAGTCCCCCTCAGCCGGCGCCATTTGTCAATGGACTTCCTGGAGAAGACCCACTGCCCGTCCACGCTCATGGAGGGAATGGAGCGCTCCTCCGCCAGCTGCGACAGCGTCTGGAGATCCATGGCCAGGTAGTTGGAAGCTTCTGACAGCGTCAGCGTGTCTTGTGGGGCCACTCGTGCTCCCCCTGCTCCTGAGGTTGGTCGCCTTCCACCATCTTCTTCAACGCCTCCACCTCGGCCTCGAGGCCGTGGACCCGGGTCATCAGCTGCTCGATCGCCTTGGTTACGGGGTCAGGCAAGTCTGTATGCTCCAGGTCGACCGTCGGGGTGACGCGCCTGCCATCCCGGTAGATCACCTTCCCGGGCACCCCGACAACCACCGAGTTCGGGGGGACGTCGCTCACCACTACGGATCCACCCCCGACCCGGGTGCCACTGCCGATGGTGATGGCGCCAAGCACGGCAGCGCCCGCGCCGACCACGACGTTGCTGCCAAGGGTCGGGTGACGTTTCTCCCGCTTCAGGCTTGTCCCCCCGAGCGTCACACCCTGGTAGAGCGTCACGTCCTCGCCCGTTTCCGTCGTCTCACCGATGACCACGCCCATGCCGTGGTCGATGAAGAGCCCGGGCCCGATGGTGGCGCCCGGGTGGATCTCGATCCCGGTGCAGAATCGACCCACGTGGGAGAGAAACCGCGCCGTCACCACCCACCCGCGGACCCAGAACCAGTGAGCGACCCGATAAAACCAAAGGGCGTGGACGCCGGGGTAGCAGAGGAGCACCTCCCATCGGCTGCGGGCTGCGGGGTCTCGCTCCAGGGCCGCCCGGATGTCGCGTCGTATCGCGTCAAACATGGTGCATTCCCCCCTGGGCTTCAACTAGCTCCCCTCGCTGGCGCAGGTAGTCCCGAGCCGCGGCCCTGAGCGCCGCCGCAACGAGGTCCGCCGCGTGGCGCCGCTCCTCGGGAAGGCCGTCTAGGGCTGCCTCCACGTCGGAGGCGGAGAGGGCCAGGACCCGCTCGACCTCCAACCCCGTGGCCAGTTCACTCCCGGCGCTCGCCGCCGCGATGGTGGGTCCGCAGCCGTAGGTCTGAAACCGCACCTCGCTGACTCGTCTGTGCGCCACGCGAAGGTAGAAGCGCGCCACGTCGCCGCATACCTCGAAGGCTCCCTCTCCCAGCCCGTCTGGGTTCCGCATCATCCCCACGTTGCGGGGATGCCGAAAGTGGTCGATGAGCGTGCTGCTGTAGTTCACGACACCGACGCCGGAGACAGGCTCCTCAGCCGCTCAATGACGCGCGGCAGGAGTTCCAGGACGTGGTCGATATCCTCGGCGCTGTTGGTCCGACCCAGGGTACAGCGCACGGCCCCCATGGCCCAGTCGAGGGGAACACCCATGGCCACCAGGACGTGGGAGGGTTCCACGTTGCCGGAGGTGCAGGCCGAGCCCGCCGAAACCGCGACGCCCTTGAGGTCGAGCCCCAGAACAATGGACTCGGACTCCACATGCCTGAAGCAGACGTTCAGGGTGCCGGGGAGCCGGCGCGCCGGGTGTCCGTTGAGGCGCACCTCGGGGACCCGCTCTCGGATCCCGTCCCAGAACCGGTTTCTCAACGCGGTCACCCGCTGGGCTTCGCTCTCCATCTCCCGCGCCCGGATCTCCACCGCCTTGCCGAAGCCCACGATTCCCGGCACGTTTTCGGTGCCTGCCCGCCGCCGCCGCTCGTGCTCCCCGCCGTGCTGGACCGACACCATCTTCGTGCCCCGTCGGATGTAGAGGCCGGCGATCCCCTTGGGTCCGTAGATCTTGTGGCTTGAGAACGAGAGGAGGTCGATACCGAAGGCGTGCACGTCGAGAGGGACCTTCCCGAATGTCTGGACCGCGTCGGTGTGAAAGGGAATGCCGCGCTCCCTGGCGATGCGGCCGATGGCCTCCACCGGCTCGAGGGTCCCCACCTCGCTGTTGGCGTGCATAATCGTGATCAGGATCGTGTCCGGCTTGACAGCCCGGCGGACGTCATCGGGATCCACCAGGCCGTCCGGATCCACCGGGAGGTAACTCACCGTGAAGCCCTGGCCTTCCAGCGCCTGACAGGTGCGAAGCACGGCGTGGTGCTCGATCTGGGAGGTGATGATGTGGCCTGACCCTCTCGCCCCCGCCACGCCCTTGACCGCCAGGTTGTCCGACTCAGTGCCGCCGGAGGTAAACACGATCTCTTCTTTCCCGACGCGGAGGAACGAGGCCATGGTCTCCCGGGCGCGTTCCACTCCCTCCCGAGCCTCGCGGCCGAACCCGTGGATGCTTGACGGGTTCCCGAACTGCTCGCCGAAGAAGGGGAGCATGGCTTGGATGACCTCCGGATGCACCTGCGTGGATGCGTTGTGATCCAGGTACACTCGACGCATGGCGGAATCCCTCGTGAGCCTCAGCTCGTAGTTTCGAATTGCCTGGCAACCCCAATTCCAGTGGAATTGGTCCGACCGGCGTTGACAGCCACTGGCGGCACTGATAGACTCATGCTCCGATGAATCTCGACGGGCAGAAGCTTGGCCTCATGCTCTCCACTTCGCCCGATCATCCCAACCTCAAGACGGCGATGGAGCTCTCGCGCGCCGCTCTGGAGCGGGGTGGGCATGTCTACCTCTATCTGATCGACGACGGGGTCTATGCCAAAGACCGGCCCGAGATCCGCGAGGCGGCCAGGCGCGGCGCCAAGCTCTTTGTCTGCGCGTATGGTTGCCAGAAGCGCGGGCTCCCGCTCTCCGACCCGGAGACCCTCACCTACTCCGGCCTCGTGGTCTTGACCGATCTCATCAACGGCTGCGATCGCTTTCTCGCCCTCAACTGACTTCGTGGCCGAGCCGCCTCCTGTCCTGATCCTCATCTCTGAGGACCCCCGCGCCTCCGGGCGGGCCTTCGAGGCGATGCGCATCGCGCTCGGCGTGGTCGCCGGACAGAACGACGTGACCATCGTGCTCACCGGGCCGGCGGTCCATCTGCTGGACGCCAACACCGACGACCTGGTGGACGGAGACGACATCGCCAAGTTCCGCGAGAACCTCAAGCGGCTCGACATCCCCTTCCACGTCGAAACCTCCGCCCTCCCGCCGCGCGGGGAGGAGTGGAACCAGGAGAACCACCCGGTCATTCCCATCTCCCAGGAAGAGCTTGCGGCCCTCGTGGGAAAAGCCCAGCGCGCCATCATCTTTTGATGCCCCGGATGCTGCACCTGTTCACAGCGGCTCCCTCCGAGACGGCGCTGTCGGTGATCGAGCGCCAATGCCGAGAGCCCGCGGCCTCAGTGATCGTGGTCCTGCTCCATGGCGGCTACGTCCCCGCCCTGCCCGCTGCCGTCACGGTCCGGCGCCTCGCCGAGGAGGGACGCGAGGGCGACCTCACCTACTCCGCGCTCCTCGATCTCATCTTCAGCGCCGATTCCGCCATCGCCTGGTAGCGGCCTGTTGGGGCCCCTCATCGGTCCTTGTATTCCTCGTGCCAGGACATCTGGATGGCCTCCAGGATCCCCTCGTTGGACGCCTTGGGGTCGTCGGCGAACTCCGGCAGCGCCGTCACCCACCGGTGAAGATCGGTAAAGCGCACCGTCAGCGGGTCGGTGTCCGGAAACTTCTCCATCAGGGCACTGGCGATCTCCTCGGCATCCGTCCAGGTCAATCCCATGCGTGCCTCCCGCCCTAAGGAATCTCGACAACGACGTCCCCGTTGACCACTGCCTGGCAGCCGAGGCGGGAGTGGAGCGTGAGCCCTTCCGCCATGTCCAGGCGGTCCTCCTCGTCCGGCTGCATCTCGGAGAGGTGTTCGGCCCCCTCCTTCACGATGACATGGCACGTGGTACAGGCGCAGTTGCCGCCACAGTTGTGTTCCAGGTGGATGTTGCGAGCCAGCGCGATGTCGAGGATGGATCCGGGGAGCCCGTGGTCCCCGAACGGGAAGTGGGAGTCATCCACCTCGACCGTCACGTTCTGTGGCAGAAATGTCACCTTGTATGTCGCCATCAGTCGCTCTTCAGGGCCTCCGTCACCTTGCGTGAGGTCAGGGCCTCCTTGAGTGCGGAGTCCATCAGGACCTCGGCCAGATGGAGCGTGGCCTGGTTGAGCTGATCCGTCTTGTCGCGGATCAGCTCTCGGTCGTCGCCCTCTCGGACCGCCCGGAGGGCTTCCAGGGCCTCGTGGATCCGGCCCGTCTCATCCTGGTCGATCAGATCTGCGCCCTGCGCCAGCGCCCTCTCGGTTCCGCGAATCACCGTCTCCGCCAGATTCCGCGCCTCGATGAGGGTTCGGGCAGCCACGTCCGCCTCCGCGTGCGCGAAGGACGCCTCGATCATCCGCTCCACCTCGCCGTCGGTGAGGCCGTAGGAGGGTTTCACCTCCACGGAGGCCTCCTTCCCGGTCCTGAGCTCCTTGGCGCGCACCTGGAGGATCCCGTTGGCATCGATCAGGAAGGTGACTTCGATCCGTGGCATCCCGGCCGGCATGGGGTCGATCCCGCGCAGCTCGAAGCGGGCCAGGGAGCGGTTGTCCTTGGCCAACTCCCGCTCTCCTTGGAGCACGTGGAGATCCACCACCGTCTGCCCGTCCACTGAGGTCGTGAACATCTCTTTGGCGCTGGTGGGGATCGTGGTGTTTCGGAGGATCAGCCCGCTCATGACCCCGCCCAGCGTCTCGATCCCCAGCGAGAGCGGCGTAACGTCCAGGAGCAGCATCGTGGTGATGCCGCCACCCAGGATGTCAGCCTGGACCGCCGCCCCCAGCGCCACCACCTCATCGGGATTCAGCGCGCTGTGGGGCGACTTCCCGAACAGCTCCTCAACCCGCCGCCGGACCAGCGGCACCCGGGTTGAGCCGCCCACAAGGACCACCTCGTCGATCTCCGCCGGTTTGAGCCCCGCGTCGGCCAGGGCCATCCGGCAGGGCCCCAGCGTAGCCTGAACCAGCGGCTCGATGAGCGACTCAAGCTCCGTCCGGGTGATCTCCCGGCGGTAGGTGAGCCCCCCTTCCTGGAACGGGATTGTCAGGACGGTCCGGCCCTCGAAGGAGAGCCGGCATTTGGCCGCCTCGGCGCCCAGCCGGAGCTCCTGCATCGCCTCCGGATCCCCACTGAGATCGATCCCGTGGGCGGCCCGGATATCCGCCAGGATCCAGTCGGCGAGGGCCCGGTCGAAGTCGTCGCCCCCCAGGTAGGTGTTGCCGTTGGTCGCCAGCACCTCGAAGATCCCGCCCTTCACTCTCAGGATGGAGATGTCGAACGTGCCACCGCCAAGGTCATAGACCGCGATCTGGCCTTCCGCGAGGCGGTGGAGCCCGTAGGCGAGCGCGGCCGCCGTCGGCTCGTTGACGATCCGGAGGACCTCCAGTCCGGCGATCGACCCGGCGTCTTTGGTGGCCTGGCGCTGGCTGTCGTTGAAGTACGCGGGAACCGTGATGACCGCTTTCTCCACCGGCTCGCCGAAGTGGGCCTCGGCGCGCTCCTTGAGGGTCGTGAGGATCAGGGCGGAGACCTCGGGAGGGGTCACCTCTCGGTCGCCCACCTTGATCCGGACCACCTCTTGGCTCGGGAGGATCCGGAAGGGGAAGTAGCGCAGCTCATCCTTCACGTCGTCGTACCCCCTGCCCATGAACCGCTTGACCGAGTAGATGGTCCGCCCCGGGTTGCGGATGATCTGCCGCTTGGCCGGATCGCCCACGAGGAGGCCATCCGGGGTGAAGGCCACCACCGAGGGGAGGAGCACCCGTCCCTCCCGGTCAGGGGCGACCTTCGCGAAGCTGTCCTCCATGTACGCCACCAGGCTGTTGGTGGTGCCGAGGTCAATGCCGACGATGCGGGACATGCCCTTCCGCTTCTCCTCCAAGCGCGTCGCTCAAATCGTTGATCACGGTAGTCAGATAGGCGCGAACGGCCAGGGCCTCTTTCATCCGGTCCAAGAGCCCCTTCCGGTCACCATTCCCCTCCGCGACGGCATCCCACTCCCGGCCGAGCGCCCGGAGCGACACCTCCGCGGCCGCCCGCCGCTCCACGAGCTGCGCCCGCTCGTCCTGGAGACGTTGCCGCACCGCCTCGTCGAGCCCGCCCGCTCTGGCGTCCTGAAGCGCTTCCTGGACCTCCAGCATCTCTTTCAGCAGATCGATCGGCGCCTTCGGCGTGATCCCGGCAGCGCCCTCTCTCGTCTCGCGACTTTCCTCGAGCTCGGTCAGATACTCCATGCGGGAGACGAAGTCACGGAGGGCCCGGTAGGCCCGGTTGACCAGGGCCGAATACTCCAGGCTTCGCGCCTGCTCCGCAGGAGTCGCTGTCTGGAAGAAGTCGGGATGGACACGGCGCGAAAGCTCATAGAACCGGCGCTGGAGCTCGTCTCCGTCGATGTCGAGCCTCCGGGGAAACCCGAAAACCTCAAAGTAGTCCGCCCTGGCCATCATCCTTCCAAAATGGAAACAGGCCCGCCCCGGGCCCGTTTCCGACTCGCCTCCCCTCGAGAGTTCACGACCTCTCGATTCGCCTCACCTCTGGCATCCGGGCCCGTCCGACTACGCCTGGCTAAGCCGAGAACGAGGTC
Source organism: Methylomirabilia bacterium (assembly GCA_046758965.1). GTDB lineage: Bacteria > Methylomirabilota > Methylomirabilia > Rokubacteriales > CSP1-6 > JBHIBG01. The sequence goes on along the minus strand of JBHIBG010000022.1, from coordinate 20,263 downwards.
CCGCAGCCGCAGGTCGACTTCGCTTTGGGATTCAGAAACGTGAAGCCCCCGGTCAGCCCCTGGGTGACGTAATCCAGGGTGGTCCCGACCAGATAGAGGTAGCTCTTGGCGTCCACCACCACCGTGATCCCGTCCACCTCAAAGCTCTTATCGTGGGGGCCAAGCTCCGTGTCGAACTCCAGGGAGTAGGAGAGGCCCGAGCAGCCTCCGCCCTTCACCCCCATTCGTAAGAAGGCGCCCTGGAGTTTCTGCTCCTCCAGCAGCTTCTTGACCTGCGCGACCGCAGCCTCGCTGAGTTGCACTGGCATTCGCGTGATCCTCCTTCGGTCGAGATCGCCCTGAGCCCTTAGGACGTAGAGGTGGCCACCCCGGAGTCCTTCTCACGCCACTTCTCTTCATAGTCCACGAGGGCGGCCTTGATGGCGTCCTCAGCCAGGACTGAGCAGTGAATTTTGACGGGGGGTAGCTTCAACTCGTTGACGATCTCCGTGTTCTTGATGGCTTTGGCCTCCTCCACGCTCTTACCCTTGAGCCACTCGGTAGCCAGGCTGGAAGAGGCGATGGCGCTGCCGCACCCGAACGTCTTGAACTTGGCGTCCTCGATGAGCCCGGTGTCCAGGTTCACCTTGATCTGGAGCTTCATGACGTCGCCGCACTCCGGCGCGCCCACGAGCCCGGTCCCCACGCCCGGGGTGCCCTTGGCGAAGGAGCCCACGTTGCGGGGGTTGTTATAGTGATCGATCACCTTGTCGCTGTATGCCATATCTCTCGCCTCTCTATCGTCCGGTGACGGCTATTCCCCTTTCCGCTGCAGTGACTTGAGGTCTAGGCCCTCCTTGGCCATTTCGTAGAGCGGGGACATCTCCCTGAGACGGTTCACGACCTCGATGGCCCGCTTCCCGACATAGTCGACCTCCGCCTCCGTGCTCAACCGGTGGAGTCCAAAGCGGATAGAGGAGTGAGCCAGCTCCGAGTCCACCCCCAGAGCCGCGATCACGTACGAGGGCTCCAGGGTGGACGAGGTGCATGCCGAGCCCGAGGAGATGGCGACCTCCTTGTTCAGGCCCATCAGCACCGACTCGCCCTCCACGTACGCGAACGAGACGTTCAGGTTGTGGGGGAGACGCCGTTCCGGGTGGCCGTTCAGATAGACGTGGTCCAGGGATGTCAGGATCATGTCCTGGAGCCTGTCCCTCAAGCCCTTGAGCCTGGCCGACTCTTCGGGCATGACCTCCTGGCAGATCTCTGCCGCCTTCCCAAAGCCCACGGCCAGCGGTACCGGCACGGTGCCTGAGCGCATGCCCCGCTCGTGGCCGCCCCCGTCCACCATGGAGGCGATCCGGACCCGCGGGTTCTTCCGGCGGACGTACAGCGCGCCAACGCCCTTGGGCCCGTAGATCATGTGAGCCGTGCAGGAGAGGAGGTCAATCCCCATGGTTTCTACATTCACCGGGATCTTCCCTATCGCCTGCGTGGCGTCGGTGTGAAGGAGAATCCCCTTCTCCTTGGCCAGCTTGCCAATCTCCGGGATCGGCTGGATCGTGCCGATCTCGTTGTTGGCGAACATGACCGAGATCAGGATGGTCTTGTCGGTGATCGCCTTCCGGATCTCCTCCACGTCCACCAGCCCGTCCTGCCCAACCGGGAGGTACGTCACCGTGCACCCCTGCCGCTCGAGGCGCTTCGCCACGTCGATGCCCGCGCGCTGCTCGACGGCCGTGGTGACGATGTGGTTCCCCTTCTCCCGATACATCTCGGCAACGCCCTTGATCGCCAGGTTGATCGACTCGGTTCCGCCCGAGGTGAAGACAATCTCCTTGGGGTCCCGAGCGCCGACCAGCTTGGCGATCTGCTCACGGGCTCCGTCCACCGCCTTCTCAGCTTCCCAGCCGAAGGAGTGGTTCCGGCTGCCCGGATGGCCATACTTCTCGGTGAAGTACGGAATCATCAGCTCCAACACCCGGGCGTCCACCGGCGTTGTCGAGTGGCTATCCATGAAAATCGGAAACCTGAACGCCATAAGTTGCGTCTCCTTAATCTAGGAGAGAATCGCCTCACGGGGGCTCAGCTGAGCGACAGGGGGCCGGGGCCCTCTCATCAAGTCGGCCAGCGTCATGGTATTCAGGAGATCGATGACGCTCGCCTGGATCTTTTGCACCGGGCCCCGCCAGTTACAATATGGGTATTGGACACACCCCAACGATTCCATGCAGCTGACGATCTGGACTGGACCCTCCAGCGCGCGGACTACCTCTCCCACCGTGATCTGCTCAGGAGCCTTGGTCAAGAAGTACCCGCCCTTGGGGCCGTTCCAGCTCGTGATCAGCCCCTTCCTGGCCAGCCGCTGAAGGATCTTGGCCAGAAGTTCGTACGGAATATGAAACGTCTCGGCAATCCGCTTGGCACTGATCGGGCCGATAGCGTGATGGGAGGCGATATAATGAATCGCCATCAATCCGTAATCGCTGCGCTTGGTAAAACGAAGCATGGAACTATTTTCTTTTGGCGACCAAACCTATCTGAGATCATTATAGTCGGACTTAGACACGTGTCAATAAGATAAATTGTTATGCTTGGCGGAACAGAGTTTGAATCAGACTTGCTGAGGACAGCGCTGCACGAACTCGATGCAGCAGCAGGCCGCCTCAATCTGGAGGCGAACATCCATGAACGCCTGCGCTATCCCCGTCGCGCTCTCGTCGTCTCTGTCCCGACACTCATGGACGACGGGACCACCCAGGTGTTCGTCGGATACCGCGTTCACCATAACACCGTCCTAGGTCCTACAAAGGGAGGGCTTCGGTACCACGCCGGTGTCACCCTCGGAGAGGTGACAGCCCTCGCAATGCTCATGAGCTGGAAGTGCGCTCTCATCGGACTCCCCTACGGCGGTGCCAAAGGTGGAGTCCGCTGTAACCCCCGCGCCATGTCATCCAGAGAACTCGAACACCTCACCCGGCGTTACACCGCCGAAATCATGCTCATGATCGGACCGGACCTCGACATTCCCGCCCCTGACCTCGGGACCAACGACCAGGTGATGGCCTGGATGATGGATACGTACTCGATGACCCAGGGGAAAACTGTCCCCGGCGTGGTGACGGGAAAGCCCCTGCGCATCGGAGGTTCGGCGGGGCGCCGGGAGGCGACCGGCCGCGGCATCGTCTACACCCTCTACCAGCTGGCCCGCCACCTCGGGCGCGACGTGAAGGCCTCGCGCGTGGCGGTCCAGGGATTCGGCAACGTGGGGGCAGTGGCAGTCCGCCTGCTCTGGCGGGAGGGATGCGTGATCGAGGCCGTGAGCGACGTCAAGGGCGGCATCTACAACCCCAAGGGGCTCGAGATCCCGCAGCTCGAGGCCCACGTCCGCGAGGCGGGAACGGTCACGGGCTTCCCTGACGCTGACCCCGTCACGAACGCCGAGCTTCTCGAGTTGCCGTGTGATCTCCTGATCCCGGCAGCGGTGGGCTCCCAGATTCGGGAGGACAATGCCGACCGGATCAAGGCGGGCTTGATCATCGAAGGGGCCAACGCCCCGACAACGCCCGAGGCCGATCAGATCCTCAAAGAGCTGGGGGTCACGGTGGTCCCGGACGTCCTGGCCAACGCCGGAGGGGTTGTGGTCTCCTACTTTGAGTGGGTGCAAGGGCTCCAGTACTACTTCTGGCGGGAGAGCGAGATCACCGCCCGGCTCCAGGAAGTGATGGTGCGGGCCTTCAACCGCGTCTGGGGCATCGCCCAAAAAGAGGGGACCGATCTGAGGACCGCCGCGCTGATGGAAGGAGTCCGCCGGGTGGCCGAAGGCTTCAGGCTCCGCGGCCAGTATCCGTGAGGCGCCTGGCGGGCATCACCGCGAGCACCCGGCTCCAACGCTCTCTCGCGCCGCCCACTCGCTCCCGGAGCGCTACCGGTCCTTCCGGAATTGCGCCTTGAGCTTCTTGAGGTGCTGGCGGGCTACGTCTACCCAGTCCTTCTCGGCGGGGAGGTGCGAGGCGACGTCGATGTAGTGCTCCCAGCGAGCGACCGCCTCGCGGGGGTCCACTTTCTCGTAGGCGACCGCCAGGTTGTAGAGCGCGCCGGTGTGGTCCGACTCGAGCTCGATCACTTTCCCGTACTGCGCGATGGCATCCTGGTAGAGGCCCTTCTCCTCATAGAGTTCCCCGAGCCCCATGCGCGCCCCGAGAAACTCGGCATCCAGCTCGATCGCCTGCTTGTAGGCGGCGACAGCCTCGTAATAGAGGTCTTTTTCCGCGTAGTAGATCTTCCCCAGGCTCACGTAGACCTTCGGGTTGGCGGGATCATACCGGAGGGCCTGGTTGTACGCCTCTACCGCCCCATCCACATCCCCCCTGGCCGCTTTCGCATTTCCCAGCCCCACATAGGCGTCGGCGTAAAAGGGCCGGAGTGCTACCGCTTTCTGGTAGGCTTCAACGGCCTGGTCAAAGAGCCGGCGGGGCGTCGTGAGGAAGAGATCACCGAGGGATTTCCAGGGTTCCGGGTAGGTCTTGTCAAGGTGGATGGAGGCGCGGAACTGAGCCGCCGCCTTCCAGCGGTTGCCGAGGGCTTGGTGCACCACGCCCAGGTAGTACTGGGCAGGGGCAAAGTTATAATCCAGCTCCACAGCCCTGGCGAGGAGGTCGGCGGCGGTCGCCGTTCCCTCCTGGGTTCCTTCGAGCGCAGCCTCTCGACCTTTCACATATGCTTCCAGGGCGCTCCGCGAGAGCGTGGGGCGAGCAGCCTTCCCGATCCGAGCCACCTCGGCGTCGCTCAAGGGAATACCGAGGGCGCGCACGTAAGCGAGCGGAAGCGCGCCGAGCTGTTCGAGGAGGGTCTCCTGACGGACCGCCAGAGCGCCGAGGTCGCGTCGCTTGCGACTACCGTTGTGAGACTCCAGGTAGCTGGGCTGAAACACCAGCACGTCGCCGGAGACCCGTTGGATCTCGCCGAACAAGGCGATGTCAGCCTTCAAGCTCCGAGCTGCATCCAAGCTCGTCGACTCAGCCCACGCGGGAGGCCGGACAAGCCGCGCCAGGCGCTTCGGGTCGACCTGGACGAAAGCCGGAAGCGGAGCCAGGGCCAGGGAGAGGATATGCGTCACCGCTTCCCCCAGCCACCGCTCCTGCGGGGGAAGCTCGGTAGCCGCGTAGGGGAGGATCAGGACCGTCCGGGCCGGGTCGGCGGCGACCGCTTCCGGTGGCCGGATGGGTGCTGTCCCCAGGAGGAGGATCACTGCCAGCCAGAGGCGGACTCGGCGCGCTACCATGGCCACAACCCCCTCGGCATCACAGATCTCTCCGCCGGCGGCTGAACCTTCTCAGGAACCCCCAGCCCGTTCGCCTGAGGGCGATCTCTGGCAGCAGCAGCAGCGCCACACACCCGACAAGCCATGGCCAGAGTTCCATGGCAAGCCGGGACTTCCGGCGTGCCTGGAGGAATGCGTCGCTCGGCTCATGTAAGGCCCCGCCGCCGGTTCCCTCTGCCAGCTTACGGAGCAACTGCTCATCCACCCCCAACTCCCTGAACTCCTGAGGATACGGTACCACGAGGCCGGCAAGCTGGGAGCCCACCATCTGCTCACGGCGGCGCTGCGCTAGCCCCACCAGGTACACGCCCTCCTCGGAAGCGGCGAAGCGGCCCTGGTAACGCCCCGGGGCGACCTGCTCCAGCTCCACCATGGCCCGCTGCTTGTCGGGGAAGACCACGCCCACCTGCGTGTCTAAGAAGTTGATGAACTCCCCTTTGCGGTCAATGGCGTGCACGGTCACTTCGCCCATCCCATCGCGCCACTCCACCGTGGCCACGGTGTCGCTCCGGCTCCCCTTTCGGAGGGTCCACCGGGTCAGCTGGGACCAGAAACTGTTGAACGCCGGCCAGCGGAGCCAGAGCACCCCCCACTTGGATTTGGCGTCTGACATGAATGCTGCGCTCCGGCCAAGGCCATAGCGCCACACCGCCAGCAGCGGATCCTCATAGGGAGTCATGAGGAGCATCTCAGAGGTCCCCTTGAGTGTCGTGGCGACGTAACCGCCCAGAGGGGGCACCCCCTTCCAGCTGATGTCCTGGAGAATCTCGTGGTAGCCGGCGGTCACGACTGGGCGAAAGGGCTGTTCGATCAGCGCGGCCTTCGACGCCAGCTGGGTCTCCAAGGTGAAGATTCGCGGGATGGTGCGCGTATCCTCCGTGTAGTAGAAGCGGCCTCGGCCCCACTTGGCGATGTCGTACATGAGCTGGACGTCAGCGTCCTTGCCGATGGCCACCGTGGACACGGTGATCTTATCCTTCGCCATCCGACGAACCAACCCGGCGAAATCGCCCCGTGTCATTTGGCCGTCGGAGAGGAAGATGATGTGCTTGAGCAGCGCAGGGCGCTGGAACAGCACCAGGTAGGCTTCCTTCAGGGCGGGGTACCCATCGGTGCCGCCCCCCGCCCTGACGGTGGCGATGGCGTGGTGGATCGCGGCTTTGTCCTGCAGCGTCTGCATGGGCACGTCCCAGAGGAACTCGGTGTCCCAGCTCAGCACCCCGATCTCGTTGCGTTGGTCCAGGAGGTCCACCACCAGGTGCGCGGCCTCCTTGGCAATGTCCAGCTTCGTCACCTTGTCATCGGTGGTTGTGGCCATGGAGCCGGACCGGTCGACGGAAAGAGCCACGGCAAGGCTCGGGACCTCGAGCTTCTGCCTGACCTCCATGGTGACCGGGAGGGCCTCCTCGACGGGCGTGCGATAGTAACCGCCGAGCCCGAAGCTCTCCTCACCTCCCACCATGATGAGGCCGCCTCCGAAATCCCGCACGTAGTCGCGGACGGACTCCATCTGCTGCTGGGTGAGCTTGAGGGAGGAGACATTGGAGAGGATCACCCCGTCGTACTTCTGCAACCCCGCCGTGTCGGGAGGGATCGCCTGTGCCTCCTGCACCTCCACGTCGATATGCTGGGAGCGAAGGGCCGCGGAAAGCGCCTGGGCCCGGGCCCGGTCCTTTTCCGCAAGCAGCACCTTGGGCCGACCCCGAACCACCACGGTCCCCAGGGCGCGGTTGTTCTCAGCGATCGTGTCCCCTTCCACGTCGATGGCGGCCTGGTAGACGTGAATCCCGCTCTGCTCCAGGCTCTGCCGGTAGGCAAAGACGTTCTTGCCGGCTGCCAGGCGCACCGCCTGGGAGCCCACGAACTCGCCGTTCCGGTAGAGCGACAGCCGGCCCTCGGTGTCGCGCTGAGTCCAGGCCACGACCTTGGCATAGAACGGTTCGCCGAACTTCACCTCCGACGGGAGCAGCAAGGACTCCACCACCACCTCCTGGGGGAAGGTCAGCGCGAGCGGCATATAGTAGATGTCTACGCCCATCTCCTTGGCGGTCTGGGCCGCCGCCAGGGCGTTTCCGGAGTTCTCATGCCCATCGGTGAGGAGGACCAGCCGGTTGGCCTGACCCGGCGGCACGGTCGAGAGCGCCAGCTGGATGGCCTGGGCGATATCGGTGCCGCGGCCGGGCACCCGGGAGTGAGGGCGCTCCACCTCGACCCCGAGCGGCTGGTCCACCGCCGCTTCTTCGCCGAAGAGGATCACGCTCGCCCGGTCCTCTGCCTGCATGGCGGCACCCGCCTTGGAGATGAAGCGATAGGCGGTCTCCCGTGCGGCCAGGCTCACGCTGTCCGAGACGTCGAGGAGGAAGACCACGTTGAGACGGTCTACCCAGCGTGGGATCGCCGGACGCAACAGCGTGCTCAGCAAGAGCAGCAGGAGCACGCCGCGGGCGCCAAGGGCCCAACGCCCTCCGACTCCTCCCGGTACCCGGAACCGGCCCCCGGATTGGCGGCGCCAGTAGAGGAGGCCCTCCAGGGCCAGGATCGCCGCAGCCAGAAGGATAAAGAGCGGCCAAAGCTGCCGTTGGACCGGCACCGGCGGAGTACCGGCGCGTGCCCCGGCCGGGGGGCGAGGGAGCGGTCGAGGGGTGAGGTCTGACTCTTCGGCGTTTACCAGGTTGACCGCCACCGGCGTCTCGCCGTTCGGGGTGACAACCGTGTACACGCCCACCTCGTCGGTCTCTGCGAGGCTCACCGTCCCGCGCGTCACGGCAACCTCCCGGCGGCGCCCCGACGGGCCTTTGATGGAGACCGTGTCCACGCCATGCTCCACGGGGAGCAGGATCGGCTCTCCCGCCTGAATCTGCAGACTCGACTGATCCAAACCGGCCGGATGGAGCCAGCGGAGGCTGTTGGAGATGATCAGCGGGAACGCCACCCGGAGCGGAAGATCGCTCTGGAAGAGGTCGAAGGCGACGAAGACCGCCTTGCGCCGGGGCTCTTCAAGCGCGTAGAGCAACGGGCCGCCCACCGCCTCGACGAGCGCCTTCCCGGTCGCCAGTGGGCGCACCCGGAGCGCTTTCTCGATGACCACCTTGGACAATTCCACGTGCCGCAAGATGGGGTGAGAGCGGTCCCAGTCCATGATGACCGGCTGCTCCATGCGCCCGAGGATCTCGATCGGGACATCTGGCGGTGAGGTGTTCACGAGGACGAAGCGGCCGGGGCCGAGTCTGGACGGGCTCGCGCTGTCCAGCACCACCACGTCGAACCCCTCCATCCCACCGCGGTAGGCCTCGGGACTCCGAACCTCCAACGCGACCTGGGGATCCACCCGGAGGCCCTTTTCGAGGAAGAGGTTCCCCGCGCTGACCAGCAGCACGCGAATCTGGCGCGGCGGGGGTATCACCGCGTACGCCACGTTGTCGGCAGCCAGGTCGTCGACAACGTCCAGGCGAGCCGCCACCACGCCTCCGCCCTGGTGGCTGAAGGGGAGGACCAGCTGGCGCCGGACGTGCGGCTTCAGGGTGAGAGATTGCGTGGTGATGGGTTGATCGTCGAGGGTCAGGAGAAAGGTGAAGGTCTGAGATTCCCCGGAGAAGTTGACCACCGACAGGAACGTCTCGTAGTCAAAGGCACCGAAGTAGGTCTTCCGAATGGCCAGGTTGGTGATCCCCACATTTCGGTTCTGCCCCCCCACCCCGACCCAGCGGATGCGGGGATCGTTGAACTCCTCGGCTGCGAGCGCCTTCGGGAAGGCCCCGTCGGTAAAGACGTGGGTCGCCATGCGCGGATCTTGTCCCGTCAGCGACCGGGCGGTGCGGATGGCCTCCGTGAGCCGGGTGGGAATGTCGCGAGCCCGAGCGGCCTTGATCCCCTGAATGGCGCGGTCGTGCTCGCGGGTGAAGGGAGCGAGCACTCGGGGTTGGATCCCCGCCTCGATCACCATCACCTCCGAGCCCTCGTTGAGCCGCTTCACCAGCGCCGAAGCCTCGCGCTGAGCGGCGGCGAACCGCGTGGGAACCCCATCGGTGGCCTTCATGGAGGCTGAGCCATCCAGGACCACCACCACCCGCCGGCTGTCGTGCCCCATCACCGTAACCACAGGGCGGGCCAGCGCCAGGGTCAACGCGCCGAGAGCGAGCAGCTGGAGGAGGAGCAGGGGATCGAGCCTGAACCGCTGGAAGAAGGCCGAGCCCTCCCGGTCGCGGAGCACCGCCTCCCAGAGCATGAGGCTTGACACCCTCCGCTGCTGCCGCCGCACCCTGAGGAAGTACAGGAGGACCAGCGGGAGGGAGAAGGAGAAGAGGAGAAACGCAAGCGGGGAGAGGAAACTCATGCGACCAGGAGCCCCTTGATCCGCCTCAGCATGAAGTCCTCCGGCGGCATGTCGGTGGTCACGCGATGGTAGCTGATCTCGTTGGCACGGCAGAAGGCCTCGGCCTGATCCAGGAAGTGGGCGAGCCGCTGCTGGTAGTGGCGAAGGGCCTCGCCGTCCACCGTGAACTGGCGGATCTCGCCGGTCTCCGCGTCCACCAGGCTGAGGTCGCCGCCAAAGGAAGGTCCGAGCTCCTCGGGAGCCATCACATGGATCACGTGAATGTCAAAGTGCCGTTCGAGCAGCGCACGAAGCCCGGCCTTGTAACCCGCCGGATCCATCAGATCGGAGATGAGCACAGCCAATCCCGGGTCCCGGGCGCGCAGGGCGTAGTCGGCGAGCGCCTCATCGAGCCGGGTAGGGCCTCCGGGGCTGAGCCCGCCCAGGAACTCCACGAGCGGGAAGAACTGATTGCGGCCTCTCACCGCCGCCCGCCCCTCCGCCACACGGCCCCTCACGATTCCCAGGCTGACCCGCTCCAGGTTCACGAACCCGACGAAGCCCAAGGCGGCCGACAGCCTGACGGCATAGTCGAACTTGCTGGGCTCCCCGTACTCCATGGAGGCGGAGGCGTCGAGGAGCAGGTGGAGGCAGAGATCCTCCTCGTCCACGAAGAGCTTGAGGTAGAGGCGGTCCAGGCGCCCGTAGATGTTCCAGTCGACGTAGCGGAGGTCGTCCCCGATCCCGTACGGGCGGTAGTCACAGAACTCCACGCTGATCCCCTTGCGGGGGCTCTTCCGGTCGCCCTTCACGCGGCCCCTGAAGGTCCGCTTGGAGACCAGCGCGAGGCGCTCCAACTGCGCGAGGAATTCGCTGGACAGGAGGGGCTGTGCCTGAGCCGGAGCCATGGCCTAGCGCTCCTTCAGGGACTGGAAGTACGCCTTGACCTGCTCCCGGAAATCGCGGGGCACCTCCTCACGGGCCAGGGCTTCCTCCATCCTGGTTCGGTACTGGGAAAAGACCTCCAGGTACCCGAGCCTGGACTGCGTCTTGCTGCCGCGGCCCACCACGTTGGTCTCGAACGCGCGCATCCGGCCCGACCGAAGCTGTCCTTCCACCGAGGCATCATACGGGTCGGCCTGAAGGCGAGCGGACGCTGACCCCTTGGGGGAGGAACTCCGCCCCTCGCCTGGCAGCAGGCCCTCACCCATCTCGAACTCCAAGTCACCGAAGTCGCCGCTCCCGGGGTCGCTGGCGGCGGGGTGACGAGAGCCCTCACGGCCGCCGCGCAGGCGCTTCCCTCGCCGGCTCAGCTCCTCCATGGCCAAGAGCTTCGAGAGCGCCCGGTCCATCGCGTCCAGGGCGCGGTCGGTCTGCCCCGTGTCGAGGGCCTCCAACGCCTCCCACCCTTCGCCGTCCCAGTCACCCCCTCTGCGCCCGATTCGGTCCATCTCCTCTAGGAGCTCCCGGAGCTTCTCGGGGGAGATCTGGGCCGGGTTCACCCCTCCGGAGAGGGCCCTCATCTTCTGGAAGACCATCTTGTACTCGCTCCGGGTATAGTCCCGCTGGAGGTCGGGGAGCTGGTCCACCTCTCCGAGCAGCCGGATCCGGTCATCTCCCTTCTTGAGGAAGCTGGCGAAGTCCGGGAGCCCGCTGGCGAGGGAGGTGTCTTTGAAGAGTCCGGAGAGATCCCCATCCCACCGTTGCGCAGACCGCCCCTGACGTGCGGTGCGCTCTCGCGCTGCCCGATCGGGCGGCGGCAGCAGCTCTTTTCTGCCGCGGGCGCGACGTTCCTGGCTCACGAGCTCGCCTGCCCGCTCTCGGGCTTCCTCGCGGTCATCGGCGGCACGGGAAAACCGCGGGAGGGCGCCGGTGGGGAGCGGGAGCGGCGGAGCCAGGCTGAGCGCCAGGACGAGAGCCAGGGGAACCGGCAGCAGCTTAGCCTCCCGCGGCCACCGGCGCGGCACCACCCTGTGTTCGTCCAGCCCTTCGATCCGGGCCAGGGTGTCCGCCATCAGCGCATCCACCAGGGGGCTTCCGTCTGAACGGTCGCCCCACTCCAGCGCGGTGGCTACCCGATCCTGGAGTCCGAATGCGCGATCGGCAAGCCGGGCCGCGTCTCGGAGAGGAAGAGGGAGAAAGAGCCCGGCGAGCACCCCGGCAGCGGCGCCCAAGCCGGCGAGAGCCAGTGCCAGGAGTGGAGCCGCCGGCCCGACCGCTTCCTTCACGAGCAGAGGGGTAATTCCGGCGAGCGTGCCGAAGCACGCGCCCTTCAGGCCGTAGTACTCAGCCCGGCGGCGGCGGACCTGCCGGGCGACGGAACCGACCAGATGCCTGAGACCGGCCGCCTCTGCCATCAGCGTCTCCCCTTGCGCCCTCCCCGGGCGGCAGGACCGGTTAGCGGAGGAACACCTCCTTGCCCCGGAGGCTCTGGCGTTCAGCGGCATCCACCGCCTCAGCGATGAGGTCGTCCACATCCACGCCCTCGGCCTCCCCCTCGAAATTCAGGATGATGCGGTGACGAAGCGCGGGCCATGCAAGGGCGCGGAGATCCTCCACGCTCACGTTGAAGCGTCCCTCAGTGAGGGCCCGCCCCTTGGCTCCCAGCACGAGAGCCTGGGCGCCGCGGGGGCTGGCTCCGTATCGGATGAAGCGGCGTGTGCGTTCGGGCGCCCCCTCCCAGTCGGGATGGGTCGCGAGCACGATGAAGGAGGCCATGTCCCGCACGTGAGAAGCGACCGGGACCTCGCGAACCAGCTCTCGGTAGCTCATCACGCTGGAGCCTGTCATCACTCGGCGGACCTCGGCGTCGCGCGGGCGGGTGGTCCGGTCGATGATCTCGTTGAGCTCTTCCAGCGCCGGATACTTGACCCGGAGCTTGAAGAGGAAGCGGTCGAGTTGGGCCTCGGGGAGCGGGTAGGTCCCCTCCATCTCAATCGGGTTTTGGGTCGCGAGGACGAAGAATGGAGAAGGAAGCGGGTGCGCAATTCCCGAGACCGTGACGGCTCCTTCCTGCATCCCTTCCAGGAGCGCGGACTGGGTCTTGGGAGTGGCCCGGTTCACCTCATCGGCCAGAAGAATATGACCAAACATCGGCCCTTTCTGGAACTGGAAGTGTTTCCGCCCCTCGGCGTCCTCAGCGATCATCGTGGTACCCATGATATCGGCAGGCATGAGGTCGGGAGTAAACTGGATCCGGGAAAAGGTCAGATCAAGCCCCTGGGCGAGAGTTTTGATCAGGAGAGTCTTGCCGAGCCCAGGCACGCCCTCCAGGAGAACGTGGCCGCCTGCAAAGAGGCTCACGAGGACGTGCGTGATGACCTCATCGTGCCCGACGATAACTTTCTGGACTTCAGCCTTGAGCCCTCCGAATGCCTCCACAAACTCCTTGAGACGTTCCGCATTACCCATCCCGCGCTCCTTTGGGGGAAGCCCACCAGTTCGCGTGCCCTGGCGGCGGATTGTGCCGGGTCGGCCGAGAGAGTCCGGTGATGATGTGTCCGGCGTCACTTTCAGTCAATGCACCAGCCTGCCGCTGCTCTTTCCCCACATTAATCTATAAGCAAGATCCGTGCCATATTTCCCTCTCCCGGCCCCGGCTCCGGAGCCCCCAAATCAACGGACGCCTCACCTCGAGGGCACCTGGCAGCCTCCAGGGCTCTGCACGCTCCCTGTTGAATCGGCGGGCATCAGGCCACGGTATTGGCCACAATACCCCTCCACTTCCCGCTCGAGTTGAAACAGGGCCCGCACCCTGCCTTGCCCGGTCAGCCCCATCCGACGCCGAAGCTCCGGATCCTCCACGAGCCGACCCGCCTTGGCCTCCAGCTCCTCGGCGCCCGTGAAGAGAAATCCCGTAACCCCGTCCTCCACCAGCGAGCGATTCCCCTCGATGTCCGAGGCTACGACCGGCAGCGCGCAGGCCATGCCCTCCAGAACGGAGTTCGCCATGCCACCCTCGGAGAGCGAGCAGTTGAGCACCACATGCACCGCTTCCAAGAGGGAACGCATCTGTTCGTGCGGCACCGCCCCCAGATACGCCGCCCACGGGCGGTGTGCGAGCGCGCCGAGAAGCCGCTCACCTTCGGCACGGTCCAGAATGGGACCGGCGTAGAGGAGACGGATCGAGGAGTGCCGATCAAGCAGTCGGTCAAACGGGCCCAGCGGGAAGAGCGGGTTCTTTACCATCCGGATTCCCGCAGGGAACAGGAAAACGACGGCATCATCGGGGAGATCAACCCGTTGGGCGAGCGGATACGGCGGCCCCTCCTCGAGATGCACGCTCTGGGCAATCACCACCATCTTGGCTTCCACATCGGGAAGCGCGTGAGCGATCCTCTCTCGCATCGACTCGTGAAATACCACCACGGTGGAGGCTTCCTCCAGCACCCGCCGGACAACTTGGGCCCGCTCAGCGTCGAAAAGGTCGTGATTCACATCGGTCCCCGTGATGGTCACGAGCAGGGGGACTTCCAGGCGCCGGGCTACCCGCAGCGCTATGGGTCCTACCCGGTACGCATGGAAGGCGTGAATCAGCGCGGGACGGTATGCCTGGACCTCCGCCTCCACCGCTCCGGCAGGTGTCGTCGAGCAATCCCAGACCCGCAGCTCCACCCCTCGGGCACGAAGGCCGGCAGCCACGCGGTTGACGGTGATGGCGTTGCCGCGGAGCGAGGGGAAGTCGAAGGGGCTCAGTAGGGCCACTCGAGCCGACATCTATGCTTCAGACTACAGAAAACTTCTCCGGTAAGGCAACTATTCTTGGGTCGCCGTCCCACCGACCTCCCCCCCAGCGGCGCCTCGGCGGCTGCCGTGCTCCCTTGCTTTTCCTCTGAGTCGAAGTTGATTAGAATACCCGCGTCCGCGTGCAACTCCCGGCTCCAGGTTCTGATCCACGCGGGGCCACGGCGTGCCTTGACCGGAGCCCGGGGCTCGCCAGCATCTTTTTCGTTGTTCACACCCCGCTTCGTTGGATACACTCCGCGAGGAGAGCAGTCATGACGCTGACCGAGCTGCTGGGGCGGCGGGCGGCAACTACCCCTAACGCGACGTACTTCACGCTCTTCGGCCAGGCCGTGACCTACGGCCAGCTCTGGGAGATGAGCCATCGGCACGCCGCGGGCCTGGCAGCGGCTGGCATCGGTCAGGGCGACAAGGTTTGCCTCGTTTACCCCACCTGCGCCGAGTTCTTCTATACCTTCGTCGGCGGCCTCAGGCTGGGCGCGATTCCCGTCCCCCTCTACCCCACCATGACCCCCGAGGGGATGGCCAACGTCTTCAACAACTCCGAGGCCAAAGCCGTGGTTTCAATCGACTGGTTCCGGTCTCCTGTGGAGGAAGCACGGGCTGCCGCGCTCACCATGACCCATTTCCTCACCCCGCTGGAGCTGGAGGCCGGCGCCCCGCTTCCCCCCCTCCCGACGGCGCGCCCCGAAGACACCGCCTTTCTCCAGTACACCTCGGGAAGCACGGGCCACCCCCGCGGCGTGGTGCTCTCGCATGCCAACGTGTTGGAGACCATCAAGTCCATGGCTCTGACGGCCGAGCTGACCGCGGAGGATACCGTCGTGAGCTGGCTCCCGCTCTACCACGACATGGGGCTGATCGGCTGCTCCTTTACGCCCCCGCTGGTTGGGGCCAAGCTCGTCCTCCTCCCTCCCGATCTGAGCAACCCGCGCCAGTGGCTGCAGACGATCACCGAGGAGCGCGCAACGTTTACGGTCTCTCCGGATTTCGGCTACCGAAACTGCGTGAGAAACGTGAAGGAGACGCAGGGCCTGGATCTCTCCTCTCTCAAGATGGCGCTCTCGGGGGCCGAAGCCGTCCGACTCTCCACCATCGGAGCTTTCGAGGAGAAGTTCAATCTGAAGAGTGTCGTGGCTCCCTGCTACGGCCTGGCTGAGGCCACGCTCGCCGTGAGCATATGGCCCCGTGGAGAGCCGGTCCGTCTCGATCCGTCAGGCCGCGTTGTCGCGGTGGGAAAGCCCTGCCGCGGAGTCTCGATCCGCATCATGGAGGGCGAGGCCGTCCTCCCGCCGGGACAGGAGGGGGAGGTCGTCGTGAAGAGCCCGGGTGTGATGCAAGGCTATTACAATAATCCCCAGGCGACGCGACGGGTGCTGACACAGGACGGATGGCTCCGCACGGGTGATTTGGGCTTCCTGGATCCGGAGGGGTGCCTCTACATCACCGGCCGCCTCAAGGACCTGATCATTGTCGCGGGCCAGAACATCGCCCCCTCGGACATCGAGGACGCCGTGGACCAGGTCACCGGCATCCGTTATTCTGCTGCGGTCGGCATTGAGAGCGAGCGGCTGGGGACTCAACGCCTCCACGTGGTGGCCGAGGTGAGAGACACGGCGGTCGGCTTCGAGACCCTCTCTCGTCTGGTGAGGGAGATCGTCCAGCGCGTTCATGCCCGGTGCGGCCACCGCCCGGCCCGCGTCCTCCTAGCCAAACCGCGCACGCTTCCTATGACCTCGAGCGGCAAGATCCAGCGGTCCCGGCTCGCTCAGCTGATCGTCGGGGGCAAGCTTGCTGACAGCCTGGTGTTCCAGAGCGGACACCACTAGCGAGGAGAGCGCCTGTGGAGTTCGGTTGCCACCTCCCCATGTTCGGACCTATCGCCACCCGCGAGAACCTGATGACCTTCGCCAGGCGGATGGAGGCCCTCGGCTATGATTCCCTCTGGGCCAGCGACCACGTGATCCTCCCGTGGACGATCCGCTCCCGCTACCCATACAACGACACGGGCCAGTTCCCGCTCCCGCCCAACGCCAACTTTCTCGAGCCGCTGACCACTCTCGCGTTGGCCGCGGGGGTCACCGAGCGGGTCAAGCTGGGAACCACGATCCTGGTCCTTCCCCACCGGCACCCGGTCCTGGCCGCCAAGATGCTGGCCACGCTTGACCACCTCTCTGCCGGCCGCCTCATCGTCGGCGCCGGCGTAGGGTGGATGGAGGAGGAGATCACCGTTCTCGGCGCCCCCTTTGCCCGGCGAGGGGCGTGGACCGATGAGGCGATCCGGATCATGCGGGTCTGCTGGAGCGAGGAGCGGGCCTCCTACGAGGGAAAATTCTTCCGGTTCGACGAGATCGGCTGCTTCCCCCAGCCGGTCAGAAGGAGCATCCCCATCTGGATCGGGGGCCACACCCCGCGCGCGCTTCGACGGGTGGCCGAGCTGGGGGACGGCTGGCATGCGGCGTTTCCCTCCCCCGAGAAACTGGAAGAGGGAGTCGGCCTGCTCAAGGGTGAATGCGCCAGGCTGGGACGGCGCTTCGAGGATCTCGCCATCACGCTCCGAGTCGGGCTCTCACCCCGAAAAGAGCGATCCGCCACGCGGCGCCCCATGCAGGGGACCGCCGCGGAGATCCTGGAGGATCTCAGGGTCTACCAGGGCCTCGGCATCCAGACCGTGCTGCTGGAGACCCGCTATAGGGACCTCAACGACATGATCGGGATCTACGAAACCTTCGCGCACGAGGTCCGCCCGCGACTCTGACCGAGACCGAAGCAGCAGAGACACCCTTTCCGAAAACGCCACGGCCCCGAGCAGCTCCAAGACGCCCTACCCGGCTCGGGAATGATCCGCCGGTCCTTGCGGTTCGCCACGGCCTGGAACTCCGCCCGCGACAGCTCGCGCTTCTCCCTGAAACAGGAGCGGACGATGCCGGGGCCGAGCCCCGCCGTCGCGACCGATGGCGGACGAAGGTAAAGGTGCGCTCGGGAGTTGGCCTTCAGGTATGATGAAAGCATGGAGTATCCGATGCGCCCACAGACGAGTGGGAGCCTCCAGGCCATCCTGAAGCGCCGCCAACAGCAGGAGTTCGTCGGTCGCGACGAGCAACTCGCTCTGTTCGACCATAATCTCGCCTTGCCCCCGGACGATGACCGACGCCGATTCATTTTCAGCATCACGGGGCCGGGCGGGGCCGGTAAGACGTGGCTCCTGCGCCGCTTCCGTCAGTTAGCCGAGAGCCGTGGCGGCATCACCGCGTGGATCGACGAAACGGTCGAGGATCTCCCCGCGGCCATGGGGCGTATCGCTGACGAGTTCGCGCATCGCGGTCACGGCTTGAAGACCTTCGGCGACCCCTACCAGATCTACCGCCAGCGACGTCAAGCGCTGGAAGCTGACCCCGAGGCGCCGCCGGGCTTGCTCACCGCTATAGGCCGCGCCCGGCCCAAGAGAGGCCACCGTCCGGCCCGCCGAACCACCGTGAGTGGTGCGCTCTCCGACTTCATGGACGAAGAAGCCTTTGCCCCGCAAACCCCTGAGTGGACCTCCTACGCGGCGCGCGAACTGCCCAACAACGACGAAGTGCGCCTGGTGCTGGAGCCGGTAGAGGTGTTGACCCCGCTCTTTCTGGACGATCTACGAAAGGTAGCGGAGGAGAACTTCATCGCGCTGTTCTTTGACACCTACGAGCAGACTCGCGCATACCTTGACGGCTGGGTGCGGGACCTTCTGGACGGACGCTACGGTGAACTGTCAGGCGACATCGTTTTCGCCATCGGCGGCCAGCACGAACTGGACAGGAATCGCTGGGCACCGTATGAGGGGTTGCTGGTGCGCCTGCCCCTGACGCCATTCACCGCTGAGGAGGTGCGTGAGTGCCTGGCGCGCAAGGGCGTTACCGACGAGGGGGCGGGAGAGGTCATTCGGGAACTCTCCGGAGGACTCCCGCTGCTGGCCGCCACCCTGGCGGCCGAGAGCCCTGACGACCCCGCGAATTTGGGGGTTCCCAGGGGTGCCGCCGTCGAACGTTTCCTGAGGTGGGCAGAGCACTCGAAGCCGCAGCTGGTCGCAGCAGATGCCGCCTTGCCGCGTCACCTGAATCGGGATCTGCTAACCGCCCTGGTGGGAGAAGAAGCCGGGGATGCCCTCTTTGCCTGGGTCAGAGGCGCGCCGTTCGTTACCGGTGGAGGCTCGGGTTGGACCTGCCATCCGGTCGTGCGCGACGAGATGTTGCGCCACAAGCATCGTGAATCGCCCCAGGGCTGGGCAGATCTCCACCAGAGACTCTCCGACTATTATTCGAAGCTCCGAGGCGACCCAGCAGACCAGGAGAGGACGCGGTGGCGGGACGACACCCGGCAGTTTCACGCACTGGAAGCCCTGTACCACCGCCTCTGCCATGCGCCGCCGCGGCAGCTCCCCGACGCTCTGAACGGCTTCTTGGCCGCGCTGAAGGCGAGGTGCGCCTTTGCCCGCCGCTGGGCAGAGACGGTGCAGCAGGCTGGCAAGGATGCTGACCATGCAGAGCTCCAACGGTGGGGCACGCGAATGGTCGATGGACTGAAGGCCCTTGAGGAGGCTCGCTACGAGTCAGGCGCCGACATGCTGACGGCGTTGTTGGAACATGGTGGCCTTGAGGAACGGCTGCGGGCGGCCGCGCTAGGTTTCCGTGGCTACTTGTATCTCCAGGTGGATGAACTCCCGAAGGCTCTCGCGGATCTTACAGAAGCGATCCGGTTGGCTCCGGGGGAGCCCGACTACTGGGCTCACCGAGGCCGCACCTACGGGCGGATGGAGCGATACGACGAGGCCCTGGCCGACTTCTCCCGCGCCCTCGAATTGGCCCCGAACAACTCCTTGATCCTCGCGAACCGGGGCGGGATCTACCGGCGGATCGAGCGCTGCGCCCAGGCCCTCGTCGATTTCAACCGCGCAATCGAGCTCAACCCCAACTTCGTCTTCGCCCGCTTGAGCCGGGCCCTTACCTACGCCGTGATGAATCGCTACGAGGAGGCACGGGCCGACTTCTCCCGCGCCCTCGAGCTCACGCCCGGTGATGTCGCGATCATCGCGATTCGCGGCGTGACCTCTGGCCAGATGGGGCGCTACGAGGAGGCCCTGGCCGACTTCGGCCGCGCCCTCGCGCTGAAGCCCGACGACGCCTTCGCCTTAGGGGGACGCGGCTTGACCTACCGCCAGATGGGGCGCTCCAGAGAGGCCCGGGCCGACTTCACCCGCGCTATCAAGCTCGATCCTGGCTACGCCTGGGCGGTGGCCCAGCAGGGTGAGACCTTTCGCCAGGTCGGCCGCTACGAGGAGGCCTTGGCCGACTTCACCCGTGCCCTCGAGCTGGATCCTCGCTATGCCTGGGCGCTCGCCCAGCGGGGTGAGACCTTTCGCCAGGTCGGCCGCTACGAGGAGGCCTTGGCCGACTTCACCCGTGCCCTCGAGCTGGATCCTCGCTATGCCTGGGCGCTCGCCCAGCGGGGTGAGATCTATCGCCAGATGAGGCGCTACGAGGAGGCCCTGCCCGACTTCACCCGCGCCCTGGAGCTGACGCCAGACGATGCCTTGAGCATCGCCGGCCGCGCTGAGACCTACCGCCAGATGAGGCGCTACGAGGAGGCCCTGCCCGACTTCACCCGCGCCCTGGAGCTGACGCCAGACGATGCCTTGAGCATCGCCGGCCGCGCTGAGACCTACCGCCAGATGAGCCGCTACGAGGAGGCCCTCGCCGACTTCACCCGCGCCCTGGAGCTGACGCCAGACGATGCCTTCGCCATCGCCAACCGCGGCTTGACGTATCGCCAGATGGGTCGCTATGCCGACGCGCTGGCCAACTTCACCCGCGCCCTGGAGTTCACGCCCGACTATCAGTGGGCGCTGGCCCAGCGGGCTGAGACCTATCGCC
>JBHIBG010000021.1:0-35973 GCA_046758965.1 Methylomirabilia bacterium | reverse complement strand
ATTTGCCAGGTCCACCACCACTCGCACCACATAGTCAGCTTCGAGAGTGATCTGGGTCGACAACACCCCCTCACGAGCGCTTTGCCTCCCGCGGGCACCGAAGCAGAGGGCGCTTAACTTCGGCTATACCTCCCTACTCCTTTCGGCTACCGCCCAGTAGCCCTTCGTAGCCCTCGCAGGTCAACCTCTGAGGAATTTACGACTCTAGCCAGCGGCAGGCATTCTGGAATGAAGACGTGACGCCTCTGGTGGGCGAGCCGTGCGTCCTGGCAACGGCCGTGCTTCTCCGCGGCCTCGTGGGTCACGAGCCGCGAAGCAAGCCGCTGGGTTTCGTTATCTGGCGGTGAGGGTGAATTCTTGGAGCCCTATTAGGGAGGATGCGATGGGGTGGGATACGGGACCATGGTGGCGCTGTTTCCTTCTCTTCCTTCTCATCGGGGCAGCTGGGCTTCTCCTGTCCTCTGGCGCAAGTGGGCATGAGCGACAACCCGGATCGGCCGGGCACCGGGAGCAAAGAGAACAGGGGCATAGTGGGCAGGAGGCCCACGGGGCCCTCCCCGATCACCGCGGGCACGGGGGGGACCATGCCGACCACCGAATGGAGGGGCATGCGGAACATAGACCCCACGGCGCTCCGCTGGAGGAGCGAGGAAGGCAGCTCGTCGTTGAGTTGCACTGTAACGCCTGCCACCTGGTCTCGGAGGAGATCAAGCACGAACACCACGGCGGTCACCACGCAATAGCCCCAGACCTCAGCTTCGAGGGTGACAAGGTCAAACCTGAGTGGCTCTTCGATTTCCTGAAAGGGCCGCACCGGATCCGGCCATCGATAAGCGCTCGAATGCCGAACTTCCGATTTTCGGAGCGCGAAGCGCTCGCCCTTACCGACCACATCGTGACGGACCTGCGCAGCAGGTCGCTGCCTCCCCTTCGCGGGCGATATCGAGCCCAGACCCCCCGGGAGGACCTCGAGGTGGGGGTCCGGCTCGCCTCGGAAGAGTACCTCGACTGCTTCAAATGCCACGAGGTCGGTGACAGGAAACCACAGGGAGACCCTGAGGAGTGGGCTCCAGACCTGACTCTGGCGAGGAGCCGCTTGCGACCAGAGTGGATCGTGCGCTGGCTCATGGACCCCCAGCGGATCCAGCAGGGAACAAAGATGCCAACCTATTTCTCTGACGCCGAGTCCGGCCCGGACGACATCCTCGGGGGGGACGAAGAGCGGCAAATTATTGCCCTGCGGGACTATCTGCTGAATCTGGGGCCTGAGACGAACTCGCCGCGCTATGCCGAGGCTAGGAAGCGGCACCCGGATGTCACAACGGGAGATGGGTGGGCGCTGATGCAGAACCTGAACTGCGCGGGGTGCCACGACGTCGGTCGGATGCACGAGCGTCATGAGGTGGCGCCGCCCCTGGCTCACCAGGGGAGTCGGGTGCGTGGCGAGTGGCTGGTCGACTTTCTCCTGAACCCCACGCGGATCCGTCCCGTCGGGTATATCATCGGCGCCCCGGCGAGGATGCCGGATTTCAAGCTCTCCCGCCAGGAGGCGGAGGCCATCGCCGCCTTTCTCATGAGCCAGAAAATGCCCAACATGGCTCAGTGGTGGCGCAGCCCAGCTCCACGTAAAATGGTGGAGGAGGGGAGGGCACTCTATAGCACCTGGAATTGCGCCTCGTGCCATCGCGGGGGAGGACCCAGCCGGAGCGGTCCCACCGCCGCCAAGTTCGAGGGCCCTGATCTCAGCCGGGTCGGGGAGCGTCTGAAGCCTGACCATCTGCTCTTCTGGCTTCGGGGCGGCAGCGGAACTGTGGACACTCACCCCATCGTGCCGACCTTAGGGCTGACGGATGACCAGCTGAGGGCCCTCGTGGCGTATATGATGACTTCGCGGTGAGTGCAGCCCGGCGACGCGTGGGGGACGACGTGCGTCCCGAGTCACGTGACGACTGGGTCGAGTTTCGGTTGACGGGTCCCGGAGCGGCTCAGCACCACGAGTAAGTTTAGTCAGGCCCACCGATTCGGGGTCGGGTGATCACAAAGACGCTCACGTAGCGGCGGACGCTCGCCCAACGTGGGGGCCGAGGGTGTCCGAGCGGGGTGAAAAGCCAAAGATGGGAGGGAGGAGCGTGAAAGGACGATACGGACTCTGGCTTGTGGTGGTCCTCATACTCGGGGTTACCGGCGTCGTTCGTGTCCCCTGGTCCTGGGGGCATGGCAACGGGGCGGCAAAGGATCCGGTCATCCAGGCCTACAAGGCAGTCAATAGGGCCTTGAAAGCCAGCCCGATACGGTGGAAGGAGGTCGAGAAGCGGTTCGGCAAGATCAGGAGTGTAGTGGCGAAGATGGACGAGGAGTACAGCGCGGGTCTCCTGCGCCCCATGGAAGCCGCCATCCGGGCGGGGCGCGCGGGGGCGGATCAGAGCCACCACGCCAAATCCCTGCTCGAAGGGTTTCACCGGATCTTCTTTTTCCTGATCAGGCACAACCTCGAAAATGCCGAGGCCCGTCTGGGGGAGTTCGGGAAGGCGAAGGCCCTCCTGGGGCATGCCAAGCAGTACTACGCCATCCTGGCCCCTCTGGTGAAGAACGCGGAGCCGGCGGACGACGCGGCAGTGCGGAAGACCTTCAAAGAGGCTTTGAAAGCCCTCGGGCGCCCGGCGGCCTTTGGCTTCGGGAACAAGCCTCCGGATCCCGACCGGTTCCGGGCGGCGGCTCGGCGGGTTGACGAAATCCTGTCCAAGCGTTTTTGATCCGTTCCCGGAGATAGGCCGTCAACGTGCATCGAGGAACGGAAATCCGGAGGGGGGTGGGAAGGCGAGGCGGGCGAGAGGCGAGAGAGCGTAGCGGGGATCAGACGAGTCCCTGGGCACCATCGCACGGGCTCAAGCGAAGGAGGAGCGCCTCGTGAAAATGAGGGGAGGGGTTGTGGCGCTGGGTCCCGTGCTGCTGTTCGGTGCGCCGGCCCGGCCCCAAGAGATGACCTTCGACGGGTACATAGAGTTTGAAGCCAGGAAACAGGATTCGCCGGGGAGGCAAGAGGGGACGCTGGGCACCCATCACCTCATCTGCCGCGGAACGCCCTGACGCCTCCCCCGGGGGTTCCTCTTCGTGGAGATGCCGTTGATCCGTCCAGGCAGAGGTTCGGGCGCGAGGCCTTTCTGCGCTTGCCTTGAGCTTCTTCCTCAGCGTTAGCCCCCTTGTCATCCGGCCGGCCCGGACTCACCGGCAACCCCGAGAGGGGTAGGCCCTCTGTGAGCGCCGCTGTGCCGGCTGCCATGGCCCGGAAGGGAGGGGGAGGATGGCCCGGCCGCGGAGTTTCTCTTCCCCCGGCCGCGCGATTTCACCAGGCGGAGCTTCAAGCTCTGAACTACGCAGGGCGCGGCGAGGGGGTGAGAGCTACCGAGAGATGAAGTGGTAGGAGCGCCACGGGGAGGAGGGGCGGGGAGACGGGCCTTCGGCTCCCACTCTGAAGAATGCCCGGAATTTCCGCGTAAGGCTCGTCCTCCCGGGCGTGAAGGCTGGGAGGACCGAGCCCACCTGCACCCAGGCACGCGGTCGCCCTCCCGTAA
Organism: Methylomirabilia bacterium; assembly: GCA_046758965.1. Classification (GTDB taxonomy): domain Bacteria; phylum Methylomirabilota; class Methylomirabilia; order Rokubacteriales; family CSP1-6; genus JBHIBG01. The sequence goes on along the minus strand of JBHIBG010000021.1, from coordinate 32,401 downwards.
GCCGGGGGAGTATAATTGTCCAGGCCTGAGCTTCGTGCGAGGGGAGGCGGGTCTTTTGCTTTCGGACGAGAACGAGGTCAGGCGGCAGTTTCCCGGCAGGATCGGGAAGCGGCTGAGCCTCGCGCTGGCGCTCGGGTACGGCCTGGTGCTCCTCGTCGGGGCGGTCTCACTCCTCTCTGCCTACTCCATCTACCGGAGCACCACCGAGGTCCAGGAACAGACGCGACACATCGAGGTCACGGACGGGATCCACGTGGCCCTTCACCACGTGGCGGCGGCAATCCGGGACGCCCTCATCCGCGGAGAAGTCCGGGAGCCATCGTTTTACGCGGACCTGGTCGGGACCGTTCGGCTCCGAATGGCCCAGTACGAGGAGCTGGAGCGACAGGCGGGAAACTTTCCCGAGAGAGAGAAAGAGCTGCAGGCGTACCGGCAGACGCGAGAAACGGTGTCAGCATTGATCTTCCTGTCGGAGGAGATCGTGGGCGCGGTGGCGGGCGGAACACCGACTTCTGGCAGCGACCTCGAGCGCCTTTCGCTTCTGATTCAAACCATGCCGCTCCAGGCCAGCGCCATGAACGAGATCCACCAGATCAAGATCAAGCGCCTCATCGAGAGCAGCCAGGACCGAATGCGTCTCATCGCTGCTCTCTACCTGGCCTTTCTGATCCTCGGGAGCCTGCTTCTCGCCAGTGCGAGCCGGCTCGTGCGCCGGGCGGTGGTCTTGCCGCTCAAGGAGATGGGGGCCTCGGCGCTGGCGATCGCCCGTGGGGACTTCGGTCAACGGGTGAAGGTCGCCTCGAGCGACGAGATTGGACAGCTCGCGCACTCATTCAACGTCATGGCGCGCCAGCTCAGCGAGCACGAGCGGCAGTTGCGGGCCGTCAACCAGCGGCTGGAGCGCAAGGTCAGAGAGGCCGAAGTGCTCTACCGCATGGGCACCGAGATTTCGGCGCTCCTGCGCTTAACCCCCGTCATCGAGTCGACTCTCGCTCACACGCGGCGCCTGACTGGCGCGGACCTCGTCGGGCTCGCGCTCGCCGACGGGGAGACGGGGGACGTCGTGTGGAGGGGTTTGGGCCCGGCTGGCCAGGCGCCAGGCCAGATCCGTCTGAAGTCGGGGGAGGGGCTCGCCGGACGCGTCCTGAGCGAGGGCCAGCCGCTGGTGATCGAGGAGGCGGCGGAGATCGTGCCCGGCGGTGGGCTCGACCCTTTCCTGACCTCGTACGAAGTGGCGTCAGCAGCCGCCGTGCCGCTCCGCCGCGGCAAAGATGTCATCGGCGTCCTTCTCGCGTCGTACCGCGCGCCGCGACGCTTTGACGATGATTACCTCGTGCTGCTGAGCAGCGTCGCCCATCTCGCGGCGGTCGCCATCGAAAACGCGCAGCTTTACGCTCAGGCTCAGACTGCCGCCGTGTTGGAGGAGCGTGAGCGCCTAGCCCGGGAGATGCACGATGGGCTGGCCCAGGCGCTGGGAGTGATCTTGGTCAAGGCGCGCGCCGACGATATGTCCGAGCGCCACGCCCTCACCGAGATCGAGGGTATCGCCCATAAGGCCTATCAGGAAGTCCGACAGGCGATCTTCGGGCTCCGCATGATGGTGACCCGGCAGCTCGGCCTCATTCCCACCCTGGGGGAGTACCTGCACGACTTCAGCCTCGGGAGTGGCCTTCCGGTAGACCTGCGGGTCGAGGGCGAGGGGGAAGTTCGTGTGGCCCCGGATGCCGAAATCCAATTGGTGCGCATCCTTCAGGAGGCTCTGGCCAACAGTCGGAAGCATTCCTCGGCCACCCGGGCCTGGGTCACCGTGGTGACCGGCACGGACCACCTTGAGGTGGAGGTCGGGGACGACGGCCGGGGCTTCGACCCGACGGTTGCTTCCGCAGGGGGGCGCCGGGGCTTCGGCCTTCAGACGATGCGGGAGCGGGCGCGCTCCGTGGGGGGCGACTTGCAGATCCACTCAGCACCCGGCCGGGGGACGAAGGTCAGGATCCGGCTCCCCCTCAACCGCTGAGCGTCAGCCGTGGATCCTATCCGTATCCTTCTGGCCGATGACCAGACGTTGTTCCGCGAGAGCCTGGCGAACTTCCTGACCAGGAAGGAGGGCCTTAAGGTGGTGGGAATGGCCTCGGATGGCAAGGAGGCGGTTGAAAAGGCCCGGGAACTCCTCCCCGACCTGATCCTTATGGACATTTACATGCCGGAGCTCAATGGCTTCGAGGCCACGAAGCAGATCAAAGCGGAGCTGCCCCGCGTGAAGATCGTGATCCTTACCGTCGCCGCGGAAGACCGACACGTCTTCGAGGCCGTCAAGGCTGGGGCCGAAGGATATCTACTGAAGGACATCAAGCCGGAGGAGCTCTTGGAGATTCTTCGTGGTATCTCGCGCGGCGAGCCTCCCATCTCCCGGTCCACCGCGGCCAAGATCTTGACGGAGTTCGCACGCACGGTGCGCGAGGAGCTGCGCTCTGGGACCGGGCTCACCACGCGGGAGCGCCAAATCCTCGAGTTCCTGGCCCGTGGCCAGGCCAATAAGGAAATTGCGGCCGAGCTGTCGATCAGCGAGGCGACGGTGAAGAAGCACCTAGGTAACATCATGGAGAAGCTTCACCTCGAGAATCGAGTTCAGGCAGCTATTTACGCGGTGAAGCACGGACTCGTGCCGCCCACTGATGCGTAGTGAGCGAGTTGTCTTTGACGGAGGGGCGTCGGCAAGAGCGTCTTCAGTGCCAACCTGGCCGCGGTTCCGGCGGCCGAGGGGTGGCGGGTGGGAGTGCTGGACACCGACCTCGACGGGCCCACCATGGCCAACGTCCTCGGAGTCCGAGGCCAACGGCTCAGGCTCTCTGCCGAGGAGCTTCACCCCGCGGAGGGACTCTGGGGGTTAAGGTCCTCTCCATGCGACCTGTGCTTGCGTCAGGACCGGGTGCCCCTCCTGTGGAAGGCCTTGACCCAGCAGGACGCCTTCCGGCCGCATACAACCCCACGGATGCCTATTTTTATAGTGCGTCTGTATCAGGCACGACACGACCTCGGAGCAGAAAGTATGCGGCTAGTACGATCGGATCATCGAATTGAGTCAAACGCTCCTGGATCTAAGGCCACCCGAACGGTCAAAGTACCCAGCAACGTGGGGGTCCGAAACCGTTCAGACTAACTCCCTCGACGACGCCTCGATGCCCTGCAGTGCGGAGGGCGGACCAGGCGCTTGACCAGCCTGGCCTTTGACGACATCTGAGAGCAGGGAAAGGAAGGCCGACTAAGGATGCCTAAACGGTACAGAGACATCGTGGGCGACGGGGGCTCGAACATCCTGGCCCAGGTTGAGGAGATCGGGAGCCGCGTCCGGGCCAGGATGGCACGGGTCCGGAAGAGGGTGGCGGTCACGAGCGGAAAAGGAGGTGTCGGCAAGAGCGTTGTCACCGCCAACCTGGCCGTGGTTCTGGCGGCCGAGGGGTGGCGAGTGGGAGTGCTGGACGCTGACCTCAACGGGCCCTCCATGGCCAAGGTTCTCGGCGTTCGAGGCCAGCGCCTGAGGGTCTCGCCCGAGGGGCTTCACCCCGCGGAGGGACCTCTGGGGGTGAAGGTGCTCTCCATGGACCTGTTCTTGCCTGAGGACCGGGTCCCTCTCACGTGGGAGGCCCCGACCCAGCAGGACGCCTTTGTGTGGCGCGAGACCATGGAGGTGACCGCTCTCAGGGAGTTCCTCTCCGACACGGCCTGGGGAGAACTCGATCTCCTGCTATTGGACTTGCCTCCCGGCGCACCAAGGCTGCCCGCCCTCGCGGGGCTCAGTCTTGATCTCGATGGGGCGCTGGTCGTCACAATCCCGTCCGAGGTTTCCCACCTCGTCGTCGGGCGGTCGGTGGAGTTGGCCAAGGCCCATGGCGTGAGGCTCCTGGGGCTGGTGGAGAACATGGCGGGCTACCTCTGTTCGGCGTGCGGCGCCGTGGGAGACCTCTTCGGGGGAGATAGCCGTGCCCTAGCTGAGGCCACAGGGCTTGAGCGGCTCGCGAGGATCCCTTTCGACCCCCGGATTGCGCGCTGCGCCGATCGGGGGAGCCCCTACGTCGTGGAATTTCCAGAGACTGCCGCGGGTCAGGCAGTTCGAGAGCTATCCGCCCGGCTCCGTGCCGAGCTCTCGCTGGCAGGAGCGGAGTGATGAAATTCCTCTGTGTCGCGTGCGATGAGGCCATGCAGCTTCGCTCAGTGGAAGGACCCGACGAGGGGTCGGTCACCGTGACCTTCGGGTGCCCGGGCTGCGGCCACCGGATCGCCATGCTCACCAACCCTGTTGAGACGCAGCTCGTTCAGGCTCTGGGGGTGAAGATCGGCGGGCGCCAGGTTCCTCCCGAGCCTCTGGAGGTCGTCGGGGCGATGGTAAGCCAGCAACGGGAGGGGGCGCTTGAAGTCGGGAGGGAGCAAGGCCTGGCCTGGTCGGAGGCGGCGGAGGCCCGCCTCCTGCGCCTGCCTCCACTCGCTCGGAACATGGCCCGGAGGGCGGTTTCGCGCTACGCTCGGGAGCGGGGAGTGAGCGTTGTGACCCCTGAGCTCATGGATGAATACCGGGCCCGGACGGGATTCTGACTCGCTCATCGGCCTGACGTCTGCCCGCAGTCCGGGGCCCAGACTCACGCCGCGCCTCTTCAGGAACTTGTCCCTCCTGAGCGCGGGCTTGTGGGTGGGCGTAGCTCTCGTCCTGGGGACCGGCCTGACCTACCTCGTGGAGAAGAAGATGCTGGAGCGGGCCACCCTTGCCTCCCTCGACTACTTCAAGAACGTGGCGCGCTTCATCATCACGGGGGAGGAGTTTGTCAAGGTGAGGACCGGGGAAGAGTACGAGGCCTTCGACCGGCTGATCAGGGAGAACTTCCTAACCTCCAACGTGGTGGCGATCAAGATCTACGACCGGAGTGGGACCATCATCTACCACTCGCGCAAACCGCAGCTTGTTGGACGGTCCTTCCCGGGCAACGTTCCTCTCCGGAAGGCCCTGGGAGGCGAGTCGGTGGTGGGGCTCTCCGATCTCCGGGGATCCGAGCACTTCGCCGAGCGCCAGGCGGGGCATTCGCGCCTCTTCGAGGTGTACATCCCGATCTTCCTCGAGGGAACGCGCACGGTCATCGGAGCCTACGAGATCTATAGCCCCATCGACCCGCTGTACCAGAGGGTCTGGACTCTCCGGCTCACCGTGTGGGGGGCGATCCTCTTTGGCCTGGCACTGCTCTATGTGGCCCTCTGGCTGACGTTCCGAAGGGCCTCGAAAACCATTGTCCAGCAGAACCTGGCGTTGGAGCGGACCGCCGAAGAGCTTCGAGAGGCTTACGATGGCCTGAAACAGACCCAGTTCCAGCTCGTCCAGAGCGAGCGGCTGGCTTCAGCCGGGCGGTTCGCCGCGGGGATCGTCCACGAGGTTGGGAATCCTCTGGGTTCCATCGTCGGGCTCCTGGACCTCCAGGTCCTCTGCCGAGGCCGGCCGGAGGATCGCTCGGAGTGCCGCGAACGGAGCGAGCGGATTGCGGGCGAGATCACCCGGCTCAAGCGTATCCTCCAGGGGTTGCTCGACTACGCCCGGCCCAGCCCGCCTCAGCTGGCGCCGGTGGAGGTGAACGAGGTGGTCGAGAAGACCCTCGGGCTGGTGACGACCCAGAAAGGGTTCGAGAGGATCGTGTGGATCAAAGAACTCGACCCTTCGCCCCCGCGAGCGGTGGCCGACGAGTTCCTCCTCCAGCAGATCCTTCTCAACCTCCTGCTCAACGCCGCCCAGGCGATGGCGGAAAGGGGACCCATCCTGGTCGGAACCGGTGCCGGCCTCGCGCGGCAGTGGGTGGATGGCGATTACCGCCTGGGGCGCGCCTTCTCGCCGGCCCAGGAGGTGGTCTCCGTCTCCATCGCCGACCGGGGACCCGGCATCCCCTCTGACCATCTGGAGAGAATCTTTGAACCCTTCTTCTCCACCAAGGGGCGAGGCCAGGGCTCGGGCCTGGGTCTCGCCATCTGCCACAGCCTCATCGAGGCCGTTCATGGGGCCCTGGTCGTGAAGAGCCAGCTCGGAGTCGGGACCACTATTCGGGTGCTCCTCCCCCTGGCGGAGGTCGCACCCCAGGTCGAGCCGGTCACTTCCGAGAAAGCCGGGGGCGCATGAGCGAACGCGAGCGGATCCTCGTCGTGGATGACGAGGAGAACATGGTCCACTTCCTGACCAAACTCCTCGCCCACGAGGGGTATGAGGTGGAGGGCGTCGGGTCCGGTACCGAGGCCATCGAGCGGCTCAAAGAAGCGAGCTACGACCTCGTGCTGTGCGACCTGAAGCTCCCCGGGCCGGATGGGCTCGAGGTGCTGAAGGCTATCCGCGAGACCCTCTCCGAAGCCTCGGTCGTCATGATCACTGCCTACGGCACCATCCCCTCGGCCATTGAGGCCATGCGGGTGGGGGCCTTCGACTACGTGACCAAGCCGTTTCGGGCCCGGGAAATCCTCGGAGTAGTGGATAGGGCCCTGGAGCGGATGAGGCTCAGGCGGGAGGTGCGGTATCTACGAAGGATCGTGGAGCAGCGGTTCGGCTTCGGCGGCCTGGTGGGGAAGTGCAAAGCCATGCAGGAGGTCTACACCCAGATCGAGAGGGTGGCCCCCGGGCGCGGTGCGGTGCTGATCCAGGGGGAGAGCGGGACCGGGAAGGAGTTGGTGGCGAAGGCCATCCATTTTGCGAGTCCGCGGAACTCCGGTCCCTTCGTCGTCATTGATTGCGGGGCGATTCCGGAAACCCTCCAGGAGACCGAGCTGTTCGGGCATGTCAGAGGCGCCTTCACCGGGGCGATCGCTGCCAGGCGGGGCCTCTTTGAGGAGGCCCACGGCGGCACGCTGTTCCTGGACGAGGTGGCGGAGCTTTCCCTCGGGCTCCAGGCCAAGCTCCTCCGGGTGCTCCAGGACGGCGAGATGCGGAGGGTGGGCGAGACCAGGACGATCCAGGTCGATGTCCGGATCATTGCCGCCACGAACCGGGATCTCGAAGAGGAGGTTCGCCAAAGCGCCTTCCGGGAGGACCTCTATTACCGCCTGCACGTATTCCCGATCCGCCTCCCGCCAGTTCGCGAGCGGCGGGAGGATATCCCGCTGCTGGTGGAACACTTCCTTGATCGCTCGGACGGGGAAGGGAAGGTCAAGCGCCTCTCACCCAGCGCGCTCAGAATTCTCATGAATTATCCCTGGCCGGGCAATGTTCGCGAGCTAGACCACGTGCTGGAGAGAGCCGCGCTGCTCAGCGAGGATGACACGATCACCGAGCGGGACCTTCCGCCGCATCTCATGGCTCCACGCGATGAGATGACCGTTGCCCTTCCCGAAAGCGTCCAGTCCCTTCCCGAGACCACTGCCAGGGTGGTCCGGGAGGTGGAGCGGGGGCTCATTCAGCGGGCGCTGACCCGGACCAACCACAACCGAACCGAAGCGGCCCGGCTCCTCGGCATCAGCCGGCGGGCCCTCCTCTACAAGCTCCAGGCCCATGGCCTTGGGCGGTCCTAAGGAGTCCTCGTGCGTCCCTCTGCGTCCCTCGATATCATCCCGACACCAGGGTCCGCGGAGGAGGCGTCCCCCACCCCGGCCATCGTAACCGGGCTTGTCACCGTGCAGGTCATTGCACTCCTGCGCAGAGAACTGCGCGCCAAAGCGCTCCCTAGGTCGGATCCCCTCCCACCGCCTTTGGCACAAAGCTTTTTCTCAACACCACCATGCGGTGCTTCGTCTCCTCGGTCCCCGTTGGCACGGGGTTTGCCCAGTCAAGCCGTGAGGAGAAAGCGAGAGAGCCCTCAGCGTTCGGCCGTGAGCTTCAGCATGGATAGGATGATTCACCACGAGCAGTTTCACACCAAAAGGAGGAACCTCCATGAACCTCACACGAGTGTGGCGAGTTGGCCTGTTGGGAGTCTGCGTCGGCCTTCTGCTCCTTTCAGTGGGACCGATGTTGGCGCAAGCGGCGGAGAAAGAGTTCATCATCGTCACGGGCGAGTGGAAATGGAAGGCAAAGTCCGGCGAGGCCCCCGTGGTGGATCGGAACCTGGGGTCGGTGAAGGAGATCGAGCGGTACGTCTTCAATCCCGGGTTCATCGTGGTCAACAAGGGCGACACCGTCGTTCTGAGAATCCACGCCGTCAAGGGGTCGAAGCACCTCATCGAGATCAAGGCGTTCGGGGTGCCCGAGACCGAGATCAACAGGGGGGAGGAGAAGACCATCAGGTTCGTTGCAACCAAGGCCGGGACGTTCAAGATGGTCTGCAACAACCATGTGAGTCCCGAAAAGGAAGGGCCGATGGTGGGCTATGTCTATGTTCTTCCCCGCTAGGGGTGTCGCTTCCTCTCCTTCGCTCTGGATCAGCGCGCTAGTGGGGGTCGGCCTTCTCCCGTTGCTCCTGGCGGGGCCGGGAGAGGGCCGGGAGAAGTACCGGGAGAAGGCCGTTCCCAACGGCGGCACTATCGCCGGCGAGGCCACCTATAAGGGGTCACCCCCGGGGCCCTATGTGATCTGGGTGACGAAGAACGCCGATGTCTTCGGCGAGAAACTCCCCGACGAGCGGCTGATCGTGTCGCGGGCAGGGAAGATCAAGAATGTGCTGATCACCGTCGAGGGGATCACGGAGGGGAAGCCGTGGCCGGACCATCGCCCGCGGCTCTTCAATCGGGGGGGACGGTTCGTCCCGCATTTCCTGGTGGTGCGCACCCGGACCAAGCTGGAGATCGTTAATGAGGACCCCGTGCTCCACAATACCCACTCCATTTTCCGGGGCCGGACGCTGTTCAATCTGGCCCAGCCGATTCAAGGTCAGGTGATCAGGAAGAGGGTCAAACGGTCTGGGCTGGTGGAGCTCATGTGCGATTCTCATGACTTCATGAACGGGTGGATCGCCGTCCTGGACCATCCCTACTACGCGCTTACGGGGGAGGATGGAGCGTACAGGATCACGGATGTCCCTTCCGGAACTTATACCCTCACGGCATGGCACGAGAAATTGGGGCGCCAGGAGGTTCGGGTGACGGTGAAGGCGGGCGAGCAGGGGAGAGTGAATTTCAGCTTCCCCGTCAAGTAGGAGCGGGCGCTCTGGCTCCCCTGGACCGGGGTTCGCTCTCGCGCGTGCCTCGATCCCGTCCCCGAAACCGGCGGGTCCGGGCCGACACCCGCAGAGGAGCCGTCCCCCGCTCCGACCATCGTAACCGGGCCTGTCACTGCGCACGGCATTGCACTCTTGCGCACCGAAATGCGCGCGCGAAGACCTCCCAGCCCGTATCCCCTCCCACCGCCTCTCGCAAAAAGTCTTTTGTCAACAACACCATGTGGTACCTTGTCTCCGTGATCGCCGCTGGCACGGCCTTTGCGTGTTTAGGAATCGGGGAGTGTTCGGGAAGTATTGGGGTTGAACTCCGGGGCTTCAGGGGTTCTGAAAACCGAGAGAGGGGAGGGGGAGTGTGAGACCACGATACGGACTCTGGCTTGCGGTGGTCCTGATACTCTTGGCGAGCGGCGCCATTCGTATCCCCTGGGCCTATGGCTATGGCTACGGGGGGAAAAAGGATCCGGTCATCCAGGCCTACAAGGCGATCAATAAGGCGTTGAAAGCCAGCCCCATGCGGTGGAATGACGTCGAGAAGCGATTCGGCAAGATCAGGGGTGTGGTGGCGAAGATGGACAGTGACTACCAGGCGGGTCTCGTGGGCCCCATGGAAGCCGCCATTCAGGCGGGGGGCGAGGGAACGGATCAAACCCGCCACGCCGAATCACTGGTCGACAGCTTTCACCGGACGTTCTTTTTCCTGATCAGGCACAAGCTCGAGAACGCCGAGGCCCTTCTTCAGGACTTCGGAAAGGCGAAGGCCCTCGTGGCGAGCGCCAAGAACTACTACGCCATCCTGGCCCCCGTGGTCAAGAAGGGTGAGCGGGCGGCGGACGCCGAGGTCAGGAAGGCTTTCGGCGATGCCATGAAGGCCCTGGGGCGCCCGGGCGCCTTTGGCTTCGGGAAGAAGCCGCCGGATCCCGACCGGTTCCGGGCGGCGGCCGGTCAGATCGACAAAATCCTGTCCGAGCGGTTTTGATCCCTTCCCGAAGATAGGCTTTCGGGCGCATCAGGGAGGGGAAAACAGGAAGGAGGTGGGAGGAGAGGCGGGAGGAGAGGCGAGGGGCTGGTCCTGACCCTGGCAGGCGCGGGCCAGCCCCTCACACCACCACACGGACTCAACCGCGTGAGGGCGCTTTTCAGTAGACCCCTCCGCGGCTGAGCTGTCAAGCGAAGGAGGATTGCCTCGTGAAACAGTGGGGAGGGGTTCTCGCAGTTGGCCTGGTCCTCGCTTTGGCTATGCCGGCCTGGGCCCAGGAGATGATCTTTCACGGGTATATCGATTTTGAAGCTCGGAACCAGGATCACGCCGGGAGAGCCGAGGGGATCTTTGACAACCACCACTTCAACCTCTTTCTGGGCTCGGAGCTCGCTGACAACCTCAGGGCCCAGGGCGAGATCGAGTTCGAGCACACGACCGGCGTCAAGGTTGAGTTCGCCCAGATCGAGTGGAAGCCGCTGTATAACGACCTCTTGGAGCTCTGGTTCGGGTATTTCGTGGTCCCGTTCGGGGTCGAGCACCGGGTCCACGCCTCTCCCCGGAACAAGCTGGTGAGCCGTCCCTCGCCGTCGAGGGCGATCGTGCCCGGCACCTTTTCTGACGCGGGGATCCTTGCCACGGGAGTCCTTCCCCTCGGAACCGTGGCCACGCTCAACTACAACGGCTACGTGATCAACGGGCTGAAGGACGGGGACCGCGATGGGGTCTTCGAGCAGAGCAATGTCAAAGGGAGCGACTCCCGCGACATCAACGATGACAAGTCCTTTGGCCTCCAGCTCAACCTGATACCCCTCGCGGGCGTTGAGACTCGGGGGATCGAGGTGGGGGGCTCGCTCCTGGCGGGGAAATGGGATGTGTGGAATGACAACGACTACGTCATGTGGGGGGTTCATGGAGTCGTGAACTTCGAGCCGTTCGAGCTGAGAGCCGAGTTCAACCAGCTCAACGTGGACAACCCCGGCGTGGGCACCCTCTCGGAGGCGACGCTCAACGGGTGGTATGTTCAGGGGTCGTGGGCCGCTCACCCGCTCGTGGAATTGATCGCCCGCTATGACGCGGTGGACAACGACGACGGCCTCCCCTCCATCAAAGAGGGCCCGACGCCGATCACAACGGGAACGGCAGTGGATGAGGGCAGGATCACCGTGGGCGTGCGGTTCACGCCTCAGGAGTGGTTGGCGTTCAAGCTCGAGTACTTCAACCGATCCACCGACAACAGGGCTACGAACGCGCCCCAGGAAGACGGCATCGGCTTCCAGGCGGTGGCGAACTGGTAGGAGCTGCTCCCAGAACTCTCGCGAGAATGACGAAGAAAGGCCTCGGTGTCGTTGGGCTCTGCCTGCTGGGGGGAGTCGTCGGTCTCTCCTTCCCCGCGGCCGGGTCGGAGCCCGACATCGAGGCGTTTGCCGTCCTTGTCGAGCGAACGTTTTCCTCCGCGGAGGCTCCGGCGCCGGCCGTGGTCGTCCTGGAGTTCGTGGCGCGCACGGAGGAAGCAACTCAGCTCTTCAGCGCCGTGAGGGCTGCGCTGGTCAAGCGTTTGCTGGAGACAGGCCGGCTTCGGGTGGTTGATGAGGAGGTCGTGCGGGCCGCGACCGGGTGGCGGAGCAAGGGGTTCGGAGAGATCCTGTCACCCGCCGGCCTGAAACGTCTTGCAGACGAGCTTGAGATTCACGGGGTGATCTTGGGCTCCCCCGGGCCCGCTGCCGGCAGTCTCCGCCTCCGAGCCATCGAGACCCGGCGCGGCGCCCTTGTTGTCTTCGAAGAGGTCCAGCTCGGGCCCTCGCCGCGTCGGGGAGAGAAGAAGGCCGTGCGGAGCCCCCGGCCTTCCCGCCCGCGAGTCGATCCCCGCCATTCCAAGGTTCGGAAGACGGTTGCCTTCGAAGGCGGGATTCTGAGCCTCGACGTGGGGGATACCGACGGCGATGGTCGGAAGGAGATCCTTTTCACGGAGGGCGACAACGTCTGGCTGGTCCCGCTTGAGGGGGATCGCGGGGAGCCTCGGAAGATCTACGAGGCCAAGGGGAAGGGGCGGCTGATCCACGTGGCAGTGGCTGATGTCAATCGAAACGGGAGAGCGGAGATCTTCGTCACCCGTCACGGGAGCCGAGCGGTCCGCTCGTTCGTCATCGAGCACAACCGGACTCGGTACCGAGAACTGAGCGGCGTCCTTCCCGGCCGCGGCGTCTTTCTCCATGTTGCCGGAGACTGGGACGGTGACGGCGTGGCGGATCTCTTCTGGCAGCAGTCAGGGGTTTCCGATCCTTTCATGAACTCGATCCGGCGGGCGATCTGGAGCAACGGCCGGTACGTGGAGGCCCCGTTTCCCCGCTTGCGTGAGCGGGTCTCGCTCTACACCCTCTCGGTGTTTGACTGGGACGGAGATGGGCGGTCCGAGCGCCTGATCCTCGATCGCCACCGCCGGCCAGCTCTCTACTCCTCCGACGGCCGCCTCATCGCCACGGCGACCCGGAAGTTCGAGGCGACCCCGATCAGAATCTACCCCCAGCAGGAGGGCAGGGAATTCGCGTTCAAGGGTAGCAAGGTCCTTGCCGTGGACCTCAACGGAGACGGCAGGAACGAGATCCTCCTGGCGAACAATATCCTCCGGTTCGGGCGCGCGGGATTGGTGGCGGTCCCGACCCTGTTCCAGTTCAAGCACGGCCAGCTGTGCGCGCTCGCGGTCGGCGAAGGGGTGCTGGAATCGGTAGGATGCAGCCGGATGCTGGGCGGGTACGTGGGCGATTTTGCCGTGACCCCAGACGGGGAGGTGGTGGTTGCCGTGGTGGAGCGCGCGGGGAAGAGCGGATGGCTCGGCGGGCCGCGGCTTCGGAGCACGCTCCGGATTCTCCCGGTGGAGCGCCTCATCTCGCGCGGAACCCCGTGACACCTCCCCCCGGGGTCGTCCTCTTGGAGGTGTCGTTGATCCCAAGATCCAGGGGCCCCAGAGTCAGGGGTCTTCTCCTGTTCGCCCTGAGCGTGTTCCTGATCGTGAGCCCGTTCGCCGTCCGACCGGCACGGGCTCAAGGGCAACCCCCAGAGGGGAAGGCCCTCTACGACCGCTACTGCGCCGGCTGCCACGGCCAGGAAGGGAGAGGGGATGGCCCGGCGGCGGACTTGCTCTCCCCCCGGCCCCGCGACTTCACCACGGGGGTCTTCAAGATCAGAACGACGACCAGCGGAGAGGTTCCCACGGATGAGGACCTGTTCCGGACGATCACCCGGGGGATGCCGGGGAGCGCCATGCCGGGCTGGGAGAAGCTCTCGGAGGCTGAGCGCTGGGAGCTGGTTCGGTATATCAAATCGTTCTCAGAGCTGTTTGAAGAGGAGCTCCCTCCCGAGCGGGCCTCCCTCGGGTCGCCTATCCCGTTCAGCGAGCAGGCCGTGTCCAAGGGGGGCGAGATCTACCGGAAGATGAAATGCTGGGAGTGCCACGGAGAGGAGGGGCGGGGAGATGGCCCGTCGGCTCCCACTCTGAAAGATGACTGGGAGGTCCCGATCCGACCCGGAAACCTCACCCGACGGAGGAGCTACCGTGGTGGGAGTGGGGTCGAGGACATCTACCGGGCCTTCACGACGGGTCTTGACGGGACTCCGATGCCCTCCTTTGAGGACAGCCTCAGCGAGGAGGAGCGGTGGCAGCTTGCCTACTACGTCTCCTCCCGCTCGGTGGATCGACCGCTATCCGAGGGCCGAACGCTTATCCGCGCAAGGGCCCTGCCGGGGCCCCTCCCGAGGAGTCCCCAAGATCCCCACTGGGAGAGCGCTGAGGCGGTGGAACTGCGGCTGGCCGGCCAGGTTGTCCAGCGCCCTCGCCTTCATACGCCCTCTGTCACCTCCCTGACGGTCCGGGCCCTTTACAACTCTCAGCAGATTGCCTTTCTCCTCCAGTGGGATGACGGGACGCGGAGCCTCGTCACGGGGCAAGACGGAAGCTTCAACGACGCGGTGGCTATCCAGTTCCCTTCCGGCCGCTCGGAGGCAACGGGCAAACCGTACTTCCTGCTGGGGGACCCCCGATGGCCTGTCATTCTCTGGCACTGGGAGGCAGGCCGGGCTTCCGTCAAGGAATACTCCGCTCATGGTCTCGGGACCCAGAAGCCCTTGCCGTCCCGCAGGAAGGGGTTGTGGGGGAGCAGCGCGTACCGGAACGGTCGGTGGTCTGTGGTGATGGGACGGAGGCTGAGCCCCACCGGGAAAGCGCCCGATGCCCGGTTCAGCAAGGGCAAGGCTATCCCCATCGGGTTCTATGTCTGGGACGGATCCGCGAGTGAGCGGTGGGAGAAGGGGAGCCTCAGCACCTGGCACTGGCTCCTCCTCGTTGGAGGGGCCGACCAGAGAGCCCCGGAGGAGGGTCCCCGCCTGGTTCACCCGGAGCTCCCGGCCGAATACGTGGCGCTGGAAAATCCGCTGCCGGACACGCCCGAGATCGTCAGGCAGGGGAACACGCTCTACTTCAAGAACTGCGTCTTCTGCCACGGGGACGCACTGGACGGTCGCGGCCTGTTTGCCGACGCCCTGGAGCCCCGGCCGGCCGACCTGACCCACCCGGAGCGCCTCGCTCAGCTCCACGAGTCCTATGCCTTCTGGCGGATCAGGGAGGGGGGACGGGGCTTGCCGCCGCCGTCGCGGCCCTGGGACTCCGCCATGCCGAGATGGAAGGACGACCTGAGCGATGACGAGATCTGGAAGATCATCCGCTTCCTCTACGACGCCATTGGCGTCGCGCCTCGGTCATGGATCGAGTGAGGCGGCGAGCGTGAAACAGATCGCCGCGCTCCTGGCGCTCCTTTCCATCCTGGGCGTGGGGCTCGTAGCCGCCAGAGGCGGCGAGATTCCGCCGCCCCGCAGGACCTCATATCTCGAGCTCGTGGCCTCCCGGACCCTACGCAAGCCGGTGATCGATGGGGAGATGGACAAGGTCTGGGAAAAGGCCGCTCCTCTCAGCGTGAAGGCCTTTCCGATCAAGAAGTTTGGGAACCGGCGGATCATGGAGGTCGAGCTTCGCGCTCTGTACACATTTCGGCAGTTCTTCCTGCTGGCCCGCTGGCGGGACCCAACCCAGAGCCTCGAGTACAAGCCATGGGTCTTCGACGGCGAGGAGTGGCACGAGGAGCGAGAGATCGCCGACGATGCCTTCGCCGTCAACTGGAACGCCGGAAGCCGCCTTTTCCCTCTCATCGGCTGCCGGGCCCTCTGCCATCTCTCCAGCTATCCGGAGATCGATGGCCTCGCCCCGCATGACATGTGGACGGAAAAAGCGGGGATGACGGTGGACCACTGGGAGTGGCGGGCCGCTGAGACGGCACCGTTCAAGTGGGTCAAAGACGGGCGGATCAGCCACATCGACTTCGAGAAATTCGTAGAAGAGCGGCCCGGGGAGAAGCCCATCGGCCGCTCCCCCGACGGCCTGGACCGGAGCCCGGACATCTTCGAGTTCAACCTGGACCCCGTCACTGAGGATCGGCCCATGTATGCCCCCAACCCTCAGGCCGGGGGCGATCTTCACGCCCCCTATATCCGGGTGACGGGGCCTGACTCTCTCGCCCCCGTGGAGGAGATCGCCTTCAAGGCCGGGGACCGGGTGGCGGGGATCCTCCTGCCGCCTGAGGTTCCTCCCGACATGCGCGGCCATGTGGAGGGGGTCGGCCGGTACGCCGGCGGGGTCTGGACGTTGGAGCTGAAGCGGCGGCTTCGCACCGGCGATGCTGACGACGTGCAGTTCCACCCGGGCCGGGGAGCAGAGCAGTTCTTCGGCATTGCCGTCTTCGATGCCTCCGTCTACCACAACTTCTCGGATGTGATTCGTCTGGTCTTTCGCCGGCCCGCAGCGGGAGAGCGAAGGGAGTTGGGGCTGGTCCGCCCACGGGCCGCTCTTTCCCCTCCCCCGGCGCCCGGGGCCGGAGACCCCGCTCGCGGTCGGGCGCTGTTCGGCATCCACTGTGTCGTCTGCCATGGGGAGGAGGGACGGGGAGATGGGCCCACGGCAGCCTCGCTCGATCCCCGCCCCAGAGACTTCCAGGATTCTCGGATCATGGGCAACCGGACCGATCAAGACCTCGAGGCCGTCATCCTCCATGGGGGATTGGCACGGGGCAAATCCCTGCTCATGCCGCCGTGGGAAGGGATCCTCGGGGAGAAGGAGGTCCACGATCTCCTCGCGTACATTCGGAGCCTCGGGCGGGGTAGAGGAGTTCGATGAGAGAGCGGGCGGTGATCCTCGGAGGTGGACCCTGTGGACTTTCCGCGGCCTGGGAATTTGCGCGCCGCGGGGTTCCGGTCACCGTTGTCGAGGCCCAGTCGAAACTCGGTGGTCTCTGCGCGACGACCGAGTACCAGGGCTTCAGGTTCGACCTCGGGGGCCATCGCTTCATCTCCCGGAACCGGGAGCTGGTGCAGCGCATTCAGGGCCTCTTGGGGGACGATCTGCTCATGGGTGAGCGGCGCAGCGTCATCGTCCTCAACGGCAAGACGTTCCACTACCCTCTTTCCGTCCTTGACCTCGTGAGGAAGAACCCCCTCGCGGTGAACCTCCGGGCGCTCGGCGATTACCTCTACCGTCGGGCCCGCTGCCGCCTCTCCCCGCGCCCCGAGACCTCCTTCGAGGAGTGGGTCGTCAATCACTTCGGGCGGCCGCTCTACGACCTGTTTTTTGGTCCCTATACGCAGAAGCTCTGGGGGCTTCCCCCGTCCTCCATCTCCGCGGATTGGGCGGCCGAGCGCATCTCCCTCTTCGACCTGGCGGACGTCCTCCGTCATCTCCTTGGACGCGGAAGGGAGATCCCCCGGACCTACGCGCCGACGTTTCTCTACCCGAAATGGGGGATGGGCCAGATCTTCGACGCCATGGGGCGGGAGGTAGAGCGTCTCGGCGGGACCCTTTACTTGCAAACCAAGGTGAAGGCCGTCGAGCGGGAGGGGTGGGAGATCCGTCGGGTCTGGATCGAGACGGGCGGCGAGCTCTTCGTTGTCGAGGGAAGCTGGTTTGTCTCGACAATTCCCCTCCCTGATCTCTTCGATCTCTTCTTGCCGCCCGTGCCTGGAGATTTCGACCTCGCCCCTCACTCCCTGGTCTACCGGGCGATGCGGTTTCTCAATATCCCCCTCGATCAGGAGGAGGTGAGCCCCTACACCTGGATCTATGTCGCCGACCCCGGGGCTCTCATGACTCGCATTCAGGAGCCCAAGCGGCGGAGCCCGTTCAACGCTCCGGCCGGGAAAAGCTCTCTGATGCTAGAGATCCCCTGCTGGATCGGCGATGAGACCTGGCGGGCGCCCGATGACCGGCTCCTCGCTCGGGGGCTTGAGAGTCTCGAACGGATCGGGTTCCCGCTGAGGGGGAGTGTGATCCACGCCTTCTCGACCCGCGCGACCCACGCCTACCCCGTGTACTCCCTCACATACCGCGAGCTGCGGGAGCGGTTGCTGCGCGCTCTCGATAGGATTCCGAACCTGATGAGCGTGGGGAGGCAGGGAGCCTTCCGCTATCTCTTCATGGACGGCGCCATGGAGATGGGGATCCTCGCCGCCAGGCGCCTCCTGGGGGAGAGCCTGAAGCGAGAAGAGGTCCTGGGCGTAGGGGAGGAGAAGAATCTCCTTGAAATCCAGTCCGTGGCGGCGGAGGAATGGGTTGGCAGTGCGGCCCGTCAGTGACCGGCCGAGCCAAGCCAGGCCCGCTGAAGGACGTGGTCCTGAAGGGGCTTTCCCTGGCGCTTTTGGCCGTTGTGGGGAGGGCCCTGTATGCCGCCCCGTGGCTCGGCGAATGGGATGCTGTGGATTTCGCCTTGGCGATCCACTGGTACTCCCTCGCGGAGTTTCAACCTCACTTTCCCGGCTACCCGGTCTTTGTCTGGATCGTTCGGGGGGCATGGAGGATCTTCGAGGACGATCTCCGGGCCCTGACCTTGACCAGCGCGTGCTTCGGCGGCTTGACCCTGGTTCCCCTCTATGCGCTGGCCTCCCGCATGCTCGGATCGAGAGAGGCCCTGCTCACCGTGCTCCTTCTGGGCGTTCACCCCTTTCACTGGCTCGTCAGCACAAAGCCCCTGTCCGATGCCACCGGCACGTTTTTTGTGACCCTCTTCCTTGCCCTGGCGTGGATGGCGTACGAACGCGATGACCGCCACGGCTGGGCTCTCTTCTCCCTCGCCTCGGTTGCCCTGGGAATGGCCCTCGGCGTTCGCCTCTCCTATTTCCCTTTCGCCCTTACGTGGCTCTTCCTCCTCTGGCGCTTGAAGAGATCGTGGAGCTGGCCAGCCACGATCCGCCCCGTGGTGGCCTTTACCGCGGCTGTGGCGCTGTGGCTTCACTGGCAAGTGGCCCGCGAGGGGTGGTCGCCCTTCGCGCGGGAGAGTCTCCGCTTCATCCGTGGTCACTTCACTGACTGGGGAGGGGCCTTGTTCACAGACCCCGATCCGGTCAGCCGCCCTCTGCGCTTGCTGCACAGCCTCTTCGCCTACGGCCTGGGAGGGTACGCCATGCGCGAGCTGGCGATGGCGCTGCTCCTCTCCCTGCTGCTGGCTCTGACTCTTCTGTCTCAGTTCCGTCCCGCGCTGCGGGGGGCCGCAAGCGGGGGACCGACGTGGGGGAAGTTTCTCCTGGCTGCCGGAGCACCGTACCTCATCTGGGTTCTGCTCGGGCAGAACGTCGACAAGGGCCGGCATCTGCTCCCGCTGATTCCGCTCCTCCTGCTCCCCGTGAGTCGAGGGGTGATCCGGGCGGGGGAAAGGCTCGGGCGGGGGTGGGGCCCTCTCTTGGTGTCAGCCCTCCTCGTCATGCCCCTAGCGGTCGGGGGGTGGCGGTCGGTTGAAGCGGAACGGAGCCACATGCCCGCTCCTCTCCAGCTCGTCGAGTTTGTCCGTACCCACTACCCCCCGGGGGAAACGCTTCTCCTGGGCGGGGAGGAGAAACGGCTCTTCGACTACTATCTCCCCGCCCTGACGGTCCAGCGCGTCCGCTCGGGAGACGAGATCGTTCCGACCCTCGACTCCCTGGCGGTGATCCCGCAGACGGTCCTGGTGACTTCGGCTGTGCTGCAGGGAGCCGCGCCGGCCGGGGTCGGGCTTCGGGCTGTCCGGGAGTTCAGCGGCGTTTCCGCCTTGACCCCGGCCATGGGAGCTATGACCCTCTATGAGCTCGATGTATCCGCCCTCTCCCCTTAGTTCCGCGAGGAGCGCGCCGGGATTCCTCCTGGCCCTCACCGCATGCGTGTGCGGGGCAGCGGTGATGACTATTGAGCTAGCCGGGGCCCGGGCGATCATGCCCTACTTCGGAGTCGGCCTCTTCGTCTGGTCGGCTCTGATCAGCGTTACGCTCCTTTCCCTGGCGGCGGGGTACTGGATCGGTGGAGCGGTCGCGGACCGATTCCCGGGCCTGCCCCGCCTGGCGTTGGTGGTCTTCTCCGCGGGGCTCTGGCTTCTCCTCATCCCGCTGATTCGTGTCCCGATCCTCGAAGGGATGGCCCATCTAGGGCCCCGCGGGGGCGCGCTCGTCAGCGCCCTGCTTCTCTTTGCCGTCCCGCTGGTCCTGCTGGGCATGGTCACCCCGCTCACCCTGCGGCTTTATACGCGAAGCCTGGCAGAGGTGGGTCGGTCGGGTGGATTTCTCTACGCCCTCTCCACGGTGGGGAGCGTGCTCGGGACGCTCGGGACAGGGTTCCTGCTGATCCCCAACGTGGAGATTCCGACGATCTTTGCTCTGGCTTCTTCTGCCCTCGTTCTCCTGGCCATCGTCGCCTTCCTCAGGACCGGGATGCGCCGGTTCGCCTTCTTGCTGCTGCCCTGGAGCCTCCTCGTTCTTGTTCTTTTTCTTCCTCTCACAGCTTCGAGGGATGGGAGGATCCTGTACAGCTCCCAGGGGTACTACGGGGAAGTCCGCATCGTGGACCTCGAGGACCGTCGTTACCTCCTCGTGGACGGGACGATCCAGAGTGGAATGGAAAAGGTCAGCCGCCGCTCGGTTTTTCAGGTCCACCGGGCCATGGCGGAGCTTCTCACCGGCACTTTTCCCCCTGGCACCGGGGCGCGGGGGCTCTTCATCGGACTGGCTGGCGGGGTGCTGCCCGGGATGCTGAGCCGCGCCGGGCTTCGACTTGACGTAGTCGAAATCGACCCCAGGATGCCCGCCCTGGCCGCCCGCTACTTCGAGTATCGACCCGGGCCGGGGAGAGTCATCATTGCCGATGGGCGGGTCTTTCTCAGAGACACTCGAGAGCGGTATGACGCGGTCATCCTGGACGCTTTCCTCGCCGAAACCGTTCCCTTTCACCTCCTGACGCGGGAGAGCTTCGGGCTCATCGCCCGTCGCCTCACCCGGGACGGAGTCTTCATGCTGAACCTCACGGGGTTCAAGGAGGGAGAAGGGTCCCGGGTGTCCCGGTCGATCTACCGGACCCTCAGGCAGGTGTTCTCCACGGTCCAGGTTTTTTCCACACGGCCTGAGGGAAATTTCGGGAACCTCCTCTATCTCGCCAGGCGCCAGGCCGTGTCCGCTCGGTCTCAGTACGCGGTTCAGCTCTCCTTTCGAGACGACGGAGGATTGCCAATCACCGACGACTGGAACCCTCTCGAGGCGTGGTGGGGTCTTCTTGGCGTTGTCACCCGGAAAGCTGTCTGGGAGGCCCTGGAGGGAGAGCTCCTCCTCGAGTGATGGGGAGGGTCTCTATCCGGACTTCGGGCGAGCGGGGAGAAGAGGCTTAAGAGGAGAAGCAGCAATGAGGCGATGCGTGGTGAGTCTGATGGTGGCCTTGGCCGTGACGACCCCCGGCGTGGCCTTGGGGTATGATGTCGTCCAGGTCAAGGACGGGGGCACCCTGACGGGGAGCGTGAAGTTCGTGGGGGCCCCGCCCAAGCTGGCGCCGATCCCGGTGAAGAAGAACCAGGACCTGTGCGGGAAGTCCGTGGCCTCTGAGGCTCTGGTCCTGGGGCCCAACAAGGGGGTCAGGTACGCGGTGATCTGGATCGAGGGGATTGCCAAGGGGAAGAAGATCGAAAAGAAGACCGTGGTCCTGGACAACACCAAGTGTCTCTTCGTCCCGCACGTGCTGGCGGTGACCGCGGCGACGAAGACCAGGGTCAGGAACTCGGACCCCATCCTCCACAACACCCACGGGTTTCTATCGAAGAGGACCGTCTTCAACCTCGCCCTTCCCCTCCAGGACCAGGTGCTCGATGTCAGCCGGCGGATCAAGAGACTCGGGCGGAAGAAGAGATTCGGGGTGATGGACATCCAGTGCGATGCCCACACCCACATGAAGGCCTGGATGGTGGTCCGTCCGGATCCCTACTTCGCGGTCACGGACGAGCGCGGGCGCTTCAAGGTCACCGATATCCCGCCGGGGACGTACAAGGTGGTGGCGTGGCATGAGTCCTGGGAGGTGAAAGGGTCGGACAAGGATGGTCGTCCCATCTACGGAGAGCCCGTTCTGGTCAGCCAGGAAGTCGCCATTCCTCCTAGGGGCGAGGCCAACGTCGCTTTCGAATTCAAGTAATCCTTGAGGGGGGCGCGGGACGCATGACCACTCTGAGGGGGGGAGTGCAAGCGTGGCGGGTGGCGACCCTGGCGGCCTTGGGCCTCTGGGTCCTGGCGATCCTTGCTGCCCCCGTCCTTGCCGCTGACCCGTCCACTGCGGGATCGACAAGCTTAGCTGCTGCTCAACCTCGGCTCTCCCCCGATTATCAAACCTTCTTCGGCGGGAACTCCCGCCTCGTCATCTGGATCATCACCCAGCTCCACTTGATGTTCGGGGCCTTCGTCCTGGGCGTCCCGATCTTCGCCTCGATCGCGGAGATCGTCGGCTGGCGGGGCGGGGATGCCCGCTATGATCGCCTGGCCCATGAGTTCACCGCCCTCCTCTCCGCCGCCTTCTCCACGACGGCGGCCTTCGGGGGCCTGCTCGTCTTCTCTCTGTTCGGCCTCTACCCGACGTTCATGGCCTTCCTCACCTCGATCTTCCACACGACCTACTACCTCTACGGCCTCCTCTTCTTCGCGGAGGGCTTCACCCTCTACCTTTACTACTACGGCTGGGGCCGGATGCAGGGCCGGTGGAAGGGGCTTCACGTCCTCCTGGGGATTCTGCTGAACCTCTGGGGCACGCTGCTCATGCTCCTGGCGAACGCCTGGGTCTCCTACATGATGACCCCCAGCGGGATCGACCAGGAGACGTTCCAGTTTGTGGGGACCACGTGGCAGGCGGTAGCGAACCCCCTCTGGATCCCCCTGGCCATCCACCGGTTCATCGCCAACATTGCCTTTGGCGGCTTCATCGTCGGGGCCTACGCGGCCGTCAGGTTCCTGGGGGCCAGGAGCGAGGGGGAGCGCGCGCACTACGATTGGATGGGGTACGTGGGGAACTTCGTGGGGCTGGCCGCCCTGATTCCGCTGCCGTTTGCCGGCTACTACCTGGGACGGGAGGTGTACTCCGCGAGCCCGGTGATGGGGAACAACATGATGGGCGGGGCGTTTTCCTGGACCTTCATCATCCAGGCCATCCTGATCGGGATGCTGTTCATCGGCGGCAACTACTACCTTTGGTCGGGGATGGGGCGGATCAGCGGGGCCGAGCGCTATCAGCCGTACATCAAGTACATCAACGTGATCCTGCTGATATGCTTCGCGATCTGGCTGACCCCCCGGAACATCCCCCTCACGGGCGAGGAGCAGCTGGCCCTGGGTGGCCAGTTCCATCCCTTCCTCAAATACTTCGGCCTCATGTCGGCCAAGAACGCGGCGGTGAACCTCATCATCCTCTCGACCTTCTTTTCCTTCCTGATCTACCGGCGCGGCAACAAGGGGAGCACGCGGCCCTTCGCCGAGCATGGAGCCGGAGGGAAGATCGTCCTGGCTGCGGGGGCGGCCGTTTCGATCGTGGTCCTGGCGTGGTATGCCCGGGGCCTCTTGACCCTGGACCCCGAGGGCCTCGACCTGTCTCCGGACCGCGCCCGCTACTTCGCGCTGCCGGCGTATCTCCTGCTGGGGCAGATCGGCATGGTGCTGCTCACGGGGGTCCTGACCCTCTGGGATCGGGGCAAAGTGGCCCAGGCTCTCTTCTTCGCCTCGACCATCCTGGCGTCGGTGTTCGTCCTCGGGATCTATGGCTTCGTGATCATGGAGAAGGCGAACCCGTTTCTGCGCAACCTCGCCGTGGCGCAGTGGCTCATGGTGATGGTGTGTCTGCTGTGGAACACGACAATCGATCTGCTGCTCTTCCGGGGGGCGGAGGTGGTGGGGGGGATCCGGTGGGGGCGGATGCCGGTGCGCTCGCAGTACGCCTTGATTTTGCTCTGCGTGGCCATCGTGCTGCTGATGGGGCTGATGGGCTTCATTCGCTCCGGGCTCCGGGAGGACTGGCATGTCTACGCCGTCCTCCAGGACACCTCGGCGTGGGCGTTCACCCCCACGATGGCCTACATGGCGCGGGTCGTGGGAGGGATCGTGTTGCTCTTCCTGGGGCTGGTGACCTTTGTCTTCTGGCTGGCCGGGCTGGGGGAGAAGAAAGAGGTCACCGAGGCCCTGGTCCCCGAGTCAGTCCACCCCCTCACCGGAGGGACTCGGCGGTGAGGCGGCCGTTCATGGGGGTGGTCATCTTTACCATCGCCCTTGTTTTGGTCTTCGTCTGGATCGGCGAGGTGCTCACCCGGATCTCCGGTGAACGAGAGCGGCGAGCCCCGGGGGTGATCACCGCGGAGAACGTCACTCCAGAGGCCGGCGAAACCATTTTCTGGGGGAAAGGGAAATGCTATACCTGCCACGCGGTGGGGAGCCGGGGGAACGCCATCCGGGCCCCCAACCAGGGCGATCCGGGCCCCCTCGGGCTGGCGATCGGGGCGCGGGCTGTTGAGCGGGCCAAGGAGCGCACGACGGCCACAGGGAAGCCCTACTCGGCGACGGACTATCTCGTGGAGTCGTTGCTGGAGCCTGGGGCGTACGTGGTTGAGGGATACAAGAACGAGATGCCTAACCCCCTCCGCCCGCCCATCCGCCTCACGCCAGACGCGATTAGGGCCGTCATTGCCTATCTCCAGAGCCTCGGCGGGACCGTGGATGTGGCGGCCATCAAGCTTCCGCAGGGGCTCCTGGCTCGCCTCGCACGTGCGGGAGAGGCCGAAGCGCTGAGGCTGTACATTCCAGGCGATCCCGAGAGCGGGGAGGAGCTCTTCTTCGATCCCGAGTCGAGTGCGGGGTGTGCCAAGTGCCACACCATCAACGGCGAGGGCGGGGACGTGGGCCCTGAGCTGACGCACGTCGCCGGCACCCGGGATCTGACGTTCCTCATCGAGTCGATCCTGGACTCATCCAAGGTGATCGCCTCCGGCTATGAGCCGATCCTCGTCATCACCAAGAACGATCGCTACATCACCGGCATCCTCAAGGGGGAGGACGAGGGGGGAATTCAGGTAGTGGACAGCCAGGGGGAGGTGGTGACGATCCCCAAGGAGGAGATCAAGCAGAAAGTTCCCCAGACGACCTCGCTGATGCCGGAGAACTTCAAGGAGATCCTCACGGTGGAGGAGCTTCACGACATCGTGGCATTTCTCCAGACTCTGAAATGAGCCGCCGGCGCCGAATCCCCCTCTTCTGGAGCACCCTGATTGCCCTGGCGGTCGTGTGGCTGAGCCTTCAATACGCTCTTCCCTACGCGACCATGTGGTTTACCGGGAGGGAGCGGCCGCTCCCGGTCCCCGGGGCCGTCCTCTTCATGTACGGGCTCCTGGCGGTGGTGGGTGCCCTGGTCTACATCACCATGAGCGATGAGTTCATCCGGGAGTTTGTCAGGCCGGTCGTGGCCTTCCTCCGTGGTCCGGATCCACGCGGCCAGAACGCGCGGTTCCTGGGGAGGGCGCGCCTGATTCTCCTCCTCCTCATCCCGCTGACGGCCGGAGGCTTCGTCTACGCGCGCGCCGTTCCTCGAGTCCAGAGCCCCACAATCCTCAGAATCCAACATCCCACCATCCCCGGCGCGTATGAGCGGTTGAAGAACCCCTTCCGCGAGCCGAGTGAAGAGATGGTGAAGGAGTGGGTGGGCAAGGTCGGCTTCGAGGGACCTCTGGAGGAGGCGCGAGGCGCGTTTCAGGAGGCCGCGCTCGCCGAGGGGCGGGTGATCTTCCAGATCAACTGTCGGCCCTGTCACGGGGACCCCGCCGACGGCTCGGGTCCCATGGGCTGGGGCTTTCGCCTGAAGCCGGCCGACTTCACCGATCCGGGCACGATTGCCACCGTCGTCGAAGCCTACGCCTTCTGGCGCGTCACCGAAGGGGGCCCTGGGCTGCCGCCTGGGGCGACCCCGTGGGACTCGGCGATGCCGATCTGGAAGGAGGATCTCACTGAGGAGCAGAAATGGAAGGCGATCCTGGCGGCCTATGACCTGGCAGGGGTCGAGCCCCGGAAGCCCGAGAAGATCGAGGCAACCGGTCCCGGGACCATCGCGGTAGGGTCGTGGGGCGGGCTTGGGCCGTCCTCCGCCTGGGCCCAGGCCCGACCATCGGAGACGCCGGAGAACATCGAGAGGGGAAGACGAATCTACGTGAAGCGCTGCCAGGTCTGCCACGGTGAGGAAGGAGACGGCCAGGGGCCGGTGGCGCCCTACCTGAACCCGCGCCCGCGCGACTTCACAGCAGGGATCTACAAGCTCCGCACTACCGAGTCGGGCGAGCCGCCTACGGATGAGGATCTCTTCCGGGTGGTGACGCGCGGGGTGCCCGGCACGGCGATGTCTGGCTGGACCACGCTCTCGGAGGCCGACCGGTGGCGGGTGATCTATTACATCAAAACGTTTGCTCCAGATATGTTTGAGGAGCCGGGCATCGTGGTCCAGCCGACCCGGGAGGTCTCCGCGTCACCCGAACTGCTCGCCCGGGGGAAGGAGCTCTACCGGCTGGCCAAGTGCTGGGAGTGCCACGGCGACGAGGGGCGCGCGGACGGCCCCTCGGCGCCCACGCTGAAGGATGACCTGGACCGCTCCATCCGGCCGGCCGACTTCACGAAAGGGTGGCGGATCAAGGGCGGGCGCGAGGTGCAGAAGATCTTCATGCGCTTCTCCACCGGAATGGACGGCACGCCGATGCCCTCCTATGCCGACACCTTCTCGGAGGAGGACCGCTGGGCGCTGGCCCACTACGTGAAGGCCCTGCAGACCCCGGAGGAGCCGTCAGCCGCCCTGGCCCTCAGGGTGCCGAAAGTCGCGGCGGAGCTGCCGAGGGACCCGGATGACCCACAGTGGCGCCAGGCACCCTTCCTCGCGGTGCCGCTGGCGGGCCAGGTGCTGGCCAAGCCGCGCTGGGAGAATCACTCCGTGGACGCCGTGACAGTCCGGGCCCTCTATAACGACCAGGCCATCGCCTTTCTCCTGGAGTGGGATGATCCCGTGAAGG
The DNA here is from genome assembly GCA_046758965.1 of Methylomirabilia bacterium. Lineage (GTDB taxonomy): Bacteria > Methylomirabilota > Methylomirabilia > Rokubacteriales > CSP1-6 > JBHIBG01. The sequence continues at coordinate 5,933 of JBHIBG010000021.1, read as the reverse complement.
ATGTCCAGCATCAGCCGGGCCCGGGTCCGGAGCTGGGCGAGTTCACGTACCCCAAGCTCGATCTGACCGAGAAGCGGAGCGAACGCCTGCGTGACGCCGTGCGGCTTCAGTTTCCGCTGACCATTCCCGAGGGCCCTGTGCGGCCGCATTTCTTCCTCGGCAGCCCCGGGCGGCCCGTGGCGCTGTGGCACTGGAAGGCCGACCTGAACGAGGCCGGGGGCAGCCCCGTGGTCAAGGAGCGCGGAGAGGGATTTCAGCGGCCGGTGGTGGAGGCCTCACGGGAGGCGCAGGATGTTACGGGCAAGGGGGTGTGGCGGCGGGGCCGGTGGCGGGTGGTGGTGACGCGCTCCCTGGTTCCCCACGACCGGACCGGCGACGTGACGTTTGAGCTCGGGAGGCTCATTCCCTTCGCGATCCAGGCCTGGGACGGCTCAAACGGCGAGAAGGGACTGATGATGTCCCTGTCCTCGTGGAACTTCATCGTCCTGGAGGCCGCCATGCCCGTGACTGTTTACCTTTACGCTGTCTTCGGCATCGGGGTGGTGGGGCTGGCGGAGTGGTGGCTGATCCGCGGGGTTCGCCGACGGGCATGAGAGCGGACTAGTGCAATCGGGCCACCAATTTAAGGCAAATGGCCCTGGAGCTACGGCAAACGGCGAGGTACAAGGGGAGAACGCGAAACTCCGGAACGCCGGACGATCGACAGTGCGCCGACACTCAATCAGTTGAGTGGAGGCGACGATGGCTGGGAGAGAGGAGTCTATCTTCGCGTTAGCGAGATCCGGAGGTTCTGCATGGCCACGGTGGACATCGTTCTTCCCGGCTATCCGCTGCGGACGGCGCGGGGTTCGATCGGATACAGTTCCTGCACGTTGGTGAGCACGGATGAGGGTGCCAAGGTCCTCGTAGACTGCGCCTCCTACGCTGACCGGGTGCAGCTCTTCGAGGCGCTACAACGGCGCGGCCTGCGTCCGGATGACATTCACATCCTGATCTTGACGCATCTGCATTTCGACCACTGCATCAACGCGCGATTCTTCACCTCCGCTAGAGTCCTCGTCAGCAAGGCAGAGTACGAGTTTGCCGACTGGGCTGTCCGCCAGACGCCGTATGGGGATCCGTATGTCATTGACGATCCGGATGGCTTGCTCAATTGCCTGAAGGCCGAGACGGTAGACGCGGAAATCTCGCTCGCCCCTGACCTGCGGCTCCTCTTCACTCCCGGCCACACCCCGGGCACGATGTCGGCGATCGCTGAGACACCGACCGGCAGGGTGGCCATCGCATCCGACGCGGCCAAGAGCATCAGCGAGTTGATCACTGGACAGGTGTACCCGAGCGCGGTGTGTGACCAGGAACAGGCCAGCCGGTCGATCGATCGACTGTTGGCATCCGTGGATGCCATCATCCCAGGCCACGATCGCCAGGTGCGGGTGGTTGAGGGGCGACCGCGCCTGGACGATGTGCGGAACAGGCCGGCGCTGACCCTTCATATTTATTGAGTCGCCCCGGCGGCTGGCAGCCAAGTCGCGACGCCTCGGAGTCCGGCGTGGAGGATCACATGGGAACGATGCGAATTCGGTGGTGGATCCCGGGATTATTGACCGTCGTGCTCCTTGGGTCGGGCGCATTATCCGATGTGGCAGCGCAGAGCGCCCCCCCCATCGAGAAGGAGCTGGTGATCCTTGCGACGATCCCAAAGCGGATGGCCGACGCGGCCATCTCCGCCTTCAAAGCCTACGCGCGGCAGCGCTGGGGGATCGCCGTCACCGTCAACACCTTGACCGCGGGAACCCCTATCGCCTACGGCCGGGTCGTCGAGTGGAAAGGTCGCCCGCAGGCTGACATCTTCTGGGGTGGCGAGAGCACCCTTTACGACGACCTGGGAGCGAGGGGGCTTTTGACTCCCTTGACAGTGCCCGCACCCCTCTGGAAGCAGATCCCGGCCAAGATCGGAGCGCCGAAGCCGATACCCCTCAGGGACCCGAAGCGGCTCTGGGTCGGCAGCGCGTTTCAAGTCTACGGCCTCGTGTACAACGAGCGGCTCTACGAGCGGATGGGGCTCCCGCCGCCGGCGGATTGGAACGATCTCTTCGACCCGAAGCTGCGCGGGAGAATCGCCCAGTGCGCCCCAACCCGGTCCAGCTCCAACCATGCCCTGTACGAAGTCTTCTTGCAAGACCTCGGGCTGGAGAAGGGTTGGGAATGGCTAGAACGATTGGCGGCTCGCACGGGGATGTTCACGGCTCGGAGCCGTGACGTGCCCGCTGTAGTCGCAAAGGGGGAGTTCGCCGCAGGGTTCGCAGTGCCGAGTATTGGCGCCTTCGATGAGCGCCTGCAAGGGTTTCCCATCCGTTTCGTGTTCGCCCCGAACTCCTACGTCGCCCCGGAAGTCTGGGGCGTGCTCGCGGGCGCCCGGCACCCGCGTGCCGCCCAGGCATTCATTGAGTTCATGCTTACGGAGGCCGGGCAACGGGCGTTCATGGGAATTGGCTTGTTTTCCATCATTCCCGGCTACCGGATGCAGGGAGCTCCCGGCTCCGTGGAGGAAAAGGCGGTGGAGTTCATGGGCGGCGTCCGCTCGTTCTTCGACCTCGACGTGCGGAATGTGTACGACGATGCGGTCGCCCGATCCCGGTACCAGGAGGTCAACCGGGAGTTCCGGAGGAGGATCGAAAGCCGTCTGGAAGAGCTCAAGAAGAGATAACTGCTGCTGACCCGTCCCCATCCAGCAGCATGCACATCCTGATTGAGGACGTCACCAAGCGGTTCGGCGAACTAGAAGCGGTCAGCCACGTCACATTGGACATTCGGGAGGGTGAGTTATTCACCCTACTGGGACCTTCTGGATGCGGCAAGACTACCTTGCTCCGGCTGGTCGCCGGCTTCTACTATCCGGACGAAGGCCGCATCCGGTTCAGGGACCGACCGATGCACAAGGTCCCGCCATACGAGCGGAACATCGGGATGGTGTTCCAGAACTACGCGCTCTGGCCCCACATGAGCGTCCACCAGAACGTGGTCTATGGGTTAAAGCTGAAGCGGCTATCCTCCAGGGAAATCTCGGAGCAGGTGCGGGACGTTCTGGCCAAGGTCAATCTGACCGGGCTGGAGCAGCGCTACCCGGGTCAGTTGTCCGCGGGCCAGCAGCAACGGGTGGCACTGGCGCGCGCTTTGGTGCTGAACCCCCATGTCCTGCTCCTGGATGAGCCGTTGTCGAACCTGGACGCGAAGATCCGGATTCAGGTGCGGGCTGAGATCCGGAGACTGCAAAAAGAACTCGGGATCACGACGATCTACGTGACCCACGACCAGGAAGAGGCACTGTCCCTGTCCGACCGGATCGCGGTCATCGACCGAGGAAGGGTACTTCAGGTCGGGACGCCCAAGGACCTGTACGAGCAGCCCGCGACGCGCTTCGTAGCGGACTTCATCGGCACCAACAACCTCATCGAGGGGACAGTCCAGACTGTGGATCCAGTGGCGCACCAGCTACGGGTCGAGACGCCACTCGGAGAACTGGTCGGCCTGTATGAGGCTCGCCCGGAGACGGGCCAACCCTGTGTCCTCTGCATCCGTCCGGAGAATGTCACTTTCGACGGCAGTGCCAGCGCCGGGGCCGACAAGCCGAATCGTGTGACCGGCATCATCTCCTTTGCCTCCTACCTGGGGAATATCATCCGTTACGATGTGGAGACGGCGGGGGGTGTAGTGTTGAAGGTCGATATCAACGACCCTCGCCATCACCAGACGCTGGCCCAGGGGAGTCGGGTCACGGTCAGCTTCCCGGTCACCAGCACCCTAGCGATTCCCAAGGAGTAACCCTGCCATGGCAAATGTCGGGGTCCTTGCCGCCGTGTCCGAGGCGGTCAGTTCTCCGAAAGGCCGCGCGGCCGGTGCGCTAGGGATGAGCCTCATCTGGGCTTTCCTCATCCTGTTCCTGATCTATCCGCTCACCCGAATCTTCTACGATGCCTTCACCAACGAAGCCGGGCAACTGACCCTCCAGAACTTGCAGGAATTTTTCACGGACCGGTACTACCTCCGGTCGCTTTGGAATTCCCTGTGGCTGAGTGTCGGGACAGTCATCACCTCATCTATCCTGGGGATCTCCGTGGCCTTTCTCCTGGTTCGATACGAGTTCCCGTTCCGAAACCTGTTCTCCTACCTGACCCTGATCCCTATTATCTCCCCCCCCTTAGTCGGGGTGTTGGGGTTCATCTTCATCCTGGGCCGTGCGGGGACGGTAAACGTGCTGCTTCACGACTGGTTCGGCGTGGTCACACCCATCAATTTCATGTACGGGATCCACGGGGTCATGCTCGTGGAGGCGCTCCATCTGTTTCCGCTGATCACCCTGAATGTCCTGGACGCCCTGAGCAAGGTGGACCCGTCGCTGGAGGAGGCAGCGGAGGGCGTGGGGGCGCGGGGCTGGTACAAGACTCGGACGATCACGTTGCCGCTGACCACGCCTGGCTACATTTCGGGCGCGCTACTCGTCTTCATCTTGACGTTTGCGGACTTTGCAACACCCCTGGTGGTCGGTGTCCACGACCTGCTGGCCTCCCAGGCGTATTTGAACATCGTCCAGTTCGTAGACCGCCACCTGTTCCGAATGGGGATCGTGATCTCGGCCCTGATGGTGATCCTGGCTATTGTCTTTCTGCTGGCTGCCCGCCGTTACGTGGCCATCAAGGACTATTCGTCCCTGGCCTACTCCAGGGTGGAGCGGCGGCGCCTGTCCCCGCTCAAGCGCTGGGGCGCGGTGGCGTTCCTGAGCGCTCTGATGTTCGCCTCCTTCATCCCCTTTATCGGGGTCACGCTAGCCGCCTTCGGCAAGGCCTGGTCGCTGACGCCGTTGCCGCTGCAGTTCACCCTCGCTTCTTTCGCCCGCGTCAGCACGGAAGCGCCGAAATACATCTTCAACACGTTCCTGTACTCGGGGCTGGCGGTAGGCCTTTGCATCCTGATCGGCGTGCCGATGGCCTGGATCCTCGCACGGACCCAGGCGAGGGGGAGGGCCGCCCTGGACTCCCTGAACACACTCATCCTGGCGATCCCCGGGACCGCGATCGGCATCGCGTACATCCGGGCGTTCCATTTCGACATTCCCGGCACGGACACGCCGCTGACCAGCCTCTGGATCATCCTACCGCTCGTCCTGGCGGTGCGCCGCCTACCGTACACCGTGCGTGGGTCCTACTCATCGCTGCTTTTGGTTCACAAGTCGTTGGAGGAGGCTGCGGGCGCCGTCGGCGCCTCGAGGCTCCGGACGTACTGGGACATTACGCTGCCCATGGTCTGGAAAGGAATTTTGGTCGGCGCCCTGTTCTCATTTATGACGTCGCTGCAGGAAGCCTCGGCGACTCTCTTCCTGGCGCTGGGCGGGTGGGAGACGATCCCGTTCGGGATTTTTACGTTCTACCTCACAGGCTCGCAGAGCGAGGCCGCGGCGCTCGGGTTCATCCTGATCATCGTCGCCACCGTCAGCCTGATTGTGATCAATCGGGTTGCCGGAACGCGCATGGGGGGGATGTTCAGCTGAGGGGAAGGGAAACGACCATGGGGATTCAGGGCGAGGCGATGGGGCCCGCGGAAGCGCTGAGACAGTTCAAGAGGGCCCGTCAGGCGTACGAGAAGCGGGTGCGGGCGATCCTCGGCGCCTGTGCGCAGGACGATCGGGAGGCCCGGACGCAGTCGGGTCTTCCGCTGAAACTGCTCTACACTCCCCTGGACGTCCAGGGGAGGGATTACCTCCGGGATCTCGGGTTCCCCGGGGACTACCCCTACACGCGAGGCGTCTTCCCCGCCGGCCACCGGGCGCAGGAGTGGCCCTCGGCGACTTCAAGAACGTGGCGCGCTTCAGTGATGCCGGAATACGGGGTTCCCAAACGCGCAGTCCTGACACAGGGGAGATAGCCCCGTGAAGAAAA
>JBHIBG010000020.1:0-36161 GCA_046758965.1 Methylomirabilia bacterium | reverse complement strand
GACATGCAGCGCGGTCAATCGCTGATCGTCTGGGCCATCGCCGAAGGCCGGAGCGCCGCCCGCGGCATCGATCTCTATCTCATGGGCCGCTCCGACCTTCCCGCCCCCCTGTAAACTCGGAGGGGGGCTTGCGCCCCCCTACCGATTCCTCCCCCCGAAAAGGGTTGCGCCGGCGAAGCCGGCGCTCGGAGCGGTGATTTCCGGATCGCGCCGCTCGGACGCGGGGCGGAGCCCCCCTCCGAGTGTTCAGCCCCCGCGCGTGTGCATCTCCCGGTGGGGATCCTGCTTGAGCTCGGCGATCTGGACCAACGCGCCCCTGAAGCCCTGGGTCTCCTCGAGCTCCTTTCGCTCTTCCGCCCCGCGATCCCGTCGGGCGCTCCAGTGACTCGTCATGATCGACTTCAGCTCCGCCCGTGAGGCGCCACTCCTGAGCGGCTGACTCAAGTCCATCCCCTCCTGCGAGTACAGGCAGAGATACCACAACCCGTCTGCGGTCAGTCGGCTCCTGTCGCACGTCCGGCAAAACGGGACGGTCATGGACGCGATGATGCCGAACGCGGTGCCATCGGGGAGGGTGAACCGCTCCGCCGGGGCCGAGCTGACCTCGATGACGGGCTCGACCCGCCCGTAGTAGCGGCGCAGCACCTCGAGCATGGCCTCGCGCGGGAACACTCTGTCACTCGACCAGCGCGTCGCCCCGCCTACGTCCATGTACTCGATGAACCGGACTTCGGCACCCACCTGCTTGCCATACTCCAGTAGAGGGACGAGCTCGTCGTCGTTGTATCCGCGCATGACCACGCTGTCGATCTTCAGGCCTCTGAACCCGACCTCACAGGCTGCCTCGATCCCCCGCAGGACTTTTTCGTGCCCGTTCCGTCTCGTCAACACCTCGAAGCGCTCCGGGTCGAGCGTGTCGAGGCTGACGGTCACGCGGGACAGGCCTGCCTCCCAGAGCGCCTGCGCATGGTCGGCTAACAGCACTCCGTTGGTCGTGATGGCCACGTCATGAATCCGCGGGATGCGGGCGACCATCTGCACCAATGTCGGCAGGTCTCTGCGCAGGAGCGGCTCGCCGCCGGTAATCCGCACCTTGTCCACGCCCAACTCGGCGAAGCACTCGACCAGCTCGGAGATTTCCTCAAAGGTGAGGAGGTCTTGGCGCGGAAGCCAGACGTACTCCTCCTCCGGCATACAGTACTGGCAACGGAGGTTGCAGCGGTCCGTCACGGACAGCCGCAGGTTCTGAAGCGGCCGGCCAAAGGTGTCGACCACCCTGCCCCGCTGCCCCATCGTCGCCGGAGGAGGCACTGTCAACGACACGAAAAGACCTCCATTTTCCTGAATAATTCGGCCATTATGGGCAGTTCACGAAGGGCTGTCAAGGCCCTCGTGGGCCCCCCAACTGCGGACCCGACCGGCCCTACACTTCGACGAAGACCGCGGTCCCCTCCACCTTGACCGGAAATGCCGCCACCTTCACCGCGGGGTTGTTGACGTTGGCACCGGTGCTCGTGTCGTATCTCCATCCGTGCCAGGGACACGTCACGATGCTGCCTTCCAGTTCGCCCTCCCCCAGGGGACCTCCCCGGTGAAGGCACGTATTGTCAATGGCGTAGTACGCTCCATCGACGTTGAACAGGGCCAGCGTCTTCCCCTCCACCTCCACGACCTTCCCCTCGCCGGGGCTCAGGTCGCCCGTCTCCGCCACCTTGACGCTCTTCCCCATACTCGGCTCTCTCCTTCACCACCCGGCCGCGTCGGCTGTCACCCAAGCGACCAGAGGATCTCCTCGAGCGGTTTCCTGACGCCGGTGTAAAAGGGAGTGTCACGGACCGTATACCGACTCCCCTCGGTCTCTCTCAGGCGCATGACCAGCGTGACGAAATCCCTTGGCTCATCCCCCTCAAAGGCCAGAACAAAGTCCTGATCGTCGAGGCCGAAGGAGTAGCCCGTGTTGATCCGAATCCCCGGGAACTCGTGCCCGACCTTGAAGTGGTCGTTCATCATCTTCTGCCGCACCTCCACGGGGAGTAGATACCACTCCCGGCTCTTGACGAAGGGGTAGACGAACAGATACCTCCCCTGCCCTGGCTCCACCATCACCTGGGGCGCCTCTTGCATATGCCCCTTCAGGTACGTCGACTCGCGGGTGACCGCCAGGTAGCTCCCTGTGTTCTCCAAGTACGGGGCCATGGCGGTCTTCCTGAGCGCTTCCGTGAGCCCCTGAACCGCGTCTAGCTCGGGGGTGATGAGCCAGAGGAGGAAGTCCGCCTCCCGCTTGAGCCCGAGAGTGGAGTAGGTCCGAATGACCAGCCGGTGCTTGAAGTCATCCACCCGCGCCAGGTACTCGGCGATGGCCCGGGCCTTCTCCTCCTTGGCCAGCCCGTACCACCCGGGCAGGACCTTGAAGACGGTGTAGAGCATGAAACGTCCCGGCGGCGTCCGTTCCACGTGGATCCCTCCTCCTACGCAAGAACCTCGGCGGGCGCCAACCCCGCCTTCTGGAACTCCCGAATCAGCCCGCCCTTTTTCACCCCGACCTCGAAGTGGTCCCACGGAAAGATCTCGTCGAGATCACGGGGTCTGGTCGTGTAGAACTCCGGATCCCCCTTCCACTCCTTGAGTGCCTGGCGCCAGTTGCCGTCGAGCCGGGCCGCCAGCTCGAGGAACTCCGCCACGCGCCGATCGCCTCGAGCCAGGAGCGCCTGAAGGGAAGCCTCACGGGGATTCTCGTGGCGCACCCGGACATTCGGGAATCGCCGAACTCCATCCTTGATCAACGCCAGCTTTTCCTGGAGGCTTCGGAGTTCGTCGAATGGAGCCCACTGGAACGGCGTCCACGGCTTCGGGACGAAGGAGGAGATCGAGAGCGTGAGGCGTCCGAAGGGATGGCCGTCCCTGGAGGGGACGGAGAGCCGCTTGAGCAGGCGGGCTGCAAGATCTGGAATGGCCTCAACATCGCCCTGGCTTTCACTCGGGAGCCCGATCATGAAGTAGCACTTGAGGTTCGGGATGCCGTGAGCTCGCACCAGCTGACAGGCGGTGTAGAGCTGCTCGTCCGTGATGTTCTTGCGGATCACCTGGCGGAGTCGCTCGGTGCCCGCCTCCGGAGCGATGGTGAGGGTCCGGTGGCCTCCCCGCTGGATAGCGGCGACAAGATCCTCGCTGAGGCTGTCGGCCCGGATGGAGGAGAGCGAGACCTCCATGCCGTACTCCTCCATGATCCTCATGAGCTCCCCGATCCATGGGTAGTCCGACACGCAGGCGCCGACCAGCCCGATGCGTTTCGTTTCCTTTGAGAGCTTGGCCACGGTCTCGCGGAGCGACACCAAGCTCCTGTGGCGAACGGGCCGATAAATCTCCCCCTCCAGGCAGAAGCGGCAGCCGCGGCCACATCCCTTCCCGACCTCCAAGAGCGCCATGTGCCCGTACTCGGCGCGCGGGCTCTTGAGCAGCGAGAGCGTCTCGAAGCGATTGACATCTCTGAGCCGGCGCTTCACCACGATCCGGGGAACGTCCTCCCGTCGGGGAACCACGGCCGCCACCGCACTCTCAGCTGTGTAAGCCACCTCGTACGCCGAAGGCAGGTAGATTCCGGGAATGGCCGCGAGGCGGCTCAGGAAGGCCTCCCGGCTCCGGGCCGCGGGGCTGACGCCCTCGAAGGCTCCCCGATAGGCCGCCAGCAGCTCCCCGACGACCTCCTCCCCCTCCCCCACCACGATGAAGTCCATGAACGGGGCGAGCGGCTCGGGGTTGGAGAAGGCACAGACACCTCCCATAAGGATCAGCGGGTCGTGGGGGCGCCGCTCTTCAGGTCTGAGTGGGATCCCGGCCATTAGGAGAAGGCGCAGCACGTTGATGTAATCCCCCTCGTAAGTCACTGAAAAGCCAACCAGGTGGAAGTCGGTGAGGGGCCTCTGGGACTCCAGGGAGAAGGGAGCCGTGCCGGTCCGCCGGTATTCGTCCAGCTCTCCGGGGTCTGGGAAGAGCACCCGCTCACAGACCACATCCGAGAGCTGGTTCAGGTGGTGGTAAATACTCTGAAAGCCCAGGTTGGACATCCCCACCGCGTAAGTGTTGGGGTAGACGAGGGCTACCGAGACCTTGCCTCCCCAGTCCTTCCGGATGACCCCCTCTTCCTCGGCCAGGAGCTCGATTGCCTTTTTCTTAAGCGACCAGGACATGTTTTTCCTTGTTTGATGAACTGTTAGCGAGTGTTTAGTCTACCTGACCTACCGGGTCCGGTCAAGGCACGCGGTCGGCGGCGATGGCGCTCCGGAGGTCGGTCACGATCATCCGACACACACGAAAGGCGCCGCGCAACCCGGCGCCTTGATCGCGATCCCCCCGCTCCCCCGGCTAGGAGGAGGATCAGCCCTTGATGACCCCCACGGGACGGAGCTTGGCCACCTTCTTGGAGATGCCAAACTTCTCGACCACCTCCACCACATCTCTGACGTCTTTATAGGCATCCGACATCTCTTCTTCGAGGGCATCTCGCCCGGTGGCTCGTGCCAGGATCCCCTTGGCTTCCAATTCGCGGGAGATCTGGCGTCCTCGCGCCGCCTTTACGGCGGCAGTCCGGCTCATGACCCGGCCCGCCCCGTGACAGGTGCTCCCAAAGGTTTCACGCATCGAACCCTCCGTCCCCACGAGCACGAAGGAGTACCGCCCCATGTCGCCCGGGATCAGCACGGGCTGGCCGACTTCGCGGTAGAGCTCGGCGAGCTCCGGGTGGCCGGGCGGGAAGGCCCGGGTCGCCCCCTTGCGATGGACTACGACAGTCCGCCGAGCCCCGCCCACCTCGTGCTCTTCGACCTTGGCAATGTTGTGGGCCACGTCGTAGACCAGGGTCATCCCGAGCTCGTTGGGGGAGATGCCGAGCACCCGCAAGAACGTTTCCCGCGTCCAGTGGGCGAGGCACTGCCGGTTGGCAAAGGCAAAGTTCGCCGCAGCGCGCATGGCCCCGAGATAGTCCCGGGCCTCCGGAGAGGCGAGCGGGGCGCAGGCCAGCTGCCGGTCGGGCAGCTGGATGCCGTATCGCTTCACCGCCCCCTCGAGCCGCCGGAGGTAGTCCGTGCACACCTGATGCCCGAACCCCCGCGAACCCGTGTGGATCATGACCGCAAGCTGGTCGCGAAAGAGGCCCAGGACTCGCGCGACGCCCTCGTCATAGATCTCCTCGACAACCTGCATTTCCAGGAAGTGGTTTCCCGAGCCGAGCGTGCCGAGCTGCCCTCGACCCCGCTCGTAAGCGCGCCTGCTGACCGCCTCAGGGTCGACCTCAGGGAGCACGCCCCCCGACTCGATCCGCTCCAGATCCTCGGGAAGGCCGTACCCCTCCTCTACCGCCCACCGGGCTCCTTTCACGACCACGCGGGGCTCATCTGCGGCAGTGAGCTTGATCGGTCCCCGCGAGCCCACGCCAGTGGGGATGACCTGATAGAGGCTGTCGATGAGCTGGCGGAAGCGCGGCTGCACGTCCCGGAACGTGAGGTTGGTGCTGAGGAGCCGGACCCCGCAGTTGATGTCGTAGCCGACCCCGCCGGGGCTGACCACCCCGTCGGTGAGGTCGGTGGCCACCACCCCGCCCACGGGCAACCCGTAACCCTGGTGGATGTCGGGCATGGCGAAGGAGGCCTTGAGGATCCCGGGAAGGGCGGCGGCGTTGGCAACCTGCTCGAGGGAAGCATCGCGGCGGATCTGGGCCATCAACGCCGCATCGGCAACGACCAGGCCCGGCACGCGCATGCCCGGCTTGGCATCAGGGGGGATCCGCCAGAGGTACTCGCCGATCTGCTCGACCTGTACTGGCATGTTCAGAACGTTTCCTGCGCGACGTTCCTCTTCTCGGCCTCCCTTCTGCCGCCGCTATGAGGCCCGGGGGAGGTTGTATGCGGCTGGTTCTGACCCCGTCGGCAGCGCCCGTCAGATTCCCAAAATCTGGATGTCGATGGTCCGCGGGCGCGGGCCATCAAGCTCAGCGAAGATGATGGACTGGAACCGACCGAGCGAGAGTTCGCCGCCGGTGATCCCCACGGCCACGCTGCGTCCCAGGAGGGCTGCCCGAAGATGAGCCGAGGCGTTGCCCCGCTCGCAGTCCGAGTAGCGCGGGTCGTCGTGCCGATAGCCGTTGCGTTCCTTCACCAGTCGCTCCAGCATGGCATTGAGATCTTCCATCAGGGCGGCTTGAAACTCGTTAACGAAAAGCGCAACCGTCGTGTGGAGCGAATTCACGAGAAGGATGCCCTCTTTCACGTCAGCGTTCAGGACGATGTCCCTGATCTGCTTGGTCACATCGAAAAGCTCGGTGCGCTTCTCGCTCAGGAGCGTGAAGGTTTTCCGAACCACTTTCAATGTCCGCACCACGATCTCCTCCTTCCACACGCGCGCTGCGCCGCCGATCGGGGAATCCCCCGCGGAGACGCCTGAGGTCGCGACGCCCCCGCCAGTCAACCGGGTATCGTGCCCGCCGCCTGGGCCAAAGATTATGCTACACCATACTGTACTCTCGTCAAGGTCTCTCCCACCCGACCATATCCTATGAGCGACCGCCGCCCTGGCCCCTACCCGTAGCGGTGGCTCACGCCAGCGAAAGGACCACTGATTTGACCTCCGAGTACTCCTCGATTCCCTCGTGGCCTCCCTCCCGGCCGAGCCCGGACTCTTTGAACCCCCCGAAGGGGATCTCGTGGGTGTACCCGGCGGCATCGTTCACGCCCACCAGCCCATACTCGAGCTGTTCAGCGACGCGGAGGATGCGCCCGGCGTCGCGGGAGTAAAAGTAACTGGCGAGGCCATAGGTCGTGTTGTTGGCGCGGTGGATAACCTCTTCCTCGGTCCTGAACGTCGCCACCGGGGCTACCGGCCCGAAGATCTCCTCCTGGCACACCGGCATCTCGTCTGTGACGTCCAGGAGGATCGTCGGGGCGTAGAAGAAGCCGCGGCCCAGGGCACCTTCGGTCAGGACACCACCGCCTTGAGCCACCCGGGCCCCGCGGCCCACAGCATCCTCGACGAGCGCGTGGACCTTCTTCCGGGTCTCTTCGTTGATCAGCGGCCCCACCTGGGCACCGGGCTCGAAGCCGGGGCCCACGCGGAGGGCCTTCACCCGGTCCACGAAGGCCGGGATGAAGCGGTCGGCGATGGACTCCTGGACGAGAATCCGGTTCGCGCAGATGCACGACTGCCCGCCGACTCGGAGGAACTTGATGGCCACCGCGCCTTCCACGGCGGCGTCCAGATCGGCATCCTCGAAGATGATGAAGGGGGCATTGCCGCCCAGCTCGAACGAGAGCCGCTTGAGCTGCTTGGCCGCTCGCTCCATGAGCCACTTTCCGACCTCAGTGGAGCCGGTGAATCCAATTTTCCGGATCACGGGATTGCCGAGAATCTCCGTCGCCACCGAGGAGGAGCGATTGGTGGTCAGCACGTTCAAGACCCCGGGGGGGAGCCCCGCCTCCTGGGAGACCCGGGCGATGGCTAACGCTGTCAGGGGGGTCGCGGAGGCAGGCTTCAGCACCACGCTGCACCCCGCAGCCAGGGCCGGGGCGATCTTCCGGGTCACCATGGTAGCCGGGAAGTTCCAGGGCGTAACGGCCGCCACGGCCCCGATCGGTTGGCGGAACACCCACAGCCGCTTGCCGGGCAGTGGGGAGGCCACCCACTCGCCCTTGATCCGCCTCCCCTCCTCGGCGAACCAGCCGAAGTAGCCGAGGGCGAACGCCACCTCCTTCTGTGCTTCCTCAAACGGCTTGCCGTTCTCCTGGACGATGAGCTCAGCGAGCTCGTCGCGCCGAGCCTCCATCCCCGCCTCGATCCGAGACAGGATCCTCCCCCGTTCCTTGGGGGGGAGTACCGACCACTGTTTGAACGCGGCGTCGGCGGCCTCTACCGCCCTGCGGGTCTCGTTGGTCCCCCCATTGGCAACCGCGGCCACGACCTCGCGGGTGGCCGGGTTGATCACATCAAAAGTGTCCCCACTTTCCGCCTCGACCCAGTGGCCGTCCACGTACATCCGCGACACGTCCGTCCCCATTCGCGTCGACCTCCCTAGTTCCCCGCTGACTCTCCAGGCCCTCTCGCAGGTCCTGGAGCCGACCACAGACCCGCACTCTCCCCGGCAGGATGAATGCCATCATACCGGAGGCGCTCGGCGGCAGCAACACTCTTCCTCCGGATGAGCGGGCCGGTGAACTTGCAGGCGACTAAGGCCGTGGCGCCCGCGCTTCGGATCCGGTCGCGGCCAGATGCGGATTATCGACGAGGGTCTGGCCAGTCTGCACAATGATCTCTATGGCGGTCGCTCGGTCCCAGTTCAGCCAGCTCTTCTTCGCGACCACCCGCATCCGCGTCGTACGGGAGGTTAACGTGCCGAGCTTGATCTCTACCTTCCGGTCTGCTGCCTTCGCAAGGATCGTCCGGCCGGCCTCGGTGTCGTCGCCCCCGGTCACCGTGATGTCCATGCGTTTGAGCGTCATCAGCGTGGCTGTGTGGAGTGCCTCCAGCGGCGCCGTGAACGTCTTGTACGCGACGCTCCCGAAGGTGTGGGAAACCCCTGTCCTGGCGGAGACGCCGGCTCCCACCCCGAAGACCGTCAACCCGACGGCCGCGCAGCCCTGGCTGGCAAACAGAGTCACAATGGCAAGCGCTACGGCCATTCCGCGTGGCTTCACGTCGCCCACACGACTCCCCTCCTTAACCCGAACCCCCCTCACCCTCGGCCTGATGTTGCGCCCACCGCGCCAGCGCAGCGGCAGGCCCGGCCCCCAGATTCAGCAACTCCGAGACAGCTCGCCTCAGCGCACTGGTCGTTCCTACGGCCCCAACCGGGCTTCGGCCTTGCCCTGCTCCTTGAGGATGTGGGCGTAGTTGGCCTGGCACGAGCGCAGCTCCGTCTGCAGCACGGTCTTCTCCCCGTACACGTTGGCAGCCACGATCACGGCTGCCAGGCCGACGAGCACGGACCCCCACGCCACGGCCCAGCCCACCCAGGACGCGGTCCTGTCGTTTCCACCTTCGGCCATCACCGGTCCTCCTCTCGAATAGTAAGACCCTGCCGCTGCCCGGAGAGGACCGAACAGCTCCACGTCGCCCCAGGATACACCCGGGGCGCCAGGAACGATTGCCGTATCTGTCCACGCAGCCTGTGCGGTCGTCCACGATTACGTCACCCTATGGCTCCCAGCGGCACGCCGGACATCGTTCGGGGGTCCGGAGCGTTCCGTCCAGCTCGAGGGTCCCCATCCCTAGGTGGAGATCGCCACCTTCTTGAAGAGGTTCAGGTCGGCCAGGACCTGGCCGATTCCGCGGACCACGCAGGAGAGCGGATCGTCAGTGATGGTGACGGGGAGGTTCGTCTCCCGTCGAAGGAGGGAATCCAGGCCCTTGAGCATAGCCCCGCCTCCCGTGAGGACGATTCCTCTGTCCATGATGTCGGCCGCCAGCTCCGGTGGTGTCCGCTCGAGACAGATCCGGACCGTGTCCACGATGCTCAGGACCGGGTCCCGGAGGGCCTCACGCACCTCCTCCTCGGTGATGACGATGGTTTTCGGAATCCCGCCGATGAGGTCGCGTCCCTTCACTTCCATCGTCTGGCGCTGGCCGTTCGTCGGAAACGCCGACCCCAGCCGAATCTTGATCTCCTCGGCGCTGCGCTCCCCAACCAGGAGACTATAATGCTTCTTCATGTAGTGGATGATCGCTTCATCCATCTCGTCTCCCGCGATCCGGACGGACTGACAGAACACCACCCCCAGGGAGATGACGCCGACCTCGGTGGTCCCACCTCCAATGTCCACGATCATGTTGCCACTCGGCTCCTGGATCGGGAGCCCCGCACCGATGGCCGCAGCCACGGGCTGCTTGATCAGATAGACCTTGCGCACCCCGGCTTTCAAGGCCGACTCCCGCACCGCGCGCCTTTCCACCTGGGTGATGCCCGAGGGAACGCCGATGACGATCCGCGGGCGCCGCAGCATCCAGGGCCGCTGCACCTTCGAAATAAAGGCGTAGAGCATCTTTTCTGCGACGTCCAAGTCGGCGATCACTCCATCCTTGAGCGGGCGGATCGCAGCGATCTCGCCGGGAGTGCGGCCCAGCATGGCCTTGGCTTCGCGGCCCACGGCGAGAACTGAGTTGTCGGCCTGGTGGATGGCGACGATCGACGGCTCGTTCAGGACGATCCCTTCTCCCGGGACGTACACCAGGGTGTTTGCGGTCCCCAGATCAACGGCGAAGTCGTTGAATGGCGAAAGCATTGAAGTGGATTATCACACAGCGCCCGCGCGTTTTCCTCTCTCGCGCTCACCCTGAGAATAAGGGGAAGGCTCGTCGGAACAGGCGACGCAGTCCGTCAAGAAAGCCTCGGCAGATCGTCGAGGGCTCCGTGCCCCGCAGGAAGGCCACCACCACCGGGCGAGTGCACCTTCCGGCCGGATCCAGGTCAACACGGGCGAACACGATACCCTCCGGAACCGGGAACTCCCCCCGCGGCACCCCGGCCAGCACCTTGCCCATGTAACTCACCCAGATGGGGAGTGCCACGCGCGCGCCGGTCTCGTCCTCCCCGAGACTCCGGGGCCGGTCGTACCCGACCCAGACTCCCGTGACCAGACTTGGCGTGTACCCGATGAACCACGCGTCAGAGAAGTCATTGGTGGTCCCTGTTTTACTGGCGATCGGACGCCCCAGCACCTTGGCACCCTTGGCCGTCCCCCGCTCCACCGCCCCCATCAGCATATGCGTCATGACGTAGGCCAGCTCTGGTGAAACGGCCTGTTTCCCTTGCGGAACGTGCTCCTCCAAGAGCTGACCCCGCGCGTCGGTAACGTGGCGGATGGGTGTGGGGTTGACCCAGACGCCCTGGTTAGCCAGGGCGGCGTAGGCCGAGGTGAGCTCGAGGAGCGAGAGATCCGAGCTCCCCAGGGCAAGCGTGAGGTCCCGGTGGAGCGGACTCGTGATCCCAAGGCGACGCGCTAGGCCGATGGTCTGCTCGGTCCCGATCAGCTCCTGCAGCTTGACCGTCACCACGTTCACCGACTCCTCCGCCCCCTGCTGGAGCGTGATGGGACCGCGGAACGTGCGGTCGTAGTTCTCCGGCTCCCACGGCCGGCCATTCTTCCCCGCCGGATACCTCACGCGGTCATCCTCAATCACCGTCGCCGGTGTGAGTCCGGCTTCCAGCGCGGCCAGGTAGACGAAAGGCTTGAACGCCGAGCCTGGCTGGCGCTTGGCCTGCACGGCCCGGTTGAACTCGCTTCGGAGAAAGTCGGACCCACCGACCATTGCTTTGATGTAGCCCGTCTGCGGCTCGATCGTGATGATGGCGCCCTCGGGCCGCTCGCGGCCAGACGTGCCTCGCTGCCGAGCCCGTGCGCCCACCGTCCGAGACTCGAGCGCCTCGAGCCCTCCGCGCAGGGCCTTCTCTGCCAGCCTCTGCAGGCGCGGGGAGAGCGTCGTGTACACGCGAAGCCCACCCTTGAACACCATCTCTTCCCCGTACTTCTCGGCGAGCAGCCCCCGGACGTACTCAACGAAATACCGCCCCGTGGTGCGGCGCTGCTCCTCGGGAATCAGGCCGAGGTCCGCGGCTGCAGCTTCTCTCCCCTCAGTGGGCGTGATGGCGCCCACCTTCACCATTCGGTCCAGCACGTGGGCTCGCCGCCGCCTGGCTCGGTCGGGGTGGTTGAAGGGAGAGTAGAGCGCCGGCGCGCGCGGCAGCCCGGCCAAGAGCGCCGCTTCGGGGAGGGAGAGCCCGGACGCGGACTTCCCAAAATAGGTCCGCGTTCCGGCCTCGACTCCGTACGCCCCGTGGTTGAAGTAGACCTGATTGAGATACATCTCCAGAATCCGATCCTTTGAGTACCGGCGCTCTAGCTCCAGGGCCAGGAGGGCTTCCTTGACCTTCCGCGCCAAGCTCTTGTCGCGGGAGAGGAAGAGGAGCCTGGCCAACTGCTGGGTGATGGTGCTCCCCCCTTCCACGACCCGCCGGTGGCGGAAGTTCTGGTAAATGGCGCGCGCGATTCCCATGGCGTCGATGCCAACGTGAGAGTAGAAGCGGGAGTCCTCTACCGCGATGACCGCGTCTCTCAGGACCTTCGGGATCATGGCCAGAGGAACCGCGACCTGCCGCTTCATTTGGAGCTGCGCGACGAGCTCGTCGTTCTCGTCGTAGAGCTGGGACCCGTCTGCCGGCCTGATTGTCCGGAGCTCGGCTACGGAAGGAAACGTGCGGGGAAGCACCGTGATCGCCCACAGGACCGATACCGTCACGCCGAGACTGCCGACGATGGCGATTCCGGCGATGACAGCAGGGCCGAGCCAGCTCCCGCGCCATCCTCCACACGAAGAAGCCCATTTGTTGTGTGACATTCACAGGCGCTCTTCTATTGCTGCGACCCCACGTCAGTCAGGGCCGACCGCCGCGATTACGCGCCAACTCTCCTCACGAGTTCCTTCAGCTCCGCGAGATCGATTGGCTTCTCCAGAAACTTCGACACCCTGAGCTCCGCAGCTCGCGCTCTCACTTCCGCACTTCCGTCCGCGCTGACCACAATGATGGACGTCACCGGGTTCAAGCCCCGAAGGATGCGCACGAGATCCCAGCCGTTGAGGCCCAGGCCGGGCAGCGGAGGAAGATCGAGGTCAATGATGGCGACCTCAAAACCGCCTTCCTTCCCCTTCTTGATCGCCTCCCAGCTATCAGCGGCGGTGTCAACTCTCCCTCCCGTACTCGCCAGCGAATGCTTCAACCCCTCAAGACTATGGGGATACGCATCCACGATCAGAATCTTCTTCGGCACGGGTGGTGACCGCCTACCTGCCCTGAGCTCCACCAGCGGGTCTTCCCCTCTCCAGACGTTCGCCATGAGAGGAGCAATCACACTGCCAACTCAGCGGGGATCCGCGTTCCCGGTCAGGAACTTCTTGATTTTCCGCGCTTTTCTTCCGGGGCCTGCCTGCGTGGTGCCGCTGTCTCCGCGCAGCGCTCAAGAGGGCAGAATGTAAGAGTTACACCAGAGGGGCTGTAAGATTTACACGGCGATGCTCATCGAGCAACCCGATGATGAGCGCGCGTATGAGGGAACAGTGGACGAGTTGCAACCCCTACGGGGCGATCCGAGGCAGCTCGTTCGCCAGGATCTGCGCCTTATCTGCGAGATTCACGGCCCGTTCGAAATCCTTCGCGGACACCGCGGCTCGAGCTTTAGCGAGGAAGCTCTGAATGGTCAGGAAAGTCTCCCGCTGCTCCGGTGCGAGCTTCTCCTGATCAACTTGCTTGGCGATCCGCTCTGCCCCTTCGATTCGCGCACTCGCCTCACGCTGCAGCCGATCCGCCTCCACCTGGCTCATCGTCGGGGAGAGCACAGCTGGCGGCGGCTCCTTCTTCATGCGAGCCGGTAGAGGTGGACTCAGGCGAGGTGCAGGGCCTACGACGGCTTTTAGCTTGGCGCAGCCCGAGATGAGCAGCGCAAGGAAGATGATCGCGCCGAGCCGTCTTATCCGTCCGTTCGCGCAGATCACGAATGATGCTCGCGTGAGGGGAGCCGGACAATCGCGGTCGTACCCCGCCCCACCTCCGAGACCACGTCGATGAGCCCCTCGTGCATCTGCACGATGCGATACACCATGGAGAGGCCGATGCCGCTTCCACCGGGCTTCGTCGTATAATACAGTCTGAAAATTTTGTCGAGGTCCTCAGCGGGGATCCCGATTCCCTCGTCGGCGATACGCACCCTGACCCACTCCCACTCTTCCTGTGCCGTCGTAATCCGGACTGTTCCACCCTTCGGCATCGCCTGACAGGCATTCAGCACGATGTTGAGAAAGGCCTGGCGGAGCAGTTCCTCATCGGCCGTGATCTGGGGAATAGTGCGGTCCACGTCGAACGCAAAGCGGACGCCCTCTTTTTGCCACTCGACCTCCAGCAGAAACGCGACCTCATGCAGGAGGCCGTTTAGGTCTACGGGTTTCAACCTCAGCTCGTGCGGGCGAACGAACTTCAAAAACCCCTGCACCACCCGGTCCAGTCGGCCGATCTCGCTCCCGATGATCTCCAGGCTCTCTTGGACGTCCCCGGGTGAGTCCGTGAGCTTCTCCTTCAGGAGCTCCAAGTGGATGATCATTGCATTCAGGGGGTTCTTCACCTCATGGGCCACCCCGGAGGTGAGCTGCCCGAGGGCCGCCAGCCTCGTAGAGGAGCTAATCAGCGACTGGACAGTCTTGATTGAGTCGAGATCCTTGAGGAGAAGCATGGCCCCCGTGGCTCTCTGGGTGTCTCCCACCAAAAAGAAGGAAACGATCACCTCTCGGGATCTCCCATCTGCAGGGAGGGTGATAGTGGCGTTCCGGAAGCCGCCCCTCTGCTCAAAGCCCCGCTCGATCAACGGGCAGAGGGGATGGGAGGATTCCAGCACGTCCTCCACCCGCATCCCCACGGCCTGCTCAAGCGGTCGCCCCACGATGCCCTCTGAGCCTTTGTTGAAGAACAGCACTTTTCGATCGTGGTTCAACAAGATGACTCCATCCTCGAGCTGATCGACGACTTGCTGCATCTTCAGTCGGTCGGACTGCACCTGCTGGCCGAGAAGCTGGAGTTGGGAGGCCAACTCCGCCAGTTCGTCACCCCCTCCAAGGTCACTGGCCATTTCGAACTCCCCCCGACGGAGGCGATCCACCTCTCGGACAAGCGTGCGGACCCGCTTCTGCATCACACCGGCCAGGCCCATCGCGACTAGCCAGGCCACGGGCAAGGCCAGCCCCGCTAGGGCAATGCTTTGCTTGAGCGCGGCGGTCAACTCCCGCCTCAAGAAGCTGGTGTGGATCCCAAGTCTGATGCTGCCGAAGGGCTCACCGTTGAGCTGGATGGGCAGGGTGGCCTCGTAGATTTTCCCCTCTTTGTATAGCGCCTGGAAACGGCCGACCGAATCCAGGGAAAGGAGCGCGGCGAGGCCCGGCCGCTCAGGCGCCGACGAACCCTGCCTCTGCCGCTCGCTGTGGAGGATCGTGTTGCCTTCCACGTCCGCAATCATCGCGTACAGGAGATGTGGCGAGTAGCCGACGCTGGCGTCGAGGAGACTTCTGAGGTCGCGATCCCCTCTGAGATTCCCTCGAGGGCTCTCGCCCTGGTCCCGCGCGAGGGAGCGGCGACTGTGGGCATAGATCTGCCGTGCGATCAGATCTGCCTGGTGCAGCGCTTCCTCGATGACGACGCGGGACAGCTGAGAGACGTGTATGAGGGTCGTGGTGGCCACCACCAGCAACGTGAGGAGAGTGATCGCGAGAACCTCTCTCGCCTTAACGCCGAAGCGCATCCGACGCTCCGTACCTGTGGAGCTTATTGTGAAGGGTCTTCAGGCTGATCCCGAGGATCTCGGTCGCCCTCCTCTTGTTGTTGTTGACGGAAGCGAGCGTTTTGAAAATCAGCTCCCTCTCGGCTTCATCGATCGGAGTTCCAAGCGGAATGGTGATGGAGTCGCCACTCTCGTCATGCGCCACACCCCCGAGGCCCGGCGGGAGATGCTTCGGGGTGATCAGCTCCCCATCGCAGGCGATGATCGCGCGCTCAATCGTGTTCCGGAGCTCCCTGACATTCCCCGGCCAGGGATGCGCGCACAGGATTCGGAGCGTTGCCTCATCGACCGCTTCGACCCGCTTGTCGTACTTGGCGCCGAATTCCTCGATGAACGCCTGAATCAGCAACGGGATGTCCTCCGCCCGCTCCCTGAACGGAGGGAGCGAGAGGGTGAAGACATTCAAGCGGTAGTAGAGATCCGGCCGCAACGTGCCGTCCTGCATCGCCTTCGTGGGATCCTTGTTGGTCGCGGCCAGCACCCGCACGTCCACCTGGATGTCTGCCTTGCCCCCGAGGCGTCGTACCGTCCCGTCCTGGAGGATCCTCAGGAATTTGGCCTGAGTGGACGGGCTCATCTCGACGATCTCGTCCAGAAAAAGCGTGCCCCCGTGGGCCAACTCGAAGCAGCCGATCCGCCGCTCCAGCGCTCCTGTGAATGCCCCCTTTTCATGCCCGAAGATCTCGCTCTCGAGAAGGGTCTCCGGGATCGCCGAGCAGTTGACCGCCACGAACGGGCCAGTCCGGTGGGGCGAGAGCTCGTGGAGGGTCCGGGCCACGAGCTCTTTGCCAGTCCCGCTCTCGCCCACGATCAGAACCGGGGCCGGTGTGGGGGCGGCAAGCTCGATGAGGCGGTACAGCTCCTGCATCACTTTGCTCTTCCCCACCAGCTTCCCGACTCCCCACACCTCTCTCAG
Source organism: Methylomirabilia bacterium (assembly GCA_046758965.1). Taxonomy (GTDB): domain Bacteria; phylum Methylomirabilota; class Methylomirabilia; order Rokubacteriales; family CSP1-6; genus JBHIBG01. The sequence continues at coordinate 19,889 of JBHIBG010000020.1, read as the reverse complement.
GCGGCGGCGAAGGAGCGTCACTTCCCGAAGGGCTTCACCTTTCTCCAGAGCCTTCTGGAGGAGAATCCTGAGCCGCGCAATGTCCACGGGCTTCGACAGGTAGTCATAGGCGCCCTCCTTCATCGCGGAGACGGCCGTGTCGATGGTCCCGTGGCCGGTGAGAATAATGACCGCCGCGAACGGCACCTCTGCCTGAAGGGCCTTGAGGAGCGCGAGGCCGTCGAGCCTCGGCATGATGAGATCGATGATGGCCACGGCCGGGAGGAAAGCCACCGCCTTCTCCAAGGCCTCCTCCCCGTCGGCTGCTTCCTCGACCTCGTAGCCCCAGCTGGGTAGCAGCGCCCTCAACCCCTTCCGCGAGGCCGCGTCATCGTCAGCAATCAGGATCCGAGGCGCCATCTTCCCTCCTGAACGCCCGTATCATACCCCGTTTCTCGTCCGTGGTCTCGCCCCGAGTATGAGCAGAAGACTGCTGCTGCCCTGGCCCCGGCCAAGCCGACGCCGGTGCTCCGTGTCTCCGAGACCATCGGACAGTACTGTCAGGATTTCAACTGGTTAGCCCCAGACCCCGCGGCTGACTGCAACGGGTTGTCTCCCTCCGCGCTCGATAGTTTTAGCACAACAGCTGACAGAGCGGAGCTGCCCCTAAGCCGCCCAGAACCTCCCGGCGGAGAGCTGGATCAGGCGGGAAAGCTTCGTGCCGCCCGCACAAAGGTGTTATAACTTTTCCGAAAAACACGCTCTTCAGCACCCCCGAGGGGATGTCAGCATGAAGCCCAGAACGATTCTTCTCCCTCGTCTAGCGCTGGTTATCGCGTTGACTGGCGCTTGCGCGACCGTTCCGCAACCCGAGGTTGCCCGGGAGACCTCGAAGGAGGCAAGGCTTAGCCTTGGGGTGATGCCCCCAGCGTTCGAGCTCGGATACCGCTTAACGTTCACCAACCCCCGGCTCGGTGAGTGGGACTACGTGTACAGAGGTCAACGAGAAGGCTTGCTCGTCTTCGAGAACGTCTACAAGGGAGAGACGTTCGACTGGCTCTACGCGCCCGACCTGGCGGAAGTCAGGTCTGTGGGTCGTCCAGCGGGCCACGACGGACGGCCAGAGATTGAAAACACTCCCCACAACGGCATGCTGAAGTTCCCTCTCCTGGTGGGGAAGAGATGGCAGCATTCCTATACGCGGGCTGTGGGGAAAGATGTGACGCAACGCTCGCTGCACGCGAAGGTCACCGCCTACGAGCGGGTCACGGTGCCGGCGGGAACGTTCGCAGCATTTCGGATCGAGACGACGAATCGGCGGCTCGACCGAGCGCTCCCAGCCTATGAGACCTACTGGTATGCCCCCGAGGTGAAGTTCATCATCAAGTACGAGTCCCGAGAGTTCGGCTGGGAGTTCGAGCTCCTGAGGTACGGCCCTTCCCAGTGACACATGACCACACGGCAAACGCCCTCGCTCCGGCCCGAGGCGCGCCTGTCAGAGCTACCAGAGTCCTGCCCGAGTCAGCGGCGTCGAATGGCCAAACGCTGACTCCGGTGAAGGCTAACCCCGCGGAAGATTGGTGCCGAGGGGGGGATTCGAACCCCCACGGCCCTTTCGGGCCGGCGGATTTTAAGTCCGCGGCGTCTCCCTGTTCCGCCACCCCGGCCCCACGTAGCTGTTAGGGTGTTGGAGGCGGCGAGCGGATTCGAACCGCTGAATAGAGGTTTTGCAGACCTCCGCCTTAACCACTTGGCTACGCCGCCCGGAAGTACGACAGGCTGAAGTTCAACACAATGATGGCGTGCTGGAGCGGGAAACGGGATTTGAACCCGCGACCCCTACCTTGGCAAGGTAGTGCTCTACCCCTGAGCTATTCCCGCACAAACTGTGAAGAAGCCTAACAAAACTGTCCAGCCCTGTCAACGTGAGGAGGTGGTTCTCCCCACCACCGGGTCTTCCTCGGGGCGCACCTCTCGTTCAAGGAGCGTGGCAAGCGCGGCCTGCGGGGATTTCCCGTGGAAGAGTACGGCGTTGACCTCCTGGCAGATGGGGAGCGTGACGGCCGTCCTGCGGGCCAACTCCAACGCCGAGGCCGTCGTACGGACTCCCTCAGCAACCATCCGTGTCTCCGCCTGGACCTCGGCCAGGCTCCTGCCCGCAGCCAGGGCCAGCCCCAGCGCCCGATTCCGGCTGAGGGTGCCTGTGCAGGTCAGGACGAGGTCTCCCAGTCCCGCCAGGCCGGAAAAGGTCAGCGGCGAGGCCCCGTGAGCCACGCCGACCCGCGTGATCTCGGCCAGCCCTCGGGTAACGAGGGCTGCGCGAGCGTTCTCGCCAAGCCCGAGCCCGTCGGAGAGCCCCGTGGCGATCGCCATGATGTTCTTGAGGGCACCCCCCAACTCTACTCCAACCACGTCTCCATTGGTGTACAGGCGGAATTCACGGGAGCTCAACCGTTGCTGAAGGTCGACGGCCAGTGCTGAGTCGGACGCTGCGATGACCGCCGCGGTGGGGTGTCCCAAGGCCACCTCCCGGGCGAAGGTCGGCCCCGAGAGCACCGCCACAGGCGAGGCCGGAACCAGGTCACCCAGGATTTCTGACATCCGACGTGCGCCGGCCGGGTCCAGACCCTTGGTTGCCGAGACGATCGGCAGCCCACTCGCAAGCACCGGCTTCGCCGAAGCGACTACGCTCGCGAAGGCATGAGACGGCACCGCCAGGAGAGCGAACTCCACTCCGTCCAGCACCTCACCGAATTCGGTGGTTGCGCACAGGCTCTTGGGAAGGTCGAATCCGGGCAGGTACCAGGGGTTCTCGCGCCGCACCCGCATCAGCGCGACCAGGTCGGGCTCCCTGACCCAGAGGCGAGGGGATAAGCCGACGCGGGTCAGATGAAGGGTGAGGGCCGTTCCCCAGCTCCCTGCGCCCACCACGGCCACAGCTCCGGTGGCGGTCATGGCGTAGGCCGCGGCTCGCCAAGCTTGGGTTCAGTTCCCGACAGGAGGCGTGCGAGGTTCTGCCGGTGGCGCGCGATCAGGATGAGGAGGGCGGCCACCGCCGCCAGAACGTCGGAGCCCGGGTAACGCAGGAGAAGCGCGCCCAGGGGGAGACAGACCGAGGCGGTCATGGAGGCGAGCGAGACGTACCGAAAGGTCAGGCTGACCACGACCCACACCAGAGCGGCCGGCAGCACGGCCAGCGGGGTCAGGCGGAGAAAGGCACCCAGCCCGGTTGCGACACCCTTCCCCCCAGTGAATCCGAGAAAGACCGACCAGCAGTTGCCGGCGATGGCAACGAGTGCCCCGAGAGACCCCCACCACGGCTCAGCGCCCAGGGCCTCCGCGAGCCACACGGCCACCCATCCCTTGGCGATATCGCCGAGAAGGGTCACGATGGCCAATCCCTTGCCAACGGTTCGCAGCACGTTGGTGGCGCCGATGTTGCCGCTGCCATGCCGCCGGACATCCACTCCTCCGAGGGCGCGAGCCACCAGGTAGCCGACAGGCACCGCTCCCACCAGGTAGGCAACCAACAGGCCGGCAAGGCTCAGGACCATCGGTCGTGCTCCCCCACCAGCGCGTGAAAGTCGGCTTTGGCGAAGAAGCGAATGAAGTAATGAGCCCCCGACACCACGGTGAGGAGCAAGGCCACCCAGAGCGCCCCGGCGGCCAACCAGTGGACCGACCCATACTGGGAGGGAACACCCTGCTCAAGAATCAGCAGGGTAATGGCCGCATACTGGCTCAAGGTCTTGTATTTGCCGAGCTGAGAGGCGGGCACAACGATCCCCACCGAGGCTGACACCGCCCTGAGCCCGGTCACCGCCAGCTCCCGCCCCACGATGACAAGCACCATCCACGCAGCGACTTTTTCGAGTTGGAACAGGGCGACCAGCGCCGCGGCCACCAGCAGCTTGTCCGCCACCGGGTCCAGGAGCTTTCCGAGGGTGGTCACCTGGTTCCGCCGCCTGGCGACGAGACCGTCGAGCCAGTCGGTGAGTGAGGCGGCAACGAAGATGACCGCAGCGATGAACACGTGGACGCGGGAGGACGAGATGAGAAACATCACCACAAAGGGGACGAGGACGATGCGGGCAAGCGTGAGCCCGATGGGGAGGTTCACGATGTCATTCCCCATCGGACCAGGGACGCGGGACTCCCCGGAAGACCATGAACCGACCATCTCTCATTATGAGGCGCCTCACGGGGATGTCAAGGGGCCCCACCCCGGTCGCGGAGGGCCCGGATCCGGAGGCGGAGCGCGTTGAGGTTGATGAATCCTGTGGCGTCCTGCTGGCGGTAGACCTGATCAGCCTCGAAGGTGGCGAAGTCAGGCCGATAGAGCGAGCGCGGAGACTTCCGCCCCACCACCGTCACGCTCGCCTTGTACAGCTTCAGCCTGACGGTCCCGGTGACCTCCCGCTGGGCCTCGTCCATCAGCTCCTGAAGCGCGCGGCGCTCGGGAGCGAACCAGTAGCCGTAGTAGATCATTTCGGCATAACGGGGAATCAGGCTCTCCCGGAGGTGGAGGAGCTCCCGGTCCACGGTCAGCGACTCGACGGCCCGGTGGGCGACGTGCAGAATGGTTCCTCCCGGCGTCTCGTACACCCCCCGCACCTTCATCCCCACGTAGCGGTTCTCCACCAGATCCACGCGGCCGATCCCGTGCGCTCCGCCCAGACGGTTGAGCCGTTCGAGGAGCGCGTGCGGCGGAAGCCGAGCGCCGTCCACCGCCACGGGGTTGCCAGCCTCGAAATCGATCTCCACGTACTGGGGAACATTCGGGGCGGACTCCGGAGAGGCGGTCAGGAGGAACATCTTTTCCGGCGGCTCCGCCCACGGGTCCTCCAGGACGCCTCCCTCATAGGAAATATGGAAGAGGTTCCGGTCCGTTGAATATGGCCGCTCCTCCGTGATCGGGAGAGGAATGCCGTGGCGCTCGGCGAAGGCGACGAGAGCCGAGCGCGAGTTGAGTTCCCACTCGCGCCACGGCGCAATCACCCGGAGCTCGGGAGCCACGGCCGCGTATGTGGCTTCGAAGCGGACCTGATCGTTCCCTTTCCCGGTCGCCCCGTGGGCCACGGCGTCCGCACCCTCCCCGAGAGCAATCTCCGCCTGGCGCTTGGCGATCAGGGGCCGGGCGATGGCGGTCCCCAGCAGGTAGCTCCCCTCGTAAACCGCGTTGGCTCGAAGCATGGGGAAGATGAACTCCCGAACAAACTCCTCGCGAAGGTCCTCGATGATCACCTTGGAGGCCCCGGTCTTGAGGGCCCGGTCTCGGAGCTGGGCCAGCTCCCCCCCCTGCCCCAGATCGGCGCAGAAGGCGATGACCTGGCACCCGTAGGTCTCGATGAGCCAGCGCAGGATCACTGAGGTGTCGAGACCTCCCGAGTAGGCGAGGACGATTTTTTGGAGGGAACGGGCCACGGGGAGACCCCTCAAGGCTTCGGGGGGAACGAAAAGACGGTCTCCTTCTCTGAGGAGGGCCTGGAGAAGGTGATCCGCCTGATGCTGAAATACGGGCAGAGGATCATCCGGCTCTCAGCGTCGCCAAGGCGGGCCTTGAGGGCGAGCCAGTTCTCGCGAATCTGCGCGATGGCTTGGAGGCGAAGCACCGAGCCGTCATCCAGTAGCAGCTCCACCACCGGCGCGGCGATTTTCTGCTCCCGGCAGAAGAGCTGGACCTGATCGGAAAACTGCCGTTCGAAAAAGGTACGATCAAACATCGCCCGCTCCGAGCAGGGCAAGGACAATCGCCTTCTGGACGTGAAGCCGGTTCTCGGCCTGCTCCAGCGCGAGACTCCTCGGACCATCCACCACGGAAGCCGTGATCTCTTCGCCTCGATGGGCCGGCAGGCAGTGCATGACCACCGCGGAAGGCTTGGCGAAGGCGACGAGGGTCTCGTTCACCTGGTAGCGCTGGAAGGCTTCGAGGCGCCCCGCTCGCTCGGTTTCCTGGCCCATGCTGATCCAGACATCGGTGTAGAGGACGTCACTGCCCTGCGCGGCTTCTCGCGGATCGGTGGTGAGGACGAGCCGACCACCGAGCTCTCGGCACGCCGCCTGGATCGACGCTTCCGGCTCGTAGCCCGGGGGAGTGGCCACGACCATCGAGGTCCCGGTGAGGGCCGCGAGGAGCATGAGGGAGTGACAGACGTTGTTTCCGTCACCGATCCAGGCGAGCCGGATCCGGCTGAGGTCCCACCCGCGCTCCTGGAGGGCGAAGAAGTCGGCCAGAGCCTGACAGGGGTGCTCCAGGTTCGACAGCGCATTGATAACCGGGATCCCGGCGTACCCGGCGAGGGTTTCCACGGTCTCGTGGCCGAAGGTGCGGGCGGCGATGACGTCCACCCAGCGCCCCAGGTTGCGAGCGACATCCGGGACCGACTCTCTCACGCCGAGGCCAATCTCCTGTGCCGAGAGGCTGATGGCTCGACCGCCGAGTTGGGTCATCGCAACTTCGAAGGTGACCCGAGTGCGAAGCGAGGGTTTCTCAGAAATCAGGACCAGGGTTCGACCGTCCAGGGGTGCTGCGCGGGCGCCGGCCTTCTGCCTGGCCTTGAGCTCCGCGGCGAGTCGGAAGAGGCGGAACACCTCCTCGCGGGTCAGATCGCGGATCGAGCACAGGTGGGTCATCGCGCCGGTTCGGCCAAGGCCTGAGCCAGAATCACGAGCGCCCGCTCCACGGTGGCCTTGTCCACGATGAGAGGGGGGAGCAGCCGTACCACGCTGTCGCCCGCGGTGAGGATCAAGAGGCCGCGCTCCCGGCACCCCGCCACCACGGGCCCCGCCGGCCCGGAAAGCTCGATCCCGGTCAGGAGCCCTCTCCCCCTCACCTGGGTGATGACCGGACACGAGGCTTTGAGCGCCTCGAGTCGCCCGAGCAGCAGCCGGCCCATGTCCGCAGCCCGCTCCGGCAGCTTCTCCTCGAGAAGGGTGATCAAGGTGGCCAGGCCCACTGTGGTCGCGAAGGGGTTCCCCCCGAAGGTGCTGCCGTGAGTGCCCGGCGTCAAGGCGCTCGCCACGGCCTCGGTCGCCAACGTGGCGCCGATGGGAATGCCGTTGGCGAGGGCCTTGGCCACAGTCATGATGTCGGGGGTGATGCCGGCGTGCTCGTACGCCCAGAGCCGTCCGGTCCGCCCCATGCCCGTCTGAACCTCGTCCAGAATCAGGAGGACGCCCGCCTCATCGCAGAGCTTGCGCAGGCCTGGGAGGTAGCCGTCGTCGGGAACGACCACCCCGCCCTCACCCAGGATCGGCTCGACCAGCACGGCGGCCGTGTGACTGTCGAGCGCCCGTTCTACGGCCCTGAGATCATCGTACGGAACGTACTTGAAGCCCGGCACCATCGGCTCGAAGCCGTGATGGTACTTCTCCTGAGCCGTGGCGGTGACCGTGGCCAATGTCCGACCGTGAAAGCCCCCCCGCATGGTGATGATCTCGAAGCGGTCGCTCGCCCCGGCTTCCCTGGCGTATTTCCGGGCCAGCTTGATGGCGGCCTCGTTGGCCTCGGCCCCCGAGTTTGAGAAGAAGACGCGGGCGGCGAAGGAGCGGTCGCAGAGCAGCTTGGCCAGCTCGATCTGCTGGGGGATGTGGAAGTAGTTGGAGGCATGGACCAGCGTCGCGGCCTGCTCGCGCATGGCACCCACGATCTTCGGGTGGCAGTGGCCCAGGGCGAGCACGGCGATCCCGCTGGTGAAGTCCAGGTACTCGCGGCCGTCCGAATCCCAGACTCGCGCCCCCTCCCCCCGAACCAGGCAGAGCGGGTAACGGTTATACACGTTTATCAGGTGTGTTGCCGACCCTGCCATCAAGCTCTTCGTGTCCACTCGGCACCCCTCAGAGCACGATCTCCGTCCCGATCCCCTCGTTGGTGAAAATCTCCAGCAGGATCGCGTGAGGCACCCGCCCATCGATGATGTGGGCCTTCACGGTCCCTCCCTCCAGCGCCCGGAGTGACGATTCCACTTTCGGCAGCATCCCGCCGCCGATGACGTCGGCGGCCATCAGCCGCTCGGCGTGCTTCTTGGTCAGCGTGGAAACGACCTTACCGTCCTCCCCCGTGATCCCCTGCACATCGGTGAGGTGGATCAGCTTCTCGGCGGCGAGCGCCGCGGCCACCTGCCCCGCTACCAGGTCAGCGTTGATGTTATAGGTTTCCCCGCTGGCGCCCACCCCAACGGGAGCGACGACCGCGATGAAGCCGTGCTCTTCCAAGAGGCGAATGGCCTCGGGATTGACCTGCTCGACCTCTCCGACCAGCCCGATGTCCAGCTCCTCGCCACCCGGGGCCCGGTGGAGCCGGCGACGGGCCCGGATCAGGTGGCCGTCCTTGCCCGAGAGCCCGACGGCCTTGCCGCCATGGTGGTTGATGAGGCCGACGATCTCCTTGTTGATCGTCCCCACCAGGACCATCTCGACGATCTCCATGGTCTCCGAGTCAGTCACCCGCATGCCACCCACGAACTCGGGTTCCTTGCCGAGCCGCTTCATCAGGTCGCCGATCTGGGGGCCGCCCCCGTGCACGATGACGGGGCTGATCCCCACGTACCGGAGCAGGATCACGTCGAGGGCGAAGGACGCCTTCAGGTCGGCCTGCTCCATGGCCGCGCCCCCGTACTTGATCACCACGGTCTTCCCCTGGAAGGCCCGGATGTACGGAAGGGCCTCCATGAGGATCTCGGCTCGCTGCACACTCGACGTCAAGTTCGAGCTACTCATGCCCATCCCGCCTCGTGATGCACTCCGGGATCCGAGGGCGTCACAGAATATATCGAGAGAGATCCTGGTCCCTCACGACATCGGCCAGCCGAGCTTGGACGTAGCCCGCGTCAATGGTCAGCTCCTTGCCAGCCATGTCCGGGGCGGAGAAGGAGATCTCCTCCAGGAGCTTCTCCATGATGGTGTAGAGCCGCCTGGCTCCGATGTTTTCGGCCTGCTGGTTGACCAGCGTCGCGATCTCGGCCACGGCCTCGTTGGCATCCGGCGTGACATGAAGGGTCAAGCCCTCGGTCTGGAGGAGGCCGGTGTACTGGCGGATGAGGGCATTCTGGGGCTCGGTGAGGATGCGAACGAAGTCTGCCTTCGTAAGAGGATCCAGCTCAACCCGGATGGGGAACCTCCCCTGAAGCTCCGGGATCAGGTCCGAGGGCTTGGTGGCGTGGAAGGCGCCCGCAGCAATGAAGAGGATGTGATCGCTTCTGACCATCCCGTACTTCGTGGTGACCGTCGACCCCTCCACGATGGGCAGCAGGTCCCGCTGCACACCTTCCCGCGAGACGTCCGGCCCGTGGCCGGACTCTCTCCCCGCGATCTTGTCGAGCTCGTCCAGGAAGACGATCCCCGAGTTCTCGACGCGATGGATGGCCTGGCCGACCACCTCATCCATGTCCACCAGCTTCTGCGCCTCGGCCTGAGCCAGGATCCGCTTGGCCTCACTGATCTTGACCTTTCGCTTCTTCGTCCTGGTGGGGAGCATGCTCGAGAGCATCTCGCGGAGGTTGATCCCCATCTCCTCCATGCCCTGGCCCGAGAAGATCTCCACGATGGGGGTGGCCTGAGCTTGGACTTCGAGCTCGACCAGCCGCTCGTCGAGCCGGCCCGCTCTGAGCTGCTGGCGGAGCTTTTCCTTCGTGGCCTGTCGGGAGGCGTCGGGGGAGACCTCCTCCAGGGTCTCACTCTGAAAGGGCTCCCGAGACCGCCGGGGGAGCAAGATGTCCAACAGCCGCTCCTCGGCCAGCTGTTCCGCCTTCTCCTTCACGGCCTCCGCCATCTCAGCCTTGACCATGTTCACGGCCAGCTCGGTGAGATCGCGGATCATGGACTCGACATCCCGCCCCACGTACCCGACTTCGGTGTACTTGGAGGCCTCCACTTTGAGGAAGGGAGCCTGGGCCAGCTTGGCCAGCCGCCGGGCGATCTCGGTCTTCCCCACACCGGTAGGCCCGATCATGATGATGTTCTTCGGGGCAACCTCGTCACGGAGCTCGGGGGGGAGATTCTGCCGGCGCCACCGGTTCCTCAGGGCGACGCCCACGGCCCGCTTGGCCTTCTCCTGGCCGATGATGTACCGGTCCAGTTCCGCGACGATCTGGATCGGGGTCAGCGGGCCGAGGCTATGCATCCGGGATCTCTCGCGCGCACGCGTGGTCATCTGCTAGCCTCACGGCAATGACCTCGCTGCCTTCGAGCGCGCGCTTCGCCCGCGCACCCCCTTGGCGGGATGTACGCTCGCTGCGGCTCGCGCTCTCCGCAACCTCGCAGGCGAGGTTGCTTCGCCTACAGCAGCGGGACATAGCCCCCTTCCAAGCAGTCACAGTTCCTCCACCGTCAGCCGGTCGTTGGTGTAGACACAGATCCCGGCGGCGATCCGCATCGCCTCTTCCACAATCCGCTTTGCGTCCAGGTCGGAGTGGGAGACCAGTGCTCGACAAGCGGCCAGGGCGTAGGCGCCACCCGAGCCGATGCCGATCATCCCGTCGTCAGGCTCAATGATCTCCCCTGTCCCCGAGATAATGAAGGAGTGCTCCAGGTCGGCCACGGCCAGGAGGGCGTCCAGGCGCCTCAGGATCCGGTCCGTTCGCCACTCCTTGGCCAGCTCGACCGCGGCCCGCGGGAGATTGCCCCGGTACTCCTCCAGCTTCGCCTCGAACTTCTCGAAGAGCGTGAAGGCGTCAGCAGCCGCGCCGGCAAACCCGGCCAGCACCTGCTCGTGATACACCTTGCGCACCTTCTTGGCCCCCGCCTTTACGATGGTCTGGCCGAGGGCGACCTGGCCGTCTCCCGCCATCGCCACCCGCCCGCGATGGCGCAGGCAGACCACCGTCGTTCCCCGGATTCTGAGCCGGCCTCTCACTGTGCCCGCGGGTGGGCGGCGTCGTACACGGCCATCAACCGGTCGGCGCTCACGTGGGTGTACCTCTGGGTGGTGGAGAGCCGGCTGTGTCCGAGTAGATCCTGAATCAGCCGGAGGTCGGCCCCGGCATCGAGCATGTGGGTGGCGAAGGTGTGGCGGAGCGTATGGGGGCTGACGGGGCGTGGGAGGCCCGCCGCACGGGCCCTCGCCCGGACAATTCGGTGAACGCTCCGGACCGTGAGCCGGCCGCGGCGAGCGTTTCGGAAGAGCGGACCCTGGCCGCGGGATCTCCCCTCCAGGTAGGCGTCGAGGGCCCGAAGAGCCCCCTCCCCCACCGGCACGATTCGCTCCTTCGCTCCTTTGCCGAAGACCCGAACCGTCCCCTGAACGCGATCCAAGTCGGCCAGGTCCAAACCGCAGAGTTCGGCTACTCTCACGCCGGTGGCGTACAGCAGTTCAAGGATCGCGACGTCCCGCTTCTCCTGGAGCGACTCGGGGCCCGCCGAGTCGAGAAGGGTCCACGCCTCGTCCACAGGGAGAAAGCCGGGCAGGCGTGCGGGGATCTTCGGGCTCCCCACATCTCGTGCCGGATTGCGCCGGAGAACGCCCCGTCGCGTCAGAAACCGGAACCAACTTCGGAGGGTCGCGAGCTTTCGGGCGATCGAGCGACGGCCGAGGCGGCGACCGTGAAGCCAGGCCAGGTAGGCTCTGATAGCGCGACCGTCCACCTGCTCGAGGCCCGGGATCCTCGAGTGAGCGAGGAAGCCCTCGAACTCCACAAGGTCACTCCGGTAGCTCCGAAGCGTGTGGGCAGAGGCCCCACGCTCGCCAGCCAGGTAGTCGACGAACCCCGCGATCGGATCGTTCATGGCAGGACGGCGTTCTCGGGCTCGTGCTGGTAGTCGCACTCCTTTCTCGCGCAGGAGCGCACCGCCTTCTTCCCGCGAGCCATCCGTTCCACCAGGAACGGTGCCCCACACTTCGGACACGGTTCGAGGACGGGCCGCTGCCAGAGGATGAACTTGCAGCTCGGGTAGCTGGAACAGGCGTAGAAGACTTTTCCCCGCCTCGAACGACGCTCCACCAGCCCGCCGCCACAGCCATTGAGGGGACAGCGGATCCCGGTTGTCAGAGGCCTGGTATTCCTGCACTCAGGGTAACCCTGGCAGGCAAGGAACTTCCCGTACCGCCCCTCCCGGATCACCAGCAGCTTGCCGCACTGCTCGCACGTCTCCTCCGTAACCACCTCCTCGGGCCGCCCTCTGCCATCGCCGTTCAGGTTCTGGGTGAACTTGCACTCTGGGTAGCCGGAGCAGGCCAGAAACTTGCCGAACCGGCCCCACCGTTCCAGGAGGGGGCGGTTGCACTGGGGGCACGGCTGGCCCGTGTCCGTTCCGCGCTTGAGGTCGGTCATCTGGACCTTGGCCTTGCTGAGGCGGGAGGCGAAGAGGCGATAGAACTGGCGGACGGCATCCACCCAGGGGACATCCCCCTCTTCGACCTCGTCCAGCGACTCTTCCATCTGCGCCGTGAACTCCACGTCCATGATCTCTGGAAAGGAGGAGAGCAGGAGATCAGTGACTTGCATGCCGAGCTCGGTGGGATGGAGGGTGCCCTTCTCCCGGCGCACGTAGTCCCGTCCCTGGATCGTGCTCAGGATCTGCGCGTATGTCGACGGCCGGCCAATCCCCCGTTCCTCCAGCTCCTTCACGAGCGAGGCCTCGGTGTAGCGAGCCGGCGGCTGCGTGAAGTGCTGCTTGGGCTCGAGCGCGAGCAGCTCGAGCCCCTCCCCCTGCTCAAGAGGTGGCAGCGTCGTCTCGGCATCCTCCTCGGAGGAAGCCTCCTGCCGATTCTTCCCGTACACAGCCAGGAAGCCGGGGAAACGGAGTGTCGAGCCCTGGACCTTGAAGAGGCCAGGGCCCGCCTCGATGTCGACGGCCACCGTATCGTAGACAGCCGGGCGCATCTGGCTCGCGACAAACCGCTCCCAGATCAGCGTGTAGAGCGCCAGCTGATCCGAGCTCAGGAACCGCACGAGCCGCTTGCGCTCCCACGCCACCGTGGTGGGGCGGATCGCCTCGTGAGCATCCTGGACGCGCTTCTTCGCGCGGTAGGCTGGCGCCTCCTCGGGCACGTACGCTGCCCCGAGCTGGCGCACCAGCCACTCCCGGGCTTCTTGCTGGGCTTCGCGCGCCACGCGCATGGAGTCGGTCCGCATATAGGTAATGAGCCCGACCGGTCCCTCCGCTCCGATCTCCACCCCCTCGTAGAGCTGCTGAGCCAGTGCCATGGTCTTCTTGGCGGTGAAGCCCAGCTTCCGTCCGGCCTCCTGCTGGAGTGTAGAGGTGATGAAAGGTGGCGCCGGATTCCTTCTGCGCTCCCCACGGCTGACCACGCTGACCACAAACCGGGCATTCTGAAGATCACGGACGGCCGCCTGGACCTCCGCCTCGCTGGGCAGGTTCACCTTCTCGCCACGGAGCTCCTTCAGCGTGGCGGTGAACTCCGGGGCATGGGCCGCCCGGAGCGCGGCGTGAAGCGTCCAGTACTCGACCGGAACGAAGGCCTGGACCTCTCGCTCGCGGTCAGCGACGAGCCGGACGGCAACGGATTGCACTCGCCCCGCAGAGAGCCCCCGTTTCACCTTGTCCCAGAGGAGGGGAGAGAGGTTGTAGCCCACCAGCCGATCCAGCACGCGCCGGGCCTGCTGGGCATCCACCTTGTTGGGGTCGATCTTCGCAGGATTCCGGAAGGCGGCCTTGATCGCCCGCTCGGTGATCTCGTTGAACAGCACCCGGTAGACCTTCCGTTTGGCCACCGGCAACTCACGGGCCAGATGCCACCCGATGGCCTCGCCCTCCCGATCAGGGTCGGTGGCCACATAGAGGGCCTCGGTCTTTTCCGCAGCCGTCCGGAGCTCCTGCAGCACTTTTCGCTTGCTCGGGAGGACCCGGTACTCTGGCTTGAACCCCTTCTTCACATCCACGCCCAGCCGGGTCTTGGGAAGGTCGAGGATGTGCCCCATGGACGCCTTCACGACGTAGGAGGAGTCCAGATACTTCCGAATGGTCTTCACCTTGGTCGGCGACTCAACCACCACCAACGCGCGCTTGGCCACCTTTTTCTCCTTCAGGCGGAGCTCACCTGGATGTACATCTTCCCCGGCAGCTGCCGCACCCACCCGTCCAGTTCAAGCGACGAGAGGAGCGCGGCGAGCCGGCCCGCGGGAACGCCGCTCTGCTCGATGAGCCGCTCGATGTTGACCGGCTCCAGGCCGATCAGCTCCAGCAGACGGCGCCCATCCCCGTCGAGAGGGCGCCGTGACCGCTCCGGGTCGGGATCCACCAGGCACTGCCGCCACACCTCCGGCAGCTCGGAGACGATATCTCCCCACCCTTGAACAAGTTTAGCACCATCCTGGATGAGACGATTGACTCCTCGACTCATCTCGGTCGTGATGTTCCCGGGTACCGCAAAAACCTCTCGTCCCAGCTCGCCCGCATGCCCGGCAGTGATCAGGGCCCCGCTTTCCTCCCCGGCCTCCACCACGACGGTCCCCAGCGCGAGGCCTGCGATCGTGCGGTTGCGCACAGGGAAATGTCTCGCCAGCGGGGGCGTCCCCATTGGCAGTTGGGAGACCAGAGCTCCGCGCCCGATGATCTGAGAGGCGAGAGCCCGGTTTTCGGGGGGGTAGATCACATCTGCCCCCGATCCGAGAACCGCAATCGTCCGGCCGCCGCGAGCGAGCGCACCGCGATGCGCCGCAGTGTCCACCCCCCGGGCGAGCCCGCTGACTACCGTGATGCCCCGCGCGACCAAGTCGCCCGCGAGCCGCTCCGCCACGTGAAGCCCGTATAGAGTTGCGCGCCGCGAGCCCACGACCGCCACCGCCAGGGAGTCTTCGGCGCGGATCTCTCCACGAACAAACAGGAACGCGGGTGGAGATGGGATCGCTCTGAGCTGTGCCGGATAGTCGCTGTCGTCCAACAAGACCAGCCGTGCCCCCACCCGCTCCGCACGCGCCCGCTGCTCCTCGACGGCACCGCCCCATTGGGGAGCAGTGGGTGCCGGCGAGACCCTCGCGGCGACCTGGCTCCACCGATCCTGCTCTTCTCTCGCACCCATACCCGAAACACGCAGCGCTCTAAACAGTGAATCTCAGTATACCGGAGCATCGAGGGGCATCAAAATCCGGGGGCCGCCCGGCACAGGGATCAGCGAGCCGGGCGGGACGAGGTGGCGCGGGCTTGGATGAGACGCGCTGCCCTGCGGGCGGCCTCACTTCCTGAAAACTCCCTGATGACCCTCTTCCAAGCGGCGCGGGCACGCTGGGGCTGATGCAGAGCTTTGTAGCAGAGGCCGATCTTTAGGAGTCCATCGGCGACCTTCTCGCTCTCCTCATACTCCTGCACCACTTTCCGGAACTCGGCCAGCGCCTGGCGGTAATCCTTCTGGAGGTAATACGCCTCACCGATCCAATACTGCGCGGAGCCCGCCAGGTGATGCCGGGGATACATGGCGATGAAGTCGAGGAACTCCAACACGGCCTGCCCGTGCTCGCCGCCGCGCAAGTTGGCGAGCGCCGAGGCGTAGAGCTGCTCAGGAGAGGGCGCCTGCGCGGGAGGTTTTTCGATCGTCGGTTCCGCCGGCTTCGGGGTCGCCGCGAGGCGGCTCACCTCTCGGGACAGGCCGTCCACAGAACTCTCGAGCTCGAGGACGGCCCTCTCGGTCTGTGCGAGCCCCGCCTCGAGGCGGGAAACCTGCGCGGTCACCTCCCGACCCGCCCGAGCCACCCGCGCCACCTCCTCGGCGAGATCCTTGAGCTCCAGCGTCATCCGGGCGAGCTCTCGCGTGGTGGACTCATTGACCTCGCGCACTCCTGCCAGCCGGACCCTGAGCCTGGCAACCTCATCGCTGGCTTGGCGAATGGTCGCACGGGAGGCGCAGCCCGCCAGGACAAACAGGAGCGCGCCAGCCACCGCCCACCACGGGACCCTTATCGACCGCATAAGCAAGCCACCCTAGCACAGCGTTTCAAAAATAGTCAATACCTTTGCACACATCTCTACTCCGAACAACCTCCCGGATTTATGATGGGTGGCGATGGACGAGACGACCTGGCCCTTTTATCTCTCCGCTCTCCTCACGGGGCTCGCGTTTGGCTACGCAACCCAGCGGGGCGGATTCTGTCTCACGCGCGCCCTCTCCAACCTCTTCATCATGGGAGACGCCGCCATACTCCGCGCGTACGGGCTCGCTCTCCTGGTCGCCACGGTTGGCGTCCATCTCCTCCTCTCCTGGGGATTGGTTGAAATCCCGATTCGCCCTTTCCGCTGGGTTGCCAACCTCGTTGGCGGTCTCACCTTCGGCTTCGGGATGATCCTATCAGGGGGGTGCTCAGGGAGCACCTGGTACCGCACGGGAGAGGGGGCCGTGGGAGCATGGGTGGTGCTCCTCGGGTTCGCCATGGGGGCCACGACGACCTCCGTGGGCGCGCTGGCGCCTCTCCGCCGGACGCTCCAGACCCCCAGCCTCACATTGGGTGAGGCGTCTCCGACGGTCTACAACGTCGTCGGCAAGCTGTTCGGGGCGGCCGATCTCTCACCCTGGACAGTGATCGTCCCGCTGGGAATTCTGCTCGGCTGGGTGCTCTGGCGCGGGGCGGCGGAACCCGAACACGGCAAGTGGCCGTGGCCGCTCACGGGAACGGTGGTCGGTGTCGTGATCGCGCTCGGGTGGTGGGCCTCCAACTTCGGGAGGGCTCCCACCGGCATCACCTTTGCCATCAACACCAGTCATGCCCTCACCTATCCTCTGGTGGGCTATCCGACGCGGGTGACCTGGAGCATGATCCTCCTGCTCGGGGTCCCTGTGGGCGCTTTCATCGGGGCCTGGCATTCAGGAGAATTCCGCTGGAAGCTTCCCCCGGGCTGGAGCCTGGTCAAGATCTTCGCCGGCGGCCTCTTGATGGGAGCCGGCGGAATCCTCGCGGACGGATGCAACATCACCCAGGGTCTCACCAACTCGGCGACCCTGGCGGTGGGAAGCCTCGTGGCCTTCGCCTCGATGGGCCTGGGAGCCTACCTCGCCCTCTGGGCGCTCTACCTCCGCCGCGCGTAGCGAACTCTCCGACTGGGTCGCGCCCCTACTTGGTGATCACGAGCCCATGGGGATCGGGGTTGTCTGTCGTCCCGACGGAGATTGTGGCGACCTTCCGGTTGGTCGTGAGATCGATGATGTCCACGGCCTTCGCCTTCCGGCTGGTGAGCCAGAGCTCCTTGCCGTCAGGAGAGAGGTCCGGAATGTCAGGGAGGCCAGAAACGGGAATCTTCGAGAGCACCGTTCGGCTCGACACATCCACGACCGCCACGAAGTGTTCCTTCCGGACGGTGACGTACGCCCTCTTGCCGTCAGCGGAGATAACCACCCCGTGGGTGTCGGCGCCGATCTTGATCTCGCCCGCCACCTCGTCGTTCTGGGTATCGATGATCGAGACGATGCTATCCCCGCCTTCGGTGACCCAGAGCTCCTTCCCATCAGGAGTCACGGCGATCCCCATCGCGCCTTTGCCCGCGAAGAGCTTCTTCAACACGTCGCCAGAGGCCGTGTCAACCACGTAGACATCTCCGGACCCGCCGTTGGAGACATAGGCCTTCTTGCCGTCCTGGCTGAAGGCGACCAGCATGGGCTTGGTCCCTACCTGAATGGTGCGGATCACCCTCTCGCTGGCCACGTCGATGACCGACACGGTATTGGCCTTGACGTTGGCTGCCCAGAGCTGCTTCCCGTCGGGCGTCAGCGTGACGCCGTGACACCCCTTGCCGGCGGGAATCGTGGCGACCTCGGTCTCGGAGGCGGGGTCGAAGACCGTGACTGACCCGGACCCGACGTTGGCGATATAGAGCCACCTGTTCCCCTTGGACAGGACGGCGTTATGGGGCTTGACCTGGCTAACCTTCACAGTCCTGAGCACCTTCCTGGCCTTCCCGTCGATGATCGACAGGGAGTTCTCCCCCTGGTTGGTGACGTAGACTGTGTAGGCGAAAGCCGGGCTCGCCACCAGAAACGCTGCGAGTAACACTGCCAGGCACCACGAGATGCGTCGAATCATGACATCCTCCTGTTCCCGTCATCCATCGGAGCGTTACCCTCTCGGCCGGAGCTGCTCGGCGACCTCCCAGCGGAGGCCTTCGTTGTTGATGAACACCACGCGGAGCCTCCCGCTCCGCGTCGCCTTCAAGGGGAATCGGATCAGTGGGTCCGGGCTGACCGCTGAGGTCATCTGGAACTCGCTGACTTTCTGCTCGTCGAGGTACACGAGCATCTGCTTGATGTAGAACGCCGGCACCTGGCGGATGAACCTGCCGTTCTTGAGCGCCAGCCCGGTGTAGGAGTTGTGGTCAACCTTCGTCCTGACCTCAACGATCCTGCCGACCCTGATGGAACGCGGCAGGCGCAGCATAGGGTTGCCGAGCCGATTCCGCCCGCTTTGATCCGGCGCCGTCGTGCACCCGCCCTCCGTCACGCGCACTTCCTTTGTCCCGACGAATCGGCCGTGTTTGGAGCAGTCGGCCTCGGCGGTCACCACCCCGCCAACGCCTGAGCGCATCTGGAAGGCTACCGATGCCCGGCCGTTAGCTGGGGTAAAAAGGAATTTTCCCTTGTAGGCCACCGGGTCCTTGTCCATCCGGATCTCGATCGACTTGATGTAGTGGTCGGGTTCCATCGGGTGATCCACCCAGGCGTGAATCGGGACAGCCGTCGGGTCCTCAGCTAGGATAGGGAGGTCAAGCTGGGGCCGGTGCTGGCGGTCGAGGCTCCGCTGGGCCCGGACTGGTCGGGGCACCAGGAGACTGAGACCAATCCCGATGAGTAAGCTGCGGCGCGCGAGGTCGGTAGTCATGAGCAATTCTCGACTTTACCAATCGGTATAGTCAAGAATGCCGCCTTGTCCCGGGTTTGTCAAGGTCCTATCTGAGAAGAATAACCGTTACTTGGCTGCCCTCCGGGATCGTCGTATCGGGGGGGACCACGGCAAGTCCATCCGCAGCTACCATCGACCGGACAATGGCCGAGCCCTGATCCCCGGTAAGTCGGGCGCTGTAGCCGTCCTTCGTCTGCTCCAGCACGACCCGGAGGTAGCCACGGCGCCTCCCCGGGTTGGCGATCGGAGCCAGCACCTTGGCGTGAACCGTGGGACGGTGCAGAGCGCGGTGGCCGGCCATCTTTCTGAGCGCAGGGCGCACGAAGAGTTCGAAGGTCACCATGGCTGAAACCGGGTTGCCGGGGAGCCCGAAGACCGGTCGGGGCCCGAGCGAGCCGAAGGTGATCGGCTTACCCGGCCGCATAGCCACCTGCCACAGATGAAGCTCGGCGCCCAACTGGGTCAGCGCCTCTCGCACAAGATCAAACTCTCCCACCGACACTCCAGCGGAAGAGATCAGGAGATCGGCGGAGAGCCCCCATCGGAGGTGCTCCACGATAGCCGGCAGGCGATCTGCTGCGACCCCCAGGTGAATGGGCTCGCCGCCAGCTTCAAGCACCTGGGCCATAAGCGAATAGGTATTCGAGTTGAGGATCTTCCCGGCGGAGATCGGGCCGCCCAGCTCCACCAGTTCGTCCCCGGTGGAGAGAATCGCCACACGCGGACGCCTGAAGACCTGAACATGAGCGTTCCCAAGCGTGGCCAGGAGACCGACCTCAGGCGCGCCCACCAGTTGACCGGGCTCGAGCACCACGTCGCCCGCACGCATGTCCTCACCCGCGGGGCGGACGTATTCCCCGGGCGCCACCGCGCGCAGGATCTTCACCGAAGTCCCGTCCGTCTCCACCTCTTCCTGCGGGACCACGCTGTCTGCGCCTTCCGGGAGCGGAGCTCCGGTGAAAATTCGGAACGCCTCTCCACGCGCGAGAGGCCGGGAGGCCGTGGTCCCTGCGGGGATCTTCCCCGCCACGGTGAACTCTGCCGGACGCTCCCGGGATGCGCCCTGTGTATCCCGGGAGCAGACCACGAAGCCGTCCATGGAGGAGTTGGCCCACGGCGGGATGTCGCGATGGG
>JBHIBG010000019.1:0-38493 GCA_046758965.1 Methylomirabilia bacterium | reverse complement strand
TCGATGCGGGCCGGGCGCTCGCGATCGGGCTGGTTCAGGAGGTGGTCGAGCCTGGCAAGGCGCTCGAGCGTGCACTGGAGATCGGCCACCGCATCGCCGAGTACCCGCAAGCCAGCCTACGGGCCGACCGCGCGGCGCTGCTGGCGGCCTGGGGTTTGTCGCTCTCGGGCGGTCTCCGGCTTGAGGCGGAGACCGGTCTGCCGACAGCAGACGATCCCGAGATGGCGGCTGGGCTCGCGCGCTTCGCCGGCCACGATCGGCCGGAGGCGCCCCGGCCGGCGTGAAGCCTCACATGTTGGCCCGAAGGCCCCCGGCCGTACGCTTGTGGAAGAGGTGGGGTCAGCGGCTTGCCCAAGCTGATGTTACATGGAGAGATCCTTCCGGTAGTCGACTACGATGCCGAACGGAAGCGCAAGAAGTTTGTTCGGTCCCTTGGGGGGAAGATGGTACAACGAGAGCTCAGGGAAGCCGAGGAGCGACTCCATGCCACTGTGCGGATCCCACTGACCGGGGTTACGACATGGGAGGGTCTAGACTGGCATCCGCGCTACCTCTAGCGCAGTCCGGCGAGCGATGCACCTACGTTGGGCCTGAGCGGCCAGCCTTACGGCTGAACTTTGCCCTCGCGCTTGTGCTCCTCTTCGTGATTCAAGGCTGTGCCGTCGGGGAAGCCTCCCTGATCGGCTACCGCATCGGCGCAGAGGAAGGTCGGGCTCTCCTCTGCCGCCCTGAAGGGAAGGGGCCTTTTCCTGCTGTGGTGTACAACCACGGCCTCATCGTCGACCGGCGGGGCTACCAAGGGGCAAGCTTGCGCGGTTACAATCTGGACGGTATCTGCCAGGCGCTGGCTCGGGATGGGCTCCTGGCATTTGCTCCCATCCGAGGAAGTGGCCCGGGAAATCTTTCACGTCACAAGGAAGAGGTTTCCAGGGCGGTTGATTATGTAAAGGCCCGTCCCGATGTCGACCCATCCCGGGTTGCGCTCATGGGGTTCTCGCGAGGGGGTCTCCTGACGCTCATGGTGGGCGTCGAGCGGACCGACCTGAAGGCCCTTCTGATCCTGGCCCCTGCCCCGGGGCGGGGGCGCTTTGCCGAGGCGGTGCGGCGGGTGCGCTCGCTCGCCGCACCGGTCTTGCTGCTGGTCGAGGGCGGAGATGACTCCTGGATTCTGGAAGATGTCGACATGCTGGAGCGGGGTCTGCGGGCGCACGGAAAGGAGGCGCGAATCATCCGTTACGATCGTGGAGGGGGACATCGGCTTTTCTGGGACGTCGGGTACTATTGGGAGGACGTCAGGGCTTTTCTCCGCGAGACCCTGAAACCGCTCGAACCTTAGCTGCTACCAGATCAGGGCTCAGCAGAATCACCAAGAAGGCCAGCGAGGCGGCAGTCACCGGCAGCCAGGCCGTCCTGACCCATTTCCTGAGCGTGCCTGGCTTGGGCTACGCCCAGCCGGACCTTCGGGAGACAGCAAAGGTTCCCGCCTGAAGCTTCACCGAAGTCATGCTCCCCGACCTGCGGAAGGGCCGGGCTTCGGGGGAGCCACGCCTACCAAGAGCAGAGCCTTCAAGATTTGGTCTGGGTCCACCGGCTTCAGGAAGACCGAGGCCACGCTCACCGCGGCCTGCTGGAGCATTTCCACGGCATTCGACACACCACTGACGACGATGACCGGGATCCTCGGGTTGAGCCTCCTGATTTGCTGCAGCGTCCCGACCCCGTCGAGGCCGTGCATGAACAGGTCGAGGATGACCGCGTTGGGTGGCCGCCGCGTGACCTGAGCCACCGCCGCCTCCCCATTCGTCACGGTGAGGACGCTAAATCCGAGATTGGTGAAGTACTCCTTCAGGATCCTGAGAAAACTCAGATCGTCATCGACACACAGGATCGTCGGGACTTGGCTAAGATCCGCCATGGCCGCCTCCGGACTGCGCTCTTGATGACCCGAGCAGCGGAGCTCGATAGTTGACCACGCCTACAGGGAGAGCAAGAATCTTGCCCCATACGACTCTGACCCGAGCTGCTTCATCGGCTCGTATCGCCTTGCCGGTGTTGGAATTTCGGCTCCTGCTCCCCTCCGCTCTCCAAGGGCATCAACCCCGCGCCCCGTGCCGTCCGGTCAATTCGTCCAAACCCGTGCCATATTGTCAGCCGGTCGCCTGGGGCTGGACACGCCGAGCTTGGGGAAGTTGACGACAAGCTGGGCGCAATCGGGGCGGCGTGAGCGAGCTACTACCTTCCTGACGCGAAGTTCAAGCAGCCTAGATCAGTACTTGTAGAAGTGCTGGTCGATCTCGAAGGCGGTGTCCTTGCCCTCGAATCCCCGGACCTCGGAGCGCTTCACCGCCAGGTACTCCTTGATCAGCATCTCGCCGAGCGCCCCCCTGAGGACCTCGTCGCGCTCGAGGGCATCGAGGGCCTCGCCAAGGGAGGCGGGGAGCCGGCGGATCCCGAGCCGCCGCCGCTCCTCATCAGAGAGCGTGTCCGGATCGACCAACGCGGGTTCTCCCGGAGCGAGCTTCCGCTCGATCCCGTCAAGGCCGGCAGCCAGGAGGCTGCCCAGGGCGAGATAAGGATTATTGGACGGATCGCACGGCTTCAGCTCCAGGTTGGTGGACTCCATCTCCAGCCCGCGCCGCTTGGAGGGGATCCGGATCGCCGCCTCGCGGTTGTCAGGCCCCCACGCGGTGTAGGCGCTTGACCAGAAACGCGGCTGGAGGCGCCGATAGGAGTTGACGCTGGGCGCTGTCAGCGCCACGAGCCCCGGCAGATGGGCGAGCAGGCCGGCCAGAAAGGCGTACGCTGCATCCGACAGCCCGTAGCGAGCCTTGGGGTCGTGGAAGTGGTTCTTGCCGTCCTTGATCCGCCAGAGGCTCCAGTGGATGTGGCTCCCGTTGCCCGCCTGGTCCGGGAACGGCTTCGGGGCGAAGGAGGCCAGGAGTCCGTGTCTCAAGGCGACGCCGCGCGCGGTGTCCCGGACAGTGATCTGGTTGTCCGCGGCGCGGAGGGCGTCGGCGAATCGCACCGGAAGCTCCTGCTGCCCCGGCCCCAGCTCGGCGTAGTACTGCTCCGGGTAGACCCCCTGGGCCATGAGCGCCTCGATGATCTCCACCATGACCGGCGTGGCCGAGTCCATCCCGATGGTCGAAAAGCACGAGCTCCTGTCGATCGGCACATAGCGTTCGCCCTCTCGCCGAGCCAGGGTGAACTCGTTTTCGAAGGCGGCCTTGAGGGCCACCCCCGCTTTGCGAGCCCGCTCGATCATGCGCGAGAGAAAGTGCCGAGGGCAGACCGCCCACGGCTGACCCTCGAGCGTCACCATGTTGCAGAGAAGCCGGGAAGATTTCGGCGAGTGAGGCAAGACGGCGAAGGTCTCCAGATCAGGCATGAGACGGATCTCCCCCACGGGGCCGAAGGAGCCCTCGGGCACGAGCTGGTCGAGCATGTTGAACGACTGCATAGCGACCGTAAGGCCAATTCCCGACTCCAGATAGGAGTTCAGGAACTGAGTGTGGCAGGCCTTGCCGCGGATCACGCCATCGTTGCCGCAGTAGAGGAAGCGGACGAGCTGGATCTTCTTGGACTTACACCGCCTCACGATCTCCCGGACCCGGCGCTCCCGCCCGGGGTATGCTCGGGGTCTGTCGGCGCTCTGGACGGGCATCTCGGCTCCCCCCTTTCCAGCTGGCAGAGGGCATGGTAGCACGGCTTTGAAGGAATCACCCAAGCCCTCTGTGTAGTATCCGCTGTGGAGGCGCAGGGAATGCAAGTCCAGTATGGGTTCGTGGCTTGCACACCTGTCGGGCGCATGGTACGTTCGCTTCACAAGAAATCCACCCTTTGAGGCATCCAGAATGTCCGGCAAGTCAGAGGAGAAAGCGCCATGGCGTTCTTCGACCTTCCCACAGACGAGGAACTCTCCCCGGAAGTCCGGCAGATGCTGGAAGAGTACCGGCGCCTCACCGGAGCTGAAAACACTCCCCCCCGTTGGAGAGCAATGGGGCGCTCCCCAAGAATTATCGAGGCAAGGGTGAAGGCGTATGAGAATCTATCTCACCAGTGTAGATTTTCATGGGAGGCACGAAACCTGGCCGTCATGCTCATTGCCCACACGAAAAGATGCGAGGGGTGCTTTGGCGCCTCTCGGTTTGAGCTAAATAGACTGGGCTTCGACGAGGCGACATTAGATGGAATTTGCATCAACCCCGATGCCCTACCGCTCAAAGAACGCGACCGTTTGTTCGTCCGCTACGCGCTCAAGATCGCGACGGGATCCGCCGATCTCCAGCCTAAGGATTTCAAGGAGATGGCCGAGCACGGATTCTCGAAGGAGGAGATCCAGGAGATCATCGGCTTTGTGGCTTACTGGACCATGAATATGGTCTTTACTCAATCTGTGGGCGCCGGGCTTGCGGACGAGTGACTGAGCAGGAGGGCATGCCATGGCGTTCTTCGAATACGTCCCTGAGGATCAACTCGCGCCTGAGGCGAAGGAATTTATCGACGTCGCCAAGAAGCGCTCCCGATCCGACCGACTGTCGCCGGGTTTGTATGCGATGGCCAAGTATCCCAGATTGCTCAAGGCCTTTGTCCAGGCGTTCGAGGACTTGATCCCCGTGCCGAACCGCTTTGGGACAGCCCAGTTCATCGCGTCCATGCTGATCGCCCATGCCAAGGGATGTCGTCCATGCTTCAATGCAAGCCGGGAGTTCTTGTTGAAACTCGGGTTGGACGACGCCGCCCTGGATAACATGTGCCAGGCGCCGGCCGCGTTACCGCTCTCCGACCGTGAGCGGCGTTTCGTCGAGTTCACCCTCAGGGTCGCGAACGACCCAGGCGGGTTGAAGCCCGATGACTACCGCGAGATGGAGCGCGCTGGGTTTTCGAAAGACGAGATACTGGAGATGATCGGGGTGGCAGGCTTCTGGGGCCTTGCCACAACGGTGACGAGCGCACTGGACGTGGGACTCCGGGAGGGGTAGCGAGGCGGTGAACTGCCCGGCATGCGGCCATGAGACGCGCGAGGGCGCGCGCTTCTGCGAGGCCTGTGGCCGGCCGCTTGAGGGACGCTGCCCTTCCTGCGGCCAGAGCGCGCGTCCCGAGGCCCGCTTCTGCGACAGCTGCGGAGCGGCGCTGACTTCCCCCGCGCCGCCGAGGCCCGCTTCACGCGCGCCGGCCTCCTACACGCCTCACCACCTTGCAGAGCGAATCCTCACGGATGGACGGGCTCTCAGGGGCGAGCGCAAGGAGGTCACCGTTCTCTTCGTGGATGTCCAGGGCTCGACCGACCTCGCCGGCGCCCTTGACCCCGAGGAGTTCCACGCGGTCATGGACGGCGCCTTCCAGCTGATGCTGGATGCGGTGCATCGCTGGGAGGGGACCGTCAACCAGTTCACCGGGGACGGGATCATGGCGCTCTTCGGCGCGCCGATCGCCCATGAGGACCATGCCCGGCGCGCCCTGCACGCCGCGTTGGAGATCCAGCGAGGGTTCAAGGAGTATGCCGACGCGCTGCGACGGGACAAGGGCCTCTCTTTCCAGGTGCGGCTCGGGCTCAACAGCGGTCCCGTTGTCGTGGGCGCGATCGGAGATGACCTCAGGATGGACTACACTGCCCAGGGGTTGACCACGAACCTTGCCGCGCGGATGCAGCAGGCAGCGGACCCCGGGACGATCACGGTGGCGGCTCCGACCTATCACCTGGGTGAAGGGTTCTTTCGCTTCCGCTCGCTGGGGCTGATGCGCGTGCGTGGCCTGTCAGAGCCAGTCGAGGCGTACGTCCTGGAAGCGGAGGGCACGGTCGTCTCCCGCCTCGAGGCCTCGTTGCGGCGCGGCGTCTCCCCGTTCCGAGGGCGCGAGGCTGAGCTGCTCGCCCTTGGCGAGTGCTGGGAGCGCGTGGTCAAGGGGCACGGCGAGGCGGTCTGTCTGGTCGGGGAGCCCGGCATCGGGAAGTCACGGCTCGCCTACGAGTTCCAGCGAAGCCTGGGGATCGCCGAGCGAATCGAGGGAGCGGCTCTCTCCCACGCGCGGGGTACGGCCTACTTTGTCTTCCGCCAGCTGCTCAGGCAATTGGCCGGCATTGATCCGGCGGTCGATCTCGCCGCTACGCGCGACCAGCTCCATCGCCGCCTGTGGGACCTCTCGCCTGACCTCGCGGCGCGCGCACCGGAGATCTTCTCCCTCCTCGGAACCGGCTCCGAAGCCCCCTCGAGGCAGCAGGCCAGCGCGCCGGATGATCAGAGAGACCGGCTGCGTGAGGCGGTGACGGCCTGGGTGACGGAGGAGTGTCGGCGGGAGCCCAGGCTTCTTCTCGTCGAGGACCTTCAGTGGCTCGACCCGTCGTCGGAGGAGCTACTCAGGCACCTGGCGCTCGAGGCCCGGGGTCTTCGTCTCATGCTCCTCATGACCTCGCGCCTCCCCCTCGCGGGCAGCAACCTCGAGCTCGGTCGGGTCCAGGAATTGTTCCTGAAAGCGCTCTCGCCGTCGGACATCCACGCCCTGGTGGACGCGCAGGTGGACCCGTACCCGGCGAGCGATCGCTTGCGCCGGATCGTGGCGGCGCGGTCGGAGGGGAACCCATTCTACGTCGAGGAGCTGGTCCGGGCGTTCCGGGAGCGGGGAGACCTGGTACTCGATCACGGAGCGTACGATCTCCGGGAAGGCGTGGAAGGGGTCGTTCCCTCCACCATCAGCGCCCTGATCTCTTCACGGATCGATCGTCTCCCCGCTTCTGCTCGCGAGCTGATCGCCGACGCCGCCGTGCTCGGCAAGCAGTTTCCGCTGGCCTACCTGCGCGCCTTGGTCTCCGGAGATCGGTTCGAGGAGGATCTGACCCAGGTCGAGCGGAGGGGGTTCCTTGACCGCGAGGCCGGACGTCCGATCGCGAGCGTGATATTCCGTCATGTCCTGACCCAGGAGGTCGCTTACGGCGCCCTCCTCCAGCCTGACCGCCAGACTCGCCACCGGCGAGCTGCCGAGATGCTGGAGCGGCTGTACCGGGGCCGGACCGAGGAAGTCTGTGATCAACTCGCCCACCACTGGGCGCAGAGCGACCGGCGGGTGCAGGCGCTGCCGTGCCTCTTGACCGCGGCCGACCGCGCAGTGGCCGTAGGGGCCAACCAGGAGGCGATCGGCCATCTCCAGACGGCCCTGAATCTGGTCACCGAGCACCCGGGGGTGGCAAGAGGCCAAGCGGACGCCATCCGCCTCAAACTCGCGGGGCTCCACTTCGTCGTCGGCGAGCGATAGGGGCCGGCTCATCCACCGCGAGCTCCGCCAGCTTGGCGGCCGTGGGCCAGCCTGTCTCCGGATCCCACCCCGCCATCTCGTAGTAGAGGCGGCGCGCGGCCAGAAACTGGTCCGGATCAATCCGCTCGCCTGTGAGGGGACCATTTCCGATCCCCTCGTGCAGGCGATGGGGCAGGAGATCGTCGTCGGGCGTGAACCCCTCACGGCAGTTGAACAGCCGCTGCAGCGTGTTGGCCCGCTCCCCCACCTTGATCATCTCGTAGAGGCTCATGTTCCAGCCGGTCACGCTGTTGACGTACGCTACCAGCTGCTCCAGCGCCAGGCTGCCTAGAGGGATCCCCACGAAGTCGCACATGCCCACGGAGTTATAGAGGCTCCAGACCTGCTGCGTGAGGAAGAACGCTCTCACCTTGCGAGGCCCGAGATCCAGGACGTCGACGGGCTCGATGAGGCCCAGCGGCCCGAGCGGGTGGCCCGTCGCATGAAAGCCCTCGTAGAGAGGGTCATGAGGAGCCTCCATGTGGTCCGCGCCCGTGGACGAAAGGGCATACGCCAGCGAAAGGCCTTTCTTCCCCCGGGGGTCGTGCATCGGAAGCTCCTGGCCCTTCACGTGGAGCGCGAAGCGCTCGGCGCCTCGGCCGATGCTCTCGGCGGCCCGGCGGGCTCCCTCGCCCAGAACCTTGCCGATTCCCTCCCGTCGGCCGATCAGGTGCACGAGCTGCTCAACGGCTCCGGCGTTCCCCCACGTGAGGTCGAGCCCGCCCGTGTCCTCTTCGGTCAAGATGCCGTGCTCGTAGCATTCCATGGCAAAGGCCATGACGGCGCCGGCGGAGATGGAATCGAGAACGTACTGACCCAGGAGCTGGTGCATGCGCGCGACGGCCCGAAGGTCTCCCACTCCGCAGAGGGACCCCGTGGCAGCCAGCGTCTCGTACTCGGGGCCGCCGTATTTCGGCACCACGCCGTCCTCCGGGACGGCGACCTCGCGCTTGCACGCCACGGCGCACGCATAGCAGGTGCCGCGATCGACCAAGATGCTGTCCGCCATGGCCCGCCCGCTGATGGCGCGGGCGTGCTCGAAGGAGCCGTCTCGGAAGTTCCGGGTGGGGAGGATGCCGCTGGCCTCGAGCATGAGAACCACGCCGGCCGTGCCGAGCTGGTGAAAGCGGTCCTTGGAGCGGTCGTAGTGCTCCCGGAACCAGGTCAGCGTGGCACGGGCGCCGCCTTTGTCCATGGCGATGGGAAGCTTCGTGCCTCGGACCACGATCGCTTTGAGCCCCTTGGCCCCCATGACCGCCCCGAGCCCGCACCGGCCGTGGAAGTGCTTGAGCTGGTTCACGATGGCGGCAAAGCGCACCCCTCGCTCCCCGGCGACGCCGGTCTGCAGCACGCGGATGCGACGGTCGGCCAGCTCCCGCTCAAGCCCGTCCTGCACTTCCCCTGAGAGCCGGCCCCAGTAGGGGCGCGCATCTCTGAACTCCACCTCCCCGTCCTTGATCCAGAGATAGACCGGGGACCCGGCCTGTCCCCGGATCACCAGGCCGTCGTAGCCTGCCGCCCGCAGCTCAGGCCCCCACCACCCTCCGGCCTCCGATTCTCCGTACCCGCCGGTCAGCGGCGACTTGGCCGCTGCGGTGTAGCGGTTGGTCCCGGAAAGGGAGAGCCCGTTGATCACGCTGGTCGTGAACACGAGGATATTATCGGGCCCCAGGGGATCCACACCCGGCGGCATCTCCCGGAGGAGCAGATAGCTGGCCAGGGCACCGCCACCAAGGTGCTTTCGCAGAACCGCTTCGGGAATCTCCTCGACCCGGGTCTGTCGAGTCGTGAGGTCCACGTGAAGAAGCTTCGCAGTGACCCTAGTCGCCATGTCTGACTCTCCTTGGAGGTCCGCCCTCCTCCGTCGTTAGTGGCCGGACCTCACGCATCTAATGGTGTGCCGAGCATCTGATATGAGGGCATCGCCGTCAAGGGTTTTCGTCGCGGTGCTGCATGGCGGTGCCCGCTGAGGCAGCTGAAGCCGCTGCCATCACGCTCCTCCACAGACGGTCCCGATGGCGGTCTCGATGATCTCCAGCGCCCGATCGATCTCCTCGAAGGAGATGCTCAGGGGAGGAGCCACCCGCCAAACGAAATACTGCCCGCGCTGGTGAATCGGGGCCATGAAGAGCCCGCGCTCCAGGCAGTGCCGGCTGATCGCCTCCGCCTGGGTCTCCGCCGGGGTCTTGCTCACCCGGTCCTGGACGAAGTCCACACCCATCAGGAGCCCGCGGCCGCGCACATCGCCGATGATCTCGTAGCGCTCCTTGAGGGCGAGGAGTCCCTTCTTGAGGTGGGCGCCCTTCTCGCGCGCCGCGTCGACCAATCGTTCCTCCTCGATCGCATCGAGGACCGCCAGCCCCACTGCGGCAGGAAGCGGCTCGTTAAGATGTGAGGTGTAGAACCAGAAGCCGTTTTCGTAGCACCGCTCCTCGATAGCCGGTGAGGTGACTGTAGCGGCTAGGGGGATGCCACCGCCGAGCGTCTTCGAGAGCGCCAGGATGTCAGGCGCGGCGCCGTCGCGCTGAAACCCCCACATATCTCCCAGCCGGCCAAGCCCGGTCTGCGCCTCATCCAGGATGAAGAGCATCTCCCGCTCGCGGCAGAGGTCCCGGAGCACGGCCAGGTACCCCGGCGGCGGCTCCACGATGCCGGCTGCACCCTGGATCGGTTCGGCGATCAGGGCGGCGAGGGAGCCGACGCTCTGCTTGTCCACCAGGTCGAAGCCGGTTCGAGCGCAGGCATAGTCGCACTCGGGGAAGGCGAGCTTGAGCGGGCAACGGTAGCAGCTGGGGGCGAAGATCGCGTGGCTCCCCGGGAGCATGGGGCCGTGGCCTGCCCGTCGTTCCGGGATGAACGTGCTCGAGAGCGCGCCCCCCGTCGAGCCGTGGAAGGAGTCGGCCAGCCCGACGATCTCGAATTTGCCAGCGGCCTTCTTGGCCATCTTGATCGCTGCCTCGGTGGACTCGCCGCCGGTGGAGAGGAAGAAGATCTTCTTGAGGGGGGAGGGGAGGAGATCGGTCAGACGCCGGGCCAGGCTGATGACCTCGGGAGCGAGCATGGAGCTGTTCAAGTGGAGCGCCTTCTGGGCGTTCTCGCGAATGGCCTTGACAATGCGCGGGTGGTTGTGGCCGACCGTGGCGCACATCTGGCCTGAGCTGAAGTCGAGGTACTCCTTGCCGTCCACATCGGTGATGACCGCCCCTGACGCCCGCTCGATCACGGGCAGCTCGAAGTCGCGCAAGAAGCTCCTCATCAGGACCCGCCTGGCCGACGCGAGCAGACGGCCGGACTTTCCGCTCGAGAGTCGATCAGTCATGAGATCCCTCCCGGAGGTGTCGTCGGAGTGTCTCGGTGGCACCACGGTCCACTGCCTGGCCCTGAATCACCACGCCGTAGGCCGATCGAGCGTGCTCAGGGGTGATCTTCCCCTCCAGGACGTCTCGGAGCACGTGCTCGGGCGCTCGATCCAGCGGATCACCGAAGCCTCCGCCGCCGGAGGTGGCGATTCTGAGCCGACCGTTCGCCGGGAGCCTGGTCCCGGCCACCGTGGATCTCACGATATCCGGCGAGGAGGAACCGGGGGAGTGGAGCTCGAACCTCCCGGGCGCGCCGTCCCGGCCGCCCCGGAGTCCTGCTGGCGGCACGCGCTGGTCGCACCCCCACCCGCCAACGGTCAGCTCTCGGTCGAGCCCCCGCACCTCTCGAATCACTCCCAGCCCGCCCCGAAACCGTCCGGCACCTCCTGAATCAGGGCGCAGCTCGTAGCGTTCCACCAGCAGCGGGAACTCCTGTTCCAGGCACTCGATCGGGAGATTGGAGGTGTTGGTGGTGTGGTTGGCCATTCCGTCCGCGCCGTCCTTGTTGAACCTGGCGCCGCTTCCGCCCGCGTACACCTCGTAGTCCACGAAGAACTCCCCGGTCCGCGGATCGGTCCCGGAGTAGATGGCGAGCGTGCCCCCATGACAGTGCGCAACCACCCGCTCCGGCACTGCGGTGGCGAGGGCCGTCAGAATCACGTCCGCCACCTTCTGGCAGGTGGTGAAGCGCGCGGCTACCGCCGCTGGCGGGGCCGGGTTGAGAACGCTCCCGTACGGCGCCAGGACGGTGATGGCCCGATAGAACCCCGCGTTTGACGGGATGTCGGGGTCGACGACGGCCTTGACCACGTAGTACACCGTCGCCAGGAGCGAGACCAGCGGGACATTCTTGGCTCCGGGGATCTGAGGGTCCGTGCCCGAGAAGTCGAAGAGCATCTCACCGTCTCTCACGTGGACGGCCAAGCGGATCGCCACGGAGGTCGGTTCGAGACCGTTGTCATCCGTATACCCGGAGGCGGTGTAGACCCCCGGCGGGAGAGAACGGATCGCGTGCCGGACTCTCCGCTCGGTGTAGTCAGCAATCGCGCCCATGCACTCGATCAAGGCCTGACGTCCGTATCGCCGGGTGATCTCCTCGATGCGCCTCGCTCCGGCCCGGTTGGCGGCGAACTGAGCTCTCAGGTCCCCCACTCGCTCCTCCGGGGTCCGGGAGTTCAGGAGGATGGTGCGGAAGAGCCCGTCGTCGAGCCGCCCCCGGTGGATGATCCTGGCGATCGGGATCCGGAGCCCGTCCTGGAAGATCGTCCTCGAATCCCCCGATTCGCTCCCCGCGACCCGGCCTCCGATATCCGCGTGGTGCGCCGCATTCGCCACGAAGGCCACCAGCGTTCGCTCGACAAAGACGGGCGCGATGACGGCCAAGTCGTTCAGGTGGGAGCCGGCGCCCACGTAGGGATCGTTGGCCACGAACATGTCGCCGGGCCTCAGGGCCTCCCGCGGGTAAGACCGGAAGAGCTCCTGGGCCAGCTCCACCATCGATGAGAGATGCATTGGGATATGGGAAGCCTGCGCGACGATCGATCCGACGGGGCCGAGGATCGCCGCTGAGCTATCACGTCGCTCCTTGATGTTGGGGGAGTAGGCGGTCCGGACCAGGGTGATTCCCATCTCCTCGGCGGCGGTGAGGAGCTGGTTCTGGACGACCTCGATGGTGACGAGATCCATCACACTGGCCTCGCGGGAAGCTCGATGAGCAGGTTGCCGTATAGATCGATGCTGGCCACCTCGTCCGGGCACATCACCGCGGTGCAGTCGAGCTGCTCGAGGATCGCCGGCCCCAGGATCGGCACCTCGGGAGGGAGCTTCGCGCGCTCGTAGATCAGGCAGGGGACGAACCCTTGCTCGTCGAAGAAGACCCGGCGCTCGCCCTTCACGGAATCGGGGACCGTCCCGTGTCCGCCAGGGCGGACTGACAGTGCCGGCTTCGCCACGGGGATCCGGGCCATCACCCGGGCGGACACGAGCTCAGTGGGCGCGTCAGGGGAGGCATAGCCATAGACCCGGCGGTGCACGCGGTGAAAGTTCCGGATCACCTGCTCGACCTGAGCCGGCCCGATCCGGGCGGGGACGGGGACGCCCAGTTCGTAGTTCTGCCTGACATAGCGCATGTCGGCTGACCGAGAGAGCCGAACTGCCTCTTCGCGAAAACCTCCCCGTCTCGCCCACTGCCGGGCCTCGGTCTCCAGCTCCCGGTAGATCGCCTCCAGCTCCTCCGGATCCGCCGTCTCGGTCTTCCGGATGCGGGTTCGGGAGCATTCGGTTTTGACGTCGGCCAGCACCAGGCCGAGGGCCGAGAGGACTCCGGGATTGGCCGGCACCAGGACACGGGGAATCCCGAGCTGGCGGGCCACGGCGCTGGCGTGCATCGGCCCGGCTCCGCCGTATGCCACCAGGGTGAACGCTCGTGGGTCGTAGCCGCGCGCCACCGAGCAGAGGCGGATGGCGCTCGCCATGTTGGCATTGACCACCGTGAGGAGTGCTGCAGCGGCGCGGTGGATGTCCATGCTCAGGTACCGGCAGAGCCCTTCCCCGATCGCCGCTTCCGCCAGATGAGGATCGAGGCGGATCTTCCCGCCGAGGAAGCCGTCGGGGTTCAGGCGACCGAGAACCAGGTTGGCGTCGGTCACCGTCGGCCCGGGCCCGCCCTGACCATAGCAGGCGGGCCCGGGAGCGGCCCCGGCGCTCTGGGGTCCAACCCGGAGGAACCCGCCCGCGTCCACCCAGGCGATGCTCCCCCCACCCGCTCCGATGGAGTGGAGATCCAGCATGGAGCCCTTCACGGGGTGGCCGTGGTACCGCTTCTCCGAGGCCGTGAGCGGCGTTCCCCGCTCCACCAGACAGATATCAGTGCTTGTCCCGCCCATGTCGAAGCTGATAATCCGGTCGAACCCGGCTTCTCGTGCAACGAAGGCCGCCCCCGCCACCCCGGCGCTCGGCCCTGAGGCGATGGTGAAGACCGGGCGCTCCCGCGCGTGGGTGAGGGCGACCACCCCTCCGTTGGACTGAAGGATGTGAGGACGGGCCGGGAGTCTGAGCCGCTCCACCACGGCTTCGACCCGGGCCAGGTAATGGGTCATGAGGGGCCCTACGTACGCGTTCACCACCGTCGTGGAGAGCCGCTCGAACTCCCTGAACTCGGGGAGCACCTCTGAAGAGACCGAGAGGGAGAGCTCCGGATGCTTCTTCGCGGCAAGCGCTTTCACCTCCGCTTCGTGAGCGGGGTTCGCGTATGAGTGGAGGAAGCAGATCGCCAACGCCCGGATTCCCTGCTCTGCCAGCTCGTCGAGCGCGCGCGCCGCGGCCTCGAGGTCCAGCGGCTCCAGGATGGAGCCGTCGAAAAGCGTGCGCTCGGGCACCTCCAGTCGGAGCGGCCGCGGGATCAACGGTTCGGGCTTGTCGGCCTGGAGGTCGTAGAGATGGTCCCGGGTCTGGCGGCGGAGCTCCAGGAGGTCCCGCATTCCCCGGGTGGTCACGAGCCCGGTCTTCACCCCCTTGCGCTCAAGGATCGCGTTGAGGCAGACCGTGGTCCCGTGACCCAGGTAGCTGACTTCGGACGGAGCGATCGCCCGAAGAGCCAGGAGGGAGTCGAGCCCTTCGAAGAGCCCTCGGGAGGGGTCATCGGGGGTCGACGGCACCTTGAGGAGGCTCAGCTTTGACCCGTCTTCGGCCAGGGCCACCAGGTCGGTAAACGTCCCTCCCACGTCCACGCCGATTCGGTAGGCCATCGGTTATGTCCGAATTCCCCTCTCCTTCTTTCCTCTCCCCGGGGCGGGGAGAGGATTAAGGTGAGGGGCAGATGAAAGCGACTCCCGCAGCCGTTTGGTCTCGTCCCGGTCCACTTCGGGAGGATTGCCCGTGACGGCCACGCCGTACTCCTCCCTGGCATGGGCCGCCGTGATCTTCTCCTCGATGAGGTCTTTCAGGACCAGGGTCGGGTCCCGTTCGAGCGGATTACCGTATCCGCCGCCGCCGGCTAGGAGTAGCCGGAAGAGGTCGCCCTCTTTGATCGTGCGGAGGAACTTGGAGGGGAGGACCTGCGGCTCACCGTCCGGGTTCAGCACGTTGAGTGAGGCCGTCCCGGGCTTGCCGCCCTCGAGGCCGTACGGCCTGAACTTCCGGCGGTCGGATCTTACTTGGAGGGTCGCCTCGCTGCCCAGGAAGCGAAGATCACGCACCAGGGCCAGCCCGCCGCGGAACCGACCGGGGCCTCCGCTGTCCGGCACGAAGCCGTAGCGCTCCACCGCGATCGGCTGCTCGGCTTCGACCATCTCCGCCGGCGTGTTGGAGTAGTTGATCGGGATGCCGGTGCAGGCGTCCATCCCGTCACGCCAGGGGCCGCCTCCCCAAGAGCCGACAAGGAACTCGAGGAAGACGAACGGCTTTCCGTCGGGGTAGTAGCCTCCCAGGCTGATCCCCGAGTCCACGCCGACTCCGCACGCGGGCACCCTGTCGGGCGCGAGCTGGGCCAGGGCTCCGAAGACCGTGTCGGCGATGCGCATGGCCGTGAGCCCCCGGGCGGCCACCGCCGCCGGCGGACGAGGGTTCACGATACTTCGCTCCGGGGCGAGGACAGTGATGGGGCGAAAGAAGCCGGCGTTGTTGGGAATCGTGCGGTCCAGGATCGCCCGCACGCAGGCGAGGACGGTGGAGGAGGTGAAGGCCAGGACCGAGTTGATCGCGCCCTTGACCTGGGGCGAGGTCCCGCTGAAGTCGCACGTCAAGGAATCTCCCTGGACCGTCACGGCGACCTGGAAGCGGATCGGCGTCGGGTCGATGCCGTCGTCGTCGATGTAATCGGTGAAGGCATACTCCCCATCGGGGAGCGAGGCGATCTCCGCCCGCGTGAACTGCTCCGTGTAATCCAGGAGCTCGGCGCAGTATCCCTCCAGCTCGGCGAGCCCGTAGCGGCCCACGAGCCTCAGGAACTCGCGCTCCCCGATGGCGCAGGCCGCCAGGAGGGCCCGGACGTCGCCCAGGACCTTGTCAGGCACGCGCACGTTTCGCTCGATCAGGCGGA
Organism: Methylomirabilia bacterium; assembly: GCA_046758965.1. GTDB lineage: Bacteria > Methylomirabilota > Methylomirabilia > Rokubacteriales > CSP1-6 > JBHIBG01. Next base: position 22,809 of record JBHIBG010000019.1, on the reverse strand, counting down.
AGATCTCCTCCCTCTGTCGCCCCTGATCGTAGAGCTTGAGCGGCGGGATCCGGAGCCCTTCCTGATAGATCTCGGTGGAGTCGCAGGCATTCCCGCCGGCGACGCGGCCGCCGATGTCGGTCTGGTGGCCCAGGACGGCTGAGTACCCCGCCAGGCGCTCGCCGGCGAAGATCGGCTTCACAGCGATGATGTCGGGGAGGTGGCTTCCGCCGTCGTAGGGGTCGTTGAGCACGTAGATGTCCCCCGGGGCCATCGCCCCCTCGTAGTAGCGAAGTACGGCTCTGAGCGCCTCGGGCATGCTCCCGAGGTGGAGCGGGAGGCAGGTCCCCTGAGCGATCATCTCCCCCTGGGCGGTAAAGAGGGCCGTGGAGAAGTCCATGGCCTCCCTCAGGACGAACGACCGGGCGGTCCTGATCACGGTGACGGCCATCTCGTCAGCGACGGACTCGAGCGCGTTCTTGATCAGCTCGACGGTGATCGGGTCCCGGCCTCTCTTCACCTCGGAGGGGGGCGTCGCCCCCCTTTCGAACCTCCCCCCGAAGTTTGCCCGGGCAAAGCCCGGGCTCGGAGCGACACTGTCCTCACGCGAGTCTCTCGACATGGTGTCGGCCTCAGGACGTGAGTCCGGGACCCACGACGATGATGAGATTGCCCCAGTCGTCCAGCGAGACCCGACAGCCGGGAGGGACGACCGTCGTGCTGTCGTACTCCTCAATGATCAGCGGCCCTGGAGTGTCCTCGCCCACCAGCTCCTGCCGGTGCCTGATGGGAGTCTCGATCCACCCGTGCGCCGAGCCGAAGAAGACCTGGCGGCTGCCGGCGTGATCGGGACGATGCGCTCCAGTAGCCTCGAGCCGGAGCCGATGGGGCGCCCGCGGCGTGGCGGGCACGCCGCGGGCGATCACGCGGAGGTTCAGCAGCTCCACCGGCTCTCGCTCCGACCGGTACCCGTAGGTGCGTTCGTGTTCGGCGCTGAAGCGCTCAGCCAGCACCGTCCACCAGCCCGGCGAGACGGCGCCATCCGGGGCCGGGATGGTCAACTCCGAGCTCTCCCCCGCGTAGCGCAGGTCGAGGAGTCGCGCGAACCGGAGCGCCTCCGGCCCATATCCTTCGGCCGCCAGCTCCGCCTCTCCCTCCGCCTCGAGGGCCCGGAAGAGTCCCTCCACCTCCTCGGGATCTGCCGCTTCCAGGCTCCGCTTGCAGGTCCTGACGTAATGGTGCTCCACGTCCGGGCAGAGGAGGCCCAGGGCGCTGAACAGGCCGGGGATCGGGGGCACGATCACGCCCGGGATCTCGAGGGATCGGGCCAGGGTTGCGGCGTGAACAGGTCCGTTGCCGCCGTAGGCCATGAGGGCAAACTGCCGCGGGTCCCGCCCGCGCGCGCTGGACACGGCCCGGACGGCCCTCGCCATGGCGGCGTTCGCCAGGAGGTGGATGCCGTGGGCGGCCACCTCTAGGCCCAAGCCGAGCGGCTGGGCGATCTTCTCTCGGATCACCGCCCTGGCCTTTTCGGCATTGAGCGCGAGCGCCCCCCCCACCAGGTAATGCGGGTTGATCAATCCGAGCACGAGGTTGGCGTCGGTGACCGTGGGGTGGATGCCTCCCAGGTCGTAGCAGACCGGACCGGGAGCGGCGCCGGCGCTCTCCGGCCCGACCCGGAGCGCCCCGCCCTTGTCCAGCCAGACGAGGCTCCCTCCGCCAGCGCCCACCTCGGCGATGTCAATGGCGGGGATCCGCACGTGGTACCCCCCGCCCTTGAGGAGCCGACCCTCCAGGGTGATCCCGGCTCCGACCTCGTACTCTGAGACCCGGGTCACCTCACCGCCCTCGATCATCGAGGTCTTGGCTGTTGTACCGCCCATGTCGAAGGTGATGAGGTCAGGGATGCCGATCTTCCTGGCCACCTCGAGGGCCCCGACGACTCCGGCTGCCGGCCCGGACTCGATGATCTGAATCGGGCGCTCCGCGGCTGCCCGGGCCCGCATGGCACCGCCGTTCGACTGCATGATGAGGAGCGGGACGTTGATCTCCAGCTCGTGCAAGGCGCTCGTGAGCGAGCTCAGGTAGCGGCTCACCACCGGCATGATGGAGGCGTTGACCACCGTGGTGCTGGTCCGCTCGTACTCCCGGATCTCAGGCAGGATCTCGGAGGAGAGGCAGATCGATACCCCGGGAGCGCCCTTGTGAAGCAGGGCGCCCAGGCACTCCTCGTGGAGGGGATTGGCGTAGGCGTTCAGCAGGCACACCGCGACGGCTTCCACGCCGTGAGCGAGGAGGTCGTCGATCACCTTCTGCGCCTGCTCCGGGTCGAGCGGGCGGAGGATTTCACCTCGATGGGTGATGCGTTCCTCCACCTCGAGCCGGCGGCGGCGGGGGACGAGGGGCTCGGGCTTCTCCCAGAACAGGTCGTAGAGAGTCGGCATCCGGAGCCGACGGATCTCCAGCATATCTCGGAACCCGGAGGTCGTGATAAGACCGGTCTTGGCTATCTTCCGCTCGAGGATCGCGTTGGTGGCGATGGTGGTCCCGTGGATCACCTCAGTGACGTGACTGCCGCGCAATTCCCTCCGGGTGAAGAGGGCGCGGAGGCCGGTCACGATCCCCCGGCTGTAGTCGTCGGGAGTGGAAAGGACCTTCCCGGCCACAACCTGCCCGTCCTCGGTCAGAAAGACCAAGTCGGTGAAGGTGCCGCCGATGTCGATTCCGGCCCGGTACACCGGTGCCTTAAGAGGGCGCTACGCCCGAATCGGCTCGTGGGGCGGGCCGAAGAGGAGCGCTTCCATCTTGTCGCGGCTCGTCAGGAGCGTGGAGAGCGTGGTCAAGGCCTCGTCCAGAGCGTTCACGATCTCCTCGGTACCGAGACGCTGCGCCGCGGGCTGGGCCAGGTGGATCGTGAGTGACTTGGAGGCGCCGGGGTAGTGGAGCGCCGGGATCGTCATATAGCCGTGGGTCCTGAGCAGGATCATCGCCAGTGCGGTGCTGGCGTCCACCGGGGCGAACTCACTCTCCTCGATCCCCGCGCGCTCCATGGCGATCTCCAGAATGTCTTCCGGGAGCAGCCAGACCCCGCCGTACGGCTTCCAGGAGACGCGGTCGCCCAAGACCTTGCGCATCGCCTCGAAGAGCAGTCGGTGGCGCTCCTCCCACTCCCGGTAGATGGCCGCGCCCCGCTCGGGCGTGAACTCCTCCAGGCAGCGAACGATCGCCGCGAGGACGGAGGGTCTGGCTTCGGTCCCAAGGACCGCAGCCTTGGCTCCGATCCGCTCGATCAGCTCATTCCGGGCGACCACCACCGCCGCGCGCGGGCCGTTGAGCCCGTACTTCTCGCAGCTGGTGACCACGACATCGGCGCCCAGGTCGATGGCGCGCGCCTGCCGCTCCCCGATGGTGCGGATGCGGGCGCCCGAGGCGTCGTCCACGAAGACCGGGATTCCCCGTGACCGCCCCAGCTCGCAGGCCCCGCGGGTGATCTCCTCCGCGATGACTCCCCGATAGGAGGGGCAGACCGCGATGAGCGACACCGCCGACCGGTCGACCACGGCCTGGAGCTCCTCGAGGCTCACGACGACGGGGCAGTCAGCGCGGGCCAGCTCCACAGCCCGCGGGATCGAGGGGTGACCGTGCCCCTTGAAGCCCGCCTTCGGGTATCTCGGCACCACGTACGGGACGGCCGTCCCCGGCCGGGCCAGAGCGAGCACCACCGTCAGGTTCGCCGCGGTGGTCCGGTTGAAGGCGAAGGCGCGGAAGCTGTCGTCGCCCCCCAGGTGAGCTTTGATCACGCCCTGAAGCCGTTCCTCGGAGAGCGCGCTGGCCAGGTAGCGTTCCTGGTAGGCGGCACCGTGAAAGTACTCCGGAAGGCTGCAGTTATCCACGAGCATCATCACGTTCTTCACCCCGTCGAGGCCTTCCTTCCTGTACCGGTCCAGGAGGACCTGCTCCGCTGCCAGGACGCTTCGATAGTCGGCCAGGTCATCGGTCAGGATCGTTCCAGGGGCGTAGCCCAGGAGCGGGTCGATCACGTTGGGATAGCGCTTCCCCTGCCTCGGCGTGTGCTCCCCCATCTCTCTCTGCTCCTGACTCTTGAGTGCGCTCACTGCTCGCGCGATGTCACCGCGGTCAGAGGGATCTGCCGGTGAGGAGGCGGTAGGCCTCCAGATACTTCTCGGTGGTGCGGCGGATCACGTCGGGCGGGAGCTCCGGAGCGGGGGGCTGTTTGCTCCAGGGGAGCGCCTCCAAATGGTCGCGCACGTACTGCTTGTCGAAGGATGGAGGGGACGTCCCCGGGACGTACTCCGCAGCCGGCCAGAAGCGGGAGGAGTCCGGAGTCAGCACCTCGTCCACCAGGATGACCCGGCTATCCACGCGTCCGAACTCGAACTTGGTGTCGGCGATGATGATGCCGCGGCCGGCCGCGTAGTCGGCGGCCCGGGTGTAGATCTCCAGGCTCAGCCGCTTCAGCGTCGCCGTCAGCTCCGTCCCCACCCCTCGGGCCATCTCGGCCTCCGACACGTTCAGGTCGTGCCCTTCGTCGGCCTTGGTGGCCGGGGTGAAAATCGGCTCCGGCAGCTTGTCGGATTCCTGAAGGCCCGGCGGGAGCGGAATCCCGCAGACGGCTCCGGTCTTCTGGTACTCCTTCCACCCGGAGCCCGCCAGGTAGCCGCGAACCACGCATTCAAACGGCACGACCTCCGAGCGCCGCACCAGCATCGACCGCCCTTCGAGCTGATCCGCGTGCTTCTGTAGGGTCGCGGGGTATTCGCTGATATCGGCCGTCAGCAGATGGTTCGCGACGAGATCGCGGATCAGGTCGAGCCAGAAGAGGGTGAGGCCGGTGAGGACCCGGCCTTTCTCCGGGATGGGGTTCGGGAGCACGACGTCGAAGGCGGAGATGCGATCGGTGGCGACGATAAGAAGCGTGTCAGCGTCCACAGCGTAGACGTCACGGACTTTGCCGCGGCGGAAGAGCGGGACATTGGGGAACGCGGTTTGGACGAGGACCGCCACGACTCAACGACTCCCTGAGCCCGGTGCCCCGGCGAACTCCTCCTTGGCGCGTCGGACGGCTTCGGGGTTGGCCAGGAGATCCGCGGCGGTCATGGCCATGGCCTTGGCCGCGAGCGCCAGGCCCTGGCGCGCGACCGGGCTCACCGCCGCCGCGGCAAAGGCCCGGGAGTGGATGGGCGTGCCGGTCTCGGCGATCTTGATGTAGGGCTGGATGGCGGGAATCACCTGGCTGACGTTTCCGATGTCCGAAGAGCCGAACCGGTTCGGGACCGGCGCCTCCGGGTGGGCTTCGAGCCGCTCCAGGTTGGTCTTGAAGAGGTCGAGGAGGGTCTGGTTCCGTTTGAAGGGTTCGTACACGATCGGGTTCTGGGTGACCCTGAGCTCAGCACCCGTGGCGCGCGCCGCCCCTTCGGCGCAGGCGACCACCCGGTGACGGACCTCCCCCATATACTCGAGTGTGGCGGCGCGCACGAAGAAGAGGCACGAGGCGGCTTCGGGGATGATGTTGGGCGCCGCGCCGCCGTTGGTGATGATCCCGTGAATCCTGGCGTCCGGGCGCACCTGCTGGCGGAGCATGCTGATTGCGTTGAAGGTCTGAATCACCGCGTCCAGGGCGTTGATCCCGTGCCAGGGGTCGGCGGAGGCATGGGCGGCCTTGCCGGTAAAGTCGAAGGTGACGCGGACGACCCCCAGGAGCTCCTGCTGGATCACGGTGCGGTCGAGGCCGTGGATCATCATGGCGCAGTCCACGTCGGTGAAGGCTCCCCCCTCGATCAGCCTGATCTTCCCCCCGCCACCCTCTTCCGCAGGCGTCCCGATGATCAGGATGCGCCCTTTCGGAAGACGGTCTCTCACCGCCGCGAGCGCGGCGCCGGCCCCGACCCCCGAGGTCGCGATGACGTTGTGGCCGCAGGCGTGCCCGATCTCTGGCAGCGCGTCGTACTCGCAGAGGACGGCGACGGTTGGCCCGTCGCCGCTCTCGAGGATGGCGCGGAAGGCGGTTTCCACTCCCGCCACTCCCCGTTCGACCTTGAACCCCTTCGCCTCGAGAAACTCGGCGAGCCAGGCCGAGGCTTTCACCTCCTGGTAGCCCAGCTCGGGGGTGGCGTGAATCCGGTGTGAGAGGGCCTCCAGCTCGTCGGTCATGCGATCCACGGCGTGGGTGATCAGCTCTTTGATCTCGCTCATGCTCAGTCCTTGTAGCGGTCTGCGAGCGCCGTCTGCCCGCTGAGGCCGATCAGCTCGTTGAATTCGGCGAACGGGACGTAGCGGTCCTTGAACCGGAGGACGTCATCGGCGGAGTTCACCCCGGCCAAGAGCTCCTGCATGGCCCGGACCGCCACGAACAACGTGTCCACCGGGAGGAGAATGATAGCGTAGCCAAGCTCCCTGAGCCTCGCAAACGGCAGCAGGGGGGAGCGGCCACCCGGGGCGTAGTTGAAGAGGAGGGGCGTGTCGAAGCTCCGGGCGATCTGCTCGATCTCGACTTCGCTCGTCGGCGCCTCGATGAAGAGGAGGTCGGCGCCCGCCTTGGCCGCAGCTTCGGCGCGGTGGAGGGCGTCATCGAACCCGGTCACCGCGATGGCGTCGGTCCGGGCGATGATCAGGAGGTCCGGGTCGGTGCGCGCCTCCGCTGCCGCCCGGATCTTCTGGGTGAACTCCTCGAGCGGCACCACCTGCTTGCCGGCCAGGTGGCCGCACCGCTTCGGGATGACCTGATCCTCGAGGTGGAGAGCAGCCACCCCGGCGGCTTCGTAGATCTGCACGGTGCGGCGCACGGTGAGGGCATTCCCGTATCCGGTGTCGGCATCGGCGATCAGCGGCACAGAGACGGCCGCGGCCATGTTTCGGGCGTGGTCCGCCATTTCGGCGATCCCCGCAAACCCCAGGTCGGGGAGCCCGAGGCGTGAGGCCGAGGTGCCGTAGCCGGTCATGTACACCGCCGGAAACCCTGCTCGCTCCACGAGCTTGGCCGAGACGCAGTCGTAGGCTCCCGGCACCACCAGGCCCTGCTTCAGCCCCACGAGCTCACAAAGCCGCTTGCGTCTCGTCATGGTAGGCCCCTTCGGGCTCTGTCGACCATATCAGACCACGCGGCGGTGGGCAACAGCCCGGCCGCTCTCCGAAGCGAACCGGCGGGCACGCTCGATGCGGCGGTCGAGGGACGGGTGCGAGAAGAGGAAAAACTCCTTGACCGGATGCGGGCGGCGTTCGGCCAGGTTCAGGTCTGCGAGCCCGTCCATCGCTGCGATGAAACCTTCCGGGTTCTGCGTGACGCGCAGGGCGAAGTCATCCGCCCGTCGCTCGACCCAGCGCGAGTGGCTGTTGGAAAGGGGCAGGGCGGCGAGGCCAAGGCCGACCAGAACCAAGGCGAAGAGCGGAAGGCCTGCTGGGTCCGCCGGGCCGTCGAGGCCGAGCCAGGCGCTGCCGCTCTGGAGGAGGCCGTCAGTGAGCCAGAAGGTCACGAGGGTCAGGGCGCCCTGGAGGGCCAGCGCACGCCAAAGGTCGCCGTGGACGTGGTGGGCCAGCTCGTGGGCCAGGATCGCCTCCACCTGGTCGGGGGCGAACCGCTTGAGAAGCGTGTCGAAGAGCAGGATGCGGCGCGTGCGGCCGAGACCCGTGAGCGCGGCGTTGGCTGTCCGGCTCTTCCGCGACTGGTCGACAACCCAGACCCCCAGCACCGGAACTCCGATCCGCGCGGCCAGGGCGAGCAGCCGCTCCCGGAGCGCGGCGTCGTGGAGGGGAGAGAGGCGGTAGAAGAGCGGGACGATCCAGACCGGGACGACCTTTGCTAACAGCGCAAAGCCGATGAAGAATGCCGCCGCGCCCCAGAGCCACCACCACGCGGTCACCCGAAGGAGCGCATAGACCACCTCGGCGCCGACCAGGGTCAGAGTGCCGCTCAGCGTTACCGATTTCAGGTGGTCGAACGCCCACCCGGTGAAGGCCTGGTGCAGGAGCCCGTAGCGCCGGGGGAGCCAGTAGCCCGCCAGCCAGGTGACGGGCGCCGCCACAAGCCGGAAGGCAATGCTGAGGAAGACGACCAGTTCCGCCACCTGGAGCCAGGGCGGATGGCCGGCCGCCCCGGCCCACTGCCGGATGGCCAGCGTGGCATCCGTAAGGAGACACGCTGCCAGGACACCGACCGTGAGCGCGAGCCGGCCAACTCCCAGCCAGAACTGCAGGCGATGATAGCGCCTCGCCCCGTCCTCCACGCGCGCATTGTACCAAGTTCCCGGCCCGGAATCGCTCCAGGAATGCCACGCACGGCGGTGTCTTCTGCTACCTGGTGTGGGCCCGGCTTGTTGACCCGGCACGGATTTCCGCTGCGTTGTTTTTGCGGGCCGAACGCGATCTAATAGACCTGTGCGAGAAACTGTACGGACACCGCCCCGGCACGGAAGCCACGGAGGGCTCTCTCAGGGAGCGGCCGCCTGCTAGCGCCAGAGAGGAGCGCATGAGAATGCGTTTGAGACTTAAGCCTCGACTCTGGATGACAGCGGCCGCGATGGCCGCCGCACTTGTCGTATGGCCCGCCGCCAGCGGGGCGGAGGTGGAGGAGGAGATTGCCGGCTTGCGGAAGGAGCTGGCTGAAATCAAGAGAGAGCTGGCCGAGATCAAAGGTCTTCTCCGAACCATTCTCGAAGGCGCTCGGCGGGCTCGAAGACCACGGAGGGTGACTGCCGAGGTGAGCGTCTCGGGCCGGCCGAGCCTAGGGCGGCCAGATGCCCCGGTCACGATGGTTGAGTTCTCGGACTACCAATGCCCGTTCTGTAAACGCCATCTGTCAACCGTACATCCGATCATCAAGAAAGCGTACATCGACACGGGCAAGTTGAGGTATGTCTTCCGCGACTTCCCCATCGCCAGTCTCCACCCCCGGGCGAAGAAGGCTCATGAGGCGGCCCATTGCGCGGGGGAACAAGACCACTACTGGGAGATGCACGACATCCTCTTCGAGAACTCGAGAGATTTCTCGGTGGCCGCGCTGAAGCGCTATGCGCAGCGAATCGGACTCGGCGGCGCGAGATTCGGCGAGTGCCTGCAGAGCGGCAAGTACGCCTCCGTGATAGAGAGAGAAATCGCCGAGGGGACCAAGGCAGGGGTGCGCGGAACGCCCTCGTTCGTCATTGGCCCAAGCGGGTCGGGAGGGACAATCACCGGTACGATCGTCAGAGGGGCTCAGCCTCTCGCCAGGTTCAGGCAGGTGATCGAGAACGCGTTGAAAGCAGCGGTTCGAAAGTAACCCTCGGCGGTCCGTCGGACGTTCGAGCGCATCATCTCACTCGAGCCTGTCGCCAACACCGGGATAACCCGGCGTCGGCGGCGAAGCCAAGCCGTGTGGTAAGATGAGCGCGAATTCCACACGCAAGGAGCCTGTATGTTCCAATCCGTTGAGGAGGTTCAGGGGCGCTTTCGCGCCGCCAGCTACATCGCCAGCCGCCGCATCGCCACGGTGGTCTACCTCGCCGAGCGGATGGGGCGGCCCGTCCTCGTCGAGGGGCCCGCGGGAGTCGGGAAGACCGAGATGGCCAAGGTGCTCGCCGAGGCCACCGGCCGCCCGCTGATTCGGCTGCAGTGCTACGAGGGGCTGGACGAGGGCAAGGCCCTCTATGAGTGGAAGTACGCCAAGCAGCTTCTCTACACGCAGCTCCTGCGGGAGCGAATCGGCGAGCTCATCGCCGGCGCTCCCTCGCTCCCGGACGCCGTCGCCAAGATCGCGGGGCAGGAGGATGCCTTCTTCTCGTTCCGCTTCCTCTCGCCCCGGCCGCTTCTCTCGGCGATCCTGGCTGGGGACCCCGTGGTGCTCTTGGTGGACGAGATCGATAAGGCCGAGCCCGAGTTCGAGGCGTTCCTCCTGGAAGTGCTCTCTGACTTCCAGGTGTCGGTCCCCGAGCTGGGGACGCTCCGGGCCAAGCATATCCCGCTGGCGGTGCTCACCTCGAACAACGCCCGGGAGATCTCCGACGGCCTCAAGCGCCGCTGCCTCCACCTCTTCATTGACTTCCCCCCGCCCGACGAAGAGCTGGAGATCATCCGCCTGAAGGTCCCCGAGATTCCAGAGAAGCTCGCCGGGGCCGTGGTGACGGCCGTGCAGAGGATCCGGACGATGGAGCTGAGGAAGCCGCCGTCGATCTCGGAGAGCCTGGATTGGGCGCGCTCGCTTGTGATCCTGAACGCCGACCGGCTCAACGCCGAGCTGGTGGAGTCCACGCTCACCATGCTGGTCAAGTACGAGAAGGACCTGGAACGGGTCAGGGGCTCGCTCGACAAGGTCCTCGCCGATCTCAACTGACCGTGGACCAGCGGATCCTGGAGTTCATCGGGGATCTACGGCGGACGGAAATCCGGATCTCTCCCTCCGAGGCGTTGGATGCCCTGGCCGCCTCCGCCGAGGTGGGGCTCCTGGAGCGGGAGACCTTTAAGGACGCGCTCGCCGCCACGCTCATCAAGGAGTCGCGTGACCTGCCCACCTTCAACCGCCTCTTCGACCTCTACTTCCTGGACCTCCAGGCCCTCGGCGAGGGGCTCAACAAGGCCCTCGGTCCCGAAGACCCGCGGATTCGTGAGCTGCTGGACCGGCTCCTTCTGGAGGAGGGGATCGAGCTGGATGAGCTCACCGACCTCATCATCAGGAGTGGGGGGCCTGAGCTGGAGATGGCGATCCGCGCGGGCGGCCGGAACGCGGGGCTCGAACGGCTCATGTACTTCCTTCAGATCGGCTACTTCTCACGACGGATCTACGACCGCTTCGACTGGGAGGCTCTCGAGCGTGATCTGGCCCGTCTCATCGAGCTCCTGGAGGCCCGGGGGCTGGACCCGGGGCAGCTGGCCCGGATCCGGAACTACCTGGACCTCCGCCTCGAGGCGTTCCGCCGGATGATCCGCCAGCACGTAGAGCGGGAGCTGGAGCGCCGGGCCTACCGGTCGGGGGAGCGGCTCATCCGGGAGTCCTTGACCGAGAAGCCCCTCTTCGCCCTGACGCCGGACGAGGTGGCCCAGATGAAGGCAGTGGTGGCCCGCCTGGCGCGGAAGATCAAGGACGCCCTGGCCCTCCGCCAGCGGCAGGAGGAGAAGGGGCGGCTGGACACTCGCCGCACCATCCGCCGGAGCCTCCAGTACGGCGGCATCCCGATGGAGCTCAGGTTCCGACGGCGCCACCGGGAGAAACCGAAGCTCATCACGGTGTGCGATGTCTCCGACTCGGTGCGGAACGCCTCGCGCTTCATGCTTCAGCTCGTCTGGAGCCTCCAAGAGTGCTTCAGCCGGGTACGCTCCTTGGTCTTCGTCTCCGAGCTCGCCGAGGTCACCCAGGCCTTCAACACCTACCCGGTGGAACGGGCCATCGAATGGGCGCTGCGCTCGGCGCCGGTGGACTATCACTGCCGGTCGGACTTCGGCTACGCCTTCAGCCGCTTCTGCCGCGCCGAGCTGGACAGCCTGGACCGGAAGACCACGATCCTGGTTCTCGGCGATGCCCGCAATAACTACAACGACCCTCAGGCCTGGGCGCTCAAGCATATGCGCGAGCGGGTCAAGGGCATCATCTGGCTGAACCCGGAGGGGCAGTGGGGCTGGGGAATTGGCGACAGCGTCATGCCCCTCTACGCCCCGCACTGTGACATCCTGAGGGAGTGCCGCACTATCAGCCAGCTGGCTGAGGTGGTGGATGGGCTCGTCCAGCACTGGTGGCGCCGCGGCCGGTAATCCTCGAAGGGGGGTCCGCCCCCCGCCGCACGCGAAGCAACCTCGCCTGCGAGGTTGCGGAGAGCGCGAGCCGAAGGCGAGCGTACCTCCCCCCTTCGGGTTGCGCGGGCCAAGCCCGCGCTCGAAGCGCGCGAGCTTGACGCGGCGTACTCCCGGTGCATGTCTCGGCCCAATTGCTCTGCGGGGCGAATTCGGCTAGCCTGACTTCATGCCGCGGACGACGAAGAAGAGTACGGGGCCTGATACCCAGGCCGATGCCATCGAGGAGCTCTTTGTCCGCGGCGTGACGGACGGGCTCCCGGCGATTCCGCCTACCAGGGGCCGCGTGACCAGAGCGTTGGCCGCCACGGGGCGCGAGGCCGAGGAGCTGGTCGCCTACGTCCCCCCCAACTATGGCCGCGCCACCGCGGAGAAGATCGCGGTGAACGCGGTCATGGCGGGCTGCCGCCCGGAGTACCTCCCCGTGGTCATCGCCGGCGTGGAAGCGATGTGCGACGAGGCCTTTGACCTCCACGGGGTGTCGGCCACGACCCACTTCGCCTCGCCTCTCTTCATCATCAACGGCCCCATCCGCAAAGCGCTGGACGTCAACTCGGGCGCGGGTGTCTTCGGCCCTGGGTGGCGCGCCAACGCCACCATCGGCCGGGCTCTCCGCCTGATCGTGGTGAATATCGGAGGAGCCAGGCCAGGGGTCATCAGCATGTCCACGATGGGGCACCCGGGACGCTACACCTACTGCATCGGTGAGAATGAGGAGGCGAACCCCTGGGAACCGCTCCACGTCGAGCACGGCTTTGCACACTCCGACAGCACCGTGGCGGCGTTTGCCGGGGAGGCGCCCCACGGGATCTACGACCACCGGAGCCGCACCGCTCGCGATCTCCTCGCGACCGTTGCCCGGAGCGTTGAGGTGATCTGGCACCACAAGGCCACGGCCCTCGGGGACACGCTCATCGTGCTCTCCCCCGAGCACGCCCATACCGTCGCCGGGGACGGCTGGTCCAAGGCCGACATCCAGCGCTTCCTCTGGGAGCGGCTTCAGAAGCCCGTAAAGGACCTTATCCCGGGCAAGGACGGCGGCGAGGGACTTCCCGAGCACGTGTTGGCCAAGCTTGAGAACCCGGAGACCGATGGCACGATCATCCCCAAGTTCCGAGCCCCCGAACATCTGAAGGTGGTCGTAGCCGGAGGGACCGCGGGGCGATTCTCGGCGGTGATCCCGGGGTGGACCTTCCCCAACGGCTCCAACCTGGTGATCAAGAAGATCCGGATGCGCCACTAAGGGAGGATGCGTATGCCCAAGGATGATCTCTATCTGGACCCCACCGATTCCGTGGCGGTGCCACGAAAGACCGCGCTGCGGCCGGCGTCGCTGGACGGGAAGGTGATCACGCTCCTGGACATCTCGAAGGCGAAGGGCGATCACCTGCTGGACCGGATCGAGGAGCTGCTGCGCGAGCGGGCCAGGCCGAAGGCGATTGTCCGGAAGCGCAAGCCCACCTTTGCCCGGCCTGCCCCCGACGACCTCCGGGAGGAGGTCCTCAGGGAGAGCGATCTCCTCATCGAAGCCCTGGCTGACTGAGGGTCGTGCACCACGTGCAGTGTGCACGACGGCGTGTATTTCGAAGATCAGGGCCTTCCGACGGCAACGGTAATCTCCTCCGAGTTCGTGAGGGCGGCGAAGGCGCAGGCTGAGGCGCTCGGGGCGCCAGACTACCGGACGGTCGTGGTCGGCCATCCCATCCAGCCCCTCACCCGAGACGAGGTGCGGGCTCTGACCGACGAGGCCTGGGACGAGATTGTGGCGCGGCTCACAGGAGAGGAACAGCGATAGCGATCAGCTCGGCAAGCGCCAGAGGCGGCCTTGGGGCGGCTCGTCGGAGAGGGTGAACTGGGGGAGGCCGAGCTCCGGCGAGAGATCCTGGAAAAGGACCCGGACGCGGCTGCCGATGGCGACGTGCTCCTCCCGCTCCGGCGTGAAGTCTGATCTCAGGAGGTTGGCGATCATCCTGAGCCCCTCGTCGGGAGTGGGCTGACCGCGCTGTTCGTCTAACTCCACCAGCACCACGGGGTAGGGTGCCCACTCCCTGAAGCCCCGCTGGATCGCCTGTACGACGATCTCGTAGGAGTAGATCGCCCCCTTGCCGCTCACCTCCTGCCAGGTCCACTCCAGTGCCGTGCACCACGGGCAGGCATGGGTGGGCGGGTAGCGCATCAAGCCGCACACGGCGCATTTGCGCATCACCAGACGGTGCTGGCGCGCGGCCTGGAGGTACTCCTTCCACTCCGAGTCGTTCTCCGGGACGATCAGGTTCATCCCGCGGTACTCGACGTTCGCCATCTTCTTTCTCCCGTGGCGAGCGCCCCTCGCTGTCAACGCCTCAGGATCAAGGCCGAAGCGGTGGCCGGGGTAGCCCAGCCCAGGTTCATGGCGATCTCCGGATCCTTCACCTGCCGGCATCTGCCCGGCGAGTAGTCGTAAGTGTGCATCCCCTCAGCCCAGCGCGGGCAGTAGTCGTCGGCAGTCCCGCGAAGCTGGCGGACGTTCTCGATCACGAGGTTCATCCCGTGGGTATAGGCCTCGCAGAGGTGGCCGCCCGAGGTGTTGTTGGGCCGCTTGCCACCCAGCTCGATGATGCCGCTCGACACGTACGCGCCCCCCTCCCCCTTCTTGCAGAAGCCGTACTCCTCGAGCTGAAGGAGCGTGGTGAAGGTGAAGGCATCGTACGACCCCGTCAGGTCGATCTCCTCGGGGCCGATCCCGGCCATGGCGAAGACGAGCTCTCTGGCGTAGTAGCCCGCGACCCGGCTGATCGGCCCGTGGGCGAAGTGGAAATCGCTCCGGGGCTTGGAGACCCTGCCGGCCACGCCCATGATGGAGATGGGGCGTTGACGGAGGTCGCGGGCCCGCTCGGCTGAGGTGATGATCAGGGCGGTGGCGTTGTCGGTCTCCACGCAACAGTCCAGGAGGTGCAGGGGCTTGACGATCCACCGGGAGTCGAGCACCTCCTCCACGCTCACCCGCTCTTTGTAGAGGGCCTTAGGGTTCTGGGAGGCGTGCTTGGAGTGGGCCGCCTTCACGTGAGCCACCTGCTCCGAGGTCACCCCGTGCTCGTACAGGTAACGCATGAAGGTCGGGGCGAAGCGCTGGCCGGCACTCATCATTCCGTACGGGCGGTCCGCCAGATCCTGGCCGCGCACGGGCGCCGCGGCGCGCGCCCCCGTCCCCCCGATCCGGACCTCCGTGTAGCCGTTCATCGAGCGGAAGATCGCCACGGCCCTGCACATCCCCACCTCGATGGCCCCCATCGCCAGCCCGATCAGCGCCTCGGTGGAGGAGCCGCCGCCCACGACGTCCATATAGAAGTTGAGCCGGATCCCGAGGTCCCCCGCAACGATCAGCGCGAAGGTGGAATCGTTGTTCTGGTACGACATCATCCCGTCCAGCTCTCCTGGGCCGAGGCCGGCATCGGCCATCGCGTTCCTGATCGCTTCCACGGCCATGGCCCGGGTCGTGCGGCCCGAGTTCCGGCTGTACTCGGTCTCACCGACTCCCGCGATCGCGTATTTGTCCCTGAGGCTGCCCATGGGTCTTTGGAGTATACCTCATCGCGGGGGGCGCGCGAGGGCTAGCAGCGCGAGGGCAAGGCCGTTCGATGCCGCGCTCAGGATGAAGGCCCAGCTGTAGGAGCCCGTGGCATCGTAGAGCGCGCCCGCGCCGACGGGCCCCCAGGCGGCCATGGAACCTGCCAGCGCGAAGAGAAATCCCACGAGGCTTCCCGCCTGCTCCCTCCCGAAGAAATCGCCCACGATGGCCGGGAATAGGGCCGACACCGCGCCGTAGGAAAACCCGAAGCCGGCCGCAACGAGGTAGAGCGCGAGAAGCCCGCCCACCGCCGTGAACCCGACGAAGGCCAGGGCCTGAAGGGCGATAGAAATGGCGAGGGCAGATCTCCTCCCGATCCGGTCTGAGAGCCCACCCATTGTCAGGCGGCCGATGACGGCAGAAATCCCCATAGCGCTCACCACGGTCGAGGCCGGCAACGGGGGTATCCCCAGGTCACGGGCGAAGGGCACGGCGTGAACGAGCGGGACGAAGACCGGGATCCAGGTGGCAGTGAACACTCCGAAGAGCATCCAGAACGGAGCCGTGCGAACGGCACGGCCGAGGGGCCAGTGAACGTCGCCCTGGCCGGCGACGGGAAGGGAGTGCCGGGCTTCTCCGTCGGGAGCCAGCCCGATGGCTTCCGGGTCGCGCTTCATCACCATGGAGGCCAGGCTCATGACCACGAGGAGTGCCGCGCCGAAGACCAGGTACGCCCCGCGCCAGCCAAGGCCGTAGACCAGGGCGTGGGCGAGCGGTGGCAGCGCGAAGGTGCCAAACCCGCCGCCGCTGGAGGCCACCCCCACGGCCAGCCCTCTCCGCTTGACGAACCACTTCACCACGGTGGAGTTGCAGGGCACATAGGTCGTGCTCATACCGAGCGCCGCCAGGACCCCGTAGAGCACGTACGGGTGCCAGAGTTCCCTGACCTGGCTCATGCCCGCCATTCCCAACCCCAGGAGCAGCCCGCCGATGGCGATTACGGCCCTCGGGCCCCATCGGTCTGTCAGCCGCCCGCTCCCCAGGCTCACGATGCCGTAGAGGAACGCGTAGAGGGAGAACACCCCTGAGAGGCCGGCTCGGCTCCACCCGAACTCCTCGAGGAGCGCGGAGAAGAAGACCCCGAAGGAGTACTGAGCGCCATAGGCCATGAACAGGGCCGTGAACGCTCCGGCCACAACGACCCAGCCGTAAAAGACGCCATTCATCGTGGGGGAGTCTCCAGGAGGGGGGCGGAGCTCGTGTCAGGACGGCAGAGGCATCACGGATGCCTCAGGGGTCGCCCGTCGGCTTTCTCGAGGATCTCCCTGAGAAACTTCCCGGTGTAGGAGCTGGTGTGCGCGACCTGTTCCGGCGTGCCCTCGGCCACGATCTCGCCGCCCGCCTCTCCGCCCTCGGGACCCAGGTCGATGATCCAGTCAGCGGTCTTGATCACGTCCAGGTGATGCTCGACGACGACGACCGTATTACCGGCGTCCACGAGCCGGTTGAGGACGGCCAGGAGTTTCTTGATGTCATCGAGATGGAGTCCGGTTGTCGGCTCGTCCAGGATGTAGAGGTAGCTGGAGGTGAGGCGCACCCCGAGCTCGGCGGCGATCTTCAGCCGTTGGGCCTCACCCCCCGACAGCGTGGTGGCAGGCTGGCCCAGGCGAAGGTAGCCGAGCCCGACGTCCTGCAGGACCTTGAGCCGGCGGCAGAGGTTCGGGTGCGTTGAGAAGAATTCGACCGCCTCGTCCACGGTCATGTGGAGGACCTGGCTGACGTCCCTCCCCCGGTACGTCACCTGGAGCACCTCGGGCCGGTATCGACGCCCCGCGCACTCCTGACAGGTCACGTAGACGTCCTCGAAGAAGTACATCTCGAGCTTCTGAAAGCCGTCGCCCTGGCACGTCTCGCAGCGCCCCCCGGGCACATTGAAGGAGAACGCACCCGGGGAGAGGCCCAGGCTCTTGGCTCGGGGGAGGGCGGCGTAGAGCTTTCGAATCTCGTCGAAGGCCTTGATGTAAGTGACGGGGTTCGAGCGCGGGGTGCGGCCAATAGGCTCCTGGTCGATGAGCCTCATGCCCTTGAGGTACTCCAACCCCAGCAGAGCCTCGTAGGTCCCTGGCGGGGCGAACTCCATCTTGAAGGCTCGGGCGGCGGCCCGGTAGAGGGTGTCGTGAACCAGCGTGGACTTCCCGGAGCCGGACACGCCGGTTACGCAGGTCAGCGTCTCGAGCGGAATCTTGACCGTGATCCCTTTGAGGTTGTGCTGGCGGGCTCCGACGAGGGTCAGGGTGCGGCGCCTCTGGCGTCGGATGGAGGGAACGGGGATCGACTCGCGGCCGTTCAGATAGCGGGCAGTGACGGAGCGGGAGTCCTTGAGAAATTCCTCCCGCCTCCCGGCGAAGACCACCTCCCCGCCGCGCTCGCCGGAGCCCGGGCCCATCTCCACCAGATAGTCGGCCGCCTCGATGAAGCTCCGGTCGTGCTCTACGATGACCACGGTGTTGCCGGCGTAGGCGAGTTCGCGACAAAGCTCGGCCAGGCGGGCGGTGTCGCGCGCGTGCAGCCCGATCGAGGGCTCGTCCAGGACGTAGAGCGTGCCCACCAGCTGGGATCCGAGCTGGTTCGCCAGGTTGATCCGCTGCGCCTCGCCCCCCGAGAGCGTCCGGGTCTGCCGGGCAAGGGTGAGATAGCCGAGACCCACCCGAAGTAGGAAGCCGAGCTTGGCGTGGAACTGTTTGAGAATCTCCTGAGCGACGACCTCGTCGCGGGCGGAGAGGGGCAGCTCCCGAAAGAACTCGGCGCATTCCTCCACCGTCATGCCTGTCAATTCGGTGATGGTCCGCCCGCCCACTGTCACGGTGAGCGCCTCGGGCTTCAGCCGAGCGCCCCCGCAGGTGGAACAGGGAAACGGGTTTCGGTAGCGGGAGAGGAAGACCCGAACGTGGAGCTTGTAGCGGTAGGATTCCACCTCCTCGAAGAAGCCCTGGATCCCGGGGAACTCGTCGTCTCCCCGGTAGATCCAGCGACGCGTCCTGGAAGGGAGTTCCCCATACGGACGGTTCAGATCCACGCCGCGCCGCTTCGCCGCCTTCAGGAGCTGCTTCTGGTACCATCGCCCGGATCGGTGGGTCCACGGCGCCACCGCGCCCCCAGCCAGGCTCTTCGAGGCGTCCGGCACCACCAGCGCCTCGTCGTAGCGGAGGATATTGCCGAAGCCCTTGCACTCCGGGCAGGCCCCTAACGGGTGGTTGAAGGAGAAGAGGAGCGGCTGGGGACGCTCGAGGGCCACCCCGCACTCCGGGCACCGGAAGGCGTGGGCGAAAGCCCGGCACGCTTTGCCGACCACCTCCACTTCCACCCGGCCGTCGCCTTCCCTGAAGGCCATCTCGAGGGATTGGGTGAGCCGGCTCCGCTTGTCGCCGGCCAGCACGACGCGATCGAGCACCACCTGCACTTCTCTTGCCGTGGCCAGGTCTCGGGGTGGCGCTCCGGTCAGCTCCGCGACCGTTCCGTTGACCTTCAGCCGGGCGAAACCGCGCCGGATCAGGCCGGAGAAGAGTTCGGCGGGGTCGAGTCCCGGCGGAACCGGGAGCGGGAAGCAGACGAGCGCGCGCTCGCCCGGAAATTCCGAAAGCAGCGTGTCGGCGACGCTCTCAGCCGAGTGGGAGCGGGCCTCGCGCCCACAGCGGGGACAGTGGACCCGGCCAACCTTGGCGTAGAGCAGGCGGAGATAGTCGTAGATCTCCGTGGCGGTCCCGACTGTGGAGCGGGCTGTCCGCACCGGGTTCTTCTGCTCGATGGCAATAGCGGGCCGGACCTGCTCGATCCGGTCCACGTCGGGCCGGTCGAGCCGCTCCAGGAACATTCGGGCGTAGGTCGAGAGGGACTCGATGTAGCGCCACTGCCCTTCGGCGAAGAGGGTGTCGAAGGCCAGGGAAGACTTTCCAGAGCCGGAAACGCCAGTGATGACCGTGACCCGATCGTGGGGGATCACCAGGGTGACGTTCTTTAAGTTGTTCTGTCGCGCCCCCTCGATTCGGAGCCAGAGGGGTGGAGTCATCCGGTGAGGCCTCCTGAGATCGTTATTCTACCCGCCCCCTCACCCCGGCTGCAAGGATTCCGCTCGACAAGTTTTCTCTTGACACGCTTCCGAGGGGGGGTATACTCGTTCGTGAGAGTCATTCTCAATAGGTAATAAATCCTATCTAACCAGGACGGGCGCGCTAGAGCATTTTGCCTAGAACCGATGAATCTCAGGGCTGGAGCCGTGAACCTCGGGATGGCCGGCTCGAAGCAGAGGGCGGCGGAAACCGACAAGCAGATCGCAGAAGGCCTGAAGCGCCAGGGCCGGCGAATGACGGACCAGCGGCGGCTCATCCTGGAGGTGGTCCGGAGAGCGGACTCGCACCCGACTGCCGAGTGGGTCTATCGGAAGGTCCGTCGCCGCCTCCCTCGCCTGAGCCTGGGGACCGTTTACCGGAACCTGAAGCTCCTCGTCGAGCAGGGGTTGATCCAGGAGCTCGACAGCCGGGGGCTCGGCCGCTACGACGGCAGCACCGGCCGGCACGACCACTTTACCTGTCAGGCCTGTGGACGGATCATCGACGTGACTGCGCCGGTGGATCCGGCCCTCGACCGGCGGATGGCTTCGCGGATGGGGTTTGAGATCTCGCACCACCTCATTGAGTTCTACGGTCGTTGTCTGGCCTGTCGGGGCAAGGAGAGACGTCGGGCTCGCGCAGGAAAGCGGCGGGAACCCTCCCGCGCACTCTAGACCTCAGTTCAAACCAGAACAAGGAGGAACCGTGTGATGGCAGGAAAGAGCCTCAGAGGGACCAGTAGCGAAAAGAACCTCAAGGAAGCCTTTGCCGGCGAATCCCAGGCCAATCGGCGATACATGTACTTCGCCCGTCAGGCTGACATCGAAGGCTTCCCCGACATGGCCGGGCTGTTCAAGGACACGGCGGACGCTGAGACCGGTCATGCCTTCGGCCATCTCGACTTCCTGAAGGAAGTCGGTGACCCGGTGACGGGAGTCCCCATCGGGAAGACCGAGGCGAACTTGAAGTCGGCCGTCGAGGGGGAGACCTACGAGTACACCCAGATGTATCCGGGCATGGCCAAGACGGCCCGGGAGGAGGGATTTGCCGAGCTGGCCGAGTGGTTTGAGACCCTCGCCAAGGCGGAGAAGTCCCACGCCGGGCGCTTCAATAAGGGGTTGAGCCAGATCGCCGGCAAGGAACCTGCCGAAGCCATCTAGGCGTGACGCTCGATATCCGCTCCCCCGAATTCTGGGACCTCGGCAAGGTGGGTGCCGAGCTCCGGCGCATCTTTGATATCTGCAACGGCTGCCGCCGCTGCATCACGCTCTGCCCGTCGTTTAAGGATCTGTTCCAGCGCCTCGACGCCGAGGCGGTGGACGGAGACGCCGAGAAGCTCTCTGCCACCGACCTCACGCGGGTCGTGGCCCTCTGCTACCAGTGCAAGCTCTGCTTCAACCACTGCCCTTACACGCCGCCCCACCGCTGGCAGGTAGATTTCCCCCGCCTGATGCTCCGCTCCCGCGCCGCGCAGGTCAAGAAGGACGGCGTGAGCCTCCAAGATCGGTTTCTCGGCAACACGGCTCTGGTCGGGAGGCTCGGGAGCCTCACCGCGCCTCTGTCCAGCTGGGCGAATGAATGGTCCGCGCACCGGGCCTTCCTCCAGGCCGTGGTGGGGATCCACAAAGCTCGGAAGCTTCCTGCCTTTCACCGCGAGACCTTTTCCAGGTGGTTTGCCAGGCACCGGACCCCGGGCGTCGTCCCGCAGGCCCGCGTGGCCCTCTTCTCGACCTGCCCGGTGGAGTACAACAACCCGGCGGTGGGGAAGGCGGCGGTGGCGGTGCTCGAGAAAAACCGCGTGGAGGTCACGCTTCCGGCCCAGCGCTGCTGTGGGATGCCGTACCTGGATGGCGGGGCCGTGGCCGAGGCGCGGAAGCTCATCGCCGACAACGTCCGCACCCTTGCCGCTGCGGTCCGGGAGGGGCGGAAGATCGTGGTGCCCGGCCCCACGTGCAGCTACATGCTGAAGCAGGAGTACCCCTGGCTGGACGGATCGGAGGACGCCAGGCTCGTGGCCTCCCACACCCGGGACCTCGCTGAATACCTGATGGGGCTCCACGCCGAGGGAAAGCTGAACACGACCGACTTGAGGGCGGCGGGCACCATCGCCTACCAGCTCCCATGCCACCTCAAGGCGCAGAACCTGGGGACCAAGTCGGCCGATCTCCTCGGGCTCATCCCGGGGACTCGGGTGGAGGTCATCGAGCGCTGCTCCGGCGTCGACGGGACCTGGGGGCTGAAGCGGGAGTTTTTTGAGCTCTCGCTGAAAGTGGCCGAGCCGCTCATCAGGGGGATCGAGGCCGCCGAGGCCGATCACACGGCCACCGACTGCCCCCTCGCGGCCCTTCAGATCGCCCAGGCGACAGGCACGACCCCCCGGCACCCGATTCAGATTTTCGCCGACGCCTATGGAGTGCGGGAAGCATGAAGAAACTGGAGTTTTTCGAGATCAAGAACCTCTACGAGTACGAAAAGATCCGTGAAGAGATGCGCCGGCGGGTGATCGACCTCAAGCGCCGACGCCGGGTCCAGGTGGGTCCTCATCTCTCCCTCGTCTTCGAGAACCGCCAGACCGTGCTCTTCCAGATCCAGGAAATGGTCCGTGCCGAGCGGATCGTTGAGGACGCCAAGGTCCAGGACGAGCTCGACGTCTACAACGACCTGATCCCCGACGAGCGAGAGCTCTCCGCCACGCTCCTCATCGAGATTGAGGACCGCTCCCGCGTCAAGGAGGTGCTCGACCGGCTGATGGGCATCGACTCGGGCGAGCATGTGTGGGCCCAGATCGGGAAGCAGCACGCGATCCCGGCGGGGTTTGAGGCGGGACACTCCGACGCGGAGAGGGGGAAGATCAGCGCGGTCCACTTTGTCAGGTTTCGGTTCACTCCCGAACAGGTTCGGGCCTTTCGCGAGAGCGAGGTCTTCCTCGTGGTGGACCACCCTGGAGAGGTGGCGCGCGTGCGCCTGCCCGATGAGGCGAAGGCCTCCCTGATGGATGATCTGGCGGGCGCCTAGCCGGGTTGGCGCCGATCGTGAACAGCTCGAGCGGCTGGTGCATGCTGCTGACCTTGGCCCTCGGACTCGGTGCGTGCTCAGAGGATTCGAGGCCGTCCCCCAAGACGGGCGACGCGGCAGACCCGAGCCGGGGCAGGCAGGTGTACATCGGCCTCTGCATCACCTGCCACAACTCGGACCCCTCGAAGGCGGGGCCGATGGGGCCCCCGGTCAAAGGGGCGTCCCGGGAGCTGCTGGAAGCGCGCCTCCTTCGTGGCAACTACCCGCCCGGCTACACCCCCAAGCGGAGCACGGCGATCATGCCTCCGCAGCCGGAGCTTGAGCCGAGCATTCCCGATCTCGCGGCCTTTCTAAAATAGGATCTCGAAGAGGAAGTAGAGAATCGCCGCG
>JBHIBG010000018.1:0-38651 GCA_046758965.1 Methylomirabilia bacterium | reverse complement strand
AACCGATCACGTGCCCGCGCACGGGATAGCGGAGGATCTCTTTCGGTCCCTCTTCTCCTACTTCGTACCAGATGTCCTCGGAAAGCCCTACACCTGTTCCCGACATGAGGAGCGGGCTTCGTATCCGCCAGGGGGCCGAAGATCCACCCCTCGCGGCCCTCCAAGTCTCCTATCTTCAACCACTCGCCCTGCCGCTCGAGCACGCGCAAGGGAGCGTTCTCGTGAACCTGGCGAAGGACCGGGTAGCCCACGCCTGCGCGCAGCCGGACGTTCGCGGTCTTCACCTTCACCCTGACAAAATCCCCCGAGGCAGAAGCCACTGTGAGCACGACGGCGAGCATCGCGTGCCACTGCCGCTGCCTCATCCAGAATCCTCGAGGCCTCATGGCTGCGCTCCCCTGTCCTCACCCCGCGCCGAGACGGCCAAGGTCTCTCTGGCAGTGGGGACAAGCACGCGCCTCCGCGATGATCCCTTTTCGGCAAAATGGGCAGAGCGCGTCGTAGAGTTTCGACAGGAACAGGAGCGGGATGAGGGCGGCGAACAGGATCCAGATCCCGCCTGCAAACCACGCCACCACGTTGCGTCGCTTGCCCGCGGCGACCACGGCCGTCAGCGCCCCGAACAGCAGAGCCATGTATCGCTCATAGACGACACCTGGCCCGGTCTCCGGAAGCCCGAGTCGGGCCATGATTGTCCGCGAGGCCAACCACGTGATGATGGCGACCATCCCGAGCAGGGTCATCCCGAACTCTTTTCGCCAGGAGGGACGGATCCTGACTGGCGACTTGCGGCGCTTGACGGCGATCGTCAGGACCACGATGATCAGGACCACCGCCAGCAGCACCGACCGGATCATGGGTTCGCTCCAGCCCCAGTTGGCCGCTCTTCAGGGAACTCCGACGACGCCAGGCATCACTGGAGGACCGTCTCTCTGGTCCTCCACGCACCGGCCCGGTAGGCTGGGCCCGACGACAATCAGGCTTTTGCGACGACCTTCTTCCCCCGCGCCCGATCCTGGACCCAGGTCTCCCAGTCCACGCGGACGGGCGCCGCCACAAAGACGGAGGAGTAGGTCCCGGTCACCACCCCCACCAGGAGCACAAAGGCAAAGTCCCGGAGCACCTCCCCCCCGAAGAGATAGAGGACCACCACGACGAGGAAGGACGTCACGGAGGTCAGGAGGGTACGCGAAAGGGTCTGGTTGATCGCCGCGTTGAAGATATCGGCAAGGCTCTGCCCTTTTCTCATAGCCTTGCCCCGGTGCTCGCGGATCCGGTCGTAGACCACGATCGTGTCATTGATCGAGTACCCTACGATGGTGAGAAGGGCGGCAAGTACCGGAAGGGAGAGCTCCCGGCCGCCGAGGGAGAGCGCCCCCAGCGACACCAGCACATCGTGGACCAGAGCGAGGATCGCCGCGACCCCCCCCTTGAAGTCGAAGCGGATCGCCGTGTAGATCAGGATCCCGACCATCCCGGCCAGCACCGCATAGACCGCCTGCACCTGGAGGTCTCGTCCGACCTGGGGGCCCACCGATTCAACCCGTCGCACCTCCAGCTCTCCGATCGAGCTCACCAGGGCGTCCTGGACTCGCTTGGTGAGCCCCTCGAGCGGCTCCTCGCCGAGTTGGATCCGGATCAGGTACTCGCGGGGATCGCCGAACTGCTGGATCACCGACCCGCCGAGCCCGATGCGGGTGAGAGCCTGGCGGACCTCATCCACGTGAAGGACTCGCTGGAACCGGACCTGAATCAAGGTCCCCCCCGCGAAGTCGATGCCGTACCGAAGGCCGCCCTGGGAGGCCATGTGGAGAAGCCCCACGAGGACGAAGGCGGTGGAGAGCAGGTAGGCCCATCGCCGGCGCCCGATGAAGTCGTAGTTGGCGTGAGCGAAGATCTGGAGCATGGCCTCTCCCGCGATGGAACGCCCTAGATAGACAGGGATGGGAGCCGGCGGTGGCCCATGTACATGAGGTTAAAGACGAGGCGGGTGAAGAAGACAGCGGTGAAGAGGCTGGCCAGGATGCCGATGGCCAGGGTGACGGCGAATCCCTTGACCGGGCCGGTCCCGAAGATATAGAGGACCAACGCCGAGACCAACACGGTCACGTGGGTGTCAAGCACGGTACGAAAGGCGCGGGCGAACCCCGAGTCGATCGCGGCCCGGACGGTCTTGCCGCTCCGGAGCTCTTCGCGGATGCGCTCGAAGATCAGGATGTTGGTATCGACGGCGATCCCGATCGTGAGGACGATTCCCGCGAGGCCGGGGAGCGTGAGCGTAGCGTTGAACGCCGCCATGGTGCCGAGGAGTACGAGCAGATTCAGACCGAGCGCCACATCGGCGACCAGGCCCGAGAGCCGATAGTAGATCAGCATAAAGAGCAGCACGGCAGCGGCCCCGGCCAGGATGGAAACGATCCCTCTGCGGATGGAGTCCGCCCCCAGCGACGGCCCCACCCGCCGCTCCTCCAGGATCTTCACGGGGGCTGGCAACGCGCCGGCTCTGAGCACGATGGCCAGGTCCGTGGCCTCCTCGACAGTAAACCCCCCGGTGATCTGGGCCCGCCCCAACGGAATCCGCTCTCTGATGACCGGAGCCGAGTGGAGACTGCCGTCCAGGATGATGGCGAGCCGCCGTCCCACGTTCCGCTCGGTCAGCTCGGCAAAGGCCTTGGCCCCGACCTTATTGAACTCCACCGACACGAACGGCTCGCCGGTGCTCTGGTCAAGGGTCATGCGGGCCGTGGCAAGGTCAGCTCCGGTGAGGAGGGTTTTCTTCCTGACCACGAACGGGACTCGCTGCTCCTGACCCGTCTGCTTGTCCACCCGCCGCTCGTAGACGACCTCGGACCCCGCGGGGGGGCCCTCACGCAGTGCTCTGGCGACGTCCGCGGACTCGTCCAGCCATTTGAACTCGAGGAGCGCGGTTTTCCCGATCAACGCTTTGGCCCGCTCCGGGTCCTGAACGCCCGGCAGCTGGATCAGGATCCGGTTCTCCCCCTGCCGCTGGATCGCAGGCTCGGCCACCCCGAACTGATCCACGCGGTTGCGGATGGTTTCCAGGGCCTGCCGGACCGCGAAGTCGCGGATGGTCGCCCCCTCCCGCGCCCGGAGCGCCAGGGTGATCCGACCGTCGCCTTGATCCGCGCTCCGCTGCTCGAAGGCCTGAAATTCGCTGAGCGCCGTCAGGGCGTCGTTCCAGGCCTGGGGAGAGGCGAGCTGAATCGCAATCTCGTCAAGCTCCTGCCGGGCGAGCTGGCTCACCGCGATCCCCCGGCCATCCAGGGATGAGCGGAGATCCGTTACCGTTCGCTCTACACGGGCCTCCACGGCCTTGTCCACCTCAACGCCCAGCACCAGATGGATTCCGCCCTGGAGGTCGAGCCCGAGGTTGATGGTCTGCCGGGGCGGGTAGAGCAGCCACACCGAGCCGAGGACCACAGCCAGGACGATACCGATCCGCAGCCAGAGCTTGCGGCGCATCCCTACGAGGCCTCCCTCTCGGACTCGCCCGCGACGATCCGACTGATGGCGCTCCGGTCGACCTCCACCTTGACCTGGTCGGCGATTCGCAAGATCACGGTCCTCTCGTTGAGCCCCGTGATGGTGCCGTGGAGGCCACCGGAGGTCGCGACGCGGTCCCCCCTCTTGAGAGCCGCGAGCATCTCAGCGTGCGCCTTCCGCTGTCTCTGCTGGGGCCGGATGAGGAGAAAGTAGAAGATGACGGCCATGCCGCCGAAGAGGAAGAGCGGGCCAAAGAAATTCGGCGCACCACCTCCCGTCTGCTGGCTGGCGGCGAATGCAAGATCAGCGGCATGAGCAAGGTTCACCATCAAGCCTCCCTCTCTTCAGGGGTCTCGGATCTGTCACCATCGGATGATACCGCATAGCGCGTCAAAAACCGAGCCTGGAGTGCCGCGAACTCGCCGGCCTTGATGGCCTCGCGCATCCGCGCCATGAGGGCCACGTAGAAGGCGAGGTTATGCAGGGAGAGGAGGCGTGGAGCCAGGAGCTCCCGCGCCCGGTAGAGGTGGCGGAGGTACGCGCGGGAGAAGTGCCGGCACGTGTAGCAGGCGCAGCTCCTGTCAGGCGGAGCGGTATCGCGGGCATACCGGGTGTGCTTGATGTTGAGGACGCCCTCGGCGGTGAAGAGCTGGCCGTTCCGGGCATTCCGCGTGGGAAGCACGCAGTCGAAGAGATCCACACCCCGGGCCACGGCCTCCACCAAGTCCGGCGGCCTTCCGATCCCCATCAGGTAGCGGGGTCGATCCCTCGGCAGGAGCGAGGCGACCAGCGCGACCAGATCCAGCATGAGCGGGGTGGGCTCCCCGACAGCCAGGCCGCCGATCGCGTAGCCATCAAAGCCGAGGGCACAGGTCTCCTCCACGGCCCGTTGCCGGAGGTTCTCGTAACTGCCGCCCTGAACAATCCCGAACAGCGCCTGGCCGCCACCTCTCTCCCCATGGGCCGCCTTGGCGCGAGCCGCCCAGCGGAGGGTGAGGGCCAGGGAGCGCTCGGTCTCCACGCGAGAGGCGGGATACGCCAGGCACTCATCGAGTGGGTGGATGATGTCGGCCCCGAGCGCCTGCTGGATCCCGACCGAGAGCTCAGGCGTCAGGAGCTGCTCTGACCCGTCCAGGTGGGAGCGGAAGCGCACGCCCTCCTCCGTGATCGTCCTGCTGGCCGAGAGGCTATAGACCTGAAAGCCGCCCGAATCGGTGAGGAGCGGGCCTTTCCATCCCATGAAGCGGTGGAGGCCTCCGAGCTGCTCGATGAGCGCATGGCCGGGACGGAGGAACAGGTGATAGGTGTTCGCCAGGATGATCTGGACGCCGATTCCCCTGAGGTCGTCCGGGGTCAGGCCCTTCACACTCCCCTGGGTGCCCACCGGCATGAACGCCGGTGTATCCACCACACCGTGAGGCGCCTCGAGTCGACCCAGCCGTGCCGCTTCGTCGGTCTTGGTGAGGTCAAAGCGCAAGCGGAACATGAAGTTTCTCTCGTCAGAGCATCCCGGGTTCCCGCGCAGTGGCTGGAACCTCACCACTTATACGATCCTGACGGAGAGCTGTCAACGTATAGGGATAGGAGTTCAGGGCTACAGAATCAGCATGGCGTCGCCGTAGGAGTAGAAGCGGTAGCCCGCCTCGACGGCGTGGCGGTAGGTGGAGAGAGTCTGCTCCCGGCCGGCGAAGGCGCACACCAGGAGAAGGAGGGAGGACCTCGGCAGGTGGAAGTTGGTGAGGAGAGCGTCAATGACCTTGAAACGATAGCCAGGATAGATGTAGAGGTTCGTGGGCCCCGAAAGCGCCTGAACCCTTCCTCCCCGGTCCGCAGCAGATTCGAGCGCGCGGCAGGTCGTCGTCCCTGCCGCGATGATCCTGCGCCCCTGCACCTTTGCCCGGTTGATGGCGTCCGCCACCTGAGGGGAGAGCGCGACTTCCTCGGCCTCCATCCGATGGGACTCGACCCGGGCGGTGCGGATCGGGCGGAAGGTCCCGGGCCCGACGTGGAGCGTGAGAGTCTGAAGCTCGAACCCCTCGGCCCGTAGACGATCCAACAGCGCGGAGGTAAAGTGAAGCCCGGCCGTGGGCGCGGCCACCGATCCGTCGTGACGGGCATAGACGGTCTGGTAGCGCTCCCAATCCTCGGCCTCTGGCTTGGCATAGCGGCGGATATATGGCGGGAGTGGCGGCAGCCCGTGGCGCTCGAGGAACTCCCTGACCGGGGGAACGCCGTCCACGTCAATGACTCGGCGCCCCTCGGAGGCAACCTCCACGACCCGGGCGCGACCTTCCTCGAGCAGGATCACCGCGCCGGCGCGAAGACGCTTGCCAGGCTTGGCGAGAACCTCCCAGCGACCGGGGCTGATCTCCCGGAGGAACAGGAGCTCCACCGCTCCACCAGCGGGGAATTGACCGTAAAAGCGAGCGGGGATCACGTGCGAGTCGTTGACCACGAGGCAGTCTCCCCCCCGCAGAAGGCCGGTGAGGTCACCGAACATGTGATCCTCCCACCGGCCAGCGGCCCGATCAAGGAGTAAGAGCCGCGAGGCATCGCGCCGCTCAGCCGGATACTGGGCAATGCGGTCGGGGGGGAGATGGTAGTCAAACAGGGAGACGTCCATGCCAGTCGAAGTCTCAAGCCAGAGCGGGACGCTGTCAAGCAGAACGGACCCCGGATTGACAACCGAACCAAGCACTGCTATCTGCTATGCAGAGGGGTGCGACCGGAATCTGGGGTGGCCGTATCTCATACTGTTCTGCGTCCGGCGGGCGACAATGCCGTACCTGTCAGAAGGAGCTAACCGATGAAGGCAAAGGCGGCGGTGCTATTCGAGGTGGGGAAGAGGCTGGAGATCCGCGAGGTCGAGGTGCAGAACCCGCAGGCCGGGGAGGTGCTGATCCGGATGGCGGCGGGCGGGGTCTGCCACAGTGACCTGCACGTGATGACCGGACATCTAGTCGCTCCCGTCCCCGCAATCCTCGGGCACGAGGGCTCGGGCATCGTGGCGGAGGTGGGGTCCGGGGTGACGACGGTCCGGCCGGGGGATCACGTCCTCCCGCTCTGGAGACTGAGCTGCGGCGAGTGCGAGTACTGCACGGACAGCCGCCCCGCCCTCTGCCCCTCGGGCATGCAGATCCGGATGACGGGGCGCCTCTCGGACGGCACGAGCCGGTTCAAACTCAACGGGACCGAGATCAAACACTTTGCCGGCGTGTCGAGCTTCTCCGAGTACTCCGTGGTCCCGGAGAAGTCAGTCCTCAAGATCCCGAACGACCTCTCTCTCGACCGGGCGGCGCTGCTCGGGTGCGCCGTCATCACGGGAGTCGGAGCGGCGGTCAACGCCGCCCGGGTCAAACCCGGGAGCAGCGTGGCGGTCTTCGGTACCGGCGGAGTCGGCCTGAACGTCGTGCAGGGCGCCGCCATCGCCGGCGCCGACAAGATCATCGCGGTGGACCTCCTGGACAACAAGCTGGAGTTCGCCCGGCGGTTCGGGGCCACGCATACCGTCAACGCCTCATCGGGCAACCCCGTGGAGCAGGTCCGAGCCCTCACGGGTGGCAGGGGGGTCGACTACGCCTTTGAGGTGATCGGCCTGCCGGTCACGATGCGCCAGGCCTACGACTCGCTTGCCAAGCGCGGGGTGGCGGTGGTGGTTGGTGTTACTCCGTTAACGACAGAGGTCTCTGTACCCGTGATGTCGCTCGTCTTTGAGGAGCGGGTCCTCACAGGATCCGTGTACGGCTCCAGCCGGCCTCGGATGGACATCCTCAAGCTGATCGACCTCTACCGCGGGGGCAAGCTGAAGCTCGACGAGCTCCTGACGCGTACCTACCCGTTCGACCAGATCAACGAGGCCTACGACGCCCTCGAGCGCGGGGAGGTGGCCCGGAGCGTCGTGACGTTCTGAGGCCGAGCGCCCTGCGGATCGGTTATCGGACGGTCGACAGGATCGAGCCGGGGTAGTAGAACCTCAGGATCTCCCGGTAGCCGTACCCCTGCTCCGCCATCCCCTTGGCGCCCCACTGGCTCAAACCCACGCCGTGGCCGTATCCGCGGCCCGTGAAGCGAGCGTACGCCCCATCCACGGATACCACGAAGAGGGTGCTCTTCAGGACGCGGGCGCCGAGGAGCCTCCTCAAGTCCACTCCCCGAACCGTGGCCCTCCCGCGCGTGCCGTGGACCGCCATCCTGAGGACGCGGAGCGAGCGGGAGCGCTCGAGCACCTCCAGCCTGAGGATACGCCCCACCGAGATTCCGCCCTTTCTGAGGACCCCAGCGAGCTCGCTCAGCGGCACACCCAGGCTCCAGGCGTAGTGGGGGGCGCCCGCTGAGAAGTCGGAGCGCACCGGCTTGAGGGCGGGCATGTTGGGAGCGTCGAAGACCTTCCGAGGGTCTTCGGTGTGGCCTCCGCTATCAGCGTGGTAGAAGGCCGGGAAGAGCTGGCCCTCCCAGCGGAGCACTTCCCCCGCTGTTTCCTTCACGGCCAGCCAGAGGGGGGAAGAGGCAGGCACGCTGCCGGCATACCGCTGGTGAGCGGTGGAGGCGACGAGGTGAAAGGGCTTGGCGGCGTTAAGCCGGCGATGGTACAGCGCAAACGTGCGGGCCGCGATCGCCTGGGCCTTGAGCGCCTCCACGGGCCAATCGTCTGCGGCCTCGGCGGCCAGCACGCCCACCAGATAGGCGTCCAACGGGAGCTCGTTCACCACCGTGAGCCCGTTGCCGTTCCTCAGCACCTCCAGGATGCCCGGATAGAGGTGGCCATTGATCCTGAGGTGGTGAGTCCCGAGGGGCCGCAGGCGCGCAGCGGAAAGCCTCACGCCCGCCACCTGGAGCGCTCCGTCGCGGAGTGAGACCCGGAGCCACCGAGCCCTCCCCTCGAGCACGGCGCCGCCCGCCAGGTCTAGCACCCGGACCGGGCCACCTCCGATCTGCACGCTCCGCACCCCGTCGGCCACGGCGACCCGGATGAGCCCGTTGGCAAACGCCGGGGCCACTTCGAAGGTCAAGAGCAAGCTCAGGGCTAGCGCGAAGAGCCGCCTCAGCGGCGGAAGAAGAACGAGAGGAGAAGACTGAGTACGATGCTCAAGAGGATAGATGTGGCCAGCGGGAAGTAGAACGTCCAGTTCCCACGCTGGATGTAGATATCGCCCGGCAGTCGCCCGATCCACGGCACCTTTCCCGATAGAGTCCCCAGCAACAGGAAAATCACCCCCAGAACTACCATGACGACCCCGAAACTAATAAGTAATTTCCCCAGCCAGCCGAGCTCAATCATCCCCGATCACCCCTACAGGAGAAGCCGCCCCTGAGCGTCCGGGACCGGCGGCGGCCGATGGCCCAGGTGGGCGTAGGCCTGGGTGGTCGCCCGGCGCCCGTGGGCGGTCCGGACAAGGAAGCCGGTCTTCAGAAGATACGGCTCGACCATCTCCTCCAGGGTCTCCGCCTCATCGTTGATGGTGGCGGCCACCGCCTCGATCCCCACCGGCCCGCCTCCGTACTGCTCGATGATAGCCGCCAGGAACCGGCGGTCCAGCCGGTCGAGCCCGCGGCCATCCACGCCCTCACGGTCCAGCGCGTCCTGGGCCACGGCGTGGGTGATCACGCCGTCCCCTCTCACCTGGGCGTAGTCGCGCACCCGGCGAAGGAGCCGGTTCGCGATGCGCGGGGTCCCCCGCGAGCGCCGGGCCACCTCCCGGGCTCCACCTGGCTCGATGCCGGCTCCCAGGATCGACGCGGAGCGCTCGATGATCTGACAAAGTTCCTCGTCGGAGTAGAAGTCCAGGTGGTGCAAGATGCCGAAGCGCTCTCTCAGGGGCGAGGAGAGCATTCCTGGCCGGGTTGTCGCCGCCACCAGGGTGAACGGGCGGAGGGAGTAGCGGAGGGTTCGGGCGTGGAGTCCCTTATCGATCACGAAGTTGACGGTGAAGTCTTCCATGGCCGGGTAGAGCAGCTCCTCCACCTGGCGGGGCAGCCGGTGGACCTCGTCGATGAAAAAGATATCTCCGGAGGTCAGGTTGGTCAGGATCCCCATGAGGTCGGCTCCACGCTCGAGCGCCGGGCCCGAGGTGGTGACGATCTGCGTCCCCATCTCGTTGGCCAGGATGTACGCCAGCGTGGTTTTCCCGAGACCCGGAGGGCCATAGAGCAAGACGTGATCCACGGGCTCGCCGCGCTGCCGGGCAGCCTCTATGGAGACCCGCAGGCTCTCCACCGTGGCTGTCTGGCCCACGTACTCCTCCAGGCGCTGGGGCCGGAGCTGGCGCTCGACCTGCACCTCCTCGGGGAGGGCGGTCCGGCTCAGGATCCTCGCCTCATCCATCGCGTGGCTCTGCGTTCAGCCTCGTTCCTCCAGGACCCGCCGGCCGATCACGAGGCCTTCCTCCCTCGGTAGATCTCGTCGAACAACTCCTCCGCCGTCTCGATGCCGGGCCGCCGCCGGAGGGCCTCCGTGATGAGCTGGGAGGCTTCGCTCGGTCGATGGCCGAGCTGCTTGACCAGCACCTCCCAGACCAGGCTTCGGACGTTCTCCTCATCGGCGACCGGCCCCGGGACCGCCTCAGGCTCGGGCGCCCCGGGCTCTTTGAGCAGCGCGAACTTGGCCACCCTGGCCTGGAGCTGGGCCACGATGTTGCGCGCCTTCTGCGGCCCGATCCCGGGCAGATGCCTGAGAGACTTCTCGTCCTGTCGCGCGATGGCGGCGGCCAGGTCGGGTACGGGGGTGGTCAGGGCGCGCGCCGCCACCAGCGGCCCGATGTCCTTGACGGTGATCAGCTTCTCGAAGAACTCCTTGTCGAGCTCCGAGAGAAAGCCGATCAGGATAGGGCGGGGCTGATCCCGGGTGGCGTGATAGTAGATCACCAGCCGAAGTTCGGTCGCCTGCTCGCCTTCATCGGGCACGGCCCCGTCGATCGCCCGGAAGACCACAGGTGGGAGGAAGACCTCGTAACCGACCCCCGCGGACTCGATCACCACGCGGTCCTCCAGCTTCCGGCGAAGTTTCCCCCTCAGAGAGGCGATCACCGCGGGAGCCGCCCGAGCACCCGGGACAAGCCCGTCGCCGCCAGCCCGAGCGCGTCCGCAGCGTGGGAGGGTCGCGGCCGGTGGGCCAGCCCGAGCAGCCGCTGGACCCCCCGCTGCACCTGGGCCTTGGAGGCCGACCCGTTTGCCGCCACCATACGCTTCACCTCAGCGGGAGCCAGGGGCAAGATGGCGACCTCCCGCTGGCGACCCGCCAGGTAGATGACCCCGCGGGCGTGCCCCATCAGGATGGCAGTCCGCGGAAACCGCGACTGGCTGTACAGGTCCTCCACCGCCAGGAGTTGAGGGGTGAAGCGATCGAGGAGCTGGAGGATAGCCTCGTGCAGGGCCTGGAGCCGTGCCTCGAGGGGCTGAGCTTTGGGGACCGCGATGAGGCCGGCATCGAGGATCACGAGCCCAGCCGAGCCGGCCTCCAGCACGCCGTAGCCCGTCTCCACGAGCCCCGGGTCCACCCCCATGACCCGGAGCCCATGCGCCGGGTCAGGCAAGAGAGACGGCCTCCATGACGTCCTCCGGGATATCGTAGTTGGCGTACACCGTTTGGACGTCGTCCTCTTCCTCGAGCGCCTCGATCAGGCGCAGGACCTGTTGGGCCTCTTTCCCCTCCACGCGCACGGTGGAGAGCGGCACCATCGCCACCTCGGCCTCCAGCACCGGGACACCCCGCTGCTCCAGGACCTGGCGCACCGCCTCCATTTCATCAGGGGCCGTGGAGATCTCGTATACTTTTTCAGCGCGTCGCATGTCGGCGGCCCCGGCGTCCAGCACCGTGGCCAGGAGCTCATCTTCACCGATCCGTGCGGCGTCAACCTGGATCGCGCCCTTCCGCTCGAACATCCAGCTCACGCACCCCATCGTGCCGAGGTTCCCACCGTGCTTCTCGAAGATATGGCGGATCGCCGGGCCGGCGCGGTTCTTGTTGTCGGTGAGGATCCGCGCCATGATGGCCACGCCACCCGGGCCGTACCCTTCGTAGGTGACCTCCTCGAACGCCTCCCCGGAGAGTTCCCCGGTCCCCTTCAGGATGGCTCGTTGGATGTTCTCCGCGGGCATGCTGGCGGCCTTGGCGGACTCGATGGCGGCCTTGAGCCGCATGTTGACTTTGGGGTCGCCGCCGGCGCGGGCCCCGGCCGTGATCTCCCGGATCAGCTTGGTGAAGAGCTTGCCGCGGTGCTGGTCGGTCTTCGCCTTCTTCCGTTTGATCTGAGCCCACCGTGAGTGTCCCGACACCGGACATCACCCCCCTTCGCCGGCGATTGCCGCCTTCAGGCGCTTGACCCGGGCCAGCCGCGCCTCCCGCCGCAGGAGCGTGGCCTCCCATCGCCGCCGTTCGCCGGGGCTCTCCGGATTGAAGGCCGGGGCTGGCTTCGGCCTCCGGTCGGGCCCCAGGTGGACGAACGTCAAAAACGCCGTGCAGGTGTGGCGGACCTCACCGGTAAACCGCTCCTCCGCAAGCACCTTCACCCCCACCTCCATCGACGTTCTGCCGACATGGTTCAGCCCCGCCCTCAGCGTAATGATATCCCCGACCCGCAAGGGAGAGTAGAAATCCAGCGCATCCATCGAAGCGGTCATAGAAGAGCCGCGCGTGTACCGGACGCAGAGGATCCCACCAGCCTCGTCGATCCCCATGAGGAGCTTTCCGGCGAACATGAAGCTCCCGAACAGCGCCTCCTCGGGGAGGACGATGCGGGTGGACTCGAAGCGCCAGCGCGGCGGGTCAGGGTCGTCCTGAACCTCCTTGAGCTTCTCGGCCTTCAAGGCGAAGCGGGCCAGGCGATGCTCCCGCCGCTCCCTCGCGGCCTGAACCAGGACCTCCTCCTGACGGCCCCGCGGCTCGATCTTCTGCGCGACCGGCCGCGGGTTGGCGTGCTCATCGACGCTCACGAAGACGAGGTGCGAGCTGAGAGTCACCGCGCGCGAGCCGGTAACGGGATTCTCCGCGTAGACCCGCACCCCGACCTCCAGCGAGGTCCGCCCCACGTACTCGACCTGGGCCCGCAAGATGGCGATCTCCCCGACCTTCACCGGGTGAAGGAAATCGATGTCGTCCATCGCCCCGAGGACGACGGTGCTCCGCGCCACACGCGAGGCGGCCATGGTCCCCGCAGTGACGATCCACTCCATCATTCTCCCCCCGTGGATCTGCCCCGGCGCGCCCGCGTACTGCGGAAGGACAGGCTGGACCATCTCGCTGACCGTGTCGTTGATTGAAGGCATCTGCGTGCTCTCGACTGCTGCGCGGCGGTGTTTCTCTCCTGCGTTCTAACACGGATGGAGAGCCAAGTCCAGTCAGGCACTCATAGAAGACCTCCCCATGGCTTCGGCTGACGATGCCAGGCGTCGCGAGTTCTGATCAGGACGAACCGTCCGCGAAGCCTCGGCCCGGTTTGGCAGAGCCCGAGCATGTTCCTGGGCTCCGCTACCCGCTGCCGGGACCACCGACACGGCAGAGGGTTGCATCAACGCCCTGCACCGCGGCCCTGGCCCGCTCCAGGTCCGACGCCATGCCCATATGCTGGAACATTTCGCTTGCGCGGATAAGCGGCTCGCGGGCCCCTCTCAGCTCACCCTTCGCTTCAAGGATATGCCCGTACACGACCATGGACCAGGCAAGCTCGAATTTCATTCCACGAGCTTGCTGGATGGCGATGGCGTTCTTGATGGCTTCCTCTGCCCCCTGGTAGTCAGGGGGGACTCCCAGCCAGAGGGCTTGCGCAAGAGCGCGGGAGGCAACCGACTGGCTCCACGGCTGGTTGGACTCCGTGGCTATCTGGAGGGCTTCCCGGCTGAGACGAACCGCCTCGCCGGCATCGCCGCGCCGGAGGCGGGCTTCCGCGAGGTAGCCCTCATAGTAGCCGAGAAAGAACCGCGTCCCCAGCTGCCGGGCCATCCCGACAGTCTCGTCGAGCTCCTCTTCCGCACGCCTGTACTCGCCGGCCAAGAGATACGCGAGCCCGCGATTGCCGTGTATGAGATACCTTCGAAACACATCCCCACTCTGTTCCGCAAGCTCCAGCGCCTTCTGGTAATCGCGAAGCGCCGCGCCGCACTCGCCACGCCAGGCCTCCACTTGGGCTCGGTATTGGAGGCAGGCCGCAAGCGTCGGCAGGTGCTCAACCGCCTCGGCGACGCGGACGCCACGATCGGCAGCTGCCAGCGCCGGCCGGAACTCGCCGAGGAGAGCGTGGCAAAGGGCGAGCATTCCAGCAGCCGTGGCCTCTTCGATCCGGTTGTCCAGGGCATTCATCTGCCGGATGCTCCGCGCGAGTAGCTCACAGGCCCTCTCGTACTCTCCCCGCACGAAATAGGCTCGCCCGAGGAGGTTCACGGGAGGCGCCAGCACCCTCTCGTCTTCGAGTCCCTCGGCGACCTCCAGAGCTCGCTGTGCGTACTCGATCCCGGCGTCTTGCCTGCCGAGCACGTAGTGAGTCCGCCCGAGCCAGTACAGGACCTGGGCGAGGCGGGAGCCGTCGTGAAGGCGCTCGGCGAGGATCTGAGCGTCCGGGAGATTCGCCAAGTCCCGCTCAAAGTGCTCGCGGGTCAGGGCGATGCTGGCCAGCTTGAGGGTGGCGTCGATGTGCGAGCGAAACGTCTGGGGGGAGGACGGGAGGGTTTGCGCGATCGTCCGTGCGTTCTGGTACTGAGCCCTGGCGTCGGCGTACGCATACCGCCTCGCCGCCACCTCCCCCGCCAGCAAGACGTATTGGATTGCCTGTTCCGGCCGACCCGCCTGCCGGTAGTGCTCAGCGAGCGCCGGAAAGTGCTGCTCCAGCTCGTCTGCATACAGCTCCTCCAGCGCCCTGGCCACCATGCCGTGGAGCAGTTTCCGGCGCGGCCACAGGAGCTCGCTGTAGGACACCTCCCGGATCCGATCGTGGGTGAAGTCGAACTGCTCCCCCGCTCCGCTCAACACTCGCCGCCGCACCAGCTCCTCCACCCCTTCCGCGACCTCTCGTTCGGCGAGCCCCGCGGCGCGCTGAAGCAGGGCGAAATCGAACTGGCGCCCGATAACGGCGGCGGCGGCCACGAGCTCCCGGCCCCGAGCGCTCAGCCGCTCCAGGCGGCCGGCAATGACCGTCCGTACCCTCTGGGGCAGGGGGACTATGCCGGGCGCCTGGGGCATCCCTCCTTCCTCAAGGGCGCGCATGGTCTCCACGACCATGAAGGGATTCCCCTCGCTCACCGCCCACACCACCTCTGCCAGGCGTGCCAGTGAGGCGTGCGCGCTGCCCGCCCGGGCCAGCGCCCGCACAAGATTCGCCGTCTCCGGCTGTGAGAGCGGCGACAGGGTCAGGTGCACAAGGCGCTGCTCGCGGGTCAGTTCCACGAGGACGTGGCGGAGCAGTGGCGCGTCGGCGAGCTCCTCCTCGCGGGCGGTCGCCACCACCAGAAGGCGCCAGGTGAGCCCCCGCCGGCCCAAGAACGACAGAAGCCTGAGGCTCATCTCGTCGGCCCAGTGCAGATCCTCCAGAATCAGCAGGAGTGGCTTCCTGGCGGCCAGGTGGCGCATAAGCCGGACCGCCGCCTCGAAGAGCCGGAGGTAATCCTCGGCCGCAGTCGCCATCTGGACCCCTGACTCTCCCAGTTCGGGGAGCAGCCGGGCCAGCTCGGCCCGCCACACCGGACTCAGGCCCTCGAGCTCCTCTCTCCAGGGACTCCCGAGCCCGGTGCGGAGGGCCTCGGCCCAGGGTCCGAAAGGGAGGACTTGCCCGGTCTCGTAGGCACGCCCCAGCAGCACCCGACCGCCTCCCTGAACGGCGGCGGCGGCGAGTGCTTCGACTAAACGGCTCTTCCCAATGCCCGCCTCGCCCAAGACCGCCACGGTCTGTCCGCTCCCGCGCCAGGCCTCCTCGAGCGACTCACGCAGCCGGGCCAGCTCCGGCTCCCGGCCGATCAGCGGCAGCTGGGCAGTGCCAAGCTCGGGACCGGCGGGCGAAGGCTCGGGCGGGGGCCGTCGAGCGGCGTGAAGCGGGGGAGCTTCGCTTCTCGGCGCGGGGCATACCCGTTGCTGCAGGAGCTCCTGGTAGAGCTCCTTGGTCTCCACCTCCGGCTCCACCCCCAGCTCCCGCTGCAACACCGCGACGCACACCTGGTACTGCCGGAGTCCCGTCCCCCGCCGCCCCACCCGCGCGTAGAGGCGCATCAGGGTCCGATGCACGGATTCCTGCAAGGGGTCGAGCGCCAGGAGCCGCAGGGCGGTCTGAATAGCCTGTTCGGTCGAGCCAGCCGCGCGCTGGTGTGCGAGAAGCTTCGCCAGGGCTTCCAACGCCAGCTCCCGGAGCCGCTCCCGCTCCGAAAGGAGCCATTCCTCGAACGGCGCCTCCCTCAGGGTGAGCCCCTCGAGGAGCTCTCCGTGGTAGAGCGCAGCAGCCTGCTCAAGCGTCTCCGCGCTCCCCCCGGCCACGAGCCGCTCGAAGGCGGCGACATCCACGTCCACCGCGGAAGGGCTCAGGGCAAGGGTGTTGCCCTCGACGAGGAGGCTCGGGGGCACTGTCACGGCCAGAGCCTTCCGGAGGGCTGAGATGCTCTGCCGCAGGCTCGCCCGGGCCTGCTCCTCCGCCCTCTCCCCCCACAAGAGGGCGGCCAGCTTGTCTCGCGGCTGGGCCTGCCCGGGCCGCACGGCGAGATACGCCAGGAGCGCCTCGGTCTTCTTGGTGGGAAGGGTCAGCCCCGAGCCCGAGGCCAGTTGAGCCCGAAAGCCGCCGAGGAGCGTGAGGCTCAAACGCACGTTGACTTCCCCGCTAGGCCGCGTGTGCCCGACTATAGCACCACTCGCCCCCCGGGGCGAAGAAGCTCCCCGATCATTTTTCACGTATTTTTCACGCGCCCTGTAACGGACCTGTTACGCCCCTCGGGGCAAACTTTGCGAGAGGGTGCGCGGCCCGAGGGGCGAGGGAGATGACACAGCACCGGCTCACAGGCGGTCAGCCATGGACACCGCTCTTCCTCCGGACTTCGTCCGCGAGGCGGGCGAGCTGACGGCCGAGGCGCCGCACACAGGTCGGGGCTGATGGAGACGCCTTCCCGGCCCATCACGTTCATCGTCCGGATCTCCCCGGGCGAAAGGGGCAGCTTGAGCGGCATCGCGGAGCGGGTGAGGACAGGCGAGAGGCAACGGTTTCACGGAGCCGAGGCGCTCGGCCCCCTCATCGCCAGGATGGTAGACAACGAAGAGCACCACGACATCGCACGGGGAGGGCAACCGATGGACACGAGGGGGGCGCTGGAGATTCAGCGGCAGCTCTGGTCGAACGAGGGGAGCCCGGGCCGGGCCGGGATGCGGATGCTGAGAGATGACGTGTGCGCCTATGACCTCGCGATCGGCGGCGGGGCTTGGTTCCACAAGACGAACGTCGGGCAAGGGAACCGGTGGAGCATTGGCGAGGGCAGGGGTCTCACGTCGCCCGATATCATCGTGTACTTCGACGAGAGCCTGAACTACCCCTTCTGCTTCGAGCAGTGCAAGACGACCGAAGAGCTGATTGGGGCTTTCAGGACGGCGGCTCAGCGGGGGCTGATCTGGTTCGAGCCGAAAAAGGAGATGAGCGAACTGGTCGCGAAAGGCTACAACAAGGTGGCTGAGACCCTCGGCCTCAAACCCAAGCAGGCGTGAAGACGGAGGCGGGTGCATGAAGCTCGAACGACGGGACGGCGTGGGGATCCTGACGATCGATACCGAGCGCAACAACGCGATCAACCTGGAGTTCATCCGGGAGGCCCATCAGCTCATGGACGAGGCCGAACACGACCCCGCCATCCGCGCCCTCGTGGTGACGTCCACGCATCGGTCGGTTTTCTGTCCTGGGGTCGACCTCCCCTCCTTGATCAGACTCTCGCCCGCGGAGATGCGGGCCTTCTTCGAGCAGATGACCGGCCTCGTGCGGCGCAAGTTCGCCTTCCCCAAGCCGGAGGTATATGCCCTGAACGGGCACGCGATCGCCGGCGGGTGCATCATGGCCCTCACGGGAGACTACCGTGTCATGGCGCGGGGGAAGCTCTCTATGGGCCTGATGGAGATCGATCTCGGCTTGGCCGCACCCGCTGGCGTGGTGGAGATGCTTGGCCATGTGCTGGGCAGACGTACCGCGGAGCGCGTTCTGTACGCTGGGGAGAGCTACCTGCCAGAGCAGGCGCTGGAGCTGGGACTCGTGGACGAGGTGGCCGAGGGCGAGATGATGATGGCCCGGGCCCTGGAGTGCGCGAGGTCGCTCGGAGACAAGCCACCGATGGCGTACCGAACGGTCAAGGGCTACTCGCGTCAGGCGGTCGTGGAACAGATGCGGGCAGTGGACTCGGCCCACCTGGACGACCTCGTCGCCCTGTGGTTCGCCGAGCAGACGCAACAGCGTTTGGCCGCCGCAGTGGAGCGCATCGTCAAGAAAGCAGGCGCCACTGCCTGACCAGCCGAATCTGAAGCCACCTCCGGCGCTTCGCCCCGCGGCGCTTCGTCGTTTCAAGCTCCAGCGC
Organism: Methylomirabilia bacterium; assembly: GCA_046758965.1. Taxonomy (GTDB): domain Bacteria; phylum Methylomirabilota; class Methylomirabilia; order Rokubacteriales; family CSP1-6; genus JBHIBG01. The sequence continues at coordinate 20,636 of JBHIBG010000018.1, read as the reverse complement.
GATCATCTTACCGCGGCATGAGGAGACGGTCTGGGGCACGGAGGAGGAGAAGAAGAAGATCCACCACGGTCTGGCCCAACGACTTCCCCGCGGCCGTGGAGACCTTCGGCTCGGCCCACGGCCCCTTCAGATTGACGTACACCACGCTCAGGCTCTGCTCCTTGGGGAGGAGGCGGCCGACCAACGGCAGCCTGCGGATCCCTCCTTCGAGCACCTGGAGGGGTCGTACCGCGAGCTTGAGATCGATCCGTTTTTCGGCGAGCGCGATGGTGCCGATCCCGCTGACCCGCACCACCTTGCTGTCCAGCACGAGGTTTCTGGTCTCCATCACCCCGTTGGCGATCGTGAAGTCGGCGCTGAGATGGCGGAAGGGCATCCGCTCCCGACTGAGATCGGGCAGAACCGTGGGGCGCGCCGCACTCGACAGAAGCCCGAAGAGCCGCACCAGCGCCGGGTATTCGGAGAAGCTTCCGCCTTCCAGTCGCATCGAGAGCAGCCCGTTCAAGGTCTGGAAGGGATCGAGGCCGGGAGCCGTTTCGAAGGTGAGGGACTCGCGCAGCGAGAGCTGACCCGAGACCTTTCGGACCAGCGCCGGAAGCGGGTCGAAGAGTTCCTCGACCCGGGCCTGGTCCAGCTTCAGCTCAACGGTGTGGCGCCACCGCTTCCCCTCCACTCGGAACGCTGACCCGTCCCCCTCGAGCCGGCCGCCCGCCGTGCCTCCCTCGCGCAGGAGGTACTGCACGCGGTGCCTGGTGAAGTGGACCTCTCCGGATGTGACGCCAAACCAGATCGGGATTCTCTTCAGCTTGACCGCGATCTCCCGAAGCTCAGCCCGGCCGGTCACCCGCAGCTTCTTCGGCGGACCGGCGAGGGCGACCCGCCCTTCCGGAATCCCCCGGACATCTTCCAGCGGCCGCACCCATGGCTTGACGAGGGGGATCGGCGCCCGCCCCTGGAATTCGAGGTCCACGCGGTCACCGGGCCGGACGCTCCCCGTCATCGTGACCGAGAGCCCCGGCCCCACCACGGTGACGGGGTCGAAGCGGAGGGTGCGCCCCTCCACCGTGATACCAGCCGGAGCGCGGAGCCGACAGGGGGTGGCATCCAGCTGGCAGCGGACCGCCGTCAGCTCGATCCGGCCGCTGAGGTTCCGCAGAGCCGGAAGATCGCCCTGAAGCTTCGCGCTGGCATCGGCGCGCACGACCAGCGGCTCTCGAAGTCGCCGCCGGAGCTGGCGGAAGAAGCGGAACGGTGCGAGGTCCAGCTCCTTCACGCTGAGCTCGGCCTTGAGCCGGCCTTTCAGGGCGAGCGGCGCAGTCCCGCGGCCCCGGATGGCGTTGTCAAGTGCCAGCTCCCACCTCCACTCACCTCGGCCGAGGGCAAAGCGCAGCGCGCCCTTCTCAACCTTGAAGTCGTGAAAGCGACTGCCGGTCACCACCAGCTCTCCCTTCATCTGAGGAGCGGAGAGGTGGCCCTCCCCCTCGGCCGTCAGGATGGCGGTCCCTTCGAGCTCCGGCAGGCCGGAGAGGGTGGTGAGGTCCGCTCTCACGGGGGCGAGGGCAACGCGGTACCTGCCGGAACGGGTAAGGTGGCCCTCCGCCCGAAACGGGATCCCGCGGAGATCTCCCGTCAGCGAGCGAAGCACGAGTCGGGAGCTGTTGAACCTCAAACGGGCTTTGATCGACTCCAGACGCTCGGGGCCTACTCGGAGCCTCGGGGCTTCCACCCGCCCGCTGCCTGAAAAGCCCTTCGGGGTCCCGCGGGCAGTGAGGTGGAGAGCAAAGGGGCCGGCGACCGGCAAGGAGATGGAGAGCCGCCGGGCGACGTCCTCCACCGTCCCATTCCCGTCCAGTTTCAGGGAGAGGGTGAGAGACTCCCGCCAGCTTCCAGGCTCGCTCTGGAGGTCAGGCAGCTTGACCTCTCCCGCCAGCACGCCGACGGAGCGGCCCGCGGTCACCTTGAGCCCGCTCGAGGCGATGCGCCCGGGCTCCGCCGACAGCGGCCCCTCCACGGCGTCCAAGCGCGCACGCTTGTAAGAGAGCCGCTGCCCCTTCACGCGCCCTGAGAAGGCGGGCGCCTTCAGCGTACGACCCAACCGCCCGGAGAAGGCCAGCCGGCCGCCAAGCCCTCTGACCGCCCGAGGCCAGAGGTCCCGCCCGAGGTCGGTGACGATCCCCGCGACGGTGAGAGCGAGGGCTTCGGTGCGGAGGTCCACTCGCCCGTGAGCGGAGACCCGGCTCTTCCCGCGACTGACGATCAGGGGGTCCAGTTCTACAACGCCCCCGGAGGCCCGGCCAGTGAGCCGCATCTCGGCTTCGCGCTCCCCATCCCCGAAGCGAAGCTTGCTGGCCAAGAGATCCAGTCGAAGGTTCAACCCCTGCACGCCGCGGCCGTCGCCACTTCCCTCCACAACGCCGCTCATCCGTCCAGCCAGGCGCCACGGCCAGCCCGTGGCCCGGAGCCCTTCCTCAAGCGAGACCTCGCGCAACTTCACCTGGCCGCGGTAGCGCCCCTCACGTAAATCGTAGCTCCCCGATGCCACGAGCTCTCCTCCCCAGATCCGGCCACTGAGCGCGACCAACTCGATCGCCCCTGGCCGGATCGAGAGGGAGCCCTCCGCACCACCGACCGACATCCCCGCCACAACCCCGTCTGTGAGCGTCAAGGTTCCATCGAAGGCTAGAGAAGGCCATGCGCCCTGAAGCCGCCCCTGGAGCGTCAGACCTCCTCTCCAGCCCCCTTCGGCGAGCAGGAGTGGGCCCAGCTCCTCGAGCGCGAGCCTTGCCTCGCCCGCGAGGTCGGCCTCAACCCGTCCGGCCGGAGCACGCACCATGCCCCGAAGCTGCAGAGCCGAGCTGCCGCTGGAAAGCCTCAAACCGGACACCTCCCACTGGTCGCGGGCCACTCTCGCGCTCAGAGCAAAGAGAATGGTTCCGACCTCCCGGTCGCCGACCTGGAGCCGCGACTCCCCGGCGATGCTGACCGAGGTCCGGCCGGACCCCTCCCACCAGAGAGTGAGGCGAAGCCCTTCAAGGTCGAGCGTCTGGACCCCGTCGGATGATTCGTAGCGGACCCTCCCGTCGTCCACCGAAACAGGGAATCGGTTCCCCCGCGTGGTTCCCACCGCCCCCCCGAGCCCCGCGAGCAGCTCGAGCACTCGCGCGCGGTGCCTGGGTGAATCGACGAAGAGCAGCCTGGGTGCCGAGAGGCCAACTGACTGGACCCGAACTTCGCGCCGGAGAAGAGAGTTGAGGGCGAGCCCCACTGTCAGTCGCCCCACCTCCAGGATCGGATCGCCCGTCTCCGGATCAAGGAGCGCGGCTTGCAGCACCCGCACGCGACCGAGGGTCGGTGAGATCTCGACGCTCCCGAGCTTGACTGGCATACCCAGCTGTTCAGACAGCGTCGTCTCCAGGTACGTGCGGATCAGCTCCTGGGCCCCGCGGGTTCTCAGGTAAAGGAGCCCCGCTACCACCGTCCCGGCCAGGACGATGAGGATCAACAAGCCGGTAATCCAGCCGCGGAGGCTCATGCTTCCCTCCGGGCCGAGGGGCCGCCGGCCTTCACCCCCCGCAGGATAAAGAGGCCAACCAGGAAAAAGAGGCCGACGGCCACGATGGCCACCCGCTGGTTCCCGCCAGTGAGCCAGGAGGCCAGGCCGAAGATCATGGGGCCGAAGATGGCCGCCGCCTTCCCGCAGAGCGAGTAGAAGCCGAAGAACTCAGCCTCCCGACCCTTCGGGATGAGGCTGGCCATAAAGGCGCGGCTGGCCGCCTGCACTGCCCCCAGCCCGGTCCCCGCCAGGATCGCCACGACGAAGAACTGGCCCTTGGTCTGGACGAAGAAGGCGGCCCCAACGACCACGCACCACTGCACCAGGGTCCATGTCACCACAAACTTGGGGCCCTTGAAATCGGTCGGGCGGGCCCAGAGCCAGGCGCCGATCAGCGCCGAGAGCTGGACGGTGAAGTAGAGCGAGATCACCTCAGGCGTGGTAAAGCCCAGGGTGTGCCCCGCGAAGATCGCCGAGAAGAAGATCACGGTGTTGATGCCGTCCTGGTAGAACAGGAAGGCCAGCAGGAAGCGGCGCAGCGCGGGGAGGCCCAGGATCCCGCGGAGCGTCGCCCGAGTCCGGGAGAACCCCACACCGATGGCCTGGGCCACCGTGAGCGAGCCCGGTTGATCCGGCGGGAGATAGAAGAAGACCGGGATCGCAAAGCCGCCGAACAGCGCCGCGGTGACGAGGAAGGCGCCCGCGTAGTTGCCAGGCAGGGCGAACGGCAGGGCTGCCAGGAGCGCCACCGCTGAGCCCGCGTAGCCTACGGCGAAGCCGTAGGAGGAGAGGCGACCCCGTCGGTCCGGCGTCGCCAGGTCTGGGAGGTAGGCGTTGTAGTACACGAGCCCACCCTCAACGCCGACGATCCCCAAGACCGCCAGGATCCACCCCCAGAGGACATCTCCCTTCCCAACCGTCGCCATCAGCGCGGTGGCCAGGACGGCCGCGTAGGTGAACAGGAAGAGGAAGCGCTTGCGAAGACCGGCGAAGTCTGCGATGGCGCCCAGCGGGGGGGAGGAGAGGGCCACGATAGCCATCGAGGTGGTGACCGCCAGCCCCCACCAGAAGTCGCCTTCGCCGCGCTCGTTGCCAACCACCGCCAGCGCGTAGTACTTCGCGTACACCGTGGCGGTGATAACGGCCACGAAGGCCGAGTTGGCAAAGTCGTAGAGGGTCCATGCCACCACCGCCTGTCTGCCCATCCCTCACCCCCCCACCTGAGATCAGGCCGGTCAACCGAAAGCCGGCAGGTTCACAGGCATAGGAAAGGGCCCGGCCCGCCACCGCTCACCATAGGAAACGACGCCGAGGCCGAGATCGTTCGAGCCATACCCGGTCCAGCCGGTGGATGCCGCTGGGGTGCAGGCGAAAGTTCCGCACCCCCGGCCGCACGACCACCCAGTGAAGTCGCACGTAGAGAGGGATCCACGGGAGCTCCTCAGCCAAGAGCGCCTGCGCACGCCGGTAGAGGCGCAGGCGCTCGCGCCGGAAACCCAACTGGCTTGCTCGGATGAGGAGATCGTCCAGCTGCGAGTTCCGGTAGAAGGAGAGATTCTTCGCCATCGGCCCTCGGCTCGCCCCTTCGGTCGTGGAGAGCGGGTACAGCAAGAGGTGGGGGTCGCCTCCAGCCACCTGCGCCTCGGTGAGCACCAGCTCGTGGTTCCCGAACCGAGCCAGATGGTCCACCGTCTCGGGGAGTTCACTCCGGATCTGGAGCGTGATCCCGGTCTGGGCCAATGCCAGCCGCATGGCTTCAGCGATCCGCGCCTCATTAATCATCCCGGAGCCTTCGCGGATGTGAAGCGTGGGGGCAACCCCTTCGGAGAGTCCTGCCTCGGCCAGGAGGGCACGAGCCGCCTGGGGGTTCGAGGTCATGATGGGAGATCCTTGGTGATCCCCCCACACCCCGGGAGGAAGCATGAACCGGAGCGGAATCGCCACAGGATCCACGGCAAGGGCGATGAGGGAGGGGTCCAGCGCAGCCGCGATGGCCTGTCGCACCTTCTTTCTGGCGAGCGGCTCCCGTTCCGTCTGGATCGCCAAAAGCCCGACCTGCCAGCCGGGAAGCGAGAGGGCCCCATCTGTCCGTCTCGGCGGCCGGGAAGGAATCCAGAGGTCGAGTTGCTTCCGGGCGAGCTCGGCTTCGGCCTGGTCGTCGCTCTCCACCGCCACGAAGACGATCCGTTCCATGCGAGGCACTGCTCCCCAGTAGCCCGCGTACGTGTCCAGGACAATCTGATCGGGCGATATCTCGCTGAGCCGGTACGGCCCGGTGCCAAGCCAGCGAATCGTGCCGTCGTCGCTGGTGGCGGTATGGATGACGGAGAAGCCGGGATGCGCCAGCACGGTGAGAAGGGGCGCGTACGGCAGCGCCAGCCGGATCTGGACCGTTCTGGTGTCGGGAGCCCGCACTCCCTCCACCACCCCGGGAAGGCCGCGCAACAGTGCTGGCCAAGTGAGGTTCGGATCGGGGTAAAGGGGACCTCTGACGAGCTGGCGTTCGAAGCTTGCGACGACCAGTGGCGCAGTGAGCAGCGTGCCGTCATGAAACCGAACTCCGCTCCGAAGCGTGAACCTCCACGTGAGGCCATCCCGCGACACCGACCAGTGCGTCGCCAGGTTGGGCTCGATGTCACTCCCCCCCTCCCGGTAGCGCACCAGCGTCTCGAAGATATGCCCGGCAATAAGGGGAATCGGACCCTCCAGGGCGGTCGCTGGATCGAGGGTGGCCGGGATCTCGGATACGCCGACCCGGAGCTCACCCCGGAACTGGGCCGACGCCGGAACGGGGGCGAGGACGACTACGACGAGCGCGGCCGCGAGCGAGATAAATCCATCTCCCGCCATCATTCCTTTATACGACTGAACATAGGGCTTCGTCCACTCACCCGCGATCTGACCAGAGCCGCCAATGGCATCCGAAGGGGCGTGACGGAAGTCGCACCGCCTGGCCGATGGCATCGGGATTGCAACAGCTTCAGGAGGGTGCCTCGGTGAGATGGCGCACGTCTTCCGGCGTGAGAGTGGAAAAGTTGAGGGATTTCAAGGAGTCTCCGAGGGAGTGAGGGGTAAATTCTCTTGACTTTTTTTCAGATGGACCTCTATACTGAACACACTTCTGGCACCCGGTTCGACCGACAGCGACAAGGTGTACCGGGTGACATGAGGGCTCATCACAAAAGGGACAGAGACCATGAAGGACCTCGAAAAACGAGGCAGTCCCAACCGAGGGCCTTCCTCTGAAGGGGCGAAGGGGTTCTCCAAGTTTTTTCCAATGTCCTCTGAGGCGAGCACTCGACGGCGGCTGACCGAGTACGAGATCCAGGTGCAGGACCTCCAGGCTTACATCCGGACCCTCGAAGCGGAGACTACGTACCTTCGGAAGAAGGTCGAGGAAGCTCCGAGGGAGTTAATGGTCCTGGAGAACAAGCTCCGGGAGGCCAACCGCCAGCTCGTTCAAGCCTTTAACCAGAATGAGAAGCTCGTCAACACCCTCTACGAGGCACGGGAGCAGATCCAGTCCCTCAAGGAGGAGGTAGACAAGCTCTGCGCACCGCCCGCCACGTACGGCGTATACCTTTCGCTCAATGACGACGGCACCGTCAATATCCTGGGGCAGGGACGGAAGGTCAAGGTGAACCTCCATCCCTCTATCAAGCCGGAGTCGCTCAAGCCAGGCCAGGAGCTGGTCCTGAATGAGGGCCTCAACGTCATCGAGACGTGCGGGTACGAGATCCAAGGGGAGGTGGTGATCCTCAAGGAACACCTGGACGGTGAGCGGGCCATCGTCACCCTCCGGGCCGACGAGGAGCGAGTAGGGATTATCGCCGAACCCCTCCGCAGCTTGAAGCTCAAGGTGGGGGATCACCTCCTCATGGATTCCAAGTCTGGGTACCTCTTGGAGAGGCTTCCCAAGAGCGAGGTGGAGGATCTGGCTCTGGAGGAGGTTCCTGAGATCCGCTATGAGGACATCGGCGGCCTCAACTCCCAGATCGAATCCATCCGCGACTCCGTGGAGCTGCCGTATCTCTACGCGGACTACTACAGGGAGCACAAGCTCACGCCGCCGAAGGGAGTGCTCCTCTACGGGCCGCCAGGCTGCGGCAAGACCATGATCGCCAAGGCGGTGGCCAACAACTTGGCCGAGAAGATCTCCGAGAAGCGAGGGGAGAAGATTAAGGGTTACTTCCTGAACATCAAGGGGCCAGAGCTCCTCAACAAGTACGTCGGCGAGACCGAGCGCAAGATCCGGGAGATCTTCCAGAAAGCCAAGGAGAAAGCGGCCGAGGATGTGCCGGTGATCGTGTTCTTCGATGAGATGGACGCGCTCTTCCGTACCCGGGGCTCGGGCATCTCGTCTGACGTGGAGACCACCATCGTGCCCCAGCTCCTGGCTGAGATCGACGGCGTCGAGGGGCTGAAGAACGTCATCGTGGTCGGGGCCTCCAACCGGCAGGATCTGATCGACCCGGCCATCCTGCGCTCGGGGCGGCTTGATGTGAAGATCAAGATCGAGCGCCCCGACAAGGCCGCGGCCTCAGAAATCTTCAGCAAGTACCTGACCACTGACGTCCCGCTTCACGCCTCCGAGACCGGTCAGCGTGGCGGCGACCTGGCCGAGACCGTCGCCTGCCTCATCGCCTCCACGGCGGAAGAGATGTATGCGCTCAGCGAGGAGAACCGGTTCCTGGAAGTCACCTACCAGAACGGCGACAAGGAAGTGCTCTACTTCAAGGACTTCGCCTCCGGGGCCATGATCGAATCCATTGTGCGCCGAGGCAAGAAGCTGGCCCTCAAGCGCTACATCGCCACGGGCGAGAAGGGCATCAAGCTTGACGACCTGATCATCGCGGTCCACGAGGAGTTCAAGGAGAACGAGGACCTGCCCAACACCACCAACCCGGACGACTGGGCCAAGATCGCTGGTAAGAAGGGGGAGCGGATCGTCTACGTCAAGCCGCTCTTGGGCGAGAGCAAGGAAAAACAGCGGGCCGTAGAACATGTGATCAACACCGGCCAGTATCTCTAGCGCCGTGCCGATAACCGCCACACGACCCACTTCGTGGGTGCCCGCCAGGGATGGCCTCCGATCATTGATCATCCGGCGGTCGTCACCCATCCTCACCGGACCGGGAGTATGCCTCCAGTGGGTCGGGGTCCCCACGAGGCGGAGCCGAGTGGGGTGCTGGGCTCCTCCTTGCGTCCTTGATCTACTCGGTTCTCGGCCCGGCGCCAGTGGCGTCCTGCGAAAACCGGACACAAACGTACCGATGTCGGGCGAAGAAACAACCTAGCCTGGAGGGGGCCTCCATGCCTCCGGCGTGGCGACTCGGCCCCCCTTCCTGAACCTCCCCCGGACAGGCTCGCTCGTATCACGCGCCCGTTCTCAAGCCTCCGCGGGTGAGGTGTTCGGTCTGAGAGAGAGGAGTCCATGGCCATCCCGAAGGTGATGGGGATCGAGACCGAGTACGGCATCACGGTCAAGAACCAGCCCGACTTCAACCCGATCCTCTCCTCCCTCCTGCTCATCAACAGCTACGAGACCTACCGTGCCTCCCGCATCCGCTGGGACTACGAGGCCGAAAGTCCGCTCCGGGACGCCCGCGGCTTCGAATACATGGAGGAGAAGGAAGCGCCCTCCAAGGAAGAGTCTCGCCTCATCAACCTGATCCTGTCGAACGGGGCCCGCTTCTACGTGGACCACGCCCACCCCGAGTACTCGAGCCCGGAAACCACCAACCCGCGCGACCTCGTGATCTGGGACAAGGCCGGCGACCGAATCCTGAACCTCTCGCGCAGCCGAGCGGAGGCTGTCTCTCCGCCGGAGCAGCGCATCCTCATCTTCAAGAACAACACTGACTTCAAGGGGAACTCGTACGGGACCCATGAGAATTACCTCATGGACCGCCGGGTGCCGTTTGCCCGGATCGTCCAGCACCTCCTCCCCTTCCTCGTCACCCGACAGATCTATACCGGCGCCGGGAAAGTCGGGGCCGAGAACAATGCGGAGCCGTGCGAGTACCAGATCTCCCAGCGGGCCGATTTCTTCGAAACCGAAGTCGGGCTGGAGACCATGCACAGCCGCCCCATCGTCAACACCCGGGACGAGCCTCACGCGGATCCGGAGAAGTACCGGCGCCTCCACGTCATCGTCGGCGACGCCAACATGAGCGAAGTGGCCACGTACCTCAAGGCCGGCACCTTGGCGATCGTCCTGACCATGCTCGAGGATGATTTCATCGCCGAGGACTTTTCTCTGGAGGCGCCCGTGCTCGCCTACCGCAGGGTCTCCCGCGATCTCACCTGTCGGGAACCCCTCCGCCTCAAGGACGGCCGCACCATCACGGCCGTCGATGTCCAGCGTGAGTTCCTGGAGCTGGCTGTTCGCTACTACGCCGATCGTGAGTCCGAGGCGTGGGTGCCAGACATCCTGGTCCACTGGCAGTCGGTCCTGGATCGCCTCGCTCAGGATCCCACGGCTCTCAACCGCGAGCTGGACTGGGTGATCAAACGGGAGCTGATCGAGAGCTATATCGCCAAAAACCGGCTTGGGTGGGACGAACCCCGTGTGGCCATGATTGATCTCCAGTACCACGACATCCGCCCCGAGAGAGGGCTCTTCGGAAAGCTGGAAGAGGCAGAGGCGGTGGACCGGATCGTCACCGATGACGAGGTCTCGAAAGCCATCTACGACCCGCCAAAGGATACCCGGGCCTACTTCCGGGGGATGTGCCTGCAGAAGTATGCTGACGAGATCGTCTCGGCCAGCTGGGACTCCGTCATCTTCGACCTGAAGGAGGGGCCGCTGAAGAAGATCTTCATGCTGGAGCCGCTCCGCGGGACGGAGGCCCACGTGCGCCAGCTCCTGAGCGAGTCCCCGACGGCCGCAGACCTCCTACACAACATCTCCCGGCCGAGCTCAGGTGTGTAACGAGGAGGCGATCGGCGCGGGCGTGCCGCTGGCCGCTCGAAGCCGCTGAGCCGACAGAGGAGTCCCGATGGGGGAGCGCTGGAAGACCTTTTTCACCGAGTACACCAACGCGAGCTTCATGGAGCTCGTCCGCGCCACTTCGCCGCACCTGCTCCCGGGCCTCGGCCCTGGGGTCCGTCACGAGGTGACCCAGACCCCGCCCCATGGCACCACCGTCCTGGCTCTCCGCTACCGGGACGGCGTCATCATGACGGGGGACCGCCAGGCGACCGAGGGGCTTCAGGTGGCGCACCGGCAGATCGACAAGATCTACAAAGCGGACGACTTCTCGGGAATGGGGATCGCGGGGGCCGCGGGGCCGAGCATGGAGATGGCCCGCCTCTTCCAGACGGAGCTCGAGCACTACGAGAAGGTCGAGGGGGAGACCCTCTCCCTGGAGGGCAAGGCCAACCGGCTGGCTCAGATGATCCGGATGAACCTGCCCGCGGCGCTCCAGGGCCTCATCGTGATCCCCATCTTCGCGGGGTTCGACGAGAAGGCCGGGCTCGGGCGGATCTTCAAGTACGACGTCACCGGCGGCCGGTACGAGGAGACGGAGTACTACGCCCAGGGGTCGGGGGGCAAGGACGCTCGTGATACCTTGAAGAAGCTCTACAAGAAGGAGATGTCGCGGGAGGAGGCGCTCCGCGGGGCCCTGGAGGCCATGATCGATGCCGCCGAGGAAGACATCGGGACCGCGGGGCCGGACCTGGTCCGCGGGATTTTCCCGTCGGCGAAAATCATCACCCGTTCCGGCTTCAGCGAGGTCCCGGCGGACGAGGTCAGCGCGATCTGCCGGGCCATCCTGACCGAGCGCACCCGCACGGGTTGACGTGATGCCGCTTCCCTACTACGTCTCCCCCGAGCAGATGATGCGGGACAAGGCCGAGTATGCCCGCAAGGGGATCGCTCGGGGGAAGTCGATCGTGGCGCTGGAGTACAGGGACGGGGTGCTCCTGGTGGCGGAGAACCCTTCCGCCCTGCTCCACAAGATCTCGGAGATCTACGACCGGATCGCCTTTGCGGGGGTCGGCAAGTACAACGAGTTCGAGAACTTGCGGATTGCGGGGGTCCGCCACGCGGACGTCAGGGGGTACAGCTACAGCCGCAGCGACGTCACGGCCAAGGCCCTGGCCAATGCGTACTCCCAGGCACTGGGGAACATCTTCACGCAGGATATCAAACCGTTCGAGGTGGAGGTGCTGGTCGCGGAGGTTGCCGACCGGGACGGCGCGAGGAATGAGATCTACCACATCCTCTACGACGGCACCATCGAGGACGAGCACAACTACGCGGCGATGGGAGGGCAAGCCGACGAGATCCGCCGCTTCCTGAAGGACAACTACCAAGGGGAGCTGCCGTTGGCGCAAGCCCTCCAGCTAGGCGTGCGCGCCCTGACCGTAATCCAGAACAAGACCCTGACGGAACGAGATCTCGAGGTGGCGGTCCTGGACTCCACCCTGGAACGCCGCAAGTTCCGACGCATCCCACGCGAAGCCATCGGTCAACTCCTCGCCGGAAAATAGCTCTCCCGAGGTTCTTGCGTCGTCCCCCGGCCGCTGATACCCTTAAGGCATGAAACGTCGGATCCTCGGCCTGGAGAACGAGTACGGCCTCACCTGCATGTTGAACGGCCAGCGGCGCCTCTCGCCGGACAACGTCGCCCGCTATCTCTTCGAGAAGGTCATCCCCGGCGCCCGCAACGCCAACGTCTTCCTCGAGAACGGCGCCCGCCTCTACCTGGACACGGGCTTTCACCCCGAGTACGCCACCCCCGAGTGCGACGACATCGAGGAGTTGCTCGTTCACGATAAGGCCGGCGAGCGCATCGTAGAGGACCTGCTCCATCAGGCCGAAAAGCGCCTCCGGGAAGACGGCATCTCCGGGAACATCATGCTCTTCAAGAACAACACGGACTCGGCGGGCAACTCCTACGGCTGTCACGAGAACTACCTGGTCTCCCGGGACGTCTCCTTCCAACGGCTGGCGGAGGCCCTGATCCCCTTCTTCGTCACCCGACAGATCTTCGCGGGCGCCGGCAAAGTGCTGCAGACCCCGCGCGGCTTCCATTACTGCCTCTCCCAGCGCGCGCAGCACATCTGCCAGGAGATCTCAGGGGCCACGACCTCCTCCCGCTCCATCATCAACACCCGGGATGAGCCGCACGCCGACGCCGAGCGCTATCGCCGGCTGCACGTCATCGTCGGCGACTCCAACATGTCCGAGGCGGCGACCTACCTGAAGGTGGGGACCACTGCTCTCATCCTGGACATGATCGAAGACGGCGGCTTCGAGAAGGACTGGAGCCTCCAGTCCCCGGTGCAGGCGATCCGCGACATCTCGCACGACCCGACGCTCCGCCAGACGATCAGGCTCAAAGACGGTCGGAGCATCACGCCGCTCCAGCTCCAGATGGACTACCTGGAACAGGCCCAGCGCTACGTGGAGACCATCGACGCCGATCCGGTCACCAAGGACATCGTGCCGCGCTGGCAGGAGACCCTGGAGAAGCTCGCTCAGGATCCCATGCAGCTCAACCGCGAGCTGGACTGGGTCATCAAGAAAGAGCTGATCGAGACCTACATGGGGCGATACCGCCTCTCCTGGCGGGATCCCAAGATCTCCCTCATTGACCTCCAGTATCACGACATCCGCCCCGACCGCGGGCTCTACTACCTCCTGCTCAAGCGGGACCTAGTGGAACGGATCGTCACGGACGAAACTATCGAAGCGGCCAAGCACACCCCGCCGCAGACCACCCGCGCCCGGCTCCGGGGTGACTTTATCCGACAGGCCAACCTGCGAGGCAAGGACTACCGCGTGGACTGGGTCTATCTGAAGCTCAACGACCCGGAGCGCGAGACCATCCTCTGCAAGGACCCGTTCCAGTCCCGCGACGATCGCGTCGAACGGCTGATCCGGTCATTTTAGCCTTCGGAGGGGGCCTCGGCGGCCCCCTCCGAAACCTCCCCCCTCCGGTTGCGCGGGCAAAGCCCGCGCTCGATCGCGGCCCGCCGGGCACCATCCGAAGGACGGTCGCGATTGGATTGGCTCGCATCCATGCGGCATGCACCGCCGGCTTTGCTCCCATGCCCTGGTCTGCTAGGATGATTGCGCTCTTGTGCTAGACGCCAACTGGAGGATCCCGGATGACGACGAACCCGGTGAAGCGGAAGCTGAAGGATGGCAAGGCGGCGGTTGGGACCTGGTTGAACCTCGGCGACCCGATCGCTGCCGAGGCCATCGCTGCCCTCGGGTTCGACTGGTTGGTGGTGGACACGGAGCATAGCCCCATCGACCTCCACGCGATGGCGACCATGTTCCAGGCCATCGGCCGCTACCCGGTGGCCCCGATGGCCCGCATCCCCCGGGCCAACGAGGAGAACATCAAACGGGTCCTTGACGCCGGCGCGTGGGGGTGCGTGGCCCCCAACGTGAAGAGCCACGAGGAGGCCGAACTGATCGTCGCGGCGGCGAAGTACCCGCCCCGGGGCATCAGGAGCCTTGGGGGCGGCCGGCATGCGCTGTCCTTCAAGACCGATCCTCAGACCTACTTCCAGCGCGCGAACGACGAGATCGTCGTAGTCGCTCAGATCGAGCACATCGATGGCGTGCGGAAGATCGACGACATCCTCTCCGTGCGGGACCTGGATGCTTGCTACATCGGGCCCAACGACCTCTGCGCCTCCATGGGGCTCACTCCGTCTCTGGAGCCCCCCCACAAGGAGTTCGAGGAGGCTGTTCAGACCATCCTCCGCTCCGCCCAACGTCACGGCGTGGCTGCGGGAATCCACTGCGCCGCGACCGCGACGGTGAACCGGAGAATTCGCGAGGGATGGCGGCTGGTGGGGATCTTGGGGGATCTCCGATTCATGACCGACGCTGCCAAGGCCGCCCGCGACGCGATTCAGACGGAGTAAGCTCATGTCTCCACTCGGAGTCGTCATCCCCTTCTCGAACCCGATGCCGGTTGCCGATCACCTCAAGCTGGCCCAGGAGGCTGAAGCGCGTGGCTACCACACCGCATGGACGGGGGAGATCGCCGGCTCCGATGCCGTCACCACGATGACCCTCCTGGCCACCAATACGAGAGCGTTGCAGATTGCTACGGGGATCATCCCGCTGCAGACCCGGACCCCGATCGTCCTGGGAATGACCGCCGCGACCCTGGGGACTCTGGCCCCGGGCCGGATCGCCCTGGGGCTCGGCATCTCAAGCAAGATCATCGTGGGCCAGTGGCATGGCCTCGCCTTCGAGCGCCCGCTGGCCCAGCTCAAGGAGGCCGTAACCATCATCCGGAAGGTCATGGCGGGAGAGCGGGTGAACTTCGAGGGAGAGTTCTACCGGATAAGGAACTTCCGCCTCGTGATCCCCCCGCCGCCCAAACCGGTCCCGATCTACCTGGGCGCCCTCGGGCCCAGGATGCTCCAGCTCGCGGGAGAGATCGCCGATGGTGTCCTCCTGAACTGGATCCCGCCGGAGGCGATTCCCGAGTCGATCAGGCAGATCGAGATCGGGGCCAAGCGGGGCGGCCGGAGTCTGGACAACTTCGAGATCGCCTGCTACATTCGAGCCTCGGTGACCGATGACCCCGAGCTCGCGCGGCAGTGGCTCGCCAGGGAGATCACCGGCTACTGTATCGTGGACACGTACGCCCGCTTCTTCGCCGGCTGCGGCTTCGGCGCCGAGGTTGAGGCCGTGAACAGGGCCTGGCAGGCCGGCGATCGCCAAGGCGCTGTCAAGCAGATCTCCCCGCGCTTCCTCGACGGCCTCGGGGTGGTGGGCTCGACTGACTCCTGCCGTCAGCGTCTCAAGGAGTTCGCCAAGGCCGGCCTCACCCAGCCCGTGGTCCTGCCGTTCACTCCCGGACCGACGCCCTTCCCCACCCTGCTCCGCACCGTCCAGGCCTTCAGCCCCTGAGCCCAGCAGCCGTGAGCGCGCTCAGAGTCCTCGGCGTCATCCCCGCCCGCCTGGCCTCGGTGCGCCTCCCCGGAAAGGTGCTCCGGGAGATCGCCGGATCGCCCATGGTCTGCCACGTCTATCGCCGGGCGCGGGAGTCGAAGCTCCTGGCCGATCTCCTCGTGGCGACGGACTCGGAGGAGGTCGCCGCAACGTGCCGTGCCCACGGGATCCCGGTGGTCATGACCTCGGCCGCCCATCCCTCGGGGACCGACCGCGTCTGGGAGGTTTCCCGAGCCCACGTCGCCGATCTCTACGTGAACATCCAGGGGGACGAGCCGCTGCTCTCCCCGAGCCACATCCGGGCTCTCGTCGAACCGTTCGAGGCGGACGCCGAGACCCAAGTCTCCACCCTCAGGATCAGGGCCACGGCAGAGGAGGCCCTGAATCCCAACGTGTGCAAGGTGGTGACCGATGTCCGGGGGAACGCCCTCTATTTCTCCCGCAATCCAATCCCCTACGAGCGAGATCCGACCGGCAATGCCGTGTACTGGAAGCACGTGGGGCTCTATGCCTTCCGTCGGGGTTCACTGGAGGCCTTTCACCAGCTTTCGCCCTCAGCCCTTGAGATTGCCGAGCAGCTCGAGCAGCTCCGCCTTCTCGAAAACGGGATCCCAATTCGCGTCGTCGAGACCACCGAGCCGACCATCCACGTCGACACCGAGGAAGACCTCCGCGCGGTTGAGGCCTACCTGAGGATGCCTCCGGGTTGACTGAGGGTGGCGTTCCCGGTTATCCGTTGATACGATGAGCCTTACCGAGGAGGGAGCCTGCTCATGAAGTTCCGGGTTGCGCTCATGTCGCTTCTTCTCATCGGCCTCGGAGCCATAGCCAATGCCGAGGCGGCCCATCCGATCGTCATCGGCGAGATCAACCCGCGGACAGGCGTCTTAGCCCTGATGGGCACCGCCGTCCACCAGGGGATCCTCATGGCCATCGAGGAGGCCAACGCCCGGGGTGGGGTCGCCGGCCACCCCCTCCTGCTCCTCTCCCGCGACGACGAGGGAAAGCCCGAGCGGGCGATCGCCGCCGCTGAGGAGTTGGTCTCACGCCAGGGGGCAGTCGCCCTCGTCGGCGGCTACGTGGACCGCCTGGTAGGCCCGATTAGCCAGGTGGCCGAGCGCTCAGCGATCCCCTATCTGGCGACGGCCTCCCTGGATGAGCGGCTGACCGGGCGCGACAACCGCTACTTCTTCCGGATCTCCAGCCTCGCATCCTTTGTCAAGGCCACCACCGGCATCATCCTCGACGAGTTCGGAGCGAAGGACGTGGCCATCTTCCACTCGTCCACGCCGGGGGCCAGCCAGCTCGCCCGGCGGCAGCGGGAAAGGCTTGAGGCGGCAGGAGTGCGAGTGTCAGTGGTCGCGGAGTTTTCGCCGGGGCTCTCCGACTTCACCCCGCTCCTGGCGCACGTGCGCGACCAGGGGGCGGAAGTCCTCCTCTCCGACACCTTCTTCCGCGACCACCTCCTCCTGGTACGCCAGATGGCGCAGGCCGGCATTCGCGTCAAAGCGTTCCTCGGCGCCTTCGGCATGGAGTTCCCAAGGGTGATCGCCGAGCTCGGGACGGAGAGCGAGGGGCTCTTCGGGACCACATCCTGGCAGCCCGGAGTCAGCCTCGGGGCCAACGAGCGCGAATCCCTCGCCTTCATCCAAGGGTTCACCAAGCAGTTCGGCCGCAAGCCCGTGCCGTTGACCATGCACGGGTATGCCGCCGCGAAGACCCTGCTCCACGCCATGGAGAGCGTGATGGTCTCAGGCAAACCGCTCACGGGGGAGACACTGAGAGACGCCCTTGCGAGCGCGGACGTGAAGACGCCGCTGGGCCGGGTGAAGTTCGACGAGCGCGGCGATCCGCTCTTCTACGAGCGAGTGGTCATCCAGATCCAGGGAGGGAGGCACGTCGTGGTCTATCCGAAGGAGCGGGCAACCGCCACGGTGCGTTACCCGGCCCGGTGAGCCGCGCAGCTATTGACAACTGAATCTCTAATGTCCCATGTCTCTCGACCCCCTCACCTTTAGTCCTCTCCCCCTTCGAGGGGGAGAGGGAAGGGTGAGGGGGACATTTGTTTGGCAGCCCGCAATAAAAGTCCTGCGCGGGTCAACCGGGTGGGGCGTGGCCGGGCACCCACGCCGAAGGGTGTGGGTGCCCCGCCGTCCTCGCACCCCCGCCCGGTGTGGGGACCTCCGCTGCGGGCGGCGGGGGCGCCCGCTCTCCGCGCCACCCGCCTGATCTACTCCCCGCTTGACCTAGCTCAGCAGTCGGAGCAGCTCTCGGGCGGGCAGCAGGAAGAGGAGCCGGCCACCGCCGGGAGCTGGCTTGCCCGCGCACTCAAGCCCGATCACACCACTCTTGCGGAGCACGATCGTCGGTGCCCCCTCAGAATCGAGGAGCTTGCCTGCGAACTCGGAGAGGTGCGGCTCGTGGCCCACGGCGACGACGGTGGCATCTTCCGGCAAGCGCGCGAGATGATCGAGAAGACCCGCCACTGAGAACTGGTCCCCCAGGGTGTCCACAGCCTCGATCCTCCCTGCCCAGCCGAGAGCCTGTGCAGTAATCTCCGCGGTCTCCCGAGCCCGACGAAGCGGGCTCGTCAGGAGATGGCTCGGGGCACACCCCATACGGGCCAGGGCCCGCGCGACGACCTCGTGGTCCCGGCGCCCTTGCGGGATGAGCGGGCGCAGGTGGTCATCCGAATAGCGGTGCGGGTCCGGATCTCCGGCGTCAGCGTGGCGGATCAGAATAAGCCTCACGGCCCTCCCCTCGAACCTTGACGCATGTTCGTGCCGAACAGTACTTTCGGATTCGGGCCAACCTGAGCATACCCAAGACGACCTATCCCCGCAAGAAACCGAAGAAACGGACTAGGCGATGGTGCCCCTGGGTTCCCCTGGTGCGGGGTGGTTTGGTAGCAGCGTGGTAGCAAGCTAACCTTGGGTCCCGGCCCCACCGACCGAACTCTCTCAGAGCCCTGGTCCGACCTCCTGAGTCTCCCGCTGGAGCTTCAGGAATAGCTCCTGGTGCCTGACCATCGTGTCGCCCCACCGGCGGCGGGATCGTCGCCGCCCAAGCGTAGCCCAGGCGGATCAGCCCAGCGTGGGGCCAGCGTCTTGCAGTGCACCAGGATTATTGCGCCGCGGGAGCGTGATCGGCGGTGAGTTGCCGAAGCTTCTGGATCGCAAACTGTGTCGCCCGGCGGAGTGTGGCCTGTTGGTCTGCTGTCCCTGCGATCAGCACTCGCCATGGCACCCGGACCGGGCGCGGCGTAGCTCGCAAGATCGGCTCTATGATTGTGCCTGCCTGGGGGTGAATCAGCAGAATGGGTTCTGTTGGTGCAAGGGCAGCATGACGGTGGGATAGGATGACCCAATAGTAGTAGAGCCCAAACAGAACCACGAAACCGCCGAACACAAGATCTGCTAGGTGCTCGACCAAGGCAACCATATGCAGCGGGATCGGTAGCCGCAGGGGCCGCGTCATAAGGCGCTCGTGCCACAAGAGGCCAGCCACCGCCTGAGGTGGCTCTACACCTTCCAAGATGAAGCGGCGGATACCGTCGTACTCCTGGTCCAGGGGTATAGTCGGTGCACGCCGCCGTTTACGTGCGAATGCCTCGAAAGCGATCTTCGCAGCCAGCCGGCGCATGTACGAACTAATCAGGGAAGCCGTTGGTAAGGTACCTTCAAACACGGGTGGCGGAAGCGTCGCCAGGTCGAGGTCCCTCCAGGTCCATTGGGGCCATCGCCGCTCATACCTTGCCCGGCGACGCTCGACTTCGCCAGCGGGTCCGAGAAGCGTCACCTGTCGGTGGCCCGTCGCGTCGACGCCCTCTATCGGATGGATCTCCACCGGGTCACCGCGGCCATCAACACTGGCGCGGGCCTGGAGATCCCCGAAGATCAGAGTACCTTCGACACGTGGGGGGCGCCGTGATCGACCCCGGATGCCCCACCAGCTCAGGAACGGTGAGAAGTCTCTACGTGCGGGCCACTCTACTTCCCGGGAGATTCGGCCGTTGCACGAGCCGCAAACTAGCTGACGAACCCTGAGCGTGCCGCCGAAGCTCCGCGGGAAGACATGCGAATCTGTCATCCTAAGAACAGGCTGGCCACGCCGGCAGTATAAGCACGCCATTTGAGCGGAACGGATCTTACTCTTACTTTTTCCAAGGTCACTCAGCGGTCAAAGACCTCGCCGCAGGAGCAGGTGATCCAGATCCTGTAGCCCTCGGGCGCAGGCTCCCGCGCCTCCCCGGTCAGCTCGCCGCAGGGGCAGTGGGCCTGGACGAAGTGCTCAAGGTCACCGCAGGTGCTGCGCCAGAAAGTCCTTCACGCGCTTGATCGCGTCCGTGCTGGCCACCGGATCATGCTCTAGGTGGTGGCCTTCCCGGTCCAGATTGAGCCCCTCAAAGTCGAAGCCATGGTGGGCGCCGGGATAGACCTTCAGGCTCACACTGTGGAGCGTCTCGCCTTTCACCCGCATGTTCCGGCACAGCCCTGCAGGCGTCCAGTCATCCCGCTCCCCGATCAGGATCAGTAGCGGCGCATCGGGGCGGTGAATCGCGCTCCAGCACCAGGGGTAGAAGGCGACGGCCACCCGGAAGGGATCGGCCCAGCGCTCCACCGAAGGTGGATTGTTGACCGCCTCAAGCGTCGCGGACCCTCCATGAGACCATCCCAGGACCGCAATCCGGTCACCCCGCACGAACGGCAGACCGGCCAGATACGCCTTTGCCGCGTGGGCGTCCTTAGCGCGCTCGAAGGAACTGATAGCCAACAGCTTGTCGCAAATGTACGTTTTGCCACGCGGGTTGAAGCTGTCCACCTGCAGGGCCACGTAGCCCCACACGACGAGCCTGGCCACCCAGGCGCGGTAAAGGGGGCGAATGCCCGAGCAACCATGCAGGAGCACGACGGCAGGAAACGGGCCGTCGCCGTCCGCCTTCGCTAGGATGCCAGTCAGCGTCAGCGGATTGTCACTGGTTGTCTTGCCCGCAAAAGTGACGTTCTCGCCAGACGCAGCCGATGAGACAGAGCACAGTACAGCAAGGGCGCCAGCAATGATTCCCCTCAACATGGCGCTTCACTCAATGACCTTGTCCGCCTGGAAGAGGAGGGACGGGGGAATCGTGAGGCCGAGGGCCTTGGCGGT
>JBHIBG010000017.1:0-38790 GCA_046758965.1 Methylomirabilia bacterium | reverse complement strand
CAAGGACGCCCCGGGTGGCCTTGTGGACCTCGTCGCCCTTGATCTCCTTCCGGTTACAAAGATTGAGAAGGTAGATTCTGCTCTCCGGGTCAATATCTTCAAGCTCAGACGGAAGTGGTTGATCCTTGGCCACCAGCTGGTCCACAAGATTTTTGATCTCTTTAAGCGCATCTCTCAACTCCAACACGTTGTCCTCATGATCGACTATGGCCCCGTAATGACGACTATAAAGCTCCAGGCATTTGCCAATCAGAATCAGGTTTATGTCTGTCGGACTCAGCCCGCGCCCGTATCGGCCGGCTTCTATTATGCGAATCTCCTCACGCGCTCGGCGGCGAACCTCCTGGCGAATGCCAGCCCACGATCGAGATTCGGCAGTTTCCTTCAGGTCGCGGATGCGACAAACATGAATGAGGTCATACGTAATATTTGCCCCGCCCATAATGGGCATAGCGTTTTCCGCTTCACCTTGAACGGGAAAAACGGCTCCGACTATGTAACCAGCCTCACATAAGGCACGCAGTAGCAACTCCCAGGCCCCGCCTTCTCGATGATGAAACGTGAAAACAAGCAGACCATCGTATTTGAGCCTGGAGCGGATGCTGCCAAAAACTCCCTTTAAACCCTGTTCAAAATCAACAGACTTCTGACCGCGAGTGGGGTTAACAACAATTTCTTCGACCTTGGGGCAGTACTCCGGCGTAAACCATTTCCACCGGTTCGCCAAACCCAATCGGAGCCACACATAAAAGAAGTCCGCTAACTCCGAATAGTTCACGTTCCCGCCATATGGAGGATCAGTCACTACGAGATCGATTGTGGTGAGGTCAGATGGTATTGGATTAGCCGACTCGCATCTTAAGTCGGGGACGCCCTTTATTGGATCCCTTCCCCCTGAAACGTTACATGTCTCCTGCCCATCGTACGGGTTATCCCGATAGCGCAGCCCACTCTCGATCATTGCTATACGCCGAACAAAAGTGTTCGTCCCAGACGTTGGTGCACCCCACACGGATTGCTCTATAAAAGTGCTTTTCGGCTGAAAATCGTGTCGGCTGAATATTCCGCCTGGCGCAGTACCTCCAGGTGTATTTCGAGACGCGCGACTCCGTGTGAACACATCGTTGGTATCAAGAGTCATAGAAAAACAACACAACAGAAAGTCACGAACCGTTTCACTTCGCTCCTGAAAGACGCCATCGAGAAGCGTGGAGAGGCAGAGGAGCTGGCGAGGGGTGAATATCTGGTGCCAGTAGCGGTAGTGGTGTGCAATCAGCCCCGACTTGGTCTTTTCGCCCAGGGGAATCTCCGACTTCGGATACGGCAAGCGGTCCTTCTCCCGCTCCCACCGACCACTAGCCGCCTGGTAGCGGGCGAGGTCAGCCGGGCGGACCCGGGTGAAAAACTTGCCGCTGCTCTTGGTGAGCCAGCAGGGGTGATCGGGGAAAGGTTTTTTTCGCTTCGGCTGGCGGCGCGGGCCCAGGAGGTCGGATTCCTCTTCCTCGTCGTCGTCAGCCGCGCCTCCCGCGCACCTCGCACAGTAGCCCTGGATGGCGTAAGGGTGTATAGGGAGGAGCTGGTGGTCGGGGAGCTGGCGGATGGAGTGGATGACCCGGTCCGGCTGACCGCAGATGCCGCAGAGAAACCAGCCATCCTTGGGGAGGTTGCCCTGCTTGGGGTTGTAGCCGTGGTGGCAGACCGGACAGGTGACCTCCTGAGGCAGCTCCCCTCGCCACTGCCAGGCGGCCTCGCAGAAGGGGCAGAGAAGGACGTTCAGGGGCACCTTCTTCCGTTCCAGCCTCGCCTTTACGGGGAGCGGCCTCACCTTCTCCCGACACCAGGGGCATTGAACAGTGTTCTCCGAGGAGTAGGCCCACCGGGAGGTAGTCCGCCCTACCCCGGCGGAGTACGTGGGGCTGGAGATCATGAAATCCGGCTCGCCGATGAGAGTGGCGGGCTCCACCTCCCAGTCGAAGGTCCTATCGCAGCGGGGACAGCGGGCGTCCCGCCAGTAGCGGATGGAAGGGGACTTCTGGGCAATTACGTAATCCGAAAAGAGGGGGACCAGGGTTTTCCTCTCACACGGCGGAGCCGGATTGGTGCAGATGGCTGACTTCACCCAGAAAGTGTAGATGATGTCGGCATCAGAGCTTCCGCAGCAGGGGCAACTGGTCTTGTATTGCTCGAGGAGGGTCTCCCGGCCCGACTTCCCGCTCCAGACCACCGGCCGGTTAGCCAAGCGGTCAAAGGCCGCCCGGAGCTCATCCGGGTCCACCCGCTCCACTTCGGTCTTGACGATGAACCACGCCACGGGGTTCAGGTCGATGCCGATCACCTTGCAACCGAGGCGAAGGGCCTCCACCACAGTGGTGCCGCCTCCCATGAACGGGTCGAGGATGAGTTTGCTGACCGTGTCGGGATCATTGGAGTGGTCCTTGTAGAACTCGGCCATGATGTCGGTGCCGGCGGGCTTGAGGCAGCCGAGGAGGATCGCCCGAAACACGCACGAGGCCCGTCGGGCGAACTACTTGTGCATCTGGTAGATAGGCTTAAAGGCGTTTCGCTCCGGCACGGCGAGCCGATTGATCTCAACGATCGGAAAGCCTTCTTCGATGGCCCGCTTCATGGTCCGCCCGCGATGACGTCCCTCGTGAGAGTCATCAGCTCGTGATCTCCTGGGAGAGAATTTCGTCGAGCGTCGTGTCTCCACGCTCGACGGCCAGGATCGCACGCAGGATGTGAAGCTCCGCCATCATCTCGTCAGATGGAAACTCGGATCGAACGTGGGCGCAGAGACGCTCCAGTTTGTTCTGGGGGATCCCCGCTCGCTTGGCTGCTGTGAGGTAGTCAAAGATCATACTCGCGCTCCTTACACTTCGGGTGGAGCCAGGATTTCGATGGTCGGGTAGCCCATCAGGATGTTGACCTCATTGATGAGAGCCCGGCGCCGACGGTTGACCAGATGCCGGAAGTTCCAGCTCACGAGAATATCCTGTCTGGAGACCACTGCCACCGCCACGTGG
The DNA here is from genome assembly GCA_046758965.1 of Methylomirabilia bacterium. Lineage (GTDB taxonomy): Bacteria > Methylomirabilota > Methylomirabilia > Rokubacteriales > CSP1-6 > JBHIBG01. Next base: position 35,767 of record JBHIBG010000017.1, on the reverse strand, counting down.
AGGGAATCCTCCGTCGTTCCTGGCGAGAACACTCCTCGGCGCACATATTCTTGGGCTAACCGTCGAGTCTCCTCCTCGGTCGGCAGGACGGAAAATGGATGAACCAGCCGCGTCATCTGCTCTCGAACCTCAGGGGCACCAGTCGCTTGGATTTCCGTTAACGTCAACTCTGAGATGGCCACTTCATAATCCCTGAGGCGGCCCCAGAATTCTACCGTCGCCTGTTTTCGTTCCGACAATCGGTCATCCACATAGGCGCTCACGACAGAAGTGTCGAGGTAGATCCCAAGCTTCACGCCGGGCCCGACTCCAGGACGATCCAGGGCGTGAGCATCTCCATCAGAGAGAGGCCGCCGTGCTTGTAGAGTCGAGTCCCGGCCGGGCCAGGAGGGTGGGTCTGAACCCGCCCCCGGACCATCGCTACCTGGCGATGGGGAATCAGCGCGAGGTCAGGGTGAGATGGAGGGTCGTCAGCGGGCGAGAGCGCTCGGCACCGCTCGCCACCGAGCCACTCGGTCAGCGGTCGGATCGTTGGGTTGTCCCTTCGAGCCGAACAACCGGGACCGAAAAAGATGTACCCGTGGTCGCTGCTGACGAGAATCTTCCGTCCGGGCGGAATCGCCTGGACCGTATTCCTCCACACAGCCTCCAGGCGGCGGTGGAGCTCGGCGAAGTGGTTGGGGAACCTTGCTCCGGAGTCCTGATAGGTCTGATCGGGGAAGGCAGACCAGAGGCAGAAGGCCTGGTGGTCGGGAACGAGCTGATGCCGGCGCCCTTCGTGATCGTAGTAGAGCACCTCGATCCCGGCATCTCTCAGCTCCCGGCGGCCGGGGAGCTGGGAGGGCGGGGTCCGGCCCGCCCGGAGCCGTTGCTCGACGAACTCGACGGTCCCACTGGGCACGGCCGCGGTGCTCACGTCAACCACCCGGATCTGGAACCCTGCGCCCTCTGCCAGCCGAAGCACAACCGCGACCTCCCGGAGAGAGAGGCCGTCAAACACCACCGCAGCACAGGGGCGCTCCTGCTCAAGAAACACGCGAAGGTCCCGGTGGGGCGGCGGGTCAGCCATCAGCTCATCATAGGTTCGAGGGGCGGCTGCGGCGACCACCTCCTCCAGCTCGTTCACCGCCTGTTCCCCCCGCTCGAGGAAAGTGAGCGGGCCCAGGTTTTCGTAGCGCGCGCGAGTCCAGGTCTCCTCCAGGAGCCACTGCCCGAGCCAGGGGAGGCGGGGCCCAAGCGCGGTGAGCCGGTCAAAGACATCACGAGTCAGGACCGCCACTCCCCTCCTCCGCCGGAACTAAGAGGGTAAGGTCGGCGCTATAGTGAGCCTGGGGAATGGTCGGAAGGCGCTCGATAGTCTGCTCCAGCTCGGACTTGCTCAGTTCCCCCTCCTTCGTGATCGCGATCTCAATGGTCAGCACCCCCGCGCCAGAGAGACTCCCTCGATAGGCCGCCGGAAGACTGCTCAGATCGCCCGTATTCTGCTCCGTGTAGATCGTGAATCTTGCCTTGATTACCTTGGCCGAAGGGTACTCCTGGAGGATGGCAGCAGCAGCCTGACGAAGAGGGCCGATCCCGAGTTGAGGCCCGGTCCGCCTGGAAACCTGCTCGCCAACGGGTAGTGGAGCTGGTGGTATGGGTGTCGCTGCCGGAGTGCCAGCAGCTGGGGCTGACACCGGACTAGGACGAGGCGGTGGGAATAGTCCTCCCGCTTCCAAGGGCTCGCCGAGGATGGCCTCCATGAGCTCCGCATCGCTTAGGGCCAGATCGGACCCGCAGAAGTTTCCCCGATGGTGGGAGACCCCGACTTTGCGGTCTTTGCAGAGGAGTCGGATGGCCCGAGTCATAGAGCTAGCGTGGGTCGGCACCGGGAACCCGAGGGTGAACCGATACTCTCGATCCACTTCGCGGACCGATCGGCTTTTGACCTGTTCAAGCCGATCAGCCAGGTGCTCAGCCAGCCGCTGAGGTGGGAAGAGCTGCTGGCTCAGGACCACGGCAACCTCTTCTCTTGACGCAGCCGCCCCGAGCGATTCTTCCTCGATCTCGATCCCGTGTGGTCGCCCTGCAAACCCCACGTACATGAGTCCCGCCCGACGGATGTGGGTCAGGATGTGGCCTCGATCCTCTCGCGCAATCCGCTCATACTCCGCCCGGCGGCTCGCCTCGGGCCGCATCTCAAGGAGAGCCTGCACGGCGAGGTAGCGCTTGGCCCACTTAAGGAGGTCCGGGTGGCGCTCTAGGTTGAACGTGTCATCTCTAGGCTCCAGGAGAATGACTTGATTTCGCACCGAGAGCCCGTGGTAGAGCGCCTGACGCTCGTCCCCGGAAAGACGGCGAGCCGCCAAGACCCAGGGGAGGCGATCCTTATCCAGAGACTCCAGGGCTTCTTTGGTCTTTTCTGGATCGCTCCAGATCACGGCGGCGGGGTCTCTGAAGAGTTCCTCCCGCCACAAGCTCCGGAGGGCTGCCCGCGCTCGGTCATCGTCAAACTTCAATGAGCGATATTCCACCTTAGCGTCTGCGTTCTCCTCAGGATCAAAGAAGTAGCGACCATCTCGGACATGGAAGTAGGCCGCGTACTTCTGAAAGGCCGCTAGGCTTTGCTCAAACTCGTTGATGTCGCCCGTCGGCTTGAGGACGCTCCGGATCAGCTCCTCCCGAGTGGCTCCGTGGGTCCGGCTGTCGACGCCCGTCAACGTGTAGAGAAGAGTCGCCGAGGCAACCTCGCCGGCGAAGGGGACTGTCTTCAGCTCCTCGACATTCCCTTGCGCCCTGGCGATGAGATCACGCCCTGGATCGAGGTCGCTCAAGCGCACCGCCACCTCTCGATCCAGGATGCTGGCCTGTCCCGGGGTGATCAGGTCGGCCTCGCCGTGAGTGAGTCGCACGAGGTGGGCGAGGAAACCGAGCGCACCACGCACATTCTGGAACCCCCCTCGGGCAGGAACCCGGCGGTGCATGATGTCCAGGAGGTCGGGAGTGAAGGGATAGGCCTCAAGCATCTGCTGCCGGTACTCCTCCGCGTTGAGCTGAGCGTGCCGGCGCCAGGTATTCAGATAGCTCTCCACAACGGGTGCGGCGGCCTCCGGCTTGAAGTCGAGGTAGTTCTCGAAGATCCGATGCAGAACGACCCGGGCCCGGTCCTGGGCCTGGGCGAACTGGACCCGACAGGCCGGCACCCGTTTGAGCGTTGTCCCAGGCTCCTCCTGGTCGCTATAGATGCTGGCGAAGAGGGTAACCTGAGTGGACCGATTCCCCCACTCGGAGAGCATCTGAAGAAAGGCGATGTTCTGGGCTTTGACGGCCTGATCGGGAAGGACCCGAATCCCTTGCTCGAGCTCATCGAAGATCAGGATCACCTGCCGGCCAGCCAAGGCCGCTTCCACGTCGGCGAGGCTCGGCTGGAGGACGCTCTTGGCTGGTCGTCGCCCTGTGACCTGTTCAAACACGAAATCCCAGATGGATAGGAGGGGCAGGTCCGTGAACTTGTTGACAACAGGAATGATCCCATCGGGGAGCCGGCAGGTGAGCCCGTGCCGCTCCAGCCATTTGCGAGCTTCCTTGGGGTTTTTGAAGAGGTGATAGACCAGCAGCAGGAGATGCGACTTCCCACTGCCCTTCAAGCCCTCGAAGAGGAAGAGCCCCGGGGTTGCTCCGCTGTCACCGAACCGTTGGTCAAGGAGACTGACCACCCGACGCACATCTGCGGTGGGGTATGTTAGCCCGAAGAAGGCGTCGGGCCGGGCTTCGAGCTTCCGCCGGCGACGGTCAGCGAGGTTGGCCAGATCGATGATCCCCTCGATCTCGTCGGCCAGCGTTTCAGCTCGCGGTCTCAACAAAGACGTATAGCCCATGGCGCTACCTCACCAGAATAGGCAAATATCGAAAAGGATGGCCTGACCCGTCATCAACGGTGTCGCTTCCCGTGCCGACTCCTCGACCGTCTGAGCCATTCCAGGATTTCCGTCTTGAGGTAGCGGTACTGGCGTCCGACCTTGCTGTAGGGGATTCCGTCCGCCTTACGGAGGCGCCAAAGGGTGGCTCGCGAGACCTCCAAAAGTTCCTGGAGCTCGGCGTCCGTGAGGAGGTCTCGGTTCCGAAACTTGCGGAGCTTCATCGCGCAACTTGAGTCTCGGTTACGACGAGAGACCTTTTAGCGCGGATTGTACCATAGTGAAACATCTGCAATGGGGCCCTTTTTCGGCCCGGCCGTCCGGGCCTCGACGATTCCTTTCCTCCAATGCGTGGTTTTCGTGCGACGAAAACAAGGTCTTCGAAAAATCTCGAAATGTTGTCCTCGATCAGTTGATGTATTACTTCCTCCTTGATGCGGCGCTCCTTGGGGGGGATTCTTACAACAGTCCGACCTTTGACACGAAATAGAGGCATCGACACCTCCCTCAGCCAACTACTACGCCCCCCAATCTGTCTCCGTTATTATATGCTTCTCAGGTTCCTACAGCGGTAGATCGTCCTGGGTCGGCTCAGGTGGTCATCGGACTGACGGCACTGTGTTCAAGCGCCGGACCGATCAGCTCGGGGAAAACTTGGGGAGTCCCCCGCAGCGTCCGTCCCCCAGGATGCCTACTTCGGGGGCCCGAGGCCTAGAACTCGTGTGTTGCCGCCCGAGCCTCTGGGTCGACACGACCAGAAACCCTTCCATCTTTTCGCGTGGCCGGTTACCGATACGAGCAAATTCGATATTCACTCAATCCAGCATCATTCCCGACCCATTCATTTTCCTCTTTCCCCCTCGTCTGGGCGGAGCTTCGCGAGTCGTATACGCGCGGCCTGCTCTTGCTGCTCGAATCGGTGAAGCGCAGAGACCAGGCGTTCCGGCCACTCTCCAGTGCGCACAGCCTTGGCCAATGCCCTGAGGCTCAGATCCGAGACTTCACCCCACTTGCCGTGCTGTTTGACCAATTCCTCGAGTGCCGGTCGCTCGGGGTCGTCTTTGCCAGGGTATCGAACCACGGTCTCTCGTCGTATCGTGACCTGGTGATGAGTACCGCGGACGGCGTCTATCTGCTCGTGATCGGCAAACGCAACGAGCTGGTGCTTCACAGTGTCTATTTCCGCCGCAAGCTCATGTTCCTGCCGCTTAAGGTCCGCGTAGCGGTCCACGAGCTGCACCCCGGCATCGCGCTGGAACTCCTCGGGCGGAAGCTCCTCAGTTCGTGCAATGTGCCGCCACGCCGGGCAGATCGGCCGGTACGGACACCAGTCGCAGTGACCGCCGACGACAGTGCGGTGCTCCTGGTCGGACTCTATTGTCCGGACCTGGCGTAAGACATCTCGCCTGAGGCCCTCGAGTTGCTCCGGAGTGCGGCGAGACCGGAGCTCCGCGCCGTGTGCCAGGAAGTGCCAGACAAGCTCGATCTGCTCGGCCTGCGGCCAGGCGTGCCGGACCCCGATCTGGTAGAGTGCCAGCTGACGGTCCTCATCCAGCTGGCCCTGCGTGCGCAGGTACTGATCGGTCTTGTAGTCCCTGATCTCCCAGACCTCCTGCGGGCTGATGGCCAGCCGGTCGATGTGCCCCGCGATGCGCACCTTCCCCTCGTCGTCCAGCGGGAACATCAGCCGGCGCTCCACCGCCAGGGTGCGCTCCCGGTCGAACGGGTGGTAGCGCTGGTAGTACTCGGTCAGATACCTCTCCCCGGCGATTCGGTAGGTCTCCGGGTCGTCGTCCGGATTCGGGAACCGAACCCTGGCCGGCCACTGCTCCTCCCACTCCTGCCGGTAGAACTCCAGGATCTCGTCGAGGGTGCGGAGGCGGCCTCGCATGAGGTCACGGTACAGGTACTCCAGGGCCTCGTGGACGCGGCTGCCGAGAACGAGCTGGACGGCTTCCTCTTCCTCCGGAACCTCAACCCTGTCCACGTACTGGAACTTGTACTGTCTGGGGCAGGTCTCGTAGACCGACAGGCGGCTATATGAGTAAACCGGCACGCCTTCCCTCCTTTACCGCCGCACCTTCAAAGCCAGGACGGATGTAGAGATCGCACTCTGCCACCATCTTACGCCCAAGGCTGCACCTGGTCAGGCCCGAACACTGCCGGAGGGTAAGGGTGGCAGCGAAGTACGGAGGTTCCGCTACTCGGGCCCGAGCATCTGAGGCTCTGGACGCACCAAGCTTCACGCTGTCGGTCACCGTCCGGCTGGGAAGCGCGCTAGCTTTCGGGCACGACGGGAGTTTGCGCGAGAAAGGACGGTGGAGGGGAGTTCGGCGAGGGAGATCGCCCGGGGCGGACGTCGAATCGGAGTCACCTTGCGGACCAGCGCCTCCGCCTGAGCGCGCAGGGCCTCTCGCAGAGCCGCGGGCTCGATTACCTCGGCATCGGAACCGAACCCCAGGAGCCAGCGGCGAATGTCGGGAGTGTCCGCTACCTTGAGGGTGATCTCCAGGCGCTTGCCCGCCAGCCACCGGAAGGACTGGCTCGGGTGCCAGACGCGCTCCGCGATCCACGGGGCCACCGTCGGCGCGAAGACGACCTTGATCGTGACCTGCTGCCCCCGGATCAGCCCCCAGGCACCTGCGAGGTAGCGCTCGGCGTCGAAGTCAGCTGGGAGGGTGAAGCGGCGGTCTGTGACCTCGAGTCTCTGGATCCGCTCGACGGCAAAAATCCGCAGGTCCTTCCGCGTGTGGCAGTAGCCGATCAGATAGAGCCCGCCCTGGTGAAACATCAGATGATACGGGTCCACAAGGCGCGTCGACTCCTCCTGCTTGCTGAAGGCGAAGTAGTCGAGGTGGAGCGTCCGCCGATCGAGGAGCGCATCGTGGATCCGGGTGAGGTAGTCAGCTGTCCCCAGCAGGAGCTTGGCTCCCAGGGCGCGGACCCCGATCACGGCGCGCATCTCATCCAGGAGCTCGAGCGCCTTGTCCGGCAGGAGCGCTCGGATCTTGTCGAAGGCAGCGTGGACCGAGGGGCCCACGACGCTCCCGCTCGCCGGAGCCAGAAGGTCCCGGCTCATCAGGAGTGCCACCACCTCACTCAGCGTGAAGGGCGCCGGGAGCTTGGCGTGGAAGCCATCCACGAGCCGGTAGCGGACGCGCTTGCCGTCGGGCTGCGTGTAGAGGGGGAAATTGGCTTTCTGGAGAACATCGAGGTCCCGCCACACGGTGCGGACGGTACAGCCCAACTCCCGGGCCGCTTCGTCCACCGTGAAGCCGTTCGGGTGGTCCAGAAAGCGGATCAGCCGCCACTGCCTCGAGAGCTGATCACCCCGAGCCATGCTCCTCCACTCCTGACGATTTCTCGCAATTGCACGAATCGTGCCAAGTGCTTACCTCCGACCCTCGCCCGACCACCAGCGCAGCCACTGGCGGATCGGCGGTCATCCCGACCATCAGGGAGTCGGTCAAGGGAATTGAAAGCCGGTATGGCGGGGACCAGTGACAGGGGCGGTCAGAGATCGACTCTTCGAAGGCTGGAAATTCCCGTGAGAGCTGTGACCGTGGCTGTCACACGTCTCTGCGATAGTGGGTCGCAAAGAAGGTCGAAGACCATGGAGACACTGGCTCAGAACAGGATGCATGCAGGAGAAAGAGGAGGAGACGAGGTGGGTGGTCTGGTTTGCAGGGTCCAGGACTATATGAAAACCTTTCGCCATAACCACGTGACAGAAAGGGAGGAGAAACGGATGAGATATCGCTATCAGAGCCGTTGGCAACATTCTTTGGTAATCCTTTTCTGGTGCCTGCTTCTACCCATCGAGGCCGGCGCGCAAATCGATGAAAACCTGGTCATACGTCTTAAAAAGACGGTCGTGAATGTCGAAACATCTGTGTCCAATGCGTTGAATGCGGAGTCGGTTGGCCGGTTCCTGGGCACCGGCTTCATTGTGGATGCGAAGTCGGGCATTATTGCGACAAATCGCCATGTTGCCACGACAAGTCCTTCTCAAGTAAAGATCACGTTCGACAACGGCGAATCCACTGAGGCACGCCCCTTGCACTATGACATCTATCACGACTTCGCCTTTTATCAAGTGGATGTGTCCAAGCTCAACTTCCCCTTGCAAGAGGTTCGGCTCGGCAGCTCCTTCAAGCTAGAGGAGCAGGATGAGGTATTCCTGATTGGCAACAATGACGGGGAGGAACATTCAATCAAGTTTGGGAGGGTGACCAATTTGATTGTGGACAAAGGGGATCGACACTCCGCCACGTTCCAAACGAGCTTTGATCGTACTGGCGGGAGCAGCGGTAGCCCAGTCTTCAATGCCGAAGGCCGGGTGGTAGGGATTCATTTCGCGGGAACCGACACAACAAGCTTCGAGCTGCGAATCGAATACATCACCGATGCTTTGAAGCAGCTCAAGTCCCAGGGAAGGGTACTGCGTGGCGACATCGGGGTGGAGTTGGACCTGATGCTTATCTCAGATGCCCGCAAGCATCTTCACCTGCCCGAGGAGGTGGCCGAACGGATTCAATCCCTGCGCAAAGACATCAAGCGGCTGATTTACATCGATCGCATCGTGCCCCGAAGCCCTTCCGAGGGGGTGTTACTTCCAGGGGACTTGGTCGTTGAAGTAGAAGGACGGGTGGTGGGTGATGACCTGTACTTGCTCGACAAGGTAATCGACGCCAACGTGGGTAAAGAAGTCTCGTTGATGGTCTATCGTAACGGCGCGAAATCTTCCTACACAGTGCATGTTTTGGACGCTGAAAAGACAAAAATCCGTGAATTTGCACTCTTTGCGGGTGGGGTTCTTCATGACCTCACTCCGGAATTACGGCGCCAATATGAGATCGAGTCTGATGGAGTATTTCTGTCCCAGGCCAAGGTAGGAACTTCTTTCTCGGAACTGGGAATGGGCACCGTGGAGCAGGAAACATCCTATGCCGTCGTGGTTGAGGAGGTGAATGGGATTCCTACCCCAAACCTGGAGTCGTTCATTGAAGCCGTTCGGCCACTGAAGAATCAGGATCATATCTATGTGTTGGTACGGAATTTTCGTATTTATCGGCAGAGTACCAGCGCGAAGCGGATTACCCTGGAGTTGAAGTATGACCCGCTGAAAATCTTTACTTTTTCACGGGATACATTGGAGTGGATAGAGGCAGGTACCAGGCCATTGGCAACGGCTACGACCCGGTAGTGCATCTCATCCTCCGGGCCGCTGTGTTACACATAGACATGACGCGTTTTTAGCGGTTATAACGATGGCGCGCTTTGGGAGGTAACGGATGGCGGAAGGACCGGAGTGGCGACGGTTGACGGCGGAGCGGAAGTTTCGCATCTTCTTGGAGACGCGCGGGGCTGAGGCCCCGGTGGGGGAGATCCTCCGGCGGCATGGGTTGACCCTCCAGGACCTGCGGGCCATTGAAGAGGCGGTGGGAGGTGCTGACCCTGTGGGATCGAGGGCTGGAGAACGAGCAGATCCTGGAGCTCCCCAAGGGCCTCTCCCCGCGGTCTCTGTCCGACCGCGGGAGCCAGATGCGCTCCCGGCTGACCCGTCGCTTCTTTGGCCGGACCGGGATCGAGCCCCTCTATGCCCGGCCTCGGACGCCAAACGATAATCCCGAGATCGAGGCGTTCTTCTCCACGCTGAAGGGGCGACCGGACTACCCGGGACGGTTCGAGAGCTTCCAGCACACCCGGACGTGGTCCGAAGGGTTTTTCCGCTGGTACAACGACGAGCACCACCACCGGGGCATCGGATACGTGACGCCGAGCCGACGGCACACGGGCTCTCACGAGGAGGTCCTCGCCCAACGCGGGGCGCTCAAGGCCCAATGCCTGGCAGAGCGTCGGGAGTATAACCAAAACGAGGCCGACACGCCCGCAACGGGGGCGACATCAGTTGTGTAACATCGCGGGGTCCTTCCACCTGACCGTGTGCGGGCCGGCCATGGTGAACGCCCGCGGCCTGGTCAGGTATACTGGCTTATGAGGAGTTGGGTAGGGCTCGGGAGGGCGGCCATGCGTGCGGCTGAACTGTTGAAGGAGAAGCGGGAAGAGATTCTCCGAATCGCCACGAAGCACGGGGCCCGGAACGTGCGTGTCTTCGGGTCGGTCGCCAGGGGCGAGGCCGATGAGGAGAGCGACCTCGACTTTCTCGTGGACATGGAGCCGGGGAGAAGCCTTTTGGACATGGGTGGCCTCCTGATGGAGCTCCGCGCGCTGCTAGGCCGGGACGTTGACGTCGTCACCCCCCGGGGTCTCAAGCCACGCGTCCAGGCTCGGGTCCTGGAAGAGGCGGTCCCCTTGTGAGGGACCCCCGCGAGCGGCTCCGGGACATTCTCGAAGCCATCGGGCACATCGAACGCTACGCCGCTCGCGGTCGCCAAGCCTTCCAGAGCGACGAGCTGATCCAGAACTGGTTTGTGCGCCATCTCCAGATCATCGGGGAGGCAGCGCGAGCCCTCCCGCAGGAAATCCTGGATCGGGCTCCCGGGGTGCCGTGAGCCAAGATCATGGGGATGCGCCATATCCTGGTCCACGACTACTTCGCGGTGGATACCGAGCTCGTGTGGGACGTCGTCGAGCGAGACCTGGCCGATCTCAAGCGGAACATAGAGGCGTTGCTGGCTGAACTGAGCTGACGCCTGCTCTGTGCGATGCCCAGGCGATCTTCTGGGACTTCCCCGATGAAGGAGCGGACCGCCCTCGCAGCGCGAGCCGCCGTCATGCAGGCTGACTGCGCTCCTGCCCGAAGGAATGGGTTCTGTTCAGCTGTGCCCGAAGGGAGGACGACGGCAGAATCGCCGTGCTAGAATCCGGATGCGTCGAGGACCGGTTGGACGCGGGCGAGGAGATCGGTCGGCGGGTGGGAGTGACTCTTCGGGCCGTCGAGGCGGTGCCGGCCGGGGCTCACAACCAGACGGGCTGAGGGTGGGGAGTGATGCTGAGGCTGGAAAAGGTTGACCCGCACGAGTGGCGGTTCCTCTATCCCGAAGTGTACGAAGAGCTGATGGAGGAGTTTCACCAGGGCGTGGAACGCCTCGAGTACGGCGAGCTGAAGGAGGCTGAACGGGTTTTCCGCGCCACGCTAGTCAGGATGCCGGATCATGTGGATGCCCTCCATCACCTGGCCCTCGTCTTGGACGAGCGGGGACGCAAGGCGGTCGCCCGAACCGTCTGGGAAGAGGCCGTGAGGATCGGGCGGCGCGCCTTCCCGCAGGGCTTCGAACCGGATCAGGACCGCCTGGAGTGGGGGTGGCTGGACAACCGCCCATTCCTCCGGTGCCTGCAGGGTCTGGCGCTGGCGTGCCGGGAGGGTGGGGAGATCGAGCTGGCCTTGGACCTCTATCGGGAGCTCCTGGCGCTGAACCCGGGCGATAACCAAGGGGTCCGAGGCGTGGCTGTTGAAGCCCTCTTCGAGCTGGGGCGGCCCGGCGAGGTGCTCGCCCTCTGCCACCGGTATCCGGACGACGTGATGCCGGAGATCACGTACGGTCGGGCGCTTGCGCTCTTCTCTCTCGGGCGACGAGAACGGGCGACTCGGCGCTTGCGGGAAGCTGTGGCCTGGTCGCCGCTCGTGGCCAAGGAGCTCCTCAAGACCAAGCATCGGCGGCCACGTTCGCGCTTCCCCGGCACAGTCACCATGGGTGGGCCCGACGAGGCCTACGACTACTGGGAGCACCAGGGGAAGTTCTGGAAGCAGATGGCCGGGGCACTGGAGTGGCTGAGGCGGGTTGCCAGGGCCCGGGTGAGCGGCGGGAGCCTTCGCCACTTCGAGGCCGTCGGCCGCCTCCGAATCCGGGAGTGACGCCCTGGTCGGCCGTCTCAGGCCGGGGCGCCGGTGCCAGCCGGGTTCGGCCACGTCCTGGCGGCTGGACGACCTTCCCGGATCCGGTGCTCAGCCCCTGCGAAATCGGTAGCCAGCGCCCCTCACCGTCTCGATCATGGATGCCCGATCTGCAAGCTTCCTCCGCAATGACCGGACCACCACGTCCGCGACGTTACTGCCGCCTTCGTAGTCCGGCTCCCAGACGTCTTCGAGCAGAGACATGCGCGTGACCACCTTGCCCTCGCGCTGCCAGAGATAGTGCAGGACCGCGAACTCCCGCGCCGTCAGCCCGATGCGCCGGCTACCGACCACGAGCTCGCGAGCGTCCATGTCGAGGATTGCCTCTTCCTCGACGCCGAGCTCGGCGGCGACGAGAGCCGTGAGCCAGCCATCAACCGAAAGCGGTCCGAAGTCGAGCATCGCTGCGTGGTAGATGGCGCCATCGAGCTCGACCCCGGCCTCGGCGATCGCCTGGAAGCCGAGCTTCCGGACGACGGGAGCGTACGTCGGCAGGTCCCGCACCGTCGTGAAAACGCGGCGGAGATGCGGGCGACGCTCCATGTATGTCCGTTTGATGTCGAGCCAGCAGGCCGCCTGAACCGGCGATGGCGCCTCCCCGTGCTCCTCACCGAGCCAGCGACGCAGGAACAGCACTTGCTGATCCCTGGGCACCGGATCCTTTCCAAGGTAGGTCCACCACCTCTGCACGACCGGGTCGTCCCGGAGGAGTGCCGGCCTGATGGCGTCGGCATCGGCCATGCAGTAGAAACCGGCGACCGTGCCATCCCTCGCGCGAACGGCGTGGAAGCACTGCGGGGCGCGGGCCCACCAGGCGTCGAGGGCTTTCACGCCGCGCGGCCCCTCATGTCGCTTGCTGATCGCGTGGAACGCCCGGCCGTCCTCGGGACGCGCGGGCTCGACCGCAAACAGGTTGACGCCGCTCGGGAAGAAGGCTTCCCGCACCACCGGATTCTCGATGAGGTAGAGGATGTCCGCCGTGTACCGCCAGAGATCCGGGCTGCCTGCCGTGCGCACCTCAGCGCGGAGGTGCTGCCACGCGGCACGGCGGTAGGCGCGGTACCGGCTTGGATCCGCCGCCCGCAAGGTGGCGGCGATCGCTGGTTGCACCGCGTCGTGCACGATCAGGCCATCGCGCCCGCGCTCGACGAAGGGGAGCGCGCGAAGCCGCTCATGAGCGTCCTGCGGTGCCGAGGCCGGAAGCATGGCACGGAGGAGGGGCAGGGTCGTCCGTCGGACGACCGACGCCGCGTCGAGCGCCTGCCGCGTCAGCGAATCCTGCACGTCGGCGAGGTAGGTGCGCGTCAACTCCTCGACGACGCGCGGGATCGCCACCTCCTCGAGGTCGAGATCGGGCCGCTCGCTCGCCAGAGAGGCCGCGAGCTTGAGCGCCAGAGGATGGCCGCGCGCGAACCGATTGATGCGCCGGGCATCCTGCTTTCTGACGCCGAGGCGCCACAGACACTCGATCGCCTCGCGCTCGCCGAGGGGCCCCAGGGTCATGCCGCGGAAGAGGCCCTGCCATCCGGCTGAAGTGAGCCAGGCCGATACCGGCGGCGCGCGCCCGAACAGCATCACCCTCACGTTATCGCTGAGGGCCGGGACGAAGACCTGGCGCAGCCAGGTATCCATGAGACGGAACACCTCGTAGGTATCGAGGGCGAGCACGACCCGGCGCCCGAGACGCCCCAGGCGTCGGACAACCTTCTCCCGCGTGGCCGCGTCGCTGCCGATCGCCACGGCGAGCTCTCGGAGGAACCCCCGCTCCGTGGGTTCGATCGCATGGCAGTCGAGGCGTACGACCGTGGCCCTGCGCGCTCGTGCCCGGGACGAAAAAGCGTGCACCAGGCTCGACTTGCCGATGCCGGCGATCCCCTGCACGTGCACGACGAGAGGGCCGTCCCGCTCGAGCGACTGGAGCAGGACGGCCAGTTCCTCCGCCCTGCCGACGAATGTGTCCGTCGACCGTTGTGCAAGAGCGTCGCTCACCCGCCGGGCCATGGCCTTCACCTCAGGGACAGGTGCCGCCGATGCCGTGGCCGGCAGTCAGGATCAGACGCGGACCTCGACAAGCCCGCGCGTGACCCGCGTCGGCCCCTCCATGACGGTGAAGTCCGTGGACGTGATGTTCGCCAGATTGGGGTGCGTCGCCACGCTACGGAACAGCTCCGTCTTCGCGAACTCCTCCATCGCCCCCCGGTCTTGCCACATGTAGACGCCGCCAAACGTGTTCCTCCCTGGGTCTGCCAGCCACACCTTTGCGAGCAGACCGGGGAGGTTCGCGAAGGCGGGGGCCAGGTCATCGCAGAGCTTGCCGTAGTCCCTCTCGCTGACGCCCTTCAGGTTGAAGTTGATGATTTGGATGTGCATGGCCCGCTCCTTTCTCGGTAAGGGTTTGTCCGGAACGGAACCAGCATATCCGCGTTTTGAACGGTCGTGATGAGGAGAAGATGAGAAAAAGATGAGAAAGCAGGGGGCGAGCCTCCTGTAGCGCGCGAACGCCCCCGCCGGCCACCTTCGTGGCCAACGAGGGCGTCCAGGCGCTCTCGATGGAGCCGATCCGCAGGCATGGTTCCCTCCCCCCCGAAGGCCGCAGTCAGTTCTGGGAACCAGAGGGAGTTTAGGCAACATCAGGAGGGGTGTCAAGAGCTTGGACTGGCAGCTCAGCCCAAAGCGGCCCACGGGAGAGGTCCGTGCTTCACCTAGTGGACCCCCTCCCTTTGATAGCTCAGCGCTCTCTCACATGTCTCTGAGCGAGCTCAGCAGGGCCGGTCATGTCGCGGGCAGATACCGGCCTGGTCTCTCCGGAGGAGTTGATCTGACGGCGGAGGTCTGCTACTAATTGGTTGCTCCTGTTCCCGATTCCCGAGAGGCTAACCCCTTCGCAGGTCCGGGGCGGCCGCTGGCCGGTCGCGCCGCACCGGGACGGGCGAGGACCGGCAGAGGTCGGGCTAAGCCGGCGAGGAGGCACGTATGAACCAGCTAGAGTTTTCGAGGCGCATCTTCTTGCAGGGCCTTTCCGGCGTCGCCGCCGCGGCGGCTTTCGGCCGGATCCCAGGCGTGTCGGCCGCCGAAGGCAAGGCGCTGCGGTTCTGGGCTCCTGGCATTGCCAAGGTGGCGGCCAAGGACTTCAGCGCCATGGAGGCCCAGGCCGGCATCAAGATCAAGTACACGGCCAAGAGCGCCCGGGCCGACGAGGCGGTTCAGAAGATGGTGATCGGCGACGGCCAGAAGCTGTTCGACGCGCTCACGGACAATGGCGGCGGCATGGAGGACGCGCTCGCCGAGAACAGGGCCATCGTGCCGCTTGACACGAGCAGGATACCGAACTGGAAGATCCTACTGCCGACATACCGTGAAGGCGGTGCCGCGGCCGACACCATCCGCTACAAGGGGAAGGTGTACGCCGTTCCGTACATTTCCAATGCCGACTCTTTGGCTTACAACTACGACGAGCTCGGCTTTCATCCGGACAGCTGGGGTGTCATGTTCGATTCTCAGTTCAAGGGGCGCGTCGCCCTACAGAACGACTTCGGGCCGACCCTGACCAACATGGCGATCTATCTCAAGGAGAGCGGCAAGGTCGACATCGCGGATCCGTCAGACATGAGCCCCGCCGAGGTCAAAGCTGTCTGCCAGTTCATCATCGGATACAAGAAAAAGGGTCATTTCCGCACGTTCTGGGATGGCTTCCAGAACGGCGTCGACATCCTGGCGAGCAAGGAGGTGATAATGTCCTCGTGCTGGGAGCCGGTCCAGTTGGTGGCCCGGAAGAAGGGCGTCAACGTCCTGTACGGGACGATGAAGGAAGGGCATCAGACGTGGAACAACGTCGTCATGCTCAGCAAGGGAGGCAGACAGCGGGGTGTGGACGACCTGTTCTACAAGCTCGCCAACGTCTACCTGTCCCCGTGGTTCGGGGCCCGCACGGTGGCCACCTTCGGCTTCGCGCCCCAGATGGAGGGTGTGGTGGCCTATATTGATGCGCACCCGGGCGACTTCGACAGGAAGACCCGGGATCGGATCAAGGACATCATGGCCCGCAAGGCCCAGCGGTATGCGGTCAAGGGCAACGCCTGGCAGAACGTGTTCCCGAAGCACATCCGGGCCTACCAGGACTGGTGGAGTCGGCTGCAGGCGGCCTGAATCGGGGGGATGGCCGCTGACAGCTCTGCTCTAACGTCTTCCCGCGGAGGGGGAAGCCGGCGACTGGCTTCCCCCCGCTGGCGGCGACTCCTCTTCGGCGACGACGGGGTGCAGCGGTATGTCTTCTACATCCCGCTCGCCTTCATGCTCCTCTTCTTCGCGATTCCGGTCTCCCTTACGCTGGTGTGGAGCTTCTTCGAGCGCACGCGGTTCTGGATGGAGCCCGGCTTCACGCTGTTCGCCTACGAGACGTTCTTCACCTCCGCCCGGGCCGAGAACTTCCTTTACGCCATGTTTCACTCGGCGTGCGCGGTGGTCATCTCCTTCGTCATCGGCTTGCCCATTGCGGTGTTCGTCCGGCGCCGCGTGCCCCGGGTCGCCCAGCATCGGGTCATCCTGCTGTTCATTCTGCCGTTCATGATCTCGGAGCTGATCCGGATCTTCGCGCTCCGACCCGTGCTCGGCCGGTATGGGCTCGTCAACTCGTTCCTCATGGATATCGGCGTCATATCGGAGCCCATCTCGGCGATCCTGTTCACCCCGCTCGGCGTCATCATCGGGGAGGTGCTGTCCTTCCTGCCGTTCATGGTGTTTTCGGGCTTTCTGGCCATGGAGGCGATCCAGGGCTACGTCTTTGAGGTGTGCGAGGATCTCGGGGCCGGAACCGTTCGCACGTTCAGGGAGATCGTTCTGCCGCTGGCCGCGCCGGGAATCTTCGCCGGCAGCGTCTTCATCTTCGTCAACGGCCTGGGCGTGGGGCTGATCCCCAACATTCTGGGCGGGCCCGGCGCGGTCAACGCCGGGTCGATCGTCTTCGAGTCGATCGTGGCGCTGGACTTCCCGCTGGCGATGGCGATCAGCGCCATCATGATCGTGACGCTGGTGCTCCTGCTCTACATCGGACACAAGCTGTTCGATCTTACCCGAATCCTCGAGCCCATCAGCTAGCGCCGTGCCGATAACCGTCGCACGACCCACTTCGTGGGTGCCCGCCAAGGATGGCCTTCGGCCGTTGGTCATCGGGCGGTCGTCACCCATCCTCAACGTACGGAGAGTACGCCTCCGGTGGGTTCCTCCCTGCGTCCTTGATCTGCTCGGTTCTCGGCCCGGCGCCAGTGGCGTCCCGCGAAAACTGGACACAAGCGTGGCGATGCTGCGCGGACAACCAAGCTAGCCTTCGGCGATGGACGATTACAGCAGCCCTTGGGCTTACCGCGCGAAATGGGTGTACACGCTGGCGGTCGTCGTGGCGCTGCTGCTGCCGGTGTTCTACACCATTTACATCTCGTTCAACGAGCACGGCTTCGGTGCCCAGACGTACGAGTTCACCTGGGACTGGTACGTCGTGCTCTTGGGGAACGACCAGATACTGGACTCTCTCAGGTGGACCCTGCTCCTCGGGGCAGCGGCCGTTCTGGCGGCCGTACCCATGGGCCTGGTGGCGGCGAAGCACTACAAGAGCACCCGGCACAAGGTGCTGTTCGTGACCCTGATGCTGTGCCCTCTGTTCGTGCCGGCCGACATCCTGGGGTCGAGCCTCCTGGTGTATTTCAAGAACCTCAACCGCGCGTTCGAGTCGTTCGGGGAGAGCCTCGGAGTCGGATGGTTCTCCGGCTGGTTCGAGCTCGGCTTCACCACGGCGCTGATCGGCCAGATCCTGTGGACCGTTCCCTATGCCTTCATCGTCATTCTCATCACCATGTCCCGCTACCACCGGCAGCAGACCGAAGCCGCGCGCGCCTGTGGGGCGACGGCCTGGCAGGCCTTCTGGCGGGTGGAGTTCCCGCAGATTCGGGTCGGAATATTCAGTGCCAGCGCCTTCGTCTTCATTCTCTCGTTCAACGAGTATACCCGCACCAATCTGCTCAAGGGCGGCTTCGACACATTCACCACGGTGCTGATCTCCCACATGTACAGTACCGGGATGTCCGAGGACTCGTACGCCATGGCCGGTCTGGTGAGCGTCATCTCGATGACCGTCATCGGCTCGGTGCTGATCTACAGCCTGGCGAAGGCGGAGCGGCTGGAGCGCGAGGCGCGGGCCAAGACCGCCCCCCTGATGTCGAGGTGATCCCGAGAGCGCGGGAACGCCGCAACGTGTGACTGAAGATGATCGGCAGAAGGATTGCTGTAGAGACCGTCGCCCTCTCCAAGAGCTACGGAGCCGTGGCGGCGCTCAGGTCCGTGAGCTTCCGCATCGAGAGCGGCCAGTACTTCGTGCTGCTCGGGCCGAGCGGCAGCGGCAAGACCACGCTCCTGCGCCTCATCGGCGGGCTGATCAAGCCGTCGGAGGGGCGGGTGTTGCTGCACGGCGAGGACGTCACCAGTTTGCCGCCCAACGAACGCCCGACCTCCATGGTGTTCCAGAGCTACGCGCTGTTCCCCCATATGAGCGTGGAGCGAAACGTCTCCTTCGGCCTCAGGCTCCGAAAGCTGGCGTGGAAAGAGATCCGCGAGAAGGTGAGCCGGATGCTCGAGCTCGTGGGACTCGAAGGCTACAACGACCGCATGCCTCACGAGCTCTCAGGCGGCCAGCAGCAGCGCGTACAGCTTGCCCGCTCCCTGGTGCTGGAAAGCGACATCTTGCTGCTCGACGAGCCGCTGGCTTCTCTCGATGCGAAGTTGCGCAAGGACATGGGCCTGGAGCTCAAGCGCATTCAGGAGAAGGTCGGCGTCACCTTCATCCACGTCACCCACAACCAGGAAGAGGCGATGACCATCGGCGATCGGATCGCCATCATCGCCGACGGCGAGCTGGTGGAGGAGGGGACTCCGCGCGAGATATATGAGCAGCCGGTGAAGCGCTTCACTGCGGGGTTCATCGGCGAGAACAATCTGTTTGACGGCCGCGTGGCCGAGAGGTCGGGCGACCACGTCACGGTCGACATCGGCTTCGCGAAGGTCGAGGTCAGGACCGCCGGCGCCTCCGTCGAGCAGGATGATCCGGTCTCGGTCTCGATCCGCTCGGAGCTCCTCCAGCTGACGGAGCCGGGCCACCCCGGCGACGGACCGCTGCAGACGATCCCGGCGACCTACGTCGAGGCGGTGTATCTGGGGCTCACCACGTGCCATCTGGTGAGGCTGCCGAACGGTACCGAGGTCGTCGTGCGGCAGATTTCGGAAGCGCAGAGCGAGACCCAGTTCAGGCCCGGCGCGCATGTGCAGATCGGCTGGCGCACTGCCGACGCGCGGCTGCACATCGCCTGAAGAGCCATCAGTATGCCATTGGCCCGGCTCAACGGCGTGAATCTCTTCTACGAGGAAGTTGGCCAGGGGGTCCCGCTCGTCTTCGTGCACGAGTTCGCCGGCGACTGTCAAAGCTGGCATCTTCAAGTGCGCTTCTTCGCCCGGCGCTATCGCACCATCACGTACAACGCCCGTGGCTACCCTCCCTCGGATGTGCCGGAGGATCCCGCGGCCTACTCCCAGAGCCAGGCGGTGGAGGATCTCAAAGGCGTGTTGGATCACCTCGAGCTCCGGAAGGCGCACATCTGTGGGCTTTCTATGGGCGGATACGCCACGCTGCTCTTCGGGCTCGCCTATCCCGACCGGGCGCTGTCGCTGACAGTGGCGGGGTGCGGCTACGGCAGCGGAGGGGACCGGGCGGAGTTCCGGAGAGATGTGGAGCACGTGGTGCGGCGCTTCGAAGAGGAGGGGATGGGGAAGGTCGCGGATTTCTACGCCCGCGGGCCGACGCGCGTGCAGTTCATGGAGAAGGATCCCAGAGGGTGGCGAGAGTTCTCCGACCAGCTCGCCGCCCAATCGGCCCAAGGGCATGCCTTGACGATGCGCGGGGTGCAGATGACGCGGCCGTCGGTTTTCGACCTGGAGCAGCGGCTGGAGCGGCTCGAACTGCCGACCCTGATCATCGCCGGTGACGAGGACGATCCGTGCCTGGAGCCGAGCATCTTCATGAAGCGGAAGATTCCCCGGGCCGGGCTCTTGGTGATCCCGAAGTCCGGTCACACGATCAACCTGGAGGAGCCCGAGGCCTTCAACCGGGCGGTGCTGGATTTCATCACCGCGGTAGAATCCGGGCGATGGCCGGGGCGCGACCCCCGGTCGCGTACGGGATCGGCCATCCTCCCGACGGGTGGGGCGTCCAAGGCGGAAGGCGGCGGGCGCGCATGACGCGAGCCGCTCCATCGAGCCACCGGTGCGCCTCCTCACGCGCGAGAGGGTCCTGATGGCACTACCGCTTGCTCGCTACACGGTCATCGATCTCACACGGGCCCGGGCCGGGCCGACCTGCGTGCGCCAGCTTGCGGACATGGGCGCCGCCGTCATCCAGGTGGAGGCGCGCGAGGATCCCGAAGGCGATTACGCGCGGCATGGGTCGGACTTCCAGAATCTTCACCGGAACAAGCGCTCGTTGACCCTCAACCTCAAATCCTCGCAGGGTCTCGAGATCCTGAGGCGCCTGGTCGCCCGCGCCGATGTGCTGGTCGAAAACTTCCGTCCTGACGTCAAGGCGCGGCTGGGCATCGACTACGAACCCCTCAGCCGAATCAACCCCCGGCTGGTCTATGGGAGCATCTCAGGCTTCGGACAGGAGGGCCCGTGGCGGGATCGTCCCGGGTACGATCAGATCGCGCAGGGCATGGGAGGACTGATGTCGGTCACCGGGCTGCCAGGGCAAGGCCCCGTGCGCGCCGGCATCCCCGTCGCCGACCTCACGGCGGGCCTGTTTCTGGCGCAGGGCATTCTGGTCGCCTTGCTGGAGCGGGAGCAATCAGGCAGGGGCCAGTGGGTGCACACCTCGCTGCTGCAGGCGATGGTCAGCATGATGGACTTTCAGGCGGCCCGCTGGCTCATGGATGGCGTCATTCCGCCCCAGGCCGGCAACGATCATCCCACGGGCATTCCGACCGGGGTGTTCAAGACGCAGGACGGGTACATCAACATCGCCGCCTCAGGGCAGAGGATGTTTCGCCGGCTCTGCGAGAGCCTGGCGCTGGAAGGACTTGCCGACGATCCTCGCTTTCGAACCCCGGCCGATCGATCCCGGAACCGGCATGAGTTGACGCGGGAACTGGAAACGGTCCTGAGCCGGAAGCCTGGCCACGACTGGGTGGAGACCCTGAACGCGAAGGGCGTGCCCGCCGGGCCGATTCTGAACATGAAGGACGTGTTCGAGACCGAGCAGGTCAAGCGCCTGCGACTGGCCGAGCCGGTGCGCCATCCCGTGCTGGGAGAGATCAGGATTCAGGGGCTTCCCGTCGGGCTTTCACGCACCCCGGGCGGCGTGCGGACCCCCGCCCCCGATCTGGGAGCGCACACCGATCAGATCCTGGGGGAAGCAGGCTTCTCACCTGACGACATCGAAAGATTTCGCAGGGAAGGCGTGGTCTAGGGGGGGAGGAGTGCGGCGAGCCGGGCGAGACGCTCCGATGCTCATCGGTTCGGCGACGGGCGCTGGAGGTGACGCATGCTGGATCTCTTGATCCGAGGCGGCCTGATCATCGATGGCACCGGCAACCCCGGGTTCTCCGGGGCGGTGGGCGTGGCAGGAGAGCGGGTCGAGGTTCTTCGGGGCGACCTCTCCGGGGTGGAGGCCGCGCGAGTCATTGACGCCGAGGGGCGAGTGGTCTGCCCCGGCTTCATTGACATGCACGCCCACTCCGGCCTCGTCATGCTGGCGGAACCTCACCACGCGCCCAAGGTGCGGCAGGGCGTGACGACCGAGCTGATCGGCGTCGACGGCAACTCCTACGCCCCCTTCACGGCCCATGACGACTTCCTCCGCTTTGTGGAGCTCAACTCGGGGTTGGACGGGAACCCGCCCCTGCCGGGCCGGTGGTCCACGGTCGAGCAATACCTCTCGATGTTCGACAAGCGGGTGGCCGTGAACGTGGCCTACATCCTCGGCAATTCGCCGCTGCGGATCTGTGCGATGGGATGGGAGAACCGCCCCCCGTCAGCCGCGCAGCTGGCCGATATGAGGGCGCTGCTCCGGGAGGGCATGGAGGAGGGGGCCTTCGGGCTCTCGACGGGCCTCGACTATCCTCCTGGCAGCTATGCGGACACCGCGGAGCTCGCCGAGCTCAGCCGGGTGGCGCTCCGCCTGGGCGGCATCTACCACACCCATGTGCGCTACAGCTTGGGCGATCGCTACCTGGATCCCTTCAAGGAGGCGATCGAGATCGGTCATCGGAGCGGCGTCCCGGTCCACATCACTCACTTCTACCAGCGCACCACCAGCCCCGGCGGGGCCGAACGGCTGCTCCGGCTGGTGGAGGACGCAGCAGGTGAGGGGTTCGACGTCACGTTCGACAGCTACCCCTACCTCTACAGCAGCACGCGGCTGCTCATCCTCATTCCGCAGTGGGCGCACGACGGCGGGCCCGAGCCGTTGAAGGCGGTGCTCCGCTCCTCCGAGGGCCGGGAGCGGCTGCGGAAAGAGGTCGCGCCCCGGGCGACGTCCTGGGACGAGATGTGGCTGACTCACTTCAAGACCCCTCAGCACCACCGGTACGAGGGGCGCTCGATCGCGGAAGTGGCGGACATGATGGGGAAAGAGGTCGTGGATGCCATCTGCGATCTGCTGCTGGCGGAGGAGCTGCAGGTCTCCTACGTCTCGGCGAGCGTCAACGGGGCGACCCTGCCCAAGTTCGTCAGCCATCCCCTCTCCATGGTGGGCAGCGATGCCCTCCTCATCGGCGATTATCCCAGCCCGCGCACCTACGGGACCTTCCCGATGATCCTCGCGCAGTTTGTGCGGGAGGAGCGATTCCTGGCGCTGCCCGACGCGATCCGCAAGATGACGTCCTTCCCCGCTCAGCGGCTGGGCCTTCCGGACCGGGGGCTCCTGCGCGACGGCTTCAAGGCGGACATCGTGGTCTTTGATGCCCCGCGCGTCAACGCCCCCGCGACGCGCACCCAGCCCAAACAGTTCCCGATCGGAATCGATTACGTCATCGTGAACGGAAAAGTCGTGGTGGACAACGGGGAGCACACGGGCGTTCTGGCCGGACGGGCAGTGCGCCGCGGCCGGTCTTCGACCTGAGGGAGCCCGTCGCCGGCTCTCCCAGGCCTGAGCTGAGGGAGGGAGATGAGAGCCGAGAAGGTGGACACCATCGTGCGCGGCGGGCAGGTCGTGACCGCTTCGGAACTGTTCGAGGCGAGCAT
The DNA here is from genome assembly GCA_046758965.1 of Methylomirabilia bacterium. GTDB lineage: Bacteria > Methylomirabilota > Methylomirabilia > Rokubacteriales > CSP1-6 > JBHIBG01. The sequence goes on along the minus strand of JBHIBG010000017.1, from coordinate 12,739 downwards.
TGCGATCAAGGACGGGAAGATCGTCGTCCTCGGCCGCGGTGACCTGCTCCCCCCGGCGGAGCGGGAGATCGATGCCGCGGGCAAGTACGTGCTGCCGGGAGCGATCGATTGCCACATTCACCTGGGCCCCGAGTACGACGACTGGAAGGTGGGGCCCGTCGCGGCCGCCCACGCCGGAGTCACCACGGTGATCGGGTTCGGTCTCTACGATGATCAAGCCAAGGAGAGCCTGCCCCATGCGATCGAACGCCTCAAGGCGGAGGCCGAGCGGCAGTCGGTCCTCGACTTCGGCTTCCACCTCATCCTGCTCAACCAGCCGTACATCCTCGAGGAGCTGCCCCGGGCCTTCGAGCTGGGCGTCAGTTCCTACAAGATGTTCATGACCTACAAGAAGCGGGGGCGGATGTGCTCTGATGACTTCATCTGTAAGGCGATGGAGGTCATCGGCGCTTGCGGCGGGGTGACGCAGCTCCACTGCGAAAACGGCGACGTCATCGACTATCTCGAAAGCAAGTTCATCGCCGAGGGGCGCGTGCACCCGAGGAATTTTCCCGAGACCTGCCCCGAGTGGGCCGAGGAAGAGGCCATCAATCGGGGTATCAGGATGGGCGCCCTCACCCGGTCCCCGGTGTACGTCGTCCACCTGAGCACCCGGCTCGGCCTGGAGCGGATCAAGCAGGCGCAGGCCTCGGGACAACGCGTGTGGACCGAGACCTGCCCCCAGTACCTCCTGCTCTCGGATGCGGAGATGGAGCGCTGGGGGCCGCTTGCGAAGATCGGACCGCCGCTGCGGCCGGCGGACGGACCGGACCGGGGTGCCCTCTGGAAGGGATCGGAGCAGGGGTACATCGCGACGGTCGGGAGCGATCACGCGCCGAGGTCGAAGGAGGCGAAGGATCCCGGGTGGAACAACATCTTCGTCGACCCCGACGGCAAGTCCATCCCCTTTGGGAGCCCGTCCGTGGAGACGATGGTGCCGCTCGTGTACAGCGAGGGCGTCGTGAGGCGCGGGTTGCCGATCTCCTGGATGGCGCGTGTGCTCGCCGAGAACCCCGCAAGGATCTTCGGGCTCTACCCGCGGAAGGGAGTCATCCGGGTCGGGGCCGATGCGGATCTTCTGATCATCGATCCTGACCAGGAGATGACGATTCGCGTCGCCGATCACCACGGCATGGCCGGCTGGACCCTGTACGAGGGATGGAAGGTCCGCGGCCGGCCATGGATGACACTCCTCAGGGGCCGCGTGCTGTTGAACCAGGGGAGGCTCGAGCAGGAGCCCGGCTATGGCCGGTATCTTCCCCGGACCGGACCCACGCCACCCATCGGTGGCTCCGTCAAATAGGGAAGGACCGATCATGGACTCCCTCGACCGACTCTGCAGCTTCGTTTGGGGCACGACGTTCGCCGACCGAGGCAATTGGGCAGTGGCCGCCTCCAAGCCATCGAGGACTCCCGGATCCGGCCCCTGGCCCGTGAACTGAAGGAGGAGCGCTATGACCGCCCCGCCTGGAAGCCTTTTCGTCACCGTGGAGCAGATCCCCTGGACCGAGCGCCGTCCGGGCGTCTTCTGGAAAGTGCTCTGGGAGGACCCCGACGGCCGCCACAAAGCGACCCTCATACGCTGCGAGCCGGGTGCCACATTTCCGCGCCACCGTCATGTGGGGGACGAGCAGATCTTCGTCCTCGAGGGGAGCATCGCCGACGAGAGCGGGGTGTGCACCGCCGGCAACTATGCCCGCCGCCCGCCCGGATGCGTACACACCGTCACGAGCCAGACCGGAGCCCTGGTCTTCGCCGTGATGTCAGGCCCCACCGAGCCCGTGTGAGCCCGTCGATCGTTTCCACCGCTGAATCCGCCAGCGACTGCAAGGGCCCGCGGCATCGGGCGCGGAACCCTGTGGCCGACGCTCCGGCGGGCCGGCCGCCCTCAAGAGGAAAGCCGTGCGCACCCTGATGGAGCAACTTTGGTCTGGTCCCGACATCGGGATAAGCTGGGTGAGAGATCTTCACGACGTCTCGTAGGCGCGTCGCGGTAGGGGGGTGGAGTGCCGGAGGATGGGACAGGCAGGCGGCATTCAGGAACGCGTCGCTGGGGGTTCGGACCGGGGCGCCCTCGGTCCGCGCCTGTTGCGGCAGAGCTGGGTGGCTGGGGAGGACCGCTCATGATGGAGACGGAGCTCGCGGCGCGGTCGGACGGAGTGGAGCACAAGAAGGGCATCTGCGGCATCTGCCCGGCGGGCTGTTGGGTGGAGGTGGGGACCCGGGACGGTCGGCTGGTCAGCATCGAGGCCGATCGGGGGCATCCGCTGGGGATGATCTGCCGCCGGGGCCGGCACGCACCGGCGATCGTCCACTCCGAGCACCGGCTGAGGTATCCCATGCGGCGCATCGGCCCCAAAGGGACGCACGAGTTCCAGCGCATCACCTGGGGCGAGGCGTACGACGTCATCGTCGAGAACCTGAACGGGATCAAGCGGGGTTCGGGACCGGAGGCGGTGGGTATCTACACCGGTCGCGGCGCCTTCGAGCTGTCGCTCTGCGACATGTACCAGCCCAAGGGGGTGGCGGTCTCCTCGGCATCGAACGTCCTGTTTCCATTCGGCTCCCCCAACACCATGGGCGTGGGCGCCCTCTGCTACGTCTCGTTTGCGGTGATCGCCCCCCATGTCACCATGGGCCGGATGCTGGTCAACACGTTCGTCGATATCGAGAACGCCGAGATGCTCGTGGTGTGGGGAGCGAATCCGGCTACCGACTCGCCGCCTTTGGACATGCACCGGCTGGAAGCGGCCGCCAAGCGGGGCGCCGAGGTTTTCGTCATCGACCCACGCCGCACGGAGACCGCCCGACGCACCAACGCCCAGTGGGTTCCCATCCGGCCGGGTACCGACGGCGCCCTGGCGCTCGGCATGATCGAGGTGATGATCGGGGAGGAACTGTACGACGAGGGCTTCGCCGAGAGCTGGTGCCACGGGTTTGAGGAGCTCAAGCGCTATGTCCAGCACTTTCGCCCGGAGGTCGTAGAGCGCATCACGGGGGTCCCAGCGCACACGATCCGTGGCCTGGCCCGGCGCATCTGCAACGCCACGGGTGCCTGTCCGGTGATGTACACCGGGTTGGAGTACTCCAACAGCGGGATCCAGGCGATCCGGGCCGTCCTGACCCTCTTCGCCCTTGCGGGCCAGCTGGACGTGCCCGGAGGCATCGGTCTTGCGATGCTGAACAGCCACTTTCCCATCAACCGGTCCTGCAATGTGCCGAACCCCGCCGTGGATCGGGCGGTGGCCCGAGACAAGTTCCCGCTCTACAGCGACTACCGGGGCGAGTTCCATGCGAGCGGGCTGGTGGATTCCGTGCTCAAGGAGGAGCCCTATCGCATCCGAGGCCTGATCATCCACGGGGCGTCGATCCTTACCTCGTGGCCCCAAACCGCCATCTGGCGCGAGACGCTGGCCAAGCTGGACTTCCTCGTCTGCATCGACCGGCAGCTCACGGCCGACGCGGCGTATGCCGACATCGTTCTGCCGGCGACCACGATGTTCGAGAACAACTCCTACATGGTCTACGGACCGATATTCCGCCTTCGCGAGTCGCTGATCGAGCCGGTGGGGGAAGCCCGAAACGACTACCTGATCATGGCTGAGCTCGCCAGGCGGTTGGGGTACGGCGAGCAGTTCCCCCAGACGGAGCAGGAGATGATCCGCTTTGCTCTCACGGGCTCGGGCTACACCCCGGAGGACGTCAAGGCGGCCGGAGGGTGGGTGAAGCTGCCGGTGCCGATGATGGAATACCGGAAGTGGGAGAAGGGAGGCCTCCGGCCCGACGGCCAGCCAGGCTTCGACACCCCCACGGGCAAGTTCGAGATCCACTCCACGATCCTCGCCGACTACGGGTACGAGCCGCTCCCCAAGTACACGGAGCCGAGGGAGGGGCCCCTGGACAGCCCGGAGCTGCTGGAGCGGTTCCCGCTGGTCTTCAACTCGGGCGCTCGACCGCACACCGACTTCCGCTCTCAACACCATGGGATCGAGGAGCTGGTGAAGGACAACCCCGAGCCCACGGTGGAGATCAACGCCGAGGACGCAGAGGCGCGGGGCATCCGGACGGGCGACCTGGTGGAAGTACGCACCGCCCGGGGCGCGGTCCAGTTCCGTGCGCGGGTCACCAGGGATATCGTGAAAGGCGCCGTCGAGTGCAGTATGGGCGGGGGCACGCCCGTGGGTCCGGAGGCGTGGCAGAAGCGGAACGTGAACCTGCTGACCGACCTCACCAACTACGACGAGATCTCCGGCTTCCCGGTCTACAAAGCCCTGCTCTGCGAGGTCGTGAAGGTCGAGGAAGGCACGGCCGCCGCCCGCCGCGCGGCGGCGAAGAGGGTCGTCGCCTCCGACGCCGGGCCGGCGGAGACGCGCGCCGAGCAGCGGGAGCGCAGGAAGCGGATCTATCTCGACAACAACGCCACCACCCGCGTGGCGGATAGGGTTCGCGAGTCAATGCGACCGTACCTGGAGGCCCGGCACGGCAACCCGTCGAGCATCCACGGCGCGGGCCGGGAGGCCCGGGAAGGCGTGGAACAGGCCCGCCGTCAGCTCGCGAAGCTGATCAACTGCCGTCCCCGGAGAGTCATCTTCACCGGAGGCGGCTCCGAGTCGGACAACCTGGCGGTGAAAGGGATCGCGTACGCGCATCGGGAGCGCGGCAACCAGATCATCACCAGCGCCATCGAGCATCCGGCCCTCCTGAACACCTGCCGCTTTCTCGAGAGGATCGGCTACGGGATCACGTACCTGGGCGTGGACGAGGACGGGCTGGTGGACCCGGCAGAGCTCGAGGCGGCCATCACGGACGACACCGTCCTCATCTCCATCATGATGGCCAACAACGAGGTCGGCACCATCGAGCCGATCAAGGAGCTGTGCGCCCTCGCTCACGAGAGAGCGATCCTCTTCCACACGGACGCGGTGCAAGCCGTGGGAAAGATCCAAGTGAATGTCGAGGACCTGGACGTCGATCTGCTTACCCTCTCGGGCCACAAGTTCCACGGGCCCAAGGGCATCGGCGCGCTGTACGTGAAGAAGGGAGTCCAGCTGGAACCGCTGGTTCACGGTGGCGCGCAGGAGGGCGGGCTGCGAGCGGGGACGGAGAACGTCCCGGCGATCGTGGGCCTCGGAACGGCGGCGGACCTGGCCCTCCACGCCCTGCGCGAGTCCGAACAGATCAAGCGGCTGCGGGACCGGTTGGAGTCGGGCATCCGGGGGCTGGTGCCCGGCGCCAGGCTCAACGGTCACCCGGAGAGACGGCTTCCCAATACGCTCAACCTCACGCTGCCGGGATTGCGGGGGGAGTCGCTCGTCGTCGCGCTCGACCGGCACGCGATCTCGCTCTCCTCCGGCTCGGCGTGCAAGTCAGGTTCTCCGGAACCCACGCATGTCCTCATCGCCATGGGACGGAGCGATGCGGAGGCCCACTGTGCCGTGCGGTTCTCCCTCTCCCACGACACCACCGAGGAGGCGATCGACGAGACGGTGTCAGCGCTCGCCTACGTCCTGCGCGAGATGGAGACAACGGTCCGGTTCCTGCCGTGCAAGTAGGGGTGGATTGCCGTCGCGCGCGCCGCCGGCCGCGAAGCGCTTCAGGAAGGGGTGGGTCACGGCGAGGTGGGTCTCGACCTCTGCCCGGAGCTCCCGGATGAACTCGCCGGGCGTCACGGCCGGGGCGCGAGATGATAGAGCATCCAGTAGACAATGACGCCCGTGACCGACACGTACAGCCATAGCGGAAGGGTCCAGCGAGCAATCCGCATGTGCCGAGCAAACTGCCCTCGCCATGCGCGGTAGATCGTCGTCAGCGCGAACGGAACGATCAGGGCAGCGAGGCCGATGTGCGAGATGAGCAGGGGGAAGTAGACACCTCGAATCCACCCCTGCCCCGCGAAGGGCTTCGAGCCGACTTGGTAGTGGTAGATGACGTACGAGACCAGGAAGAGAATCGAGACGCCGAAGGCCGTCACCATGCAGGTCTTGTGAGCCGTCGCCTTCCTCCGCCGAATACAGACGTACCCGGCCGTGAGAAGCACGGCGCTGGTCCCATTCAGCAAGGCATTGACGACCGGCAAGGCTGAGAGATCGGGCCCGGCGCCGATCTCTGTCTGACGGCCGAGCAGCAGGAACCCCACTGCCAGGATGACCAGGGACGACATCAGCCCGATGACCGACAGCGCGACACGATCTCTCATCCGTTCATCGCCCCTGTTTCATGGTGGAGAGTGGGCCGAACGAGCGAGCTGGCGGGCGCGCGAGCCAACCCCGCCCGCCGCTACCAGGATCTCGTCTCGGCGCAGGGCGTGCAGTAGGTGCCGGACGTCAACTCGAACGCGCACGCCGGGCAGCAGGGCCGCTGGCACACGGTGCAGATCATCTGTTCGGAGGAGCTGCCCAGCTTCGTACCGCACCAGCAATGCTCCTCGAGGGTCTCCTCCAGAGGTCGCGCCAGCAGAGACGACGGCCTGAAAGCCATCAGAACGCCCCCCCTTCGCACAGGTCGTTCACCGCAAACTCCGATCTCGCTGTCGGGATCAGCGCGTTGTGGCGCCGTCCGGGGATCGCAGACGACAACACGCTACGCGTGCGAGAGCGAGAGGGTCAAACGGATTGTGTTTATCGGGGCAATAACGAACTCTTATCGCGCCAACGAACCCACGGAGCGTCTTCTCTCATCCCCGTTCCGCGGTTGACAGCGGGGACGGGGGCTGTTATGTATAGACATCATTACAAAAGAGGCCGTCCTCGTCTACCGCTCTGGGCTCCCCCGCTACCTCCAGATCGCCGAGGTCCTGCGGTCCCGGATCCAGCAGGCGACCTGGCAGGAGGGCGGTCGGATCCCCTCGGAGCACGCGCTCTGCGCCGAGTTCAGGGTCAGCCGTCCCACGGTGCGCCAGGCTCTGGACCTCCTCGTCGAGGAAGGACTTCTCTTCCGCCACCTCGGTCGGGGGACATTCACCTCCCCGATGGGAGCGCTTCCGAGAAAGCTCCGGGTCATCGGCTCGGTTGAGGACATGATCGCCCTCGGGGACGAGACCTGGTTCAAGCCGCTCGCTCGAGAGATCGTTCCGCCCCCTGCCCCCGTGGCCCGGGCCCTCCGGCTCGGGCCAGCCGAACGCGTGGCCCGGATCACGGGCGTCAGGAAGACTGACGACGCCCCCTTTCAGCATGTCACCGCGTACCTGCCCGAACGCGTCGGGCGCGCCATCCTGGACGAGGACCTGACCAGGACCTCGGTCGTGGCTACCATCGAGCGCAAGCTCGCGCTCCCCATCAAGTTCGTGGAGCAGGTCGTGGATGTGGTCCTCGCGTCGAAGGAGGTCGCCGCCCTCCTGAACGTCCCCCCGCGCACCCCGCTGCTCCACTTCCAGCGGACGTACTTCAGCGACGGAGGAGAGCCGGTGGAGCACGCGCTCACGTACCAGGTCGGCGCGCGCTATCCCTATAAGGTGCTCCTCTTCCGTTCCGGTCGCCGAGGGTAGAAACTATTGAGGTTCGCATAAGTAATGGAATGCCATCCAATTCCTGCTCCCCCTCACCTTTGTCCTCTCCCCCATTGGGGGAGAGGGGAGGGTGAGGGGGTCAAAGGCGTCCCGTTGTTCCATTACCTATGCAAAGGTCAATAACATGCCGCGATTGATTCGGCGTGTTCCAGCGCGGGCTTTGCCCGCGCAACCCCTGGGGGAGGTTCGGCACGCGAAGCAGCTTCGCCTCGGCGAGGCTGCGGAGAGCGCGAGCCGGAGGCGAGTGTAGGGGGGCGGAGCCCTCCTCCGAGGATAGGATGGCGTATCGCGTCGGGTTCGACGTGGGCGGAACGTTCACGGACTTCGCGCTCCAGACCCCCGCGGGGGAGCTCCTCACCGGAAAGCGCCTGACCACCTCCCCGGACCCTTCCGAGGCCTGCCTGGCCGGGCTGGAGGAGCTCCTGCTCCGGGCGAGCGTTCCGTGGGCGAGCCTGACCCAGGCGGTGCACGGCACCACCCTCGGCTCCAATATCGTCATCGAGCGGAAGGGGCGGGGCGTCGCCCTGCTTACGACGCGGGGGTTTCGTGACGTCCTGATCATCGGCAGGGAGAAGCGCTATCAGGTCTACGACCTCCAGATCGAGAAGCCTGCGCCCCTGATCCCGCGGCGGCTCATTCGCGAGGTGCCCGAGCGGATCCTCTTCGACGGGTCGGTGCTGATCCCCCTCGACGAGGCTGAGACGCGGCGCGTGGTGAGGGAGCTGGTCGGGCGTGGAATCACGGCGATCGCGGTCTGCCTCCTCCACAGCTACGTCAACCCTGCTCACGAGCGCCGGATCGCCGAGATCATCCGGGAGCAGGCTCCGGACGTCGCCGTCACCCTCTCCCACGAGGTCTCGCCCACCTTCCGCGAGTACGAGCGGACCAGCACCACCGTGGTCAACGCCTACGTGATGAACGCCCTGGCGGAGTCCCTGAGGCAGCTCCAGAACGAGATGAACGCGCGGGGATACCGGGGCCGCCTCTTCGTCATGCAGTCCTCGGGCGGCACCGCCACCGCCGAGGCCATGGACAACTACCCGGTCAGGATGATCGAATCGGGGCCGGCTGCGGGCGCGCTGATGGCCGGGGTCTACGGCGAGCTGGCCGGCTACCTGGACCTGATCGCCTTCGACATGGGCGGCACCACCGCCAAGCTCGCGCTGATCGAGAAGGGGCGACCGTTCACAACGAACCTCTTCGAGCTCCACCGCGTGAACCTGGCGCCGGGAAGCGGGATTCCGATGAACATCCAGGCCCTGGACCTCGTCGAGATCGGCGCCGGGGGCGGCTCGATCGCAACGGTCGAGCGGGGGGTGATCGCCGTCGGGCCCGAGAGCGCCGGGGCGACCCCCGGACCCGCCTGCTACGGGCGGGGAGGCAGCAAGCCCACGGTCACCGACGCGAACCTCGCGCTAGGCTATCTCAACCCGGGCGACTTCGCCGCCGGCGCCATGCGACTCGACCCGGATGCCGCCCGGCGGGCGATCGAGGAAGATGTTGCGCGCCCGCTCGGTCTCTCCGTCGCCGAGGCAGCCTGGGGGATCCACCAGATCGTCACCTCCAACATGGAGTTGGCCACCCGGGTGGTCTCGATCGAGCGCGGTCGGGATCCGCGCGACCTGACCCTGGTCGCCTGCGGTGGGGCCGGGCCGCTGCACGGCTGCCGGATGGCGCGGGCCCTCGGGATCCCGCGGGTGATCCTCCCCGCCGCTGCCGGGGTCAGCGCGGCGATCGGGCTCCTGGCCGCCGAGGTGAGGTTCGAGACGGCTCGCACCTCCCTCCACCGGCTCGGCGAGGGGGATCTGGGGCACCTGAACCGGATCTACCGGGAGATGGAGGCCCAGGCCGTGGCGGTGATCCGCGACTCCGGCGTGACGGGCGAGGTAGCTGTCCTTCGGAGCGCGGATGTCCGCTATCTCGGCCAGGGCTACGAGCTGACCGTGGGCGTGGCGCCCGGTCCGCTCGGTCAGGCGGAGATGGGCCGGCTCCGCGCGGCCTTCGACGAGGCGTACGCGGCCCGTTACGGCTACGCCAATCCGGGGGAGCCCGTTGAGGTCGTGACCTGGAAGCTCTCCGCCATGGGCACCGGACCGCGGCTCACCCTCCCGAAGTTCGAGCGGCGTGCAAGGGGCCAGGAGGAGGCCGTGCGGGGTCAGCGCCTCGCGTTCTTCCCGGAGACAGGCGGGTTTGTCGACTGCCCGGTGTTTGACCGCTACCGGCTCTCGCCCGGGCTCCACCTGGCGGGCCCCGCGATCATCGAGGAGCGCGAGTCGACCACCGTCCTGCCGCCGGGCGCGCGCGGGCGCGTGGACGAGTACGGAAGCCTCGTCGTGGAGGCGACTCCGTGAGCCAGCGGCTCGATTCCATCACTCTCGGGGTGATCTGGGGGGCGCTCAACTCCGTCGCCGTGGAGATCGGCACCACGGTCCACAAGACGGCGTACTCGGAGCAGGCGCGCGAGGGCCAGGACTTCTCCGTGGCGATCTTCGACTCCCGAGCGCGGATGGTCGCTCAGGGCCCGTATAGCCCGGGCCACATGGGGGCGATGTCCTTCGCTGTCAAGAACGCGCTCGCTTCCCACCCCGTGGAGACCCTCCGACCGGGCGACGCGATCTTGCTCAACGACCCGCTCCTGGGCTCCGGCCACCTGCCGGACTTCTTCATCACGCAGCCGGTCTTCTCGGACGGGCGCCTGGTCGCCTTCGTCGTCAACATCGTCCACCACACTGACGTCGGCGGCCAGCGCCCGGGGAGCCAGGGCGTCGTCGGAATCTTCGACTACTACCAGGAGGGGCTCAGGATCCCGCCCACCAAGGTCTGGCAGGAATACGGGGAGCAGGAGGGGATTCTCGGCATTATTGCGGCCAACACGCGCACGCCCGACAAGGTGCTCGGCGACCTGCGCGCCCAACGGAGCGCGCTCCGGGTGGGCGAGGTCAGGCTCCAGGAGCTGGTCGCGCGCTACGGCGCCGAGACGGTCTTTGGGGCGATGGAGGAGATCCTGAGCCGGACGGAGGAGGCCCTGCGGGCGGCGATCCGCAAGATCCCTGACGGGGCGTACCCCTTCGAGGACTTCCTGGACGACTACGGCCCTGGCACGGACCCGCTCCGGATCTTCGTCACCGTTCGCGTGAACGGCGATGGGGTCGAGATCGACTACACGGGCTCGAGCCCCCAGACCCCTTCCGGGCTCAACAGCTACATCAACTACACCCGCTCCTACTCCTACGCGGCGGTCAAGTGCCTCGCCGACCCCTACGGCCCGATGAACGAGGGGGCGCTCCGACCGGTGACGATCGAGGCGCCGCTCGGCTCGTTCCTCAACCCGCGGCCGCCCGCCGGGGGCGGCCCACGCGCCATCATCTGCTACCGGGTCTTCGAGGCGGTCATAGGGGCTCTGGCGCCGGCGCTTCCCGAGCGGGTCGTCGCGGCCTCCTCGCAGTTCGCCAATCCGACCGTCGGCGGCTTCGATCCGAAACGGCAGCGGCGGTTCGTCGCCTACGAGCTGGTTCTCTCCGGCACCGGGGCGCGGGCCGGCAAGGACGGCTGCGAGGCTCTGGCCTCGGCCTTCAACGCCTCGAACATCCCGGTGGAGGCCCAGGAGGCCAACCATCCCATCGTCGTGGAGCGCTTCGAGCTGATCCAGGATTCGGCCGGGCCCGGGATCTTCCGCGGAGGATGCGGCGTCCGGCGGGACATGAAGTTCCTGGCGAGGGAGGCGAAGTTCACCAACCTCACCGAGCGCCAGCGCTTCGCCCCGTACGGGCTCTTCGGCGGCCGGCCCGGGGCCACGGGGCGGACCCTGATCAACCCCGGCCCCGGCCAGCAGGTCGTCCATTCCAAGGAGTCGCGGGAGCTCGCCTACGGCGATGTCGTCAGCTTCCAGCAGCCGGGCGCCGGCGGCTACGGCGACCCGGCGGAGCGGGAGCCTGCGCGGGTGCTCGAGGATGTGCTTGACGACTACGTGTCGATCGGCCAGGCCCGCGATGCGTACGGCGTGGTCGTGGATCCTCGGACGATGACGGTGGACGAAGCGGCCACTCAGAGCCTGCGCGCCCGGACGAAGACCACGGGCAAGCCTCCGGTGGTGGCACGGTGATTCGAGAGCGTTCGGAGTCGGCGCCGGCCCTCGACAGCCTGGCCGTCATCCGGCTGGATACACTCTCGCCGCACGAGGAGGTTCGGCCGGCCACTGAAGCGCAGGTGGCCGCCCTTCTCAGAACGAGCGGGGAGTTCACCTGGCCCATCATCGTTGCCCGGGAGAGCGGCCTGATCCTGGACGGAAACCACCGCTACGCCGTGCTCAGGCGGCTGGGCGCCCGGCATGTTCTGGCCCAGCTCGTGGCGATCGGAAGCTCCGAGGTGGCTCTGGGCCGATGGTGCCGCGTCTTCCGCGGCGTCAGCCCGGCGACCTTCCACCAGCTCTCCGAGCGCCACCAACTCGTGGGGGCTGCTCGCGAGGGCCCTGTGCCGCGGGGGGGAACCCACTGCCAGTACGCTCGCCGCCTCTTCGCCGCTCGACCGGCTGACGACCCCTACCAGGCCTGCCTCACCTCCCGGCGCATCGAGGGGGAGCTGGGGGAGGTGGCGGGCGTAAGCCCGCCCGTATTTGAGGACGAGGAGCGGGCCGAGCTGGTCGCGGGAGAGGCTGGGACGCTGGTCGTCTACCCCCCGGTCCTGGACAAGGCGGTGCTGCTGCGTCGGCCCGGAGATCGCCTCTTCCCCCCCAAGAGCAGTCGGTTCTCCTTCCCCCACCGGATCATCGGGGTGCCCCTCCCCCTGGACGGGCTCTCGGGAGAGCGGGGGCCGCTGGAAAGGATCCTGGACCGGACCCGCGAGGGCGGCGTGACCTTCCTGGCGCGCGGGCTTCGCGTCGACCGGGTCTATCCCGAGCCCCTCTATCAGTTTCGCTCGTATCGGATCCCTGCCGAGTGCTTCGCGGATGCGGCTGCGCAGCGGGAGTACGAGGCCCGGCTCGCGCAACGCTTGCCGCAGCAGGCTACGCGATGAGGCAGGCCCTGAACCGGGGCAAACACCCACAATCCTAAAGGAGGCGCCGAGCGATGGCAACGAGCAAGTTCCTCTTGGACGAGAAGGATATTCCGAAGCGGTGGTACAACATCCAGGCTGACCTGCCGGCTCCGCTGCCGCCCGTCATCCATCCCGGCACGATGAAGCCCATCGGCCCTCAGG
>JBHIBG010000016.1:0-39842 GCA_046758965.1 Methylomirabilia bacterium | reverse complement strand
AGACCGTGATCGGCCTGGAGGCCAAGAAGCAGTTCGAGCTGGCGGGGGAGGGGCCTGACATCCTCGTGGGGTGCGTCGGCGGCGGGTCCAGCTTCGCTGGCTTCACCCTGCCTTTCGTGGCCGACACGGTCACGGGCCGCACCAAAGATCTCCGCTTCATCGCCGTGGAGCCTATGGCCTGCCCGAGCCTCACCAGGGGGCTATACGTGTACGACTTTGGGGATACGGCCAAGATGACTCCGCTCGTCAAGATGTACACCCTCGGCCACTCCTTCATTCCTCCCCCGATCCACGCGGGCGGCCTTCGCTATCACGGTATGGCCCCCCTGGTCTGCGCGCTCTATGACCAGGATGTCATCGAGTGCGTGGCCGTCCACCAGGTCCCGACCTTCGAGGCGGCCGTGACCTTTGCCAAAGCCGAGGGGATTGTGCCGGCTCCCGAGCCTTCCCATGCGATCCGGGCGGTCATCGACGAAGCGCTGAAGTGCAAGGCGACGGGGCGGAAGAAGGTCATCGCCTTCGTCCTCTGCGGTCACGGCCACTTCGACCTGTCCGCCTACGAGAAGTTCCTCGCGGGCAAGCTGGAGAACTTCGAGTACCCGGCTGAGAAGGTCAAGGAGGCCCTTGCCGCGCTGCCTCACGTGGCAGCCTGAGCGGGCTGGGTATGGAGGATCGTTCATGACGAGCCCCATCATCACGGAGGCGGTCCGGACGCTGGTAGACAACAGAGACCTGACCCGAATCGAAGCGGCGGCGGCGATGGAAGCGATCATGTCCGGGGGCGCCACCAACGCCCAGATCGCAGCCTTCCTGACCGCTCTCCGGATGAAGGGTGAGACCGTCGAGGAGCTCATCGGCTTTGCTCAGGTCATGCGCGGCAAGGCCGTGCGGGTGCGGACGCGCGGGGAGGAGGTCGCGGCCCTGACGGGAACGGACCGCGAGATGCTCATCGACACGTGCGGGACGGGAGGAGACGCCGCCGGGACCTTCAATGTCTCCACGGCCACGGCCTTCGTGTTGGCCGGGGCCGGGCTCAGGGTGGCCAAGCACGGCAATCGCTCTGTCTCTTCTCTCTGCGGCTCTGCCGACGTGGTGGAGACTCTAGGGATCAACCTGGAGCTGTCGCCGGCGAAGGTTGCACGGTGCATCGATGAGGTCGGCATCGGCTTCCTGTACGCGCCGCTCCTCCACACCGCGATGAAATACGTGATGGCGGCTCGACGCGAGATGGGGATCCGCACCGTGTTCAACATGCTCGGCCCGCTCACCAACCCGGCCAATGCCAATGCCCAGGTCATTGGCGTTTACTCCGCGGCCCTCACCGAGCCGCTGGCGCGGGTGCTGGCGGAGCTCGGCACGATCCGGGCCTTCGTGGTCCACGGCGCCGACGGTCTGGACGAGATCTCGAACACCGGCGAGAGCCAGGTCGCTGAAGTCCGGGAAGGAGTTGTGCGGAGCAGTACGGTCCGGCCAGAGGATTTCGGCTTGCCCCGGGCTACCATGCGGCAACTCCAGGGCGGCGACCGCGAGGAGAACGCCCAGATCATCCGCCAAATCCTCCAGGGGGAGCGCGGGCCCAAGCGCGACATCGTGCTGATGAACACCGCCGCCGCGCTGGTGGCGGGGGGAAAGGTCAGTGAGCTCAAGAGGGGCGTTGCCCAGGCCGCCCACGCCGTGGATTCCGGAGCGGCACGCGCCAAGCTCGAGGCCCTCATCGCCTTGTCTCGGAAGCTCGCGGCCGAAAAATCACTCTAGGGGTTCTTGGCTGGGAATCCCGTGAAATATCGGGTAGGACGGCTGGCAGAAGAGTTTGCGCGGTTCCGTTAGAAAGGGGGGGGAGTATGAGTCGCCGCTGGAGCCTCTTGGGCCTGGTCGTCTTGGTCCTGGCTTTGGTAACGGCCGCGTGCGGAGGGAGCAAGGAGAAGGGCCCTATCGTCGTCGGGTCCAAGATTGATACGGAAGGAGCCTTGTTGTCGCAGATGATCATCCTGATGCTTCGGGATGCCGGATTCGCCGTAGAAGATCGGTCCGAGTTTGGGCCGACACAGGTGACGCGGAAAGCCCTGTTGAGCGGGGAGCTCCACATATATCCTGAGTACACCGGGAACGGGGCGTTCTTCTACGACGAGGCGGACTCACCTGTCTGGAAGGACGCGAAACGGGGGTACGAGCGCGTCAAGCAGCTCTCGATGGAGCGGGACCGACTTGTGTGGCTGGAGCCCGCGCCGGCGAATAATACGTGGGCCATCGCGATTCCGCGCGCGCTCTCTGAGCGGGAGGGGATTACGTCGCTGGAGTCGTTTGCCCGGTATGTCAATGCGGGCGGCACGGTGAAGCTCGCCGGCTCGGAGGAGTTTGTCACCAGCCCCGCGGCGCTGCCCTCGTTCCAGGAAGCATACGGATTCGAGCTCAGGCGAGATCAGCTGCTCACGCTGTCGGGCGGAAACACCGCGCAGACGGAGAGCGCCGCTGCCCGGGGGACCGACGGGGTGAATGCCACAATGGCCTACGGGACCGACGGGTCGCTCAGCGCGCTGGACCTGGTCGTCCTGTCGGACCCCAAGGGAGCTCAGCCGGTCTATGAGCCGGCGCCGCTCGCGAGGCAGGAAATTATCGAGAAGTATCCTGAGATCGCCGACAGATTGAATCCGGTCTTTCGGAGCTTGGACCTGGAAACCCTCCAGGCACTCAATGCGAAGATCGCGCTGGAAGGCCAGAGCGCACCCGCCGTGGCGGAGGAATACCTCAAGGCAAACGGCTTCCTGGACTGAAGGTCCGTCCTCCCCGCAAAGCTTGGTGACGGGTTCTGACTCTGCTCCGACGAGAGGCACTCGCCCGCCGGTTGGCAGTCAGCCGGTGGGGCGAGCGTCTTCGCAGGGTCACACGCTCCGGAGCAAGCGGGCCACATGAGAGATGATTGATGCACGTGCGAAATGAGACCACGGGGAGCGGTTTCGGATAGCGTCGCCTTCGTAGGAGGTCTCATCGGCCTCCTGTCGCTCGCGCTGAACTGGTTCACCGTCAAGCCCAACCGTCTGGCTGCTGGCACGAGCGTACCGCTCTGGGAGGTGGCGGGGTTAGCTGGCGCGCTGGTTCTCGGGGCGCTCTGGCTCGTGTGTCTCGCCCTTGCCGTAGCGCCGATCACCCGCGCGCGCTCCATAGGGCTGGGTGTGGGAGCCAACGGCATTCTCTTGCTGGCGGTCGTATACGCCGGCCTGGCCGCGACGAAGCTGACCGATGTTGGACCACAGTTCGCCCGGGTGTCCTTGAGCACCGGTGCTTGGGTCGGCTTGGCGGCGACGTACGTGCTGGTGTTCGCGGCTCGCCAACGCCTCCAGAGTTCCCGGGGCCTGCAAGAGGCGTTGACATGGGGCGGTGCGGCGGGCGCGCTGGCGCTCTTCCTCTCCGGGTTCATGGACAACCTCTCTATCATGGAAGAGTTTGCTGTCCAGGGAGAGCGATTCCGCCAGGAGCTCTCCCGGCACGTGGCGATGTTCGCCGGAAGCGTCTCCGTCGGGGTCATGCTGGGGGCGCCCCTGGGTGTTTGGGCCACGCAGAGCAGACGGGCTGCGCGGGTGATATTCGCCGCGAGCAACACATCCCAGACGATTCCGAGCCTCGCCCTCTTCGGGCTGCTTATTGCTCCGCTGTCCGCGCTCTCCTCCGCATTCCCCGCGCTGCGGGCGTTCGGCATCCGTGGAGTCGGCGTGACCCCGGCGGTGATCGCCCTGACTCTCTACTCGCTTCTCCCTATTGTGCGGAATACGTATGTGGGGTTGCGACAGGTCAACCCGGATGCGATAGACGCCGGCCGGGGGATGGGCATGAGCCGGCGGCAGATCTTCCGAAGGATCGAGCTGCCCCTGGCCGCGCCGCTGGCGCTCGAGGGGGTGCGAATCGCATCAGTGCAAGCGGTGGGGAACGCGGCTGTGGCCGCGCTCATCGGAGCCGGCGGGCTGGGACATTTCATTTTCCAGGGGCTCGGCCAGGGGGCGCCGGACCTCATCTTGTTGGGCGCGCTTCCGGTGGTTGCCCTGGCTCTCGCGGTGGACGGGGCGATGCGCGTGTGTATCAAGCTGGCAACGCCCAAGGGGGTGCGAGCGAGATCGTGATCCGCCTGGAGAATGTCGTGAGGCGGTACGGGGGGTTCACGGCGGTCGATGACCTCTCGATGGAGGTTCGCCAGGGGGAGGTCTGCGTCTTGATCGGCCCGTCGGGTTGCGGCAAGACGACGACGCTCAGGATGCTCAACCGCTTGATCGAGCCGACGCGCGGGAGCATCTTCGTGGGCGGTAGGGAGACCCGCACGCTGGAGCTGGAGCAACTCCGCCGGTCCATTGGGTATGTCATCCAGAGCGTGGGATTGTTTCCGCACATGACCGTTGCGGCAAACATCAGTGTGGTTCCGGAGCTGTTGCGCTGGGAAAAAGGCCGGATAACCGAGCGTGTGCAGGAGCTGCTGGTCCTGGTCGGCCTCTCCCCGGACTATTCCGGTAAGTACCCCAGCCAGCTCTCTGGAGGCGAGGCGCAGCGGGTGGGTGTGGCGCGTGCGCTCGCCGCAGACCCCCCCATTCTCCTGATGGATGAGCCGTTCGGCGCCGTGGACCCTTTGACCCGCGAGCGGCTACAGGGGGAGTTTACCCGCATTCAGCGAGAGCTGCACAAGACGGTGATCTTTGTGACCCACGATCTGGATGAGGCGATCCGGGTGGCGGACCGCATCGCGGTGTTGCGATCGGGAAAGCTGGTTCAGTACGACACGCCGGAGGACCTTCTGGCTAGACCGGCAAATGAGTTCGTCCGCGAATTCATCGGGACGGAAGGGGTCCTCAAACGCCTTGCGCGGATTGGTATCGACCAGTTCATCCGGCCGCTGCACGCCGCGATGGTCGACGCGCCGAAAGAGGAGGTAGAGGCTGCCATGGGCCAGAGGCCCCTCTGGGTGGTAGACAGAACGGCGCGGCTCAAGGGTTGGGTGGATAGACGGAGGCTTTCGAACGCCGCGACCGTTCAGCAGGCCACCGTACCGGTAGATCCGGACGACGTCGCCGTTCCCCAAGGGGCAACCGTGCGCGAGGCGCTCTCTCGCATGTTGGGCTCCGGAAGGTGGAACATACCGGTGGTGAACGAGCAACGGCGACTCATAGGGGAGATCACCCTCGCTGACATCGAGGCGGCCACGGGCATGGGAGAGTCCGCGCGATGAAACGCCAGGCGCGGCGCTGGGTCCTGTTGGGGGTCGCCATCGGCGCGTTCGTGGCGTTGATCACCTCCACGGGCCTCTGGGAGAGTGTCCTTGGAACCTTCTTCCCTGACGAGCGCCACGTGTTGCATCCCCGCGCCGACCTGCCTGTGTTCGTCTGGGAACATGTTCAGCTCGTTGGCATCTCCAGCTGTCTGACGGTTCTCTTTGGCGTGCCGGTGGGCATCTGGGTGACGCGTGCCAGCGGAAGGAGCTTTCTTCCCATCGTGACTGATCTCTCCTCGTTCGGGCAGACATTTCCTCCGGTGGCTGTTCTCGCCCTCGCGGTACCCGTTCTGGGGTTCGGCCTCACCCCCACGATCGTAGCGCTGCTCTTGTACGGGACGCTTCCAGTGGTGCGGAATACCATCGCAGGCCTCCGGGCGGTGCCGGGAGATGCCCTAGACGTCGCCGACGGGATGGGAATGAGCCGGCGGCAGGTGCTGTTCCATATCGAGATCCCGCTCGCCGCGCCCGTGATCCTGGCCGGCGTGCGCATCTCCGTGGTGATCAATATCGGGACGGCGATGATCGGCGCGGCCATCGGGGCCGGTGGACTCGGCTCACCGGTCATCGCGGGACTGGTGCAGGACAATTTGGCGTTCGTGTTGGAGGGAGCAGTGCCCGCGGCGTTCCTGGCCCTGCTGGCTGATCAGTTCCTGGCCAACCTGGAGGGTCTTTTCGCCTATCCTGGCCAGCAGCAGCCTGCGTAGGCTAAGGCGTCACGGGACCCCGGCTACCGTGCACAGGTGCGAAAGCCGGACAGCACGTCCCGCCGGTCAGGAGTGTAGAAGTTCCGCCACGTGTTCCGGATGAGGCGGGAGCGGGTGGCCCAACTGCCGCCGCGCAGAACCTTGTGGGTTCCAAACCACGGGTCGGAATACTCCTTGTAGGGGTCGAGCACAAAGCCCGGGTACGGGCCGAACTCCGTGCTCGTCCACTCCCACACATTACCGATCATCTGCCGGCAACCGAAGGCGCTGTCGCCGTCCGGCAGGGCGCCGACGTCGATGCACTCCAGCGCGGTCGAGTCGAGATTCGCCCGCTCGGGGGACGGCGGCTCGTCGCCCCACGGGAACCTCCGCTTGTCTCCGGAAATTCCGCGGCCCTCAGGAGTGGGCGTGGCGCTCGCTGCCGCCTCCCACTCGACTTCCATCGGCAGTCGCCGGCCGGCCCAGCGGCAGTAGGCCTCGGCTTCGTACCAGTTCACATGAATGACCGGACGGTGGTCCTCGAGCGGAACCAGCTCGTCGTAACTCCGACGGTGCCAGCGACCCCCGGGACCGCACTGCCAGTCGGCCGGATGCTCGGCGGCGACGCTGTCACGCCAGCGCCATCCCGCCTCGCTCCAGAACTCCCGCCTCAGGTACCCCTTGTCCTCAACAAACCTAAGGAACTCGGCGTTGGTCACGGGAGCGCGGGCGATGCGGAAGGGTCGGACCTCGACGGGGTGCGCCCACTTCTCGTTGTCGAACACGAACGGAAGGTCGGGCGTGGCACCCAGCAGGAAGGTCCCGCCAGGGATCTCCACATCGCCCCGCAGCGGCCCACCGGCGCCCTGACTCCTGCGATCTTCGTCGCGGGCGCGGGCGAGGCGGGGCCGGGGGTACCCCAGCGTCTGCCGCGTGTAGGTGAACGCCTCCGCGTGCATGTCCTCGTGGTACAGACCCAGCAAGTGGAAGTAGGTCTCCCCCTCGTCCGGATCCGTCGAGCCGAGCCGTTCGACGATGCGGTCCAGCACCCGCTGGATGTAGCGATACGTCTCCTCTCTGGAGGGAAGCGGCAGGTCCCACCGCGTCTCGTGGCGGATTTGGGCGGAGTCGTATAGGAGGTCGCCGTCATCGCGGATCGGCCTCTCGTTGCCGAGATACCTCAAGACCCACCTCTCCTGAAACCAGGCGACGTGCCCGATTTCCCAGAGCAGAGGATTCACGATCGGGAGACGGGGCCCCATCATCTGCTCGTCAGTCAGATCAGTCACCAGCTCGAGCGTTCGGGCGCGGGCGTCGGTCAGCAACTGAGCGAGCTCGGGCGCGGAAGGCCTGGCACGGTCGTTCATGACTGACCTGAGCGATCGGCCACGGGCGCGGGCCTCAGCCGTGAGATGGCTGTCTCCAAATACGCCGTCACGAACCCCACACCGCCCTGGCCGTCTCGACGACCAGGCGCAGCTTGCGCTGCTGGTCCTCAGGCGAGATCCGATTGCCGATGATCGAGCTTGCGAAGCCACACTGCGGACTGAGCGCCAGCCGCTCCACCGGCAAGACGCGGCTCGCTTCCCTGATGCGCGCGGTCAGCTCCTCCGTGGTCTCCAGGCGGGGGGTCTTGGTGGAGACCAGCCCAAGCACGGCGACCGCCCCCTCGGACACCTCTTTCAACGGCTCGAAGGACCCGGAGCGGACATCGTCGTACTCGAGCAACAGCCGCTGAGCGCGGATGCCCTTGAAGAGCTGTTTGGCGATTGGCTCATACCCCCCCTCCGCCAGCCACCGGCTGCCTTGGTTACCCCGTCAGAGATGAAACCCGAACGTCACCTCCGGGAAATTGCTCATCACGGCATTGTCTATCTCGATTCCCTGATGGAGCCACCGGTCGATGCTCCAGCCCTGCGCCTCGTAGAACGCCCGGGATTTGGGATCGATCAACAGGGGATAGTGTGGCGCATCGAGTTGGATGTAGGTGGCGCCGAGTCGGACCAACTCCGCCACCTCGTCGCGCAGGATCTCAGCGACATCGGCTAGGAACTGATCGAGCGTGGGGTAGGCGCTCTTGGAGCGCTCGGGCGACCAGACGTTCGCCCATAGGCTGGGGCTGGGCAATGTGACCTTGGGCGTCTTCGCGGTCCGGGCCCGCAGATACGTGAACTCCTCGGCGGACAGATGGCGCCGGCGAGTGAGCTTGCCGACGACACCTAACGAGGCCGGACGCTCGAGGCGCCAATCCCCCACCGACTGATCGCCGTGCCAGTCACCCCACAGAAAGGTGTCGAGGGTGCATTCGCCGAAGCCGTCGATGGCCGCCGTCATCTGGCTTTGGAACGACTGCCGGCGCATCTCGCCATCGGTCACCACCTCCAGACCGGCCTCCTCCTGCCGCGCCACCGCCTCGTCCACCGCCCGGTCCTCGATCGCCTTGAAGGCCGCCGGCGTGATCATGCCGGAGGCGACCTCCTCCTGAGCTTTCAGCAACCAAGGAGGACGGAGGAGACTCCCGACGACGTCGGCACGCGTCGTGATCATGGTTCGCCGACCAATGATCTCGAGAACTGAAGCTGAAGCTGCCTCACGCACCACTGAGGCGATGATCCTGCGGCATCGCCGCAGAAAGCGAAAGGGCAAAAGGGTGTTCGTCGTCCGTGTCCCATCGAAGGAGGCGAAGCCCGCTTTCGGCGAGCATCGTCTCGACCGTTGATCGCGTATATTTGCAGCTGATCTCGGTCCGGATGGATTCTCCCTTCGCGAAGTCCACGACCAGGTCGATGGCATGAATCCGGACTTGATGCGCATCCCGGGCTACGAGGTGCATTTCGATTCGCGCTTCTTGAGAGTTATAAAACGCCAGGTGTTCGAAACGATCCAGATCGAAATCCGCGCCGAGGTTCCGGTTGATGACGGAGAGCATGTTCCGGTTGAAGGCGGCGGTGACGCCGGCGCAGTCGTTGTAGGCGCGTTCCAGGACCGCCACGTCTTTGACGAGGTCCGTGCCCAGCAGGAACCGATCGTCCGGGCCGAGCAAGCAGGCCACATTCCGGAGAAATGCGGCCGCCTCCTGGGGAGTCAGATTCCCTATGGTCCCGCCGAGGAAGATGATCAGCCGAGGCCCTCCGGACGGCGCGATCTCGACCGGGCGCTCGAAATCACCGAGCACACGATGGAAGCGTAATCGCGGATAGTCCCTCCCAAGCCCCGTGATGATCTCCTCGAGCAGGTTCTCGCTGAAGTCGATCGGCACATAGAGATCCGGGAGTCCGGTACGCGACATGGCGTCGAGGAGGATGCGAGTCTTGCTGGCGTTTCCTGGACCGAATTCGACCAGGGTGGTCGGTCGGCACACCGCGACGAGCTCATCGGCGATCCGTTCCAGCACGATCCGCTCGGTGCGGCTCGGATAGTACTCCGGAAGCTCGCAGATCTGTTCGAAGAGGGGAGCTCCGCGCTCGTCGTAGAGGTACTTCGGCGGTAGCTCCTTGGGCCGCTTGGTCAGCCCTTTCCTCACATCCTCGGCCAGGTTCGGGAACGGGCCGCTCTGCCCGGACCGGCGCGCATGCTGAATCCGGGTGTCAGGGTTCGATGATGTCATGCAGGTTGATCTCCGTCATTGTCGTCCCTCACGGCCTGCCCCGCGCGTTACGGGGGATTCTACGTCTTTGGGCTCGAGCGGACAAGCGGTGCTCATCCCCGGCCCAAGCCGCCGCCCTTGCGCGATCTGGCCGATGCCAAGGCGAACAACGGCGGGGGCGAAAGGTGGCGGATGGATCCACTTGGCCCCGCCGGACCTCGAAGGAGATTCCCCAGAGGGCGTGCACGACGGCATAAGAGACGTGGAGGGTGCCGGCTCTCAGCATCTGGCCCCCGGATCACCGGGGGGACTCTCTCATACGGGGAGGGAGAGAGTCAAGACAGGACCTGGGGCTGGCGATCGCCCGCGGGCTTTGACACCTCCCCATTTTTTCCGGTAAAATGATTTGTTATTTCTGGTCGGAGTATTCTCTCCAACTTGACCGCGGCAGCGTTCCCGACCATGCTTCCAGGAGGCACACGATGAAGATCCTCGTGCTCATCAAGCAGGTGCCGGACACCGCCACCCAGATGAAGGTGGGATCGGACCGTCGGGGGATTGACACCACCGGTATCACGTGGATCGTCTCCCCGTACGATGAGTTCGCCGTGGAAGAGGCCCTTCGGGTCAAAGAGAAGCGGGGCCAGGGGGAGATCGTGGCCGTCACGGTGGGTCCGGAGCGGGCCAAGGAGGCTCTTCGGAGCTGCCTCGCCATGGGCCTGGATCGGGCCATCCACCTGAATGATCCTGTTTGGGAGAACGCCGACACGCTGACTACGGCGCGGGCTCTCGCGGCGGTGATCAGGCAGGAGCAACCTGCCATCGTGTTCTGCGGCCGCCAGGCGATCGACGACGACATGGGGGCACAGGGTGCTCAGGTGGCCGAACTCCTGGGCTGGCCCTGTCTGTCGTGGATTATGGAGGAGGCCGTCTCCGAGGATGGCCGGAGCGTCCGCGTCGGCCGGCAGGTGGAGGGCGCCCTTGAAGTGTTCGACGCTCCCCTCCCGTGCGTCCTGACGGCGCAGAAAGGGCTCAACGAGCCTCGCTACCCAACCCTGAAGGGGATCATGGGGGCCAAGAGGAAGGAGATGAAAGAGCTCAAGGCCTCCGACCTCGGCCTGGGCGCCGAAGGCCCGCAGCTCCGAGTCCTCACGCTGGAGTCGCTCCCGCCTCGCCCGCCTGGCCGCATCATCCCTGGGGAGCCGACCGAGGCAGTCAAGGAGCTGGTCAGATCCCTCCGCGAGGAGGCCAAGGCGATCTGAGAGGCGCGGCCGGAGAGAGGCCTCCTGCGTAAGCCCAAGAGGAGAGCGCAATGCCGGGAGCATTCTGGTGCATAGTGGAAGACGATCGTGCGGGTCGCCCCAAGAAGGTGACCGCCGAGCTGCTGGGCGAGGCCTTGCGCTTGACGGCTCAGGCCGGTGGCCAGGTCGAAGCGGTGTGGCTGACTAACAAGGCGGAGGAAGCGGGACTTGCACAGCTTGCCGAATGGGGGGCCCAGAAGACCTGGCTGGTGGAAGATCCGGGCTTGGCGCCATACCGGGGTGAGGTGTGGACACCGGTGGTGGGCGAGCTCGCGGCCAGGGAGCAACCGAAAGCCATCTTCGGCGCCGTGACGGGGCGTCAGCGTGAGCTGATGGCCCAACTGGCGGCCCGGCTCGGCGTCGGGCTCTCGGCCGATTCAGTGGCGTTCGCATTCCAAGACGGGAATCTTGTCGC
The DNA here is from genome assembly GCA_046758965.1 of Methylomirabilia bacterium. Lineage (GTDB taxonomy): Bacteria > Methylomirabilota > Methylomirabilia > Rokubacteriales > CSP1-6 > JBHIBG01. The sequence goes on along the minus strand of JBHIBG010000016.1, from coordinate 28,606 downwards.
GACCCGGCCCGTCTACGCTGGAAAGCTGCTCTCCAAGGTGGGCTGGGCCGGGACACCGTGGCTCGCCACGCTTCGGCCCAACGTCTTCAAGGCGGGTGAGGTCCAGCCGGGAAAGACGCCGGTGGTGGAGCGGCCCTCAGTGGCTGTCCCCCCCGCTGCTCTCGCCCTCGTCGAGCGCCGGGAGGAGGCCTCCACCGGGCTGCCCGAGCTGACGGAAGCCGCGATCGTGGTTTCGGGCGGGCGCGGGCTCAAGGGACCGGAGAACTTCGTGCTCCTCGAGGAACTGGCCCGGGTGGTCGGGGCTGCGGTCGGAGCCTCTCGGGCAGCGGTGGACGCCGGCTGGCGTCCCCACCGCTTTCAGGTCGGCCAGACCGGACGCACCGTTTCCCCCCAGCTTTACATGGGCTTCGGGATCTCCGGAGCGATCCAGCACCTGGCGGGCATGCGGACCTCCAAGGTCATCGTGGCTGTCAACAAGGACCCCGAGGCGCCCATCTTCAAGATCGCCGATTACGGAATCGTCGCCGACCTCTTCGAGGTCGCGCCCCTGTTGACTCAAGAGCTTAAGCGGCTCCTTGGCGGGTGAAGTGATGAAAAAAGGGGGGGCGAAGCCGCCCTCCGAGGGGTCTATGAAGATTGAGTTGACCGAAGAACAGCAGATGATTCAGGCCCTGGCGCGGGAGTTCGCTGAAAAGGACGTGAAGCCTGTGGCCGATGCCCTCGACCGCGAGGGTCGCTTCCCCCTCGAGACCGTCAAGCGCATGGGGGAGTTGGGGCTGATGGGGATCGCCATCCCCGAAGCGTACGGCGGCAGCGGGGCCGACGCCTTGGCCTCCGCGCTGGCCACGGAGGAGATAGCCAAGGCCTGTGCCTCACACGCCGTCATCATGTCGGTCAACAACTCCCTCTACTGCGATTCGGTCTTCAAGTTCGGGACCGAGGAGCAGAAGCGGAGGTTCCTCACACCCTTCGCGTCCGGGTCCAAGATCGGCTGCTTCGCGCTGACCGAGCCGCAGGCGGGCTCCGATGCCAGCAATCAGTCCGCAGTCGCGGCGAGGGATGGGAATCATTACGTGCTGAACGGTCGCAAGCTCTTCGTGACCACCGGACGGGAGGCTTCCGTCGCCCTGGTGTTCTGCCAAACAGACCGTGCCAAAGGGCATCGGGGGATCTCGGCCTTCCTGGTCGAGAAGGGGACGCCGGGCTTTGTCGTTGCCAAGTGCGAGGACAAACTGGGGCTCCGGGCCTCTGACACGGCCGAACTGGTCTTCGAGGAGTGCCGTGTCCCCAGAGACAACCGCCTCGGCGAGGAGGGAGACGGGTTCAAGGTCGCGATGACCGCCCTGGATGGGGGGCGCATCGGCATCGCTGCCCAGGCCCTCGGGATTGCCGCCGGAGCGTATGAGCTCTCCGTCGCCTACGCCAAGGAACGGAAGGCGTTCGGCGTGCCCATCGCCCAGCACCAGATGGTCCAGTGGATGCTGGCCGACATGGCTACCACCATCGACGCGGCGCGGCTTCTGACCTGGCGGGCGGCCACCCTGAAGGATCGCGGTCTTGCGTTCAGCACCGAGGCCTCCATGGCCAAGCTCTTCGCCTCGGAGATGGCGATGAAGGTGACCACCGACGCCATCCAGGTGCATGGCGGCTTCGGGTACATCAGGGAGTATCAGGTGGAACGCTTCTTCCGGGACGCCAAGATCACCCAGATCTATGAGGGGACCTCCCAGATCCAAAAACTGGTCATCGCCCGCCACGTGCTTGGCTTAAAGTAGATGCGGCGGTCCAGGGGGTAGCCGGTCGCCCGGCGCCCCCCGCGGGTCGGAGGAGGAAGGCATGAGCGATCGCGAGCGGATCGAGCGGTCGAAAGCGCGGTGGGAGGCGGAGACGTACGGGCCGTTTGTCGGGAAGTCCCCGGCGCGCCCCGTGCGCCCTGAGTCCCTGTCCGGGATCCCGCTCCAGCCGCTTTATACTCCGGCAGACCTGGGAGAGTGGGGTTACGAGACAAAGCTGGGCTTTCCCGGTGAGTTCCCATACACCCGGGGGGTCTATCCCAGCATGTACCGCGGTCGGCTCTGGACCATGCGCATGTTCGCCGGCTACGGACGGCCGGAGGATACCAACGCCCGCTTCAAATACCTCCTCGAACAGGGGCAGACCGGCCTCTCCACCGCCTTTGATATGCCCGCCCTCATGGGCTACGACGCCGACCACCCCCGGGCTCGAGGAGAAGTGGGCAAGGAGGGAGTGTCGGTCTCCACGCTGGAGGACTTCGAGCGCCTCTTCGACGGGATTCCCCTCGGCCAGGTGACCACCTCGATGACGATCAACTGCACGGCCTCCGTCGCGCTGGCGATGTACCTGGCCGTGGCGGACAAGCAGGGGGTCAGCTGGGAGCGGGTCGGGGGCACGATGCAGAATGACATGCTCAAGGAGTTCACCGCCCAGAAGGAGTGGATCTGTCCCCCCGAGCCCGCGGTGCGGATTGTGGTGGACATGATCGAGTTCACCTCCAAGTACGTGCCCCGGTTCAACCCTGTGTCGATCTCCGGCTACCACATCCGCGAGGCGGGCTCCACCGCGGTCCAGGAACTGGCCTTCACCCTGGCTGACGGGATCGGCTATGTCCGGGCCTGTGTGGAGCGGGGCCTCGACGTGGACACCTTCGCGCCGCGTCTGAGCTTCTTCTTCGACATCCACAGCGATTTCTTCGAGGAGGTCGCCAAGCTTCGGGCGGCTCGTCGCATCTGGGCGCGGGTGCTCAAGGAGCGCTTTGGGGCGAGGAAGCCCGAGTCCCTGCGACTCAGGACCCACACCCAGACCGCCGGGGTGTCAGCCACTGCTCAGCAGCCGCTCAACAACATCGCGCGGGTGGCGCTCCAGGCCCTGGCCGCGGTGCTCGGCGGCGCCCAGTCCTTGCACACCAACTCCTACGATGAGACCTGGGCCCTTCCCACCGAGGAAGCGGTAACAGTCGCCCTCCGCACCCAGCAGATCATCGCGGAGGAGACCGGTGTCCCGCTGGTGATTGATCCGCTGGGAGGGTCCTACTATCTGGAGCGACTCACCGATCAGATGGAGGAGGCGGCCTGGGGCTACATCAGGAAGGTCGATGAGCTGGGCGGGATTGTCCGAGCCATTGACCTGGGGTACCCTCAGCAGGAGATCGCCGACGCCGCCTACCGCTACCAGCTCATGGAGGACCGCGGCGAGAAGACCGTGGTCGGCGTCACCAAGTACGTGATGGCGAACGAGAGCCCCATCCCCTACCTCAGGATCGATGAGGCCCTGGAGCCGGAGCAGATCGAACGAGTCAAGCGGCGCAAGGCCTCGCGCGACCAGTCGCGCGTGGAGAAGCGGCTCAAGCAGATCGCTGAGGCCTGCGAGAGCGGCGACAACCTCATGCCGGTGCTTGTGGACGCCGTGAAGGACTACGTGAGCCTCGGCGAGATCTCGGACGTGTACCGCCAGGCCTTCGGCCGCTACCAGGAGCCGATCATCTTCTGATGCCCGGACACCGGAGGTCCTATGGACTGCGTGTTCTGCAAGATCCGTAAAGGTGAGCTTCCCGTGTTCAAGGTCTACGAGGACGAGCGGACCCTCGCCTTCATGGACATCAACCCGCTGAACTCCGGCCACTGCCTGGTGGCGACCAAGGCCCACACCCCCACCCTCTTCGATGCGACGGTGGAGGATCTGACCGCGGCCATGGCCACGGTGAAGACGGTGGCGGACGCGATCCGGCAGGCGGTCCACCCTGACGGGATGAATCTGCTCCAGGCCAACGGAGAGGCGGCCTTCCAGTCGGTGCCGCACTTTCACATCCACCTCATCCCGCGCTGGAACAACGATGGGAAGGGCTTTGACTGGAAGCTCGTGCCGGGGGACAGGACCCAGATCATGAAGATTGGCGAGCGTATCCGCCGGATACTCCAAGGGGGCTAGAGGTGGCGGAGCAGAAGGTGCGGGTACGAAGCGCCAGCGTCGGCTTGGGCCGCGTAACCCCCGAGGGGAGATCCGGCAGGGGGGCGCGAGCCCCCCTCCGGGAAAAGACGGGGTAGAGCGAGGGAGCGCGTGGCCGAGCGGAAGATCCGCGTGCTGATCGCCAAGCCGGGGTTGGATGGCCATGACCGGGGGGCCAAGATTGTCGCCCGGGCCCTCCGCGACGCCGGCTTCGAGGTGATCTACACGGGGCTCCACCAAACCTCGGAACAGGTGGTCGCGGCGGCGATCCAGGAGGATGTGGACGCCATCGGGCTGAGCGTGCTCTCCGGCGCCCACAACTACCTTTTCAAGCGCGTGGTGGAGCTCCTGAAGGAGAAGGGGGTCGACGACATCGTGGTGTTCGGGGGTGGAATCGTCCCGCCCGACGACATTGTCGCGCTGAAAGCGCTGGGGGTGAAGGAGATCTTCACGCCGGGGACCTCCACTCAGACCATCATCCAGTTTGTCCGAGAAAACATCCGTCCGGCCGGCGGGGCTGGCTGATACCCAATGGACTTTGAGCTGACGGCGGAGCAGAGAGAAGTGCGGCGCGTGATCCGGGGTTTCGCCGAAGGCGAGATCATCCCGGTGGCTGGCCACTACGACCGGAGCCGCGAGTTCCCGCACGAGATCATCAAAAAGCTGGGTGAGTTGGGATTCATGGGCGCCCTGTTCCCCGCCGAGTACGGGGGTGCGGGCCTCGACTATGTCTCGTATGCCCTCGCGGTGGAGGAACTCTCCCGCGCAGACGGCTCCATCGGCATCACCATGTGGGCCCACAACTCCCTCTGTGCCAACCACATCTCCCTGTTCGGCAGCGAGGCCCAGAAGCGGAAGTATCTGCTCCCTCTGGCGCGGGGGGAGGCGCTGGGGGCATGGGGGCTCACCGAGTCCGGGTCGGGGTCTGACGCCGCGGCCATGAAGAGCCGGGCGGTCCGGGATGGCGGCGACTTCATCCTCACTGGGAGTAAGGCGTTCATCACCAACGGGGGCGTGAGCCGGTACGCGGTGGTCATGGCGGTGACAGACCCGGCGAAAGGCAGCAGGGGGGTCTCGGCCTTCATCCTCGAGAAGGGAATGCCGGGCTTCAGCGTCGGCCAGCGCTACGACAAGCTCGGCCTCCATGCCTCCGACACCGTCGAGCTGGTCCTGGACGACGTGCGGGTGCCCCAAGAGCGCCTTCTGGGGGAGCTCGGCCAGGGATTCGTCGACACGATGCGGGTGCTGGAGGGGGGGCGGGTCGCCATGGCGGCGATGGCCGTGGGGCTGGCTCAGGCGGCTCTCGATGCCTCGGTGGCCTACATGAGGCAGCGGACGGCGTTCGGGAAAACGCTTGCTGAGTTCAACGGCCTCCAGGGAATGGTGGCGGAGATGGCGACGGACGTTGAGGCGGCGCGTCTCCTCACGCTTCGCGCGGCCTCCCTGAGGGACCAGGGGCAGCCCGCCAGGCAGGCGGCCTCGATGGCGAAGGTGTTCGCCTCCGAGGTGGCGATGCGGGCGGCCAGCCGGGCTGTCCAGCTCCACGGCGGAGCCGGGTACATGAGCGACTTCCCGGTGGAGCGAATCTTCCGCGATGCCAAGCTCACCGAGATCGGGGAGGGGACTTCCGAGATCCAGCGGATGGTCATCGCCCGGGAGATCCTCAGGCTCCGGTAAGAGGTCAGACCGGCCCCGACAGCTCGCCTCTAGCCTGCCTGTAGCTCAGTCAGGTGTTGGCCAAGTCCCTGTGGTCCTTGACAGACCCGTCGCGCTTCCGGTAGACTGCCGCAGCACTGACGACGGGCGCCCTGACAGGGGGGTGAGGTGGAGCTTCTCTCCTCAGGAATAGGCAAATATCGTTTTACGGACCCGGACACCATCCGATCCTGGATGCGCGAGAGCAAGCGCCGGGATTTCGTGGACAAGACTCTCCCCCCGTCGGAGGCCGTCAGCCGGTTCGTCGCCGACGGCGAGTATGTCTCCTTCGACTTTTCCTCCTTTACCCGCGGCCCCCTCATCCTGATCCGGGAGATCATCCGCCAGGCTCGGCGCGATCTCTGGTACTGCGCCAAATTCACGCTGATGGAGTCTACGCTCCTGGTGGGAGCAGGCGCCTGCTCCCGGATCGACGTTGGGTTCATGGGGCTCGGCGAGACGCTGAACCGGGCCGTTGAAGAGGGGCGCGTCAAGGTCACCGAGTGGACCAACGGGACCCTGACCCTGCGCCACCTGGCAGCCGGCATGGGCGTGCCGTTCCTCCCCACCCGCGCCCTCCTGGGCTCAGACACCCTCAAATACTCCGGAGCCAAGGTGGTCCGGGATCCCTTCGGGGGGAAGCCGGTCGCCCTGGTGCCGGCTCTCTCCCCGGACGTGGGGTTGATCCACGTCCACCAGGCCGATGTCTACGGAAACGCGAGGTGTTTTGGCCCTGGGGTCTCTCCCCTCGAAACCGCCATGGCCTCCAGGAAGGTCATCATCTCCGCCGACGAAATCGTCGACCACGATGACATTCGGAAGGATCCTGGCAAGACCACGATCCCGTACTATCTGGTTGACGCGGTGGTGTATGCCCCGTTCGGAGCCTATCCAGGCGGCCTTCCCGGAGTCTACGAGATGGACCATGAGCACTTTGGGGGTTACACCGCGCTGGAGCGGCAGGGGAATCTCAAGGCGTACCTGGACAGTTATATCTATAGCGTGGAGTCGGACGTAGAGATGCTGGAGAAACGGGTCGGGCTGGCTCGCCTCAACGGGCTCCGGCGCCGAGCTACTGTCAAGGAGGGATACCGGTGACCGACCCGGGACGGGTCAATTTCGGATGGGAGGCGGCGGACGGGGCGCCCCACCGCGGGGAGCGCACCGCGACAGGCCGCACGGGCTCGGGGATGGCTAACAACCAAGATCGTGCCCCGGGCCTGCGGGAGTGAGCACGGTGGGGCTGGCCGCCGACAGGACCCGTCCGAAATTGTCGATGAGATGACCATGACGAGAGACTTCACCGAGGCGGAGTTCATGATTGCCCAGTGCGCGCGGCTTCTGGAGGACCAGAAGACCACGTTCATCGGGTTCGGGCTCCCCCAGGTGGCGGCCATTTTGGCCCAGCGTATCCATGCTCCCCAGCTCGTCCAGATCTTCGAGTTCGGCGCCATCGGGCCGACTCCGCTCACGCCCTTCGTGCGCAACACGATGGGCGGGCCCTCGAACTGTTACCGCTCCATTGCCTGGACGGACATGAACCACATCTTCGCCCAGGCCCAGCTAGGGCTGGTGGACTACGGGGTCCTCGGCGCCACCCAGATCGACATGTACGGGAACATCAACTCCACGCTACTCGGCGAGGACTATGCGAGGCCGAGGAAGCGTTTTCCCGGTTCCGGCGGCGCCAACGAGGTGGCGTCGTTCTGCTGGAAGACAATCGTGATCATGATGCACGAGAAGCGGCGCTTCGTGCCCCATGTGGACTTCGTGACTTCCCCGGGCTATCTTGATGGGACGCCTGGGGTCCGCGACCGGGCCGGGCTTCCCGTGGGGACCGGGCCCTGGCGCGTGGTGACCTCCAGGGCGCTGTTCGGATTCGACGAGGAGTCCCGGATAATGACGCTTCTGGGCGTGCTCCGCGGGTGTACCCCGGAGGAAGTGCTGGCTGAGATGGAGTTCAAGCCCGCGGTGGCCGCCAGTGTGGACGAGCTTCTGCCACCGACTGAGCAGGAGCTGAGGATCCTGAGGGAGGAGATCGACCCCGGCAGGACCATCATCGGCAGGACAGCCAGGACACCCTGACGACGGGAGGGAGAGGACCTACATGAGCGCTCCCACGTACCAGTTGAGCCCGGATGCGGACACCTTCCCGAGACTGGTATCGCTGAATGCCCACCGCCTGCCGCGCAAGGTCGCGATCCGCGAGAAGGACTTCGGGATCTGGCAGTCGTACACCTGGCAGGACTATCTCGAACAGGCGCGCCTCATCGGGCTCGGCGTGGCCGCCCTCGGCTTCGCGCGCGGCGACAAGGTGGCCGTCATCGGGGACAATCGCCCCGAGCTCTACTGGACGATGGCGGCGACCCAGGCCCTCGGCGGCGTCCCGGTGGCGCTCTATCAGGACTCCGTCGAGAAGGAGATGCAGTACATCATCGACCATGCCGAGGCCCGCTTCGCCGTGGTCGAGGATCAGGAGCAGGTCGACAAGCTCCTTCACGTCAAGGCCGAGTGCCCCCGCCTCGAGTACATCATCTACAAGGACCCCCGCGGGCTACAGACCTACAGCGACCCGTTCCTGATGAGCCTGGAGCAGGTCCGGGAGCTGGGAAAGAAGTTCGGCCTGGACAACGCTGGCTACTTCGAGGCTGAGGTCGCCAAGGGGAAGGCCGAGGATCTGGCCATCATCGCCTACACCTCTGGGACCACCGGCAATCCCAAAGGCACGATGCTCTCTCACCGGAACATCATCGTAACGGCCCGCAACGCCATCGAGCGGGAGGGCCTCCGAGATAGCGACGAGGTGCTGGCCTACCTGCCGATGGCCTGGGTCGGCGACCACATCTTCTCGTATGCCCAGTCCATCATCACCGGCTTCACCACCAACTGCCCGGAGAGCGCCGCCACCGTGCTCCACGATCTGAAGGAGATCGGCCCGACGTACTTCTTCGCTCCGCCCAGCATCTGGGAGAGAATCCTGACCAACGTGATGATCCGTATCGAGGACGCGGCGTGGATCAAGCGGAAGATGGTCCACCTCTTCCTCAGCCTGGCGCAGGAGATCGAGCGGCGGCGGCTCAACCGCCAGCCGGTTCCGCTCTGGCGTTCTCTCCTCTACCCGCTGGGCCGGCTTCTCGTGTACGGGCCGCTCAGGGACAACCTCGGGATGAGGCGCATCCGACTCGCGTACACCGCCGGCGAGGCCATGGGCCCGGAGATCTTCGCCTTCTACCGCTCGCTGAGCATCAACCTCAAGCAGGTCTACGGCATGACAGAATCCAGCGCGCTCGTCTCCATTCAGAAGGACGGCGACGTACGACTTGATACCGCCGGCACGCCGCTGCCCGGGGTCGAGATCCGCATCTCCGAGCAGGGGGAGGTGCTCTACCGGAGTCCCGGGGTCTTCCAGGGCTACTATCGGAACCCCGACGCGACCCGCGAAACCCTGCAAGATGGCTGGGTGCGCTCAGGGGATGCCGGGTTCATCGACCACGAGGGCCACCTCAAGATCATCGACCGCGCCAGGGACGTGAGCCGGCTGGCGGATGGCACGATGTTCGCCCCGAAGTACCTCGAGAACAAGCTCAAGTTCTCGCCGTACATCAAGGAGGCTGTGTGCATCGGCCAGGAACGGCCGTACGTCGCGGCCCTGATCAACATCGACATGGAGGCCGTGGGCAACTGGGCCGAGCGCCGGAACCTCGCCTACACCAGCTACACTGACCTGGCCCAGAAGCCCGAGGTCTATGACCTGATCGAGCAGGAGGTGGCCCGCGCGAACCGGAGCCTCCTCGAGGAGGAGATGTTGAGGGGCGCTCAGATCCGAAGGTATCTGATCCTCCACAAGGAACTGGATCCGGACGATGAGGAGATCACGCGGACCAGAAAAATCCGGCGGGGGTTCATCGCCCAGAAGTATGCGCCCCTCATCGAGGGGCTCTACTCCGATCGCGATCACGTGGGCGTGGAAGCCCAGGTGACCTACGAGGACGGCCGGACCGCCACGATCCGCGCTGACGTGCGGATCCGCGGGGTGGAGGTCTTCGCCGAGCAGGGGGCGCGGTGATCGGGAGGAAGGACTCCAACGGCCGTCCGCTGCTGGTGGCTGAGGGGATCAGCGTGCGCTTCGGCGCGCTCCAGGCCCTGAATCGCGTCAGCCTGGAGGTGCGCGAGGGCGAGACCCTGGCGCTCATCGGACCGAACGGCGCGGGGAAGACCACGCTGCTGAACGTCGTCAGCGGGGTCTATCACCCTTACGAGGGGAGGATCGTCTTCGACGGTCAGGACCGGACGCGCCTGAGACCCCACCGGGTCGCCGCGCTCGGAATCGGCCGGACCTTCCAGAACGTCGCGCTCTTCAAGGGCATGACGGTGCTCGACAACCTCATGGTGGGGCGGAACCTTTTCATGCGCGCGGGCTTCTTCGCCCAGGGGTTCTACTGGGGGCTCGGCCAGAAAGAGGAGATCGAGCACCGCCAGAAGGTCGAGGAGGTGATCGACTTTCTGGAGATCCAGAGCATCCGGAAGGTTCTTGTGGGGACGCTCCCCTACGGCCTCCAGAAGCGGGTGGAGCTGGGCCGAGCGCTGGCCGCGGAGCCGCGGCTGCTGCTCCTGGACGAGCCGATGACGGGCATGAACCTCGAGGAGAAGGAGGACATGGCCCGCTTCATCCTGGACACCAGCGAGCAGCTGGGCTGCACGATCGCCCTGATCGAGCACGACATGGGCGTGGTGATGGACATCTCCGACCGCGTGGTCGTGCTCGATTACGGGCAGAAGATCGCCGAGGGGCAGCCGGCCGAGATCAAAACGAACCAGAAGGTCATCGCAGCCTACCTCGGGACAACAGAAGGGAAGCGGGATGCTGTTCTTCGCTGAGGTCCTGATCGCCGGGCTGCTGGGGGGGACCATGTACTCGCTCGTGGCCCTGGGGTTCGTCCTGATCTTCAAGGCCTCGGGGATCTTCAACTTCGCCCAGGGGGCGATGGTCCTCTTTGCCGGGCTGACCTTCGTGAGCCTGTTGGAGGGACGGGTCCCGTTGATCCCGGAGCCGGTGATAGCGGGGGGTGTGCCGTTGTGGCTCGCCTTGGCGATCGTCCTGATCGTGATGATGCTGCTCGCTGTCGCGGTTGAGCGTGTGGTGCTTCGCCCCCTGGTAGCGCAGTCGGGGATCATCCTGTTCATGGCGACGATCGGCTTGAACTTCTTCATCGAGGGGTTCGCCCAGGGACTCTGGGGGACGCAGCCCCACGGCCTCGATCAGTTCCTGGCGGAGGTTGGCCTGGAGGATCTTGCCTTGGACATCTACGGGGTCTTCGTGAGCCAGCTCGACCTGGTCGCGGGCATCGTGGCGGCGGGTCTGGTCTTGGCCACGGTGTTCTACTTCCAGCGGACCAGAATGGGGCGGGCGATGCGGGCGGTCTTCGATGACCACGAGGGGGCGTTGTCGGCGGGGATCCCGCTGAGCACGGTCTGGACGATCACCTGGGCGATCGCGGGGATCGTGGCGCTGATCGCGGGCGTCATGTGGGGCGCCCGGCTCGGCGTGCAGTACAGTCTCTCGCTGGTCGTGCTCAAGGCCCTGCCGGTGCTGATCATAGGGGGCTTCACGAGCATCAACGGGGCGATCCTCGGCGGCCTGATCGTCGGCGCGACAGAAAAGCTCGGCGAGATCTACATCCCCATCGCCGCCGAGATCCTGATCGGGCCCCAGGTCCAGGCCCGGGGCGTGGAGACCTTCCTGCCGTACCTGCTGGCGACTATCTTCCTCGTGTTCCGGCCTCATGGGCTCTTCGGCGAGGAGATCATCGAGCGGGTGTAGGGGATGATCTACCGCGCTACCGGTCAGTTTAGATCCACCTACGCCGCTGACGAGGCGATTTTCCCCCTCGTCCAGGATCGCTGGGCCATGGGGGCGTTCGTGGTGCTGGCCTTCACGGCGCCCTTGTTCGTGGGCGAGTACTGGCTGCGCGGCCTCCTGATCCCCGTGCTCTTCTACTCGCTCGCGGCGCTCGGGCTGAACATCCTGACGGGGTATACCGGGCAGGTCTCGCTCGGCCAGGCCGCGTTCATGGCTGTCGGCGCCTACACGGCCTACAACCTCGCCTCGCGGCTCGAGCTGAACATCCTCCTCTGTTTCCTGGGGGGCGGGCTGATGGCCGCCGCCGTGGGCGTCCTGTTCGGGCTGCCCTCGCTCCGCATCAAGGGGTTCTACCTCGTGGTGACGACCCTGGCGGCGCAGTTCACGATCGAGTGGGTCATCAACCACTTCCCCTGGCTCAGCGGCGGCAACGTGCTGGGGTCCCTGGACACGCCGCCGATCGTCATCCTGGGGTTCCCCATCAACACGGTCGCCCGGCGGTACTGGCTGGCGCTGTTCGTGGTGGTGGTGCTCACCCTGTTCGCCAAGAACCTCGTCCGGGGCGAGATCGGCCGGGCCTGGCAGGCGGTCCGAGACCGGGACGTGGCGGCGCAGATCATCGGCATCAACATCTTCCGAAAGAAGCTCTCCGCCTTTGCCGTGAGCGCGTTTTACGCGGGGGTGGCGGGGTCGATGCTTGCCTTCATCCACCTCGAGGCGGTGCAGATCACGGAGTTTGAGCTGCTGCTGTCCTTTAACCTTCTCGGCATGGTCATCATCGGCGGCCTGGGGAGCATCCTCGGGTCGTTTCTGGGGGCGACCTTCTTTGTGGTGCTACCCATCTTCATCAACCGGTTCCTCGGGGCCACGGGCGGCGCCCTCCGAACCTCAGAAGGCTCGCTGTCCGCCGTCCTGGAGCTGATGGTCTTCGGGGGGCTCATCGTGTTTTTCCTCATCGTGGAACCACTCGGGCTGGCGAGGCTCTGGACACGGGCGAAGGAGAAGCTGCTGCTGTGGCCATTCCCGTACTAGTGACCAGGCCAGTCTCTTCGAAGGGAGGTGCTAATGTCGGCGGAAGGACGGAGAATCCACTGGGCGGTAAAACATGAATGGTAAGGGAGGATGGCTATGTACAGCTTGAAGAGGGCTTGGATCTCGGTCTTCATGGTGGTGATGTTGGCGGCGTGGCTGACCTCGCCGGCCAGCGCCCAACGGGGCGGGGTGAAGAAGCCTACGGAAAAAGATCAGTTCCACATGGTGTTGATCTACCGCACCGGTCCCTTCGCGCCCGGCGGTACAGGGATCGCAGGCGGGATCATGGACTACCTGACCCTCGTGAACATCAATGGCGGCGTGAACGGGGTCATGCAGTGGTGGGAGGAGTGCGACACCCAGTACAAGACAGACCGCGGTGTGGAGTGCTACGAGCGGCTGAAGAAGCAGGGGACCGGGATTCACTACGTCAACCCGATGAGCACGGGGGTGGCCTATGCGCTGATCGAGCGGGCGACGCGGGATAAGATCCCGGTGTTCACCCTCGGTTACGGCCGCGCGGATGCCGCTGACGGGCGGGTCTTCCCCTACGTGTTCCCGATGATGACGAGCTACTGGAGCCAGAGCTCAGCGAAGATCCGCTATATCGCCCAGCGGGTCGGAGGCGAGCACAAGCTCAAGGGCGTGAAGATCGCCAACTTGCACCTGGACCATCCGTATGGTCGGGAGACGATCTTCATTCTCGACCAGATGTCCAAGAAGTTCGGGTTCGAGGTCAAGCACTACCCGGTGCCGTGGCCCGGGATCGACCAGAAGTCGCTCTGGCTCGACATCGCTCGCCGGTACAAGCCCGACTTCGTCATCAACCGGAACTGGGGCGTGTCCTGCACCGTGCCGATGAAGGAGGCGGCGCGCCTGGGCTATCCGCGCGATCAGATCATCGGTGTGTGGTGGTGCGGATCTGAGGAGGACGTGATCCCGGCTGGCCGGGCCGCGAAGGGCTACATCACCACCAACTTCCACGGGGTCGGCACGGGCTTCCCCGTGATCCAGGAGATTCTGGACAAGGTCTACGGGCGAATGCAAGGGAACCTCTCGCCGACGCGCGTCGGGCAGATCTACCACATCCGCGGAGTGGCGTTCGCCATAGTGGTCGTGGAGGCCATGCGGACCGCCCAGGCGAAGTTCTGCCCCGGCGGGAAGGGGTGTGTCATCAGCGGAGAGCAGATGCGGTGGGGCATGGAGAACCTGAACATCACCGCGGCCCGCGTTAAACAGCTCGGCGCGACGGGGCTCGTGCCGCCCTTCAAGACCTCGTGCCTGGACCACGAGGGCGGCGTGGGGGTTCTCATGCAGCAGTGGGACGGTAAGCAGTGGGTGCGGATCAGCGACTGGATCAAGCCCTATACGGATTTCGTGCGGGCTGAGGTGGAGAAGTCAGCGGCGAAGTATGCCGCTGAGAAGAAGATCAAGGTGCGCACCTGCCCGAGCTAACTTCAACCGACGCTCCGTGGAGGCACCCTCGTGACGAGCGCGCCGGCTCCGCTGCTCAAGGTCAACAACATCGAGGTGATCTATGAGCACGTGATCCTCGTGCTGAAAGGGGTGTCGCTCCAGGTCCCCGGGGGGGGCATCGTGGCCCTCCTCGGGGCCAACGGGGCGGGCAAGAGCACCACCCTCAAGGCCATCTCAAGCCTGCTGCGCGCCGAGCGGGGGGAGGTGACCAAGGGCTCGATCGAGTTTGGTGGCAGGCGCATCGATGCCATGGACGCTGCCCGCGTCGTGGCGCTGGGCGTGACCCAGATCATGGAAGGCCGGCGCATCTTCGGGCACCTGACCGTCGAGGACGACCTCCTGACCGGTGCTCACAGCCGGCGCGACGGTCGATTCGCAGTCAAGCAGCATCTCGAGCGGGTCTACTACTACTTTCCTCGCCTGACCGAGCGCCGCGGGGTGAAGACTGGCTACCTGTCGGGGGGCGAGCAGCAGATGGTCGTAATCGGCCGGGCGCTGATGGCTCGTCCGCGGCTGATGCTCCTCGACGAGCCCTCCATGGGGCTGGCTCCGATGCTGGTGGAGGAGATCTTCGACATCGTGGTCCGGCTCAACCGGGAGGAGAAGGTCGCGATCCTGCTCGCCGAGCAAAATGCCACCATGGCGCTCCGCATCTCGCAGCACGGCTATGTGATGGAGAACGGTCGCATCGTCCTAGACGGCGATGCCGGGACACTCGGCGAGAACGAAGACATCAAAGAATTCTACCTCGGCCTCACGGGGGTCGGCCAGCGCAAAAGCTACCGCGACGTCAAGCACTACAAGCGCCGCAAGCGCTGGCTGAGCTGATAGAGGCTGGTCGCATGTGACGGGCCCCGAGGCTCATCGTCCGTGAGGCAGCTCAGGATCGAGAGCATCAGCAAGCAGTTCGGCGGCGTCCAGGCCGTGACCCGGGTGAGCTTCGACGTGAAGCCCGGTGAGGTCGTCTCGGTGATCGGCCCCAACGGCGCCGGCAAGACCACGCTGCTGAACATGATCAGCGGCTTCTACCACCCCGACGAGGGTAGTATCGCCTTCGACGGCGCGGACATCACGCGCCGTTCCCCAAGCCGGATCGCGACCCTTGGCGTGGCGCGCACATTTCAGAACATTGCCCTGTTCCGTGGGATGACCGTCCTCGACAATCTGATGCTGGGCCGCCACATTCATATGCGTAGGGGCGTCCTGGCCTCGATGCTCTACTTTGGACCCACCCGTCGGGAAGAGGCTCAGCACCGCCGCGTCGTGGAGGACGTGATCGAGTTCCTCGAGATCGAACCTCTCCGGAAGCGGGTCGTGGGTGCGCTCCCGTTCGGCTTGCAGAAGCGGGTGGAGCTGGGCCGGGCTTTAGCCGCCCATCCGAAGCTGCTGTTGCTGGACGAGCCCATGGGCGGGATGAACATCGAAGAGAAGGAAGACATGGCCCGCTTCGTGTTGGACGTGAACGACGAGTGGCGGACGACGATCGTCCTCGTCGAGCATGACATGGGCGTGGTGATGGACATCTCGCAGCGGGTCGTGGTGATGGACCTCGGCGAGAGGATTGCTGAGGGAACGCCCGCCGAGGTCAAAAGCAATGCTCTGGTGGTCAAAGCGTATCTGGGGGCGAAAGCTGCGGGAAAGGTGTAGGAGGGAGTGATGGCCGAGCAGACGCTTCCACAGGTTCTGGTGAGGAATGCGCGCGAGCGGCCGCTCGGTGTCGCGGTGCGGGAGAAGGATCGGGGGCTCTGGCAGGAGTGGACGTGGCAGGAGTACCTGCAAGAGGTGAAGCGCTTTGCGCTGGGGCTCGTTGCGCTGGGCTTCGGCCGGGGCGACAAGCTGGCGATCCTGAGTGACAACCGGCCCCAGGTCTACTGGGCGATGGTCGCCGCCCAGGTCGTTTCGGGAACGGCCGTCCCGCTCTATCAGGACGCCATCACCCGGGAGCTGGAGTACGTGATCGACCATTCGGACGCCAAGTTCGTGCTGGCCGAGGACCAGGAGCAGGTGGACAAGGTGCTATCGCTGAAGGAGCGCCTCCCCAAGATCAAGAAGGTCATTTACGACGATCCGAAAGGGATGCGGCACTACAGCGACCCGATCCTGTTGAGTTTTGTCCAGGTGCAGGAGCTGGGAGACCAGCTTGCGCGGGAGCGCTCCGGGCTGTTCGAGGAGCTGGTGGCGGCAGGCGGGCCGGATGACATCGCCCTCATCAGCTATACCTCGGGCACCACGGGCGCTCCCAAGGGGGCGATGCTGACTCACGCCAACCTTATCGCGGCCATTGAAGGCTTGGGGGCCGTCGAACCGTACCAGCCGACCGACGAGACTCTGGCCTATCTGCCTCCTGCCTGGATTGGCGATACGTTCTGGTCACTGGCGGCGGCGCTGATCGTGGGCTTCGCGGTCAACTGTCCGGAGCGTCCCGAGACAGTTCAGCAGGACATCAAAGAGATCGGCCCCCAGTTCCTTGTCGCGCCACCCCGGATCTGGGAGAACCTGGTCTCGCAGGTGCAGGTGAAGATGGAGGACGCCTCTCGCATCAAGCGCTGGCTTTACAACCTCTTCATGCCCGTCGGCTACGAAGTAGCCCGGCGGCGGATGGGGAAGCAGCCCTTGTCGACCCGCCTCCGGCTCATGAACATCCTGGGCGAGTTCTTCACCTTCGGTCCGCTTCGTGACCACCTCGGGTTTCGGAGGATTCGCTCGGCCTATACCGGCGGTGCGCCGCTTGGCCCCGAAGTGTTCCTCTTTTTCCGCGCCCTTGGGGTGAACCTCAAGCAGGTCTACGGCCAGACGGAGATCTCCGGGGTCTCGTGCGTCCAGCGAGACGGGGACGTGGCCCTCGGCACCGTTGGAAGGTCTTTCCCGAATGTGGAGCTTAAGCTCACGGACCGCGGGGAGATCATCGCACGCAGCCCGTGCGTGTTTGTGGGGTACTACAAGAACCCCGAAGCCTCGGCAGAAGCGGTCCGTGATGGCTGGCTGTACTCCGGGGATGCCGGCTTCTTCGATCCCAGTGGCCACCTGGTGGTCATCGACCGGGCCAAAGACGTGACGGCGCTGGCGGACGGGACCAAGTTCGCGCCACAGTTCATCGAGAACAAGCTGAAATTCAGTCCCTACGTCAAAGAGGCGGTGGCGGTAGGGCAGGATTGCCCGTTCGTCGCCACCATGATCAACATCGACATGGAAAATGTCGGCAAGTGGGCGGAGCGCAAGCGGATCGCCTATACGACCTATCCGGACCTGGCCCAGAAACAAGAGGTGTACGACCTCATCGGGCAGGAGGTCGAACGGGTGAACCGGGACCTCCCCGACTCAACGCAGATCGCGCGCTACGTGCTCCTGCACAAAGAGCTTGATCCTGATGACGAGGAGGTCACGCGGACCCGGAAGGTGCGTCGTGGGTTCGTGGCCCAGAAGTACGCGAACATCATCGAGGCGCTCTTCTCCGACGCGGGCGAGGTCCCCGTGACGGCGGTGATCACCTATCAGGACGGCCGCCAAGCGACCCTCGAGACCAAGCTCGCCATTCGAACGATGGGAGACGTTCCCAGGATGGCTCCCGCCTAGGCAATGGAATTCTTCTTCGATCTCACAGTCAACGGGCTCCTGGTGGGGCTGATGTACGCGCTCGTGGCCCTGGGCTTTGTCTTGATCTACAAGGCCACGAGCGTCATCAACTTCGCTCAGGGAGACCTGATGATGTTCGCGGCGTACGGCGCCGCTGTCATGCTCGGGCTTGGGTGGCTCCCGCTCTGGGTCGTGATCCCGGTCCTCTTCATTGGGATGATCGCATTGGGGTTCGTCCTGGAGCGGGGGATCCTCCGACCTCTGATCGGTCAGCCGGTGATCTCGGTCATCATGGTGACCATCGGCTTGACCTTCGTGCTGCAAGGGGTGGCGGCGATCTTCTGGGGGGCTGGGACCAGACAGCTTCCGCTTCCCGTTCGAGTCGAACCGTACGTAGTTGGCGACGTCTTTATCTCGCCGATCAATGTGGTTGCCTCGGTGACCGCCGTTGTCTGCCTGATCGGGTTCGGCCTGTTCTTCACGCGGAGCCGGATCGGGATTGCGATGCGGGCGGTGGCCGATGACCAGCAGGCGGCGATGACGGCGGGGATCAACGTGCGGAGGGTCTTCGCGCTTTCCTGGGCGATTGCCGGCCTGGCCGCGGCGGCGGGAGGAATCATCTGGGGGAACATGCTGGGAGTGGACACTTTCCTGGCGCTCGTTGGGCTCAAGGTCTTCCCGGTAGTGATCCTGGGCGGGCTCGACAGCATTGCCGGGGTCATCGTCGGCGGATTGATCGTTGGGGCCGTCGAGAGCTTGGCGGCCGGGTACCTTGATCCCTATGTGGGGGGAGGAACCAAGGACTTTATCCCGTATCTCCTGATGATTATCGTGTTGTTTATCAGACCGTACGGCTTCTTCGGCCGCGAAATCATCGAGCGCGTATGATCAACCGGGAATCAGGGGTCTTTCAAACGACCTACGAAGGGGACATGGCCCTTTACCCCTTGCCGCTGGCCAAGCTCACCAGTTGGGGGATGGTGGGCCTACTGGTCCTGCTCCCCTTCCCGCTGTGGGTTGCCCAGGACGAACATCTGATGAGCATCATCACCGGGATCGCCCTCGCGGCAATCGGCGCCATCGGGCTCAATATCTTGACGGGGTACACCGGCCAGATCTCCCTGGGGCATGGGGGCTTCATGGCCGTCGGCTCATACACTGCGGCGATCCTCTCGAGCCGCTACGACATGCCGTTCTGGTTCGGTATCGTGGCGGGAGGGGCCGTGGCTGCCCTTGTGGGGACCTTCTTCGGGATTCCCTCGCTCAGGATCAAGGGCCTGTACCTGGCGATCGCCACGCTCGCGGCCCAGCTTATCATCGAGTGGACGATTAATCACGTCACGTGGATCGGTGGCGGTGCCCAGTCCACCATCTACGTGAAGGACCCGACCCTGTTTGGCTTCGCGTTCAAGAATGAGTTCCGGCGATACTATCTGGTGTTGCCGGTCTTCTTCCTCGGCTACTTCGGGGCCATGAACCTGGTGCGATCCAGGGTTGGCCGCGCATTCATCGCCGTCCGCGACCGGGATATCGCGGCCGAGATCATCGGCGTCAACGTCTTCAAGTACAAGCTCCTGGCTTTCGCTGTCAGCTCGTTCTACGCCGGCGTGGCCGGCGCCCTGTGGACGTACTATCTTAGGATCGCGAACTACGAGCACTTCACCCTGGTGATCTCTATCGAATACCTCGCCATGGTCATCATCGGCGGGCTGGGGAGCGTCCTGGGAGCCGTCCTTGGTGCGATCTTCATCAAGCTCCTGCCGATCGCCCTGGACATCGGCGTGGTCAGCATTTCTGAAGGGCTCTTCGGGGTGCCCTACGCGGACATAGCAGATTTCCTAGCGAACTTCCAACTCGTGGTGTTCGGCGGATTGATCATCCTCTTCTTGGCCCTCGAGCCTCAAGGACTCGCTAAGATGTGGGGCAACGTCAAGGTATACTTCCGTCTGTGGCCATTCTCATATTGAGGAGGGAGGTGGCAAGGGAGAAGGGAAGGCAGGAGGGGTCACGGCATTTCCGAAGCTGACCACTAAGGAGGGCTTGCTATGAGGACCCGAGGATTGTTTACGATTCTGGCGGTGGCAGGGCTCGTTCTGGGGCTGTCGGGGACTCTGACGATGACCTCCGCGGCGGAGATCGTCGTCGGCGGACAGTGTGACCGGACTGGAGCCACGAAGCTGATCGGCACACAGATCTGCCCCGGGGTCATCGACTACATGAAGCTGGCAAACAGGAAGGGACTCGTTAAGGGCAGTACGCTCCGCTACATCGAGGTCGAGCATGGCTATAAGGTGGACCGGGGTGTGGAAGCCTACGAACGCATCAAGCGTGAAGGGGGCGTCGCCATCCTCGACTACGGGACTCCCATCGTTTACGCCCTGACCCCGCGACACCTCGCGGACAAGATTCCGGGGATCACGCCGGGCTTCGGGCGCGCCGACGCTACTGACGGGAAGCGCTACCCCTACATCTTCCCGCTGGCGGCGACGTACTGGTCCCAGATGGGCGCAGCCATGAAGTACCTGAAGGACAATGGCGCCAAGAAGGGCGAGAAGATCGCGTATATCTTCTTTGACAACCCGGCAGGGCGTGAGCCACTGAATATGTTTGACCGGATCTGCAGACTGGAGGACTACCAGTGCCGGATCTTTGCCGTTCCGTCTCCGGGGGTCGAGATGGCCTCCCAAGTGCTTGACATCACCCGGCGGATGAGGGCCAAGTGGGTAGTCTCGCATCTCTTCGGGAAGTCTCCGTCTATCTCGATCAAGGAGTTCAAGAAGAACGGATATCCCCTCGATCACGTGATCAGCTTCGTGTGGGGCGCGGGGGAGCACGACATGATCGCTGCCGGCTGGGACACGGCTCAGGGCTACCTAGGGATGCAGTTCGCCAGCGTCGGGCGGAACTACCCCGTGATCCGGGAGATCATCAAGATGTACAAGGATGAGGGGAAGGAGGTTCCGGCGACCGTCGGATCGGTGTACTACAACCGGGGCGTGCTGATCGCAGCCTTCATGGTTGAGGCCGTTCGTCTCGCCGTTCAGAATGAGGGCCTCCCGGTCACCGGTGAGAAGGTGAAGAGAGGGTACGAGAGCATCAAAGATTTCTCCTTGGGCGGATTCCTCCCCCCGCTGACTGTCACGGTGGCCGACCACGAGGGCGGCGGCTGGGTACAGCTCTACCAGACCAAGGGGCAGGAACTGGTCGCCCACGGGGACTGGTTCCGAGGCTATCGAGATGTCGTGCTGGACGAGGTCAGGAAGGCCGGGATGAAGAAATAGCTCCATGCTCAAGCTGAACAACGTCGAAGTCGTCTACGACCGGGCGATCCTGGTCCTGAGAGGCGTGTCCTTCGAGGTTCCGGATCGGCAGATCGTGACCCTCCTCGGGTCGAACGGGGCCGGAAAGAGCACGGTACTCAAGGCGGTTTCCGGAATCCTGAAGCCCGAGCGGGGAGAGGTGACAACCGGGTCCGTTGAGTTCAAGGGACCAAACGGATGGATGCGCATCGAGTACCGGGAGCCCGAGAAGATCGTGGGCATGGGGATCGCCCTGGTCATGGAAGGTCGCCGGGTGTTCGAGCACCTGACCACGGAGGAGAACCTCCTGGCGGGTGCTCACACCCGGCGGGATCTCCGGGCGATCCGGCAGGATCTCGAGTTAGTGTACGGCTATTTTCCGAAGCTGGCGAATCGGAGAGCAGCGACGGCAGGCTACCTCTCAGGGGGGGAGCAACAAATGTTAGCTATCGGGCGGGGGCTCATGTCTCGACCGAAAGTCATGCTCTTGGACGAGCCTTCCCTCGGTCTGGCCCCGATGCTGGTTGAGGAGATCTTTGCCATCGTTCAACGGCTCAACCAGGACGAGGGTGTGACGGTCCTGCTCGTCGAGCAGAACGCCGCGATGGCCCTGACGATCGCCCAGCACGGCTACATCATGGAAAATGGGCGGATTGTGCTGGACGGGGCGGCTGAGACCCTTCAGAACAACGAGGACATCAAGGAGTTCTATCTGGGGCTGAGCGAGGTCGGCGCTCGGAAGAGCTACCGGGACATCAAGCACTACCGGCGTCGCAAGCGTTGGCTGAGCTAGAAGTGAGGATGGCATGAAACCAGACAGGAAGAGCGGATACTACGACCGTGGCAAGGAGACGATGTCCGACGCCGCCCGGGGGCGCTACCAGGAGGCCTGGCTCCGTGAGCTGATCGAGCTCGCTTGGCACCGGGCCCCGGGAGTCAGGCGCCGCCTCGAGGCGGCCCGTCTCACGCCGAGAGCTCTGCGAGATCTCGATGCTCTGGCCCGGCTGCCGGTGATCAAGAAGAGCCAGATGCCCGATCTCCAGAAAGCGGATCCGCCATTCGGCGGCTTCTGCACCGTTCCCCTCTCGAAGGTCCGGCGGATCTTCGTCTCCCCAGGGCCGATTCTGGAGCCGATGGGACCGGAGCTCGGCGCCTGGCACGCCGAGCCCGGGCTCTATGCCGGTGGCTTCCGGCCGGGCGACGTTGTCATCAATACCTACCTCTACCAGCTGGTCCCGGCTGCGCACGAGCTTGACGAGGCGCTCAATCTGATCGGGTGCACCGCTGTCCCCACCGGCCCGGGCAACACCGACACCCAGGTGGCGATTGCGCGGGCAGTGAACGCCACCGGGTACATGGGCACGCCGAGCTTCTTGATGACGATCCTGAAGCGCGCGGAGGAGCTCCGCGTCGGGCGGCTGCCGTTCGAGGTGGCCCAGGTCGGGGCTGAGCCGCTGCCCGAGTCGCTGCGGAGCCAGTTCGAGCAGGAGTACGGGATCATGACCCGCCAGGGCTTCGGCACCGCCGACCTCGGGCTCGTCGCCTACGAGTGCCCAGAGAAGTCCGGGATGCACCTGACCGAGGACGCCATCGTCCAGGTCTGTGATCCGCAGACGGGCGAGCCGTCGGCGCACGGCCAGATCGGCGAGATCGTGGCGACGGTCAACAACCACACGTACCCGATGATCCGGTTCGGCACCGGCGATCTGACCGTGATTGATGATTCCAACTGCCCCTGCGGACGCACCTCGGCCCGGATGCTCGGCTGGCGGGGGCGCGCGGATGAGGTGACGAAGGTCCGCGGCATGTTTATCCATCCGCGGCAGGTGGATGAGGCGGCAGGGAAAGTTCGGGGGATTCTCCGCCACCAGGTGGTTGTCAGCCGGAAGGATCACCAGGATGTCATGACGTTCAGGGTGGAGCTGGCTGAAGGTGTCGAGGCCGCCGGGGTCTCCTCGGCGCTCGAGTCGTCGATCCGAGACGTCATGAAGCTTCGAGGCCAGGTCGAGGTGGTGGCCCGAGGGACGATACCGGAAGGGGCCAAGAAGATCTCAGACGAGCGGAAATGGGACTAACGTCGGAAGGGGCCTCGACGGCCCCCTCCGATGCCTCCCCCAGAAAAAGGGTTGCGCCGGCAGAGCCGGCGCCCGAACTGGCGGAACTAAGGTATGTGTGGGGACCCCGCTGCGGGCGGCCGGGGGGGCCCGCCCGCCGCGCCACCCGACGGGCGGGAACGTAGCGAGGTGCCATGAAGATATTCGGAGAGGAGCACGAGGCGTTCCGGCGGGCCGTGCGCGCCTTCGTCGAGCGGGAGGTGGCCCCCCACGTCGAGGAGTGGGAGGCCAACGGGGTGATTCCTAGGGACCTCTGGCTCCGCATGGGAGAGCTGGGATACCTCGGGGTGGAGTACGACGAAAAATACGGCGGGGCCGGCGCGGACTTCTTGACCAGCGTCGTGCTCGCCGAGGAGCTGGCTCGCTCCCGGAGCGCCAGCCTGGCCATGGCTGTCACTGTCCACACCGACATGGCCTCGCCGCACCTCTACTACACGGGGAGTGAAGGCCTGAAGGACGGATACATGCCGGCCATCTGCCGTGGCGAGAAGGTCTGTGCCCTCGCGGTTACAGAGCCCGGCGGCGGCTCGGATGTGGCGGCCATCCGCACCCGGGCCAGACGTGACGGCGACTCCTACGTCCTCAACGGGTCCAAGATGTTTATCACGAACGGTGCTGTGGCCGACCTCTACATCGTGGCGGCCCGCCTCGAGGCAGCAGATGCCGAGCGGCGGCAGAAGGGAATCTCGATGTTCTTGATGGAGCGTGGGAGCCCCGGCTTTACGGTCAGTCGGACGCTGGACAAGATGGGGATGCGCGCCTCCGACACCGCGGAGCTCAGCTTCCAGGAGACGCGGGTGCCCGCGACCCATCTGCTCGGCCAGGAGGGGAAGGGGTTCTACGAGGTCATGAGGATTTTCCAACGAGAGCGCCTGGTCGCCGGCATCTGTGCCGTGGCGGGAGCGGAGCGCGCCCTGGAAGACACCGCCGCCTACGCCAGAGAGCGGCACGTCTTTGAGGAACCGCTCTCCAGGAAGCAGGTGATTCGTCACAAGCTCGCGGACATGGCGACTCTCATCGAGGCGGCCCGCTGCTTGACCTACGCGGCCTGCCTCAAGTTCCAGGCCGGCGAGGAGGCGGTGAAGGAGATCTCCATGGTCAAGCTCTTCACTGCCGAGATGGCCAACCGGGTGGCATACGAGGCCGTTCAGATCCATGGGGGATACGGCTACATGCGCGAGTATCCCATTGAGCGCTTCTACCGGGATGCCCGGCTCTTCCCCATCGGCGGGGGGACCTCGGAGATCATGAAGGAGATCATTGCGAAGAAGCTGGAGCTTTAGCCTGAGCCATGGCGGCGCCGGACTTCGTGGCCGTCGGCCATGTGACCCTGGATGAGACGGCCACCGGGGTGAGGCCGGGAGGTGCTGCGCTCTACACAGCCCTCACGGCCTACCGCCTGGGGTGCTCCGTCGGCCTTCTCACGAGCTTTGGCCCTGACTTCCCCGCTGAGGTCTTCCCCTCTGACCTTCAGATCGTCTCACTGCCGGCGGCGAGGACCACGACCTTCCGCCACCAGGAAACTCCGAAGGGCCGGAGCCTCACGCTGCTGGGCCGGGCCACGGACCTGATGGTGGATGATCTCCCCACGCCGTGGAAGGCCGCGAGCCTGGCCCTGCTCAGCCCCGTCGCCGGCGAGGTGGATCCGTACCTGGCCGCCGAGTTCGCCGAGGGGGCAGTCAGTGCCGCCGTCCAGGGGTGGCTGCGGCAGCGGGGGCCGGGCGGTGTCATCACCCCTGCGCAGTGGGATGACGCCCGGCACGTGTTGCCTCACCTGCAGGCGCTCTTCCTGAGTGCGGAGGAGATCGAAGCGCTACAGGGCGACCCGCCGACGTGGTTTCAGGAGATTCCGGTCGGGATCGTGACGCTGGGCCAGGCCGGTGCACTGCTGTTCGTCAACGGGGAGCGCTATGCCATTCCGGCCGACCCTGCGAAGGAAACGGACAGCACAGGGGCGGGCGATGTCTTTGCGGCTGCGTTCCTGATTCGCTATCAGCGTGAAGGGGACCCTTGGGAGGCGGCTGCCTTCGCAGCCTGCGCCGCGGCCAACTCGGTAGAGATGGAGGGGATCGCGGGGATCCCCGACCGCGCGACGCTCGAGGATCGTCTCTCCCGCTATCGAAAACGCCTCTGGACGTGATGCCTTGACACCTCTTTCGGCCCCGGGCTACGCTGAGATTCGCTATGGCAGAGCGACGGATTACGATCACGGCAGGGACAGTGCACGGCGAGGCGCTCCTCGGCGAAGGGACGACCGCGAAAGCGATCTGGGAGGCCCTGCCGCTCTCGGCAGAGGCGGAGACCTGGGGGGACGAGATCTACTTCTCGATCCCGTTGCGCCTGAAGGCGGAAGATCCCACAGAACTGGTGGGGCTGGGCGATCTCGGGTACTGGCCTCCCGGGCAGGCCTTCTGCATCTTCTTCGGTCCCACGCCCGCGAGTCGGGGCGAGGAGATCCGCCCGGCCAGCGCGGTGACGGTGTTCGGTCGGGTGCTCGGGGATCCGAAGGTCTTCAAGAAGGTTGAGGCCGGTACAACCGTCCGCGTGACGCGGGCGTGAGGGGGAGCGTCATGAAAATTTTCCTCGACACGGCCAACATGGACGAGCTGAAGGAAGGGGTTGCGATGGGCGTCGTGGATGGCTGCACCACGAACCCCTCACTCATCGCGAAGGAGAAGCGTCCGTTCCGCCCCCTGGTGGAAGAGATCTGTGCCATCGTCCCGGGTCCGGTCAGCTTGGAGGTGGTCGCGACCGACGAGGAGGGGATGGTCAAGCAGGGCGGAGAGCTGGCCACGATCGCGCCCAATGTGGTGGTCAAATGCCCGCTCACCACCGAGGGGCTCAAAGCTGTCCGGCGGCTCACCGGTGAGGGGATCAAGGTCAACCAGACACTCTGCTTCTCCCCGGTCCAGGCGCTCCTCTCGGCCAAAGCGGGCGCCACGTACATCAGTCCCTTCCTGGGCCGGCTCGATGACATCGGGCATGTGGGGATGGACCTGGTGCGGCAGATCGCGGAGATCTACCGCATTCAGCGGTTCGAGACCCAGGTGCTGGCTGCCTCGATCAGGAACCCGCTCCATGTCGTGGACGCAGCGCTCGCCGGCGCCCATGTAGCCACCATGCCCTTCGCGGTTTTGCAGCAGCTCGTGAAGCATCCACTGACCGAGATCGGCCTCAAGAAGTTCCTGGACGACTGGACCAAGGCTGGGGAGAAGTTTTAGGGGTTTTCCGGCTATGGCTGGCTGGGTGGTGAACCCGGCGGGCTAAGAGGCTGGCGGTCGGCTGATCATTTCAGGACGTCGCCCACGACCTCCAGAAACTGCTCGCGCGAAAACGGCTTCTGGAGGACCCTTCCGTTCCCCGCAGCGACAACGCCCTGGTCCGCCTCGGTCACAAGGCCTCCGGTCATGAACAGGAAGCGGTCGCTCAGGTCAACGTGGCGGGCGACGGCCTCGCGGTAGAAGCTGGGTCCGTCCATGCCGGACAGGTGGAAGTCGGAGATGATGAGGTCAACCGGCTCCTCGAGCTGCTCCAGAGCCTCTTCCGCACTCGCGACACTGACTGCCTTGCAGCCCGCCCGCTCCAGGTAGGCGAGCACGAGGTCCCGCACCGCGCGATCGTCCTCGACCACGAGGATCCGCCGACCTGCGAGCGAGAGGGGGGTGCTCGACGGCACCTTCGCCGGGGGTTCTGCCGATGGCACCCCTATGGGGAGCTCGATCGTGAAGGTTGTGCCGCGGCCGGCCGCGCTCTCCACGCTGAGCCGCCCGCCGTGCTCTTGCATGATCCCGTAGGAGATGCTGAGCCCGAGGCCGGTTCCCTGGGATCCCTTCGTCGTGACGAAGGGGTCGAAGATCTTCGGGAGCAGCTCAGCGGGGATTCCGGGGCCGGCGTCCTCGACCAGGATGCGCACGCGGTCCTGATCGGCGAGCCTCGCCGTGATCCGCAGTCGGCGTTCGCCCTCGACCTCGGCCATTGCTTGCTTGGCGTTGGTGACGAGGTTGATGACGACTTGTTGGAGCTGGTTGCCGTCTGCCCAAAGCAGCGGGAGGTCGGGTGCAATGTCCCGCTCGACTCTCACCCTGGCGAGCTGGAGGTCGGATGCTGCCACGCTCAGCACCTGTTCCAGGAGCTCGGCAAGGTTGACGCGCCTGCGCTCCAGCGGCGTGCGTCGGGCAAAGGTGAGGAGGCCTTGAACGATGCTCCTGGACCGTTCGGACTGCTCGACCACCATCTGGAGCATGGGACGCAACGATTCGGGGGCCTGTTCTTTCAGGAGGTTCGCGCTGCCCAGGAGCACGGTCAGCGGGTTGTTCAGTTCGTGGGCGACGCCTGCCACGAGCTGGCCTAGAGCCGAAAGCTTCTCAGCCTGAAGCATCTGCCGTTGGGCGATGGTGAGCCTCAGCTGCTGGTCCTGAACCACCTCTTTCAGCCGGTTCGCCGACTGCTGGGCCTCGTCAAGCAGCCGGGCGTTGTCCAGGGCGTAGGCAATGTGGGCCATGAGCGCGTTCAGGAACTGGAAGTCTGTGGGGCTGAACGGCGCCGCGTCGGGAGCGTCACCGGCGCCGTACGTCCTCTTGGCGAGGTTGATCACGCCGATCATCCGCTCTCCGACCCTGAGGGGCATGCAGATGAAGGAGCCGCCGCCATACCTGGCGTCGCTGGCGAACCGAGGGTCGGCATCGATGTTGTCAACCAGGATCGACTCCCCGGACAGCGCCACCTTCCCGGCGATCCTTTCGCCCACCGGGACCTCGGTGCCGACAGGGACGTCGCTCGGCAGGCCCCGGGCCGCGGCGATCTGCAGCTTCTGGCGCTGCCGATCCAGGAGCATGATAGAGCCGGTCGTGCCCCTTACGGTCCGCATCGTCCTCTCCAGGACCAGGGAGAGGAGGTCCTGGATCGTGGGGATCCTGGCGGTAATCTCCACCAGTTCGTTCAGTGTGCCGAGCTTGAATACAAGATCCTCCAGACGGCCCGTAGAAGCCTTGAGGTCCTGGAGCATGCCGCCGAAGGCCTCCCTCATGTGGGCGATCTCCGTGACCCGGCCAAAGCCCACCTCGGCATCCGCGGGGAGTTTCCCGGCGGCCAGCATGGAGATCCGGTCCACCATCCGCCGGAACGCCACGAAGCCCGCGAGGGCGAGCACCAGCGCCACGAGCAGGCCGATCTGCGCTTCCGTCCTCCTGATCAGCTCGTATTGCATCAGGAAGAAGAGGAACACGAGCAGGGGGAGGAGGGCGCTGATGGCGAAGATGCTTGCGGCGGCCTGGCGGAGGGTGACCGAGCGACTGAAGAGCCTCATAACCTCCTCCAGCGGCATTTTACCCCTCACCATATCAGCATACTACGGACTCGCCACAGCGGGAAAATCCTAGGCCTTCCCGCTGCTGCCCGCGAGAGTCCTCTGCCCGTCCCCTATGCTAAAATCGAAGTCTGAGAGTCGGTTCTGGATGCTCCTGCTCCGCTTCGTTGCCCGCGCGGCTGCTGAGCACCCCGAAGCGGCCGTGACTGCCGGTGGAGGAGTGTCGTGAAGGTCCTCTTTGTCTGCACCGGAAACATCGCGCGGAGCCCGGCCGCCGAGGCGGTCCTCG
>JBHIBG010000015.1:0-39884 GCA_046758965.1 Methylomirabilia bacterium | reverse complement strand
AGCCGGAGCTGGCTCGGGCAACGGTGCCGGGGGAGGGGCCGGGGTCACCGGCGCAGAGGCCGGTTCAGACACCGCCGGCTCAGCACCCGAGGGAAGCTCGGGAGGCTCGAGAACCATTTCGGTTTCAGGGGTCACCGCCGGAGAGGCCGGTTCAGACACCACCGGCTCGGCGGCCGGAGCTGGCTCGGGCAGCGGTGCCGGGGGAGCGGGCACCCGGGGAGAGGCCGGTTCGGAGACCGCCGGGCGAGCGACCGGGGTCGGCTCGGGCACCGGCGCCGGGGGAGGGGGCACCCGGGGAGAGGCCGGTTCGGAGACCGCCGGGCGAGCGACCGGGGTCGGCTCGGGCAGCGGTGCCGGGGGAGGGGCAGCGGGCACCCATGTAGGGGCCGGCTCAAACACCACCGGCTCAGCGGCCGAAGCTGGCTCGGGCAGCGGTGCCGGGGGAGCGGGCACCCGCGCAGACGCCGGCTCCAGGACCGGATCTGCACGGGCCTCCTCCCCTCGCCCGAGCTCAGGACCGCCTCTCTGCCGGCGAGGGCCCTGAAACCTGCTCCGGCCTCGCCCGAGCGGGTGGCTACGGCGTGACGCCGAAAGGCGCGATGCCTGGACCAGGCCTGCCACGAGAAGCGCTGCCGCGACGATCGCAAGCAGTGCGAGGATCAGGTCCTCAACTATCACTCCAGCTCCACAGGCAGACCCGTCTGGTGGGAGCGATATGCGGCGACCACCATGGCAAGATCGCCACGGCCCTGCACACCGTCCATCTCGGGGAGCCGCCCGGCCCTGACCGCCTCCACAAACTCGGTCAGCATCGCTCGGTACCCTCGCCTATCGCGTAGGAACATCCGAATCCGCTGGCCTCGCTCACTTCTGAGCCAGAGACCCCGCCCCCCGTGTTCCACAAACAGAGTGCCCGCCGTTCCGGTCAGCGTGGACCACTGCAATCGCGGCACTCGCCGCGCGGCAAGAGACAGCGAGAGCAGCCCGACGACGCTCCCGCCCAGATGAACCAGGAGGCTCACTGCGTCTTCCCCTTCCATCTGGGCAATCGACTTCGGCGGGACAAGGGCGAAGACACGGGCGGGCCGCCCGCCCCACTGAAGCAGGAGATCCACGTAGTGAATCCCCCCATCAATGAGCGCTCCGCCTCCCACAGCAGCGGCGGACAGTCGCCAGCCTTTCTGGTCCCGGTAGCCCCAAGCCATGATCTGGATCTGGCGGAGAGATCCGAGCCAGCCCTGAGCAAGCAGCACCCGTACGGCTCGGAACGCGGGCATGAAGCGGAAGTTTTCCGCCACCATGAGCGCCACGCCAGCAGCCTGAGCGGCCTGGATCATGTGATCCGCTTCCTCGAGCGTCCGTGCCATGGGCTTCTCTACCAGGACGTGCTTCCCGTGGGCAACTGCCAGGAGAGCATCGGCCAGGTGGCGGTCGTGAGGGGTGCAGATGACCACCCCCTCCACCGCGGGATCGGTAACGGCGGCCTGGTAGCTCCCGTATGCAGCCATTCCTCCGTACCGTGCGCGGTAAGTCTCGGCCCGGCGCTGGTCGCGACTGGCGAAGGAGAGCGCGATCCGCTCTCCCAACGCCTGCGCGGCAACGGCGTGACGGTGGGCAATCCACCCGCAGCCGAGGACTGCGAGGCCAAAACGCTCCACATTGTCATGCTAGCATAACCTTTTGAATTGAAAGGCCGTCTTTGAGTATCATAGAAGTCCTATTTCTATAGAGTCTCACTCCCCATGATCACTCTCAAGGCCTTCTTCGAAGAAGCGCGGGCCGGACGACTCACCGGGATCCGGTGCCAGGGGTGCGGCAAGCTGGCGGTCCCCCCTAAGGAGTCCTGTGCGGCATGCTCTCGGCGGGCGTGGGAGGTGGTCCCCCTCGAGGGTCATGGCACGATCGAGAGTTTCACCATCCACGCCGCGCCGCTCCGCGCTCTCACGGCTGGCGCTCCGTACGCGGTGGCAGTGGTCCGACTCGACGAAGGGCTCACGATGCTCGGCCAGCTCGTCGACATCCCCTTGGAGTCGCTGCGGACCGGATTACCGGTCCGGTTCCGCCCGCTGATCCAGGAAGATCAGACCGTCGTGGGCTTCGGACCTGCCTGAGACCCCGCCCCACCCCCGGCGAGGTTCAGTGGAGGAAGCCGCGAGGCTCAGTGTCTTGACAGCTGCCGCGTTCTCCTGTTAGCGTTCTCCGCCTGGAGCGAAGAGCCGACAGTCATGAGTGTCCACATTCAGAAGATCGTGGTTTCCTACGACTATCCGGTCTACTTCTCCACTGGCGTCTTCTCCGCGGAGAATCCGGACCTCCTGGAAGCCATTTCCCGCAAGGAACCGCTGCGCCGTCACCGGCTGCTCGTGGTTGTCGAGCAGGCAGTGGCCCAGGCCCGGCCCTCACTGCTGGGCGACATCGAGCGCTACGCGAAGCGCCACTCAGACCGCCTGGCACTGGTCGCCGAACCGCTGGCGGTCGAAGGCGGCGAGGCAGCCAAGAACGACCCCGCCATTGTCGCCGACCTGCAAGCGCGTTTGAACGCCCTGCGCATGGACCGGCAGTCGTTCATGGTGATCGTCGGCGGCGGCGCGCTCCTGGATGTGGCCGGCTACGCCGCGGCCACGGTCCACCGCGGCCTTCGGGTGGTGCGGGTGCCGACTACGGTGCTGGCTCAGAACGATTCGGGGGTGGGCGTGAAGACCGGCGTCAACGCTTTCGGCAAGAAGAACTTCCTGGGGATCTTCGCGCCCCCCTTCGCCGTCCTGAACGACAGCCGCTTCATTGAAACGCTGAGCCGACGGGACACAATCGCCGGGATGGCCGAAGCGGTCAAGGTCGCGCTGATCCGCGACGCGGCCTTCTTCGACTGGCTCGTCGGGCACGCCCGAGCCCTCACCGCCTGCGAGCCCGACGCCCTCGCCTACCTGATCCGCCGCTGCGCCCAGCTTCACCTGGACCATATCGCCGCTTCCGGCGATCCGTTCGAGTTCGGCAGCGCCCGGCCGCTTGACTTCGGCCACTGGGCCGCCCACAAGCTGGAATCTCTCACCCGGAACCGCCTGCGCCACGGCGAAGCTGTGGCGATCGGCATGGCCCTGGACACCATCTATTCCGTGAAGACCGGCCTCCTCAAGGAGGCTCGGCTGGAGCCGGTGATCGGGCTCCTGGAACGGCTCGGCTTCCGCCTCTGGGACGAGACCCTGGACCTGCGGGGACCCGATCGGCGACCTCTGGTGCTCGAGGGCCTGGCCGAGTTCCGCGAGCACCTGGGCGGGGACCTGACGGTCACACTCCTCCGCGAGATCGGGCACGGCATAGAGGTCCGGGAGATCGAGAACGAGCTGGCGATCCGCGCTCTCGACTGGCTTCGCCACCGCCACGCCGTCAGGTGAACCTGCCGTCTCCCGGTCGGCCCCACCTGACCTACTGCACCAACGTCCACGCAGGGGAAACCTGGGCTGAAGTGCTCGCGAGCCTGGAGCGCTACGTCCCCGCCGTGAAGTCCCGCGTGGCTCCCGACCGCCCCTTTGGCGTGGGACTCCGGCTCTCAGCGCGAGCGGCCGAGGCGCTGGCGGAGCCGCGGCAGCTGGAGGCGTTTCGGGAATTCCTGGATGCCAACGAACTTTACGTCTTCACGATCAACGGCTTCCCTTACGGCCCTTTCCACGGTGTCCGCGTGAAGGAGGATGTCTACCTTCCCGATTGGATGGACGAGGCACGCCTGGCTTACACCGACCGCCTGGCGATGCTCCTGGCCGAGCTGCTGCCCGCCGGGCCGGGACTCGAAGGGAGCATTAACACGGTGCCGGGGGCCTTCAAGGGGCGCGTCACGGAAGAATCCGAAGTGGCCCGTATGGCGGAGCTGATGCTCCGCCATCTCGTCACCCTTCACCGGATCCGGGAGGGGACTGGCAAGATCATTTCCCTGGCCGTGGAGCCGGAGCCCTGCTGCTACATGGAAACGGTGGCCGAGACCGTGGCGTTCTTCGAGCGTTACCTCTTCAGCTCCCGGGCGCTGGCACGACTCGCCACCTTGACAGGTCTCCCCAAGAGCGACGGCGAGACGGTCCTAAGAGATCACCTCGGCGTCTGCTTCGACGCCTGCCATATGGCTGTGGAATTCGAGGAACCCGGCAGCGCGCTCGGGGCCTTTCAGGCGGCCGGGATCCGCATCGGCAAGATCCAGATCAGCGCGGGGCTCAAGGTCCTCTTCGACGGCGGGAACCCGGAGGCGCTCGAGGCACTCCGGCCGTTCGCCGAGGGAGTCTACCTTCACCAGGTCGTGGAACGAGGCCGAGGCGGGCTGAGACGCTACGTGGACCTCCCCCTGGCATTGGCGGCGGCGGCCCGAGCTCCGGGCCAGGGCCTTGAGTGGCGCATTCATTTCCATGTTCCCCTTTTCCGCGAGCGGTTGGGCCTCTTCCACAACACCCAGGACTCCCTTCGCGAGCTGCTCGACATCCTTCGACGCGACTCGCCCTCCCAGCACCTCGAGGTAGAGACGTACACGTGGGACGTGCTCCCCGAGGAGCACCGCCGGGAGGACACGGTAACCGCCGTGTCGCGAGAGCTTCGGTGGGTGATCGAGCGGATGGCGCCATGAAATGGCCGGTGTACCTCCGCCTCGGACGGGTCTCCAACCTGCCCACGGTCTGGACCAACGTGCTGGCGGGAGTGAGCCTGGCGGACGCCCCGCTCCAGCCCGCCACCGTCACCGCGCTCATCGCCGCACTGTCACTCTTCTACATCGGCGGCATGTACCTGAACGACGCCTTCGACCGGGAGATCGACTCACGCGAGCGCCCCGAGCGGCCCATCCCCTCCGGGCTGGTCAGCGCGCGAGAGGTCTTCGGAATCGGCTACGGGATGTTCGCAGTCGCCCTGCTCATCCTGGCTGCCCACGCCTTCTGGCGGGGCGGACGCCCCAGCTGGGCGCCTCTGGCCTCAGGCCTGGCGCTGGCCGCCCTCATCACCTACTACGACGCCCGGCACAGGCGTGACCCCTTGAGCCCCGTGGTGATGGGGCTCTGCCGTGTCCTGGTCTACGTCACGGCCGCCGTGGCTGTGGCTGATCGCCTCGCACCCCCGGTACTGGGAGGCGCCCTCGTTCTCCTCCTGTACCTGATCGGGCTGACCTATGTCGCACAGCAGGAGCTTCTCTCCGAGTACCGGAATCTCTGGCCGCTCGCCTTCCTCGGCGCGCCCTTTGTCTACGGCGTCCCGGTTCTGCTCGGGGGTGGTGGCGGGGCCCTGATCTACGTGGGCTTCCTCGGCTGGGTGTGCTACGCGATCTCGATGTTGGTTCGCAAACGACGCACCAACATCCCAGGCGCGGTCATCAGCTTCATCGCGGGCATCTCCCTCCTCGACGCCCTGCTGATCGCCGGCACTGAAAACAGCGGGGCTGCGGGGTGGGGTGTCGTTGGCTTCGGCTTGACGCTCTTCTTCCAGCGTTACATCCGAGGCACCTAGCCATAATGGGTAGGTTCATCGCCCCGTTGTGCGGGCTCGACCGGAGAGCCTGGCCGGAGGGAGATCATCGATCCTCCCCCGGCACGCACGATGACCTGAGCAACGCCGTGGCGGCGGCCCTGGTCTTCGCGGAGGCGATGAAAGCCGGAGGACTGGCTTCAAATGTATGCCGTCTAAGGAAACAACCTCTGAGGCGTCCGTGCTGGTTTCAGACCTTCGAAACCTGGCGCGTGGGTGGTACCGGAGGGCACGAAGGCGAGGAGCGGGAGGCGTAATGGGGACCCGTGCGGGCTGGTGAATCGGCGGTTTGGGTCTCGATAGGCAAAGGGGCCGAAAAGTCCCCGAGACGGAGGATGATGCAACTAAAGCTCGAGGAAAAAACGAGGTTAAGGTCGCAGTAAAGGAAGGACGAGGCCCCTCGGTGGGAGGGTGGAGGTTCGGTACGAAATCTATGATGTCTCTCACGCGATCTCTCAAGGCCCGTCCGGATTTCCTGGAAAGTGTCCGGTCGACCGTCGTGGTCAGTGCGCTCAGTGTCATCTTCGGGGCGATGTCCCATCCCGCAGCCTCAGCCGGCGTGCTTACCAACCGGCTGGCGACCGCTGCGAGCCCCTATCTCCGAGAGGCCGCCGATCATCCGATCGCCTGGCAAGCGTGGGGGGAGAAGGCGTTCAGGCTGGCCAGAGAGCTTGATCGCCCTATCCTGATGGACATCGGCGGGATCTGGTGCCACTGGTGTCATGTAATGGATCGGGAGACCTATTCGGATCATGAGGTCGCGGCCGTGATCAACCGGTTCTTCATCCCGATCCGGGTAGATCGGGATGCCCGCCCAGACATCGACCGCCGTTACCAAGAGGCGATCCACGCCCTGACCGGCCACAGCGGCTGGCCGTTGACGGTGTTCATGACCCCGGCCGGGAAGGTGTTTTTTGGCGGGGGACTGTTTTACCCTGACGACCGCCCTGGCCGGCCGGGCTTCAAGACGCTTCTTCCGAAGTTG
Source organism: Methylomirabilia bacterium (assembly GCA_046758965.1). Taxonomy (GTDB): domain Bacteria; phylum Methylomirabilota; class Methylomirabilia; order Rokubacteriales; family CSP1-6; genus JBHIBG01. The sequence goes on along the minus strand of JBHIBG010000015.1, from coordinate 33,409 downwards.
TACGAGATCTATCGGAGCAAGCGAGAGATGGTGAAGCAGGCGAGCGCGGACTTTCACGCTGCCGTTGCGGCGCTACGGGCCAAGGCCCTGCGAGCTGGTGATCTCTCCCCCGCTCTCGTGGACGCCATCGCCCAGACCGTGCTTGATCGATTTGGCCCCGCGACGGGCGGCCTCGGCCAGGGCCCGCAGCCCCCGCGAGGGAGTGTTGTCGAGCTGGCTCTGAAGCTCGCAGTTGAGCGGGGTGATGAGCGGATGCTCCAAGTCGCCACCCGGACCCTGGAGGCGATGGCGCGAGGGGGGATCCGGGACCAGCTAGGAGGGGGATTCCACCGCTACTCAACTGACCCCGGCTGGCGGATGCCGCACTTCGAGCAGATGGCCTATGTCCAGGCCCAGGTGCTCATCAACTACCTCCACGCCTATCAGGTGACGGGAAATGGGCTCTTCCGAGAGGTAGCCGAAGGGGTTCTTGCGTACGTCGACCGTGTGCTGGCGGACCGCCAGCAGGGCGGGTTCTACGCCCATCAGGACGCCGACATGACGCGCGAGGACGACGGGGATTACTTCAGCTGGAGCCTGGAGGAGGTCCGACAGGCCCTCCCGAACGACGAGGCCGAAGTCCTCAGCCGACGTTTTGACATCCGCCCAGTCGGAGAGATGCGGGAGAACACGGCGAAGAACGTCCTCTGGATCGCCCGATCTCTCGACGAGATCGCCGCGGAGCTGGAGAAACCGGTTCCCGAGATCACCTCTCTTCTCCGATCCGGCACGGCCCGGCTCCTGGCGGCTCGCGGCCGGCGCAAGGCTCCGCTCGTGGACCGCACGATCCTGGCCGATCGAAACGGCATGCTCATCTCCGCCTACCTGGAGGTGTTCAAGGTTCTGGGCAGACGTGATGCCCGGGCCTTCGCCCTCAGAAGCCTCGATGCCCTCTGGGGAAAGCTCTACCACCCTCACTCCGGCGTGGCCCACGCCTACTACCCCGGCCGCCCGCTGGTAGGCGGGTTTCTTGCCGACCAGGTCTGGTTCGCGTGGGCCCTGCTCGACGCCTTCGAGGTGGCGGGTGAGGCGCGGTATCTGGGCCGGGCCCGGGAAGTGGCGGATTTCCTCCTTGGCAACTTCTGGGATCCGGCGAGCGGGGGCTTCTTCGACACCCGCCAGAGCCCGAGCGCCCTCGCGATCCTCCGCGAGCGCACAAAGCCGATCGAGGACACCGAAACCCCGTCGCCTAACGCGCTTGCGGCGCGCTTGCTGGATCGGCTCTTTTACCTGACCAACGACTCTCGCTACCGTCAGCGGGCCGAGGCCACGCTCAAGATGATGGCTGGCAGCGAGCTGGGCCTTCGGGGCGCCGGCTACGCCCTGGCGGTCGATCAGCTTCTCAACCCGCCGGCTCACGCGGTCATCGTCGGCCCCAGGACGGACCTCCGAACCCGCGCCCTCTGGGAGGCTGCTCTCGGAACGTATCGGTCCGGTAAGATCGTGGCGGCTTATGATCCCGGCCAAGTTCGGCTTGAGGAGCTCCCCCCGGCCGTCGTGGCGGCGATCAAGAACACCGCCCCGAGGGGAGGCCCCCGGGCGTATGTGTGCGTGGGGACGATGTGCTCACTTCCGACCGACGACCCGGGGAAGGTGGCTGAACTCGTCAAAGACTTCGGCCGCGCCGAGAGGCCACCAGCCCCAGGACGCCTTGAGGGTGCGGGGAGCCAGTGACCTCCTGACACTGTCGCCCACGAGGGTCATGGCGTTGCGCTCGGCAGGCCCTCTCCGGCAGGCAGCGGGCCCTCTGGCTGGGTCAAGAGAAGTTCCACATTGCTATTGACATCGCCTGGACGTGGCAGTTACCCTGCATCCGCTGGCCAACCACGTTTTTTGGGGGAGGATAGAACCATGTCGGAACAAGTCAATCGTCGGGAATTTCTGAACCGGTTGGGAGTGACGGTGGGGGCCGCCGGCCTGGGGGTCGCCGGCGTCGGGACAGCGGGATATTTCGCTGGTCCTCGCCTGGCTCACGCCGCGGTGAAACCCAAGGGGAAAATTCCTAGCAAGCCGATCAAGGCCGGCCACATCACGTTCCAGACAGGCCCCGCCGCGCTTCTAGGCGGCCCGGGTTTGAGGGGGCACAGCCTGGCAGCGGAGGAGATCAACGCCGAGGGAGGGCTGCTGGGCAAGCGCAAGATCGAGACGATCACGGCGGACGAGGCCGCCGGCACCGACGCCAACGTCAAGGAACTCAGGAGGATGAAGCTTTCCGAGGGCATCGACGTTTTCACCGGGATCATCTCCAGCGGCAACACCCCCGCCCTCGGCCCGGTGGCCGAAGAGCTCGGGATACTGACGCTGTTCAACGACGGGTGCACCGACTTCCTGTTCGACAAGGCGGTTCCTAACCCACATTACGTGTTCCGGGTGACCAACATTCAGTCGGCAGACGGGGTGACGACCGCGGTTGGCGCGGCGAGGGCGTGGCCGGAGGCGCGCAAGATCGCCTCCATCCAGCCAGACTATAGTTACGGCCGGAACGTCCACGAACACTTCGTCTTGGCGTTCGAGCGTCTCGTGCCAGGCACCGAGGTCGTTGCCGAGGCCTGGCCGAAGCTGTTCACGACCGACTTCACGGCGCACATCACGAAGCTTCTTGCCGCCAAGCCGGACCTGCTGGTGACCGGCCTGTGGGGAGGAGACTACGTCACGTTCTACAAGCAGGCCCTTCGTTTCGGGCTCTTCGACAAAATGAAGGTCGCCACGACTCTGGCCTTCGGCGGGGTCCCGCACGCGATCGGAAAGGATCACCCCGACGGCGTCCTGGCCGGGGTGCATGCCAACTATCACTTCATGTTCCCGCACGGCAAGATGTGGCCGATCAACACATCGTTCGTCGAGCGCTATCGCAAGCGCTGGAACGAATATCCGAGCTTCGAGGCCGACGGCGGCTATACGGCGCTCTACTTGCTCAAGGCGGCGGTGGAGAAGGCCAACAAGCTGGTGGGAGGCTGGCCCGATACCGAGGCGATCATCGCCCAGCTCGAAGGCATGGGGTTGGATGCGCCGGCGGGCTATATCTACCTCCGGCCCGACAACCACCAGGGATACAAGGACTCGGTAATTGGGATGAGCAAGAAGTTCCCCGACTTCCCGTTCCCGGTTTGGGACCCCGGCTCCATCATTTCGATTCCCATCCGGAATATCACGGCGCCGCCCAACTGGCCGAAGCCCGGGACCACGCACGACGAGTCCACAGCAGCGGCTAACTGGATCAAGACCACCTGGCCCAAAGCCTGAGGCCAGTCTGAGCCTTTCTTCTGGGGAGCGGCCGTGCTCCGCAAGCACGGCCGCTCCTTCGTGCCTCTTTTTGGCATTGGCTGGGTCATTCGAGTCACTGTGAAACGCTTTGCCGGCGCCGCACTGCTGTTGATCAGCATATTCGCGGGATGGGCCCCCGCCCGCGGTGGGCACGGGGTGGTGGACATCCCATCGTTCTACCCCCAAGAAATCACGATCGAAACATTGGACCCGGCGTCTGCGGCGGCGCAATTCGAGAAAAACACTCTGCACGTCTATCTCGGGTCAAGGCCACGCTTTGCGGGCAGCGTTCCAGGCCACCTAAAGTCGGTCGAGTCCCTCGACGCCTTCCTGGTTCTTACCTTCAACCCGGCTTCCGAGGCGTTCAAGCAAGCGGAGAGCCGCTGTGGCGCCGCACGCGGGATCCTCGCCGCGCTTGTGGGAGACGCGCAAGACGTTGTCTTTAGTCCTTATCCCGTCACCTCCTATCACCCGGACTATCTCCAGCACTTGGATCGGATCAAAGAAGCCAAGGCAAGGGCTCAAGCTCAAAGCGCGATCAATCTCGCCCTGAAGTTTCGCGCGAGAGGCGAGCACGCAGAGGCGCTTGTCCGATCTAGGTGGAAGCTGAACCACGACAACTGGGACGTCAGCCTGGAGGAGGTGGCGGTCAACCACCTGATGTCGAGTTCGGGCGCTCGGCTGAACGGGTGGCTTGGCCCCCCGTGGATGAAAGAAGGATGGTTCCACGCTTACCGGTTGTTGGCGTCAGTGCTCAGCGACCCCGACGAACAACGAGTCGCGAACACGATCTATCGGCGGTTGGTGCGAGGCGAAGATAGCGGCTTAACGGAGCGACTCAATTTGGAACGGCGCCTGATCGCGAATCTTACCCGAAGCTGTGAGCGGGTAGTCGTGGGCTACACCTTGAGACGAGAGTATTACAACGACAGCTTCTCGGAAGGTGTCGAAAATATTGCCTTCGACTCCCAGCTGGGCATGAACTCTCCGGTCTTCGTCAGGACAGTAAAGCTCAAGGACTTCCCTTGGAACGGCTGGCTCCGACTCGGGATTAATAAGAAGCCTGAAGCTGCCTGGAATCCCGTTGCGGGCTTTACGGATGCCGTGGGGCGGCTGATGTGGTCCACATTAGGCGATTCCGCCTTGTTACCGCTCCCATACAATGGTAGCTGGATCCCCAACCGCATCGATCCCAGCGTCGCCGACGGGACCGACTCGCAAGGCTTCCAGGTGCCAGCCGTCGCGGTGATCCCGCAGGCTGGGACCGGCGGGCTCCAGCCCGTGGGCAAGGGGACCGTCAGCGGGGCGAAGATCGTCTATCGGGTCCAAGCTTCGCTGTTCCATGATGGTACCGAAACGGAGGTTGCCGATCTTTTGTATCCCTACATCCTCGCGTATCGATGGGGAGTTAAGGTCGGCGACGCTGACCGTGCCTATGACCCAGCCATCGAAGCCGCCACGGCCTTGATGCGCGAGCGGCTCGTGGGCGTGAGGGTGGTGCGTGTCGCACGGAAGATCAAAGAGATCGCGCCCGACATCAAGGTGCTCCAGCAGACTCCCGTCATCGAGGTCTACGTCAACTATCTGGCCCCAGACTCGTTGCAAGTAGCTGCGCTCGCCCCCCCGTGGAGCACCGTTCCGTGGCATTTGTTGGCGCTCATGGAGGAAGCAGTGCAGCGGGGGTTTGCGGCCTTCTCGAAGGAGGAGGCCGAGCGTCAAAAGGTGGCCTGGCTGGATCTGGCACGAGATCGATCGCTGCGAGAGAGGTTGAGCGCGCTGGTTAACGAGTTTGAGCGAAACGGTTACCGCCCTGCTGCATTAAGAGACCGTGTCACTGCCGAAGCCGCCCGTCTCCGCTGGCGTGCTCTCAAGAAGTTCGCCGAAAGCCGTGGTCACCTGCTCGTCACCAACGGTCCTTATCGACTCAAGAAGTGGTCAGATCACTCGTCAGTGTTTCAGGTGGTCAGGGAATTGACCTACCCTTGGGGAATCGGCAGCTTTGACCGGTATGCCTATCCACCTCGGGCAGTCATCACCCAGATGAAACGGGAGGCTAATCGCGTTCTGATCGATGTGGACGTGGAAAAGGTCGTCAAGGTCCAACGAACCCATACCATTGTACGGGAACGCTTGAAGCGACAAGCGATGCGAGGCTTCTACCGAATTCGCCTCGATTCCCGTTATGTTGTGGTGGCCCCTGACGGCTCCGTCGTAGGAACCGGTACGGCGAGGTGGGACGATGAGGGACGCTTCGTGGCAGACCTGCCAGAACGCTTGCCTCGTGGCCGGTACACGTTTCTCGTGGCCATCTATCTCGACGGCAATTCCGTCAATCCGGCGACAGGAATTCTTAGCTTTGAGGCCACCTAATCATGAGCTACGGAGAACGCTTGATTCACGCTTGCACCCGAGACGCTGATACCCTATTCTCGCGACGCTTCTAGTCTTTCAAACATTATGGCAATCGAGCCGGGAGCAACCGGTAAAGGTCGAGACCCGTGGATATTCTCGTCATTCAGGTTCTGAACTCGTTGTTCTATGCCTCGGTGCTGTTCCTCATCGCTGCCGGCCTCAGTTTGATATTCGGCGTGATGGGGATCATCAATCTGGCGCACGGAACTCTTTATGCACTCGGCGCCTACGTGACAGCCTGGGCCGTGGGAGCCATGGTGGGCAGTGTACATATCCTAGGCCTTTTCGCGTTGTTGCCCGTTGGGGCAATCGCCGTCGCCGCGGCGGGACTCGTGATTGAACCCACCTTGCTGCGACCCCTCTACAAGCGACCGGAAGAATATCAGCTGTTGTTAACCTTTGGTCTGCTTTTGGTCCTAGAGGACTTCATGCACGTGGTGTGGGGCGGGATACCCCTTTCCGCGAGCGAGCTTGTGGACGCCTTGGGAGGTATTCGTGTCCTAGGCCTGGTATACCCCACTTACAATCTGCTGGTGATCGCGATCGGCGCCGTCGCCGCCCTCGGTCTCTGGGCGTTCGTGTATCGCACGAAGTTCGGTGTGATGCTGCGGGCGACTTCGCAAGATAGGAGAATGGCCTCAGCCCTAGGCCTGAACGTCGGGCGTGTCTATGTGCAGGCATTCGCGATCGGTTGCTTCATGGCCGGCCTCGGCGGGGCCATCGTCGTTCCAAGCCAGGCGGCGGTTCTTGGCATGGGCATCGACGTGCTCATCCTGGCGTTCGTAGTCGTCGTCATCGGCGGCCTTGGAAGCCTGGAGGGAGCCCTGGTGGGAGCCCTCATCGTAAGCTTCGTTAGAACTGGCGTGATCCAGTTCTATGAGGAGCTTGAACTTGCCGTGCTTTACCTCATTGCTGCTCTCGTCCTGCTGGTGCGCCCCACCGGCCTCTTTGGAAGGGCATCGTGATGGGGGAAACATTATGAAGTTTGCCAACTTCCTGACGCCCGGAATATTGCCCATATGGCAGTTGGCCATTGCGGCCCTTGTCGTGATCGTGCTTCTCGCGGTCCCCACAGTCGCCGGCACCTACCAAACGCAGCTCCTTACCTATGGTCTCATCTTTGCCATTGCCGCACTCGGCTTCAATCTCCTGCTCGGTTATACCGGCCTCCTCTCATTTGGCCACTCCGCGTACTTCGGCGTGGGAGCCTACGCGGTGGCATTCATGGTGCGATATCTCGGCGTCTCCTCAATGGAGCTCTATATTCTGGGCGGAATCGCGGTCGCGGCGGTCATCTCGGCCCTGTTCGGATATGTGTGCGTTCGGCACACTCGGATTTTCTTTGCAATTCTGACGCTCGCGCTTTCCCAAGTACTGTGGACCCTGGCATACAAGTTCTTCTGGATAACCGGCGGCAGCGACGGGATTCGAGTCCCATTCAGCAAAATGTCCTTGCTCGGTGGGCTTATCGACTTTTCCGGCGCCGGAACGTACGTGAAGTTCGTCAACTCTTATTACCACTACGTCCTCGTCATTTTCTTCATCTGCGTGGTCGTGATGTGGGTGATCGTCCACTCTCCTTTCGGGAAGACGCTCCAGGCGATTCGCGACAACGAGACCCGGGCGCGATTCCTCGGGGTGCGAATACGCCGATACCGCTGGCTCGCTTTCCTCGTCTCCGGGACCTTCACGGGATTGGCGGGAATCCTGTGGGCTCCCCTGCACGGGCTTCCCACACCCGATATCCTCGTCTGGACGTTCTCAGGAAAAATCGTGTTTTTCACGGTGCTCGGTGGGTTCCGGAGCTTCGCAGGCCCAATCATTGGGGCGGTGGTCTATAACTATCTCGAGGCCTACGCCGTCGCCCTCACACAGTACTGGCAGATATTTCTCGGGGGCGTTCTCATTGCCCTCGTACTGTTCCTGCCAGTGGGTATTGTGGGGACGCTAGCCCGGGTAGCCAGGAAGGCCAAGGCAAAAGAGGAAGCGTTGGCATGAGCCTGTTGCGGACCGAGAACCTCAAGAAGCACTTCGGCGACACCCGAGCGGTCGATGGTGTGGACTTCATCATCTCCGAGGGCGAGTTTGTTTCTCTGGTCGGGGCTAACGGCGCGGGTAAGACCACTTTGGTGAACCTGATCAGCGCCTACCTCCAACCCGACAGCGGCCAAATCTTCTTCCGAGGGCGCGACATCACGTTCTCGCCCGTGGCAGAGCGGATCAAAGCGGGGATTGCCAGGAGTTTTCAGCTGGTGAACCTGTTTGACGATCTTTCTGCCTTCGATAATGTGGCGCTGGCGATCTTCTCTCGACAGGGGAAAACCCACAATCTCTTCGCTCTAGCAGACAGGGATGGTGACGTCGCACAGGAAACGCTGGACGTGCTTCGGCAGTTCGGTCTGGAAAGCAAGCGCAACACGCTGGCGAGAGGGCTGGCGCAAGGAGAGCGAAAGCTCCTCGATGTGGCCGTGGCCCATGCCCTGCGCCCGAAGCTCTTGTTCCTCGACGAGCCCACCAGCGGGGTGAGCACCCGCGAGAAGAGGCAGATCATGGATACGGTCGCCGCCGTGGTGAGAGCCGGACAGATCACCGCGGTGATCATTGAACATGACATGGACGTGGTGTTCAGATATTCAGACCGGATCGTCGTGATGCACGAGGGAACCATTCTGGCTGATGGCTCCCCCGAAGAGATCCGGAAAAATGAGCAGGTGGCGACCACGCTGCTGGGTGCTGCGACTTCGAGTTGATCAGACGGAGGTCCACTGAATGCTCGAGGTTAAAGAAATCCATACCTCCCGCGGGCCGGCCCACGTCCTCCGCGGGGTCTCGCTGACTGTGAACGAGGGGGAGCTCGTCTGCCTGGTCGGGCGGAACGGTGCGGGCAAAACCACCACCATTGAGAGCATCATGGGCCTCCTGCCCGTGAGATCCGGGAAGATCGCGATTCAGGGCAAGGACATTAGCGGGTTGCCACCCCATGAGCGCGCCAAGCTCGGCATTGGGTATGCCCCTGAAGACTGCGGAATTTTCCCCGAGCTGACGGTGGCGGAGAATCTCTTGATCAGTCGGTGGTTGGCTGGAGCTTCGCGGAACCCCAGGGGAACGTCTCCCGACGCGGACATAGAAGAGCGGATCTTCTCAGTGTTCCCCGAGGTCAGAGAGTTGACCCAGCGGCGGGGGCTCAACCTGAGCGGGGGGCAGAAAAAGATGGTGGCGATTGCCCGGGCCATGGCCCTCTCCCCATCCATTCTTCTCCTGGATGAATCGTTTGAAGGGCTCGCCCCCGTGGTCGTTACCCGGTTCAGAGACGCGGTGACCAAGATCAAGGAAATGGGAATCTCGCTGTTGATCGCCGAGTCCAACCTGATGATCGCTTCCCGGCTCGCCGACCGGCTGTACGCGATCGATCGCGGAGAGATCATCTTTCACGGGAGCCCCCGAGAAGCCCTCGAAAACGAAAAGGTCATGAAGACCATTCGCGGATGACCGATCCGCGTCTGCCCGATTCTCCTCCCAAAAGGGGAGCGAAAAGAGGCGAGCAGGCTCAAGAATCTCCTGGAAGCGCATTTGGATGATCATGCCCGCAGCATAATCAACGGTTGTAGTATGATGCGATCGACTTCTAACCGAGAAAAACGTGGTAGTGGAACGGTGGCCGAGGCAATGGTCACGGATATGTTGACGGGATGAGCGACATGAAAGCTGCCGTGTTGCCTGCTGTGGGGGCGTCCCTGGTGGTCGAAGACCTCCCTACCCCGAGGCCGAAGGCCGGGGAGGTCCTCGTGGAAGTGACGGCATGCGGGGTCTGCCACACGGATCTCCACGTCGTGAAAGGCGAGGTGAAGTTTCCGGTGCCGTGCGTCCTCGGCCACGAGATTTCCGGAGTGGTGCAGGAACTTGGGGCCGGGGTCAGCGGCGTGAAGGTGCGCGATCAGGTGGTCTGCACTTTTATCATGCCCTGCGGCTACTGTTATTACTGCGCCCGCGGCCGGGATGACCTGTGCGAGACCTTCTTCGCGATGAACCGGCTGAAGGGGACGCTCTACGACGGCGAGAGCCGGCTCCGCCGTAAGGACGGCTCGTCCCTGGCCATGTATAGCATGGCGGGCTTGGCGGAGTACGCGGTGGTCCCAGCCACCGACGTCTTCCCCGCGCCTCCCGACCTGCCACTCACTGACGCGTGCATTCTCGGCTGTGCGGTGATGACCGCGTACGGCGCCGTGAAGAACCAGGCCCAGATCCAACCCGGCGAGGCGGTAGCTGTTGTGGGCGTGGGCGGCGTTGGGTCCAACGCGATCCAGATAGCCCGGGTGTTCGGGGCCACCGAGGTGATCGCCGTGGATGTCCGGGATGACAAGCTCGAGGCGGCTCGCAAGCTGGGGGCGACCCAAGTCGTGAACGCCTCGCACGGCGATCCTGTGGGTCAGGTGATGGCCCTGACGGACGGACGAGGTGTCGATGTCGCCATCGAGGCGCTCGGCCGACCTGAGACAGTCGTGAACGCCTTTTTGATGACCCGGGACGGGGGGCGGACCGTGGTGATCGGCATTGCCGCAGGACAAGCGGCGGCTGCCATCGAGGTGACCCGGCTCGTTCGTCGCGGGATTCGCCTAAGCGGGTCTTACGGCTGCCGAGTGCGCACCGACATGCCGGACGTTCTGCGCCTGGCGACCAAGGGCCAGATCAACGTCTCTCAGCCGATCTCGCGGCGGTACACGCTGGAAGAAGCCGACAAGGCCTATCAGGCGCTGAGCCGTGGTGAGATCGTCGGCCGCGCGATTGTGGTCATGGATTAGCATCACGTGCGAGGTCTGCGACCCGGAGACCGGGCAACCTTCGGCTCTCTGGGCGCGCTTCCGCTTCTGTTGGCGTCGGACGCCTCCTGACGCTGAACCTCCCTCTCAAGCGCCCACAAGATCGTGGGGCCGGGAGGCGACGCCTCTCGGCAGTAGACCAGGACTGATCCTGGCTCTCACGGGAATGGCGGCGGTAGGAGCGCAACGTCCCGCGGTGCAGCCGGTCGCGTGGCGAAGGCGCGGGGCTATGTTGCGCCGGTCCTTCTCGACTCCGCGGCAAACGTGAAGTGCGCCGATGCGGTCTTCGTGACGCCGACAGTGTTCCTGATTACACCGAGTGGCCTGATCGTCGGCCGGGCGCCCGGCATGCGGGAATGCTCGGGGGCGACTGGCCGCGCCGTGCTGAAGGCTCTTCTCCGGGAGCAGAAGTAACACTCCCCAGAGGCCTGCTCGTTCTCGGCGTGCTGGGCCACGGTGATCATGGTGGCGAAGTCGGCAGCTCCAGGCAGAACGCTCCTCTTGGCTGCAATGTCAGGGACCCTCTTTCTCCTTATGCCTCTTCTGCTCCCTCCCTACTCCCTGATCGTGCTGTGTTACGCGCTGGTGCTCTCCATCGCGTGCCTGGGCCTGAACTTGCTCCTGGGAACCACTGGCCTGCTTTCCCTCGGCCATGCGGCCTATTTCGGGGTCGGGGCATACACCGGAGGGTTTCTTTACCGATTCTCTCCCGTAAATTCGCTCGAAATCTATCTGTTGTCCGGGGTACTCTCCTCGGCAGTGCTCTCTGCAGTCGTCGGCTTCCTATGCGTGAGGGCCACGAGAATTCACTTCACCATCCTTACATTGGTGTTTGCTCAGATGGTACACTCTCTCTTCATCAGTGGCATTATCTTCAGGCCGTTCGGCGGTGTGGGGAAAGGGCTGTTCCTGCTCGGTGGGGGCGGATTGTACATTCCCCGCTTCACCATCGTCGGGACCGAATTCGTTCCTGATCTGTTCATTCCGGCCTTCTACTACGTTATCCTGGCGGCCTTCTTCGGATCCACGTTCCTGTTGTCGCGGATCGGCCTCTCACCGTTCGGGAAGGCCTTGCGAGCGATCCGAGACAATGAGACGAGAGCGGCATTCATTGGCATTCCTGTGCGACAATACCGATGGTACGCCTTCATTCTCTCAGGGATCTTCGCGGGCCTTGCCGGGGGGTTGTTCGGACAATTGAGCCGGCAAATTACCCCTGAACAGCTCCACTGGCTGTTTTCAGCACAGCTGGTCCTGGCGACCGTGCTTGGGGGAACCCGGCAGTTTCTGGGCCCGGTGCTTGGGGCATTTGCCTTCGTGGCGCTGGAAGATCTCTCTTCGCGCGTGATAGGGTATCGGGGTCTGCTGTTAGGCAGTTTGCTCATCGTCGTCGTTTCGACCTTCCCCGGTGGCCTGGCAGGGAGCGCGATGGTCTTACTGGAAAAGATCAGAAGCCAGGGAAAAGCCCTGATCCAGAAATAGGTTCTTCCACTCCTGTCGGCTGACCGCCGCACTCCTGCTAGGGCGCGAACACGTGGTCCAGGACCAGCCCCTTCACCGCGGTGGCATGAACGGCCCCGGCGGGGAGCAGGGAGAGCTCGCTGGAGATCACCACCGGTCCTGCGCCGGGATCGTCCGTGACCCGCCCATGGGAGCCCTTCACCAAAGTCGCATCGAGCGGGATCACGTCCATCAGGTAGCGGAAGCCAAGCGCCTTCTTGAGGAGAGTCCAGCCGATCTTGAGCCTGGGCGCCTTGAGCGCAGGATCGAGGAAGAGCTCCACCGGGTCGTAGCCCGGCTTCCGGTGGATGTCAACGGTGCGGGCGAAATCAGGAGCGGCCCGATCATCCAGCCAGTAGTAGTAAGTAAACCAGCGGTCGGCGGACGCGACAGCCACCAGCTCCCCCGAGCGTGAATGGTCGAGGCCATGGGCGCGCTTGCCCTCCTCGTCGAGCACGCTCTCCACTCCCGGGAGGCCTTCGAGCAGTCGCTTCACCTCCCCCACCAGATCCGGACGTCGCACGTAGACATGGGCGACCTGGTGGTCGGCGACCGCGAAGGCCTCAGAGGCACCGGCATCCAGGAGCTCAAGCCCGAGCTCGCGCCTGACCCTGAGCCACTTGGCCTCCCGCAAGGCGCGATTGATGTGGACAGCCCCGCTCACCTCGGTGATCCCGTATTCGGACAGGACCATGACGCGGGCCCCATCGCGCCGGGCGTGCGAGATCAGCTCGCCGCAGACGGCGTCGATGGCCCGGAGATCTTTCGTGATGTCGGGGTGCCGCGGACCGAGACGCTGGAGGTTGTAGTCGAGATGCGGGAGGTAGACGAGTGTCAACGTCGGATGGCGGCTGTCGTAGACATGACGGGCGCACTCCCCGATCCAGCGGCTCGAAACAATATCCGCCGTGGGCCCCCAGAAGTTGAAGAGCGGAAAGGCCCCAAGGCGGGCCGTGAGCTCCTCGCGCAGCTCGGCCGGCTCCGTGTAGATATCAGGGAGCTTGCGCCCGTCGGCCGGGTACATCGGGCGCGGCGTGACCGTGTAGGCCGCGGTGCTGTACATGTTGTACCACCAGAAGAGCTGGGCGCAGGTGAAGGCGGGATCGCGCCGAGAGGCTGCCTCCCAGATCTTCTCCCCCGCCACCAGGCGGTTCGACTGGCGCCAGAGCCAGACCTCCGACAGGTCGCGGAAGTACCAGCCGTTGGCCACGCAGCCGTGCTCGCGCGGCAGGAGGCCCGTGGTGAACGTGGACTGGACGGAGCAGGTCACAGCCGGAAGGATGGTCTGGAGCGGGCGCACGCCACCGTCGCGGGCCAGCGCCTGGAGATATGGAGTGGCGTCGCCCAAGAGGTCGCCCGTGAGGCCGACCACATTCAGGACGACGGTCCGGCGCATTGAGACCGGCGCCTAGCGCTCCCTCACCGGAGCCTGGCCGCGGAGCACCGAGTTCCCTTCCCACAGGTGGCTCTGGTCGATGCTGGGACGCTCGGCGACCTCGGCCACCTCGAGCCGGCCACTCTGGCTGAAGAAGGCCACCGGGTTCTTCCAGACAATGGTCTCGATCGCCTCCTCCGACACCCCGCTCTCGCGCATCAGCGCCACGGTCTTGGGGACCTTCAACGGGTCACTCACCCCCCAGTCGGAGGCGCTGTTGATGAGGATGCGCTCGCTGCCGTACTGCTTCACCAAGGCCACCATGCGCGCCTCGTCCATCTTCGTGTAGGGATAGATGGAGTGGGCGGCCCAGCATCCCGTGGTCAGCACGAGGGGGAGGGTCTCCTCGGTGTTATGATCGATGAGCACCCGCTCCTCCGGGAACCCGACCTCCCGAATGAGCGCGAGGCTCCGCTCGGTCCCCCGCTTCTTGTCTCGGTGCGGCGTATGGACCAGGGCCGGCAGGTCGGAGCGCAGCGCCAGCTCCAGCTGGACGGCGAAGTACTTCTCCTCCTCGGGCGTCAGGTCGTCGTAGCCGATCTCCCCCACCGCGACCACGCCGTCCTTCGGGAGATAGCGCGGCAGGAGGTCGATCACGCCCTGGGCCACCCGGGGGTTATTCGCCTCCTTTGGGTTCAGCGACAGCGTGCAGAAGTGATGGATCCCGAACTGGCTGGCCCGGAAGCGCTCCCAGCCCAGGAGCATGCTGAAGTAGTCCTCGAAGGTGCCGACATGGGTACGGGGCTGGCCGATCCAGAAGGACGGCTCCACCACGGCGACGATTCCGGCCTGCGCCATGGCCTCGTAGTCCATCGTGGTCCGGGAGGTCATGTGGATGTGGGGATCGAAAAGCTTCATGGCTCGCCCCCTTTCGCGGCCGTGAGGCGCCAGATGTCGGGCGGCACGCTCCGCCCCGCCGCCCGGCGCTCGCTCGCGTAGTCGTTCGCCATTCGGGTCAGCTCCGGTGTCACCCGCCCCCCCAACCCCACGACGCGCTCCAGGGCCACTCCCGTGAACAGGGCCTTGAGCACCATCTGGTTGAAGTTCAGATCGGGAAAGTGTAAGGCCGGATAGGGGTTCTCACACGCGAGGGCCTCGAACAGCGGCTGGATATGGCTCCGACAGGCCTCCGCCCCGATGGGCAGAAAGCGTTCCGCCGCCGGCAGGAACGGTAACGCCCGAAGCACCGCCTGCCGCTCGCGATTGTCGCCCTGGTGGTAGCACTCCTCCAGCAGCGTCTCGAGTGCGCTCTCCGGCAGGTGCGTCCCGGCCAGCATAAGCAGCGTGACCCGTCCCAGCTCGTCCAGCCCCCACCCGCTCAGCGGCCAGTTCACGCCCAGCGCCTCGAGCTGCGCGACCTCCTGACGGGTGAGGTTCAGACACACCTTGCCGAGTCGGCGAGCAGCCTCACTGAAGCACTCATTGAAGCCACTGCGGTCAAAGGATCCACCCGCAGCACCCGCTCCCCGCTCAAACCACTCGCGCACCTCCGGTGAGGCGCGCCGGTGAACGAGATCCTTCAGCAGGAACACACGGGGGGACGGGGCCAGCGTCACCACTCGACTTCCATGCCCTCACTGTTCGGGTCCAAGGTCTTCCGCTTCACGCGTGATGCCCCCTCTGGGCTACACCCTGCTCATGACGTAGGCAACGACCGCTTTCCTTTCCTCCTCCGAAAACTCCTCTTTCCACGGCGGCATGCCTCGAAATCCGTTGGTCACGCGGTCATAGACAAATTCAGGCTCGTATCGCGATGGCTCTAGCCTCGGCGCCTTGCCCGGGTAGGCCTGCTTGCCGTGGCAGAACTTGCACCGCTTGAGCCAGACTTTCTTGCCCAGTTCTATGTTCTTGGGGTCCGTTAAATACTCTTCAGTAAACTTGGCCTCCTGCGCGATGCCTACTCGGCCGAACGGCAATGCACTTAGCCCAAGTATCACCACCGGCAGCGCCAGCATGACGAGCACGCGAAACAAGGCAGGCTTGCACTTGATCACGAAAGCACGCGAGCCCCCGATAAAGACTTGCGCGCAGCGGACTAGAACACTTCCCTCCCGCATTTCGCGCGCACGCGCGGCTCCACACGTACCCCTTCCCCCCGGAGATCCCGGGGGGAAAGGCCACGGCCATCTCTTAGGGCTTTGCGGCCTTGGCCGCCCACACGCTCACCGGCCAAGGCCGCCGTCCCCTATCTCATTTACGGAACGATCTTGTAGATCCGATCGAGCCCACCCACCGGGCCGGTGGTATCCGTCGTCATGACGTAGATCTCGCCATCGGCATCCTGCCCAAAGGCCAGGACATACGAATTGAACTTGGGCATGTTGGCGACTTTGACGTCTTCCATCTCCCAGCCGCCACCCTTCCTAGACGCCACGTAGAGCCGGCCGTCCTTGACGCCGAACTGCTTGCTCCAGTCTCCGAAGAAGTACTTTCCCTGCCAGGGACGATGGCTACCCCGGTACACGTAGCCCCCGGTGACCGATATCCCTTTGCAGTCCTTGTGGACGTTGCAGTTGTTGTACTCGACGATGGGGTCAATCATGCCGGCGTCTTCGCACGAGGCCGGGTGCTTGTTCGGATTCGCGTAATCGAAGCAGTGGGTCCCCTCTTTCACGCGCCAGCCGTGGTTTCCGCCTTTCGCGACGATGTCCACACTCTCGTAGCTGTTCTGCCCGACATCTCCGCAGAAGAGCTCATGAGTCCCGCCCGTGTCGAAGGAGCACCGCCAGGGATTGCGAAAGCCGTACGCCCAAATCTCCGGCAACGCGTCCTTCCTGCCAACAAACGGGTTGTCGCTGGGAACCGCGTAGGGCTTGCGACCGTCCACGTCGATCCGGAGGATTTTGCCGAGCAGCGCTCCTAAGTCCTGACCGTTGCCTTTCGTGACGTGATGGCCAATCCCCCAGTCGTTCGCATACCCCCCGTCACCGGTCGAGATGTAGAGGTAACCGTCAGGTCCAAAACCGATCCAGTGGCCGTTGTGGTTGAACTGGGGCCAATCCATCCGCGTGAGGACCCGTTCCGAAAGCGCGTCGGCCTTGTTGGGATTGGCCTCGGATACTTTGTACTCGGCCACATAGTTGGTGTGGGCGTACCAGAGCTTCTCGCCCAGGCCCGCGTCGCCCCGGAGGTGCCCGCTGTACGAGATGTAGAACTTCCCGTTGTTCTTGAAGTTCGGATGAAACGCCAGCCCCAGCAGGCCCTCTTCATCGAAGTCGGCCAATAGCGGGACTATCTTGTGCTGGATATTCAGAAACGGCTCGTCACGCAACGTCCCGTCGGGCATCAAGATCCTGATCAGCCCGACTTGCTCGATAATGAAGCGCCGCTTGGTCCCATCGGGCGGCGACACAAGAAGGAGCGGTGCGGTGAGACCTTCGGCCACCAACTCCAGTCGAACGGTCACATCGGCTGAGGATGTTCCAGCCAGAACGGAACCCAACATGAGAATAGACAAGAGAAGTGACGCTACTTTGCAACGCATTGTTCGCCTCCTTTTGCAACTCATCGCGCCACGCGCTCACACCAGCCCGCGCGCGATTCGAAACAACTCTTGACGTTGGGTTCGTGTTTGAGAGAACACACCTCCTTTCAGGCCAGATTGCCGCCACAGGGCCTCGGGCCCCAGCCTCCCCGCTGGGTTGCTTACCCCCCTCGGCTACCGCCTGAGCTTGAGTGAGTTTGAAGTCTATGCGGCAAGCAGCGGCGAGTCAAGCCACTTCTGGACCGCCCCCCCCCCGGCATCCTGGCCCTTCCGCAAGCAGCGCCCCTGGTCGGTTGCATCGCACGGAGCGGAGCCACCTGGGGGATCAATCCCCGCTTTGGCTCTTGGGTTTTCTTACAGATTGGACAAAGTCGACCACTACCAGGCCGAGGATAGCGACGATTATGATCCAAAGTGCAACAGAACGTAACGTTACGGCGTAAAAACCCAAGAACACAACAACCATCGAAAGTGCGATCAACCCGCTGACGAGATTGCCCACGAGATCCCGATGCCTCCTTCAATGCCTCTCTCATCGCCTTTCGGGACACGCTGACGACTCGAAACCTGTCCCCGCCCCGATCGCGGGACTGGTAGCCACCGAGAGCTGTTACTTGCCAGCGAGGTTCACGAGCCAGCGGGCTGTTCGCAACAGCCGGGCGTCGCCCTCTCTGGGCGCTACCAGCTGCGCCCCCATCGGCATGCCGTGTGCGCCCTGCATGAGCGGAAGGCTCACCGCCGGCATTCCGCATAGCGTCCAGATCGTACAAAAAATTGGGCTGCCAGTCGAGCCCAAGCCAAGCGGAGCCTCACCGGTAGCCGCTGGCGTGAGAATGGCATCATACCGCTCGAAAATTACAGCTAGAAGGCTATTCAAGACCGCGATCTGGCCCACTGCGCGGTTATAATCCACGGCCAGATGCTTCTGCCCACGCTCGATCATCTCCCGAAGGATAGAGCTGAGCTTGTCTTTGCCGCGTTCATATTCACGTTCGAAGCTTCTGGCGAGATCCGCCTCCATGATCGTGCCATGCCACGCGAACGCATCCATGAAAATATCCGGGAGCTCGATCTCCCCGACGTTCTCGCCAAGGCGCTCCACCAACTCCCGAAACGCCTCTTTCGTATCCTCGGCGGCTCGGTCCCACACCGGCGTCTTGACGAAAGCCAGGTGCGGAGTGACCGGGGGCTCCTGGGCCACAGTCTCGACGAGCTTGGGGCGTACCTGCGGCCGGGTGTCGGGATCGCGGTCGTCGAAAGCCATCAGCTGCTCTGCGATCAGCGCGACATCCTCGATCGTGCGCGCAAACACCCCAACGTGGTCCAGAAGCCGCGACAGCTGGAGAATCCGATGTCGGGAAATGAGGCCGTGGGTCGGCTTGTACCCGTAGACCCCGCAGTAGGACGCCGGACGGATGACCGATCCGTTGGTCTGTGTACCGATGGCCAGCGGCACCATGAACGCCGCAACAGCCGCCGCCGACCCGCTCGAAGAGCCGCCAGGCGTGCGCGCGGGGTCATGGGGATTCCTGGTCTTGCCCGGCGAAAACACCGCAAGCTCCGTCGTCACGGTCTTCCCCATGATGATCGCGCCCGCCTCGCGCAGCAGGGACACCGCGGTCGCATCCTCCGTCGGCCTGCGCCCGGCGTGCAGAACCGTGCCGTCCTCGGTTGGCAGGTCCATGGTGTCGAAGATATCCTTGATGCCGATCGGTATACCGTGGAGGGGGCCCAGGGCCCTGCCTTCGCGCTGCGCCAGGTCGGCGTCGCGTGCCTGTTGCAGGGCATGGTCGCGGTCCAGGTGGGTCCACGCGCTCACCCGTTCCTCGAGCGTAGCGATCTGCTCAAGGCAGGCGCTCACCAGCTCTTCTGATGCTACCTTGCCGGCCCGAATTGCCTCTGCCGCCTCCGCGGCGCTCATCTCAACTAAGCCCATCGCCCCCTCCTGTCGCTATCTGACGCTGTAGATGTAGTCAGGCAGCCACAGCGCGAGCCAACCGAAATTGTAGAGCAGCACCATGGCGATAAGCACCATAAGCAGGAACGGCATGCATCCGCGGAAGATCTGCGCGAGCTGGACGTGCGGCGGCGCGATGCCCTTCAGGTAATAGCACGACATCGCCATCGGCGGCGTCAGGAACGAGGTTTGTAAGTTCAGCGCCACCAGGATCCCGAAGAACAGCGGGTCGACGCCAAAGTTGTCCAGCAGCGGCAGGAAGATCGGCACGAAGATGATGATGATCTCGCTCCACTCCAACGGCCAGCCCAGCAAGAAGATGATGAACTGCGCCAGGATGAGAAACAGGACGGGCGACAGGTTCATACTCAGCACAAATTCCTCGATCATGGAATGGCCGCCGAGGTAGGAAAACACCGAGGCGAAGGTCCAGGAGCCGACGAATAGCCAGCACACCATCGCCGAGGTGCGCACCGTTAGGAACACCGACTCTTTCAGGCGTCCCCACGAGAGCTCGCGATAGGCGAGAGCCAAGACCAGGCTGCCCAAGGCGCCCACCGCCGCCGCCTCTGACGGTGTCGCCAAACCGAACAGAATGGCGCCCAGAACCGACAGGATCAGGACGGCCAGCGGAATGAACGAGGTCAGGAGCATATAGATCAGCTGTGCGAAGGGTATATCCCACTGCTCCCTAGGGGGCTTCGGCGCCAGGCGCGGGTTGAGGAACGCCCGTCCCATCACATAGATAATATAGAGGCCGGCCAGCATGAATCCGGGGAGGATTGCTCCGGCGTACAGCTTGACCACGGAGACGCCGGACGTCGCCGCATAGACGATCAGCATGATGCTAGGCGGAATGAGAATGCCGAGGCAACCGCCCGCGCAGATGACCCCGGCGGAAAACTCGGTGTCGTACCCGGCCTTCAGCAAGGCCGGGAAGGCCAGCAATCCCATCAACGTCACCACCGCGCCGACAATGCCGACGGCGGTCGCAAAGATCGCGCAGGTCGCCAGCGCCGCGACCGCCATGGACGCGGGCACACGGCGGGCCGCGATATTCAGGCTGTAAAACAGCCGATCCACGATGTTGGCGCGCTCGACCATATACCCCATGAACAGGAACAGCGGCACCGCAACCAGCACGTCGTTCACCATCACAGAGTATGTCTGGTTCACCAGCAGGTCGAAGACCCGGTTGTCCAAGATATGATTGATCTGGTCGGGTGTCGCGTAGGCGTAATAGCCGAAGCCCACGCCCATCGCGACCAGCGTGAAGCAAATGGGGTAGCCCAGGAGAATGATGAAGATGAAGGACCCGAGCATCAGCATCGCGACTTGAGGATCGGTCATGTCGCGTCTCTCCCGGTCTCGCCGCCCTCCGGAGCCGTCGCTTTCGCCGCCTGCTCCCGTTTTTGCCGGATCAGCGTTTCCATTTCCTCCACATCATGGAGGCGCTGAGGCCACTTCCCCTCTTTCATGCACAGGACGCAGCGGATGGTTTGCGCGATCCCTTGCAGCAGTAGCACGAATGAGGCAACGGGAAGGATCATTTTCAAGGGATAGACGGGCACTCCCGCGGGGCTGTTGATGCTGGCTTCCCGCCACCCCCAGGACTCGCCCGCGTAGTCCATGCCGGCGTAGATCAGCGCCAGCACCCCGGGGAAGAAGAACACGAGATAGAGCACAAACTCGATCGCCGCCTGAACGCGGGGAGGCCAGAGCCGATACACCACATCCCCGCGCACATGACCGTCGCGGGACAGGGTATAGGCCCCCGCCATCATGAACAAGGTCCCGTACATGATGTAGCTGATGTCAAACGCCCACGCGGTTGGATCTCTCAGCACGTAGCGGACGAAGACCTCGTAACTGGTCGCGAAGGTGAGGACTAGGATGCACCAGGCGAAGGCATGCCCCACCCACATGCTAAATCTGTCGATAGAAAAAAGGATCCGATTCATATCCGCATCCTCGGGACAAGACTTCTGCCTGGGCTCATGCAAACGGGGCGGCGCTCGCAAGCGCCGCCCCGCCAAGCCAGGCCGCTTGGGTCACCGATGGACCGGTTGGTTAGAAGCCGAGCTCGCCAGGGAAGTAGTGCTCGAAGGCAAGCTTGTAGTCGGCCGAGTTGAGGAGCTCGTAATACGCAACGCGGTGAGCAAATTCCTTCTGCGACTTTAGGACCTTCTTGAAGAACGGATCTGCGTTCTCCAACCGTTCGATCATCACGTCCCAGGCCTGGAGCTGCTTGTTCATGACCGACTGGGGCGTCCGGTAGATCTTGACGCCTGCCTTGTTCTTCAGCCACTGGAGGTCGTTAGAGTAGCGCTCCATCCCCAAGAAGAAGTTGCTCGAGGATGCCGCCTCCGCGGCGTGCTTCAGGATCGCCTGGTGCTCCTTGGGCAGGGAGTTGTACTTGTCCTTGTTGAAGATGATCTCGAAGAACTCCGCCGCCTGATGGTAGCTCCCCAACATGTAGACCTTGCTCACGTCCTGGGCGCCAAAGCTCTTATCAGAGGTCGGGTTGTTGAACTCGAACGCCTCGATCACGCCCCGTTCCAGAGCCGGGACGATCTCTCCCCCGGGCAGCTGGGTCACCTTGAGGCCCATCTCCTGCATCAGGTCGGCCGCGAGGCCGACGGTGCGGTACTTCAGGCCTATCATATCGTCGGCGCTCCTGATCGGCTTTTTGAACCACCCGAGCGGCTGCGTCGGCATCGGCATGGCGAAGAAGCCGACGGTGTTGATCCCCAGCTTCTCGATGAGCTCGTCATAGAGCTGCTGGCCGCCGCCCCTATAAATCCAGGCCAGCCCGTGGTGGGCGCTCTGGCCAAAGACCGGTCCCGTGCCGAACAGTGACGCCACCTTGCTTTTGCCGTACCAGTACACCGTCACCCCGTGCCCGCCGTCAAGCACGCCTTTGTGAACGGCGTCTTGCACGCGGAACGCCTTGACCACCGCGCCGGAGATCAGGTAGTTGATCTTCAGCCGGCCGCCCGCCATCGCGTTGACCCGATCGACGTACTCCACGGCCATATCGTTGAAGATGTCCTTCCCGCCCCAGGCGCCCTGCATCTTCAAGGTGACGGTCTTGGCTCTGGAGACCATCGGGAAGCCTATCGTTGCCGCGCCGGCCGCCGTGGCGGCGACCGCTGCTTTCTTCAGAAAGCTGCGGCGTGATCCTTGGGTGCCTTCTGTGGGTTTTGTCGTATCACTCATAACCCTTGCTCCTTTCCTTAAGGTGGTACCTCTCGGCCGGTGGGACGCGGCGCGTACAGTACACGAGGAATCCCTAATTTGTCAAGGGCTTTTGTGGCACCGCCCGAGATTCCCAGGCAACCCTAATACAGCCCTCACAGTCCATCGTTTGTTCCGGCCCCCCTGTTAAGCCAATCTGGGCCCCCGGGGACCCCAGCGTGAGGCCTACCTGCTCCTCGCCACGCCTGACGGCCAGCCTGAGGGGGTTCCCGATCTAGAGACCCCCTCCTTCGGCTGGCTCCCCCTGGCCACCAGCTTCACTGGCAAGGGCGCTGAGAGGTCCGGAGGTGAGGAGCGCCTCCAGACCACCCGCCGTCCCCGGGCCGGGCAACTAATCTTGGGCGTGTGATGGGCTTGGATACCGTCCCCACTCTGGTGGGCATCGTCGACCGCAAGGAGAGCCAGCCCGACGCCGGAGCAGAGCGGTTGCTGCTCCGGCACGCTACGGCGTCATGGACTTCCGGATCGTGGTGGGAGGCGAATCCGGTGTGGCAAAGTGAGAGTCAGCCGGGCGCTACCGTTTCTTCCGACCCCGGGCCCGCCGCCTCGCCCGCACCGTCGGCGGCCTCCCCGGCCTGCGGCCGCGACTCCGCCGAGCCCGCTTCGCGGGCCGTCCCGCCTTGCCGGCCCGAGCCCTCGCGTCGAGCCCGACTACCTGATACCCAATCTTGTTCAACACGGCATTCAGGCTACTGACTAGATCCTTCTCCTTCAGCGCGACGGCCTGTCTTTCGGCAAGCAGGCTCCTCACAGATCTCACGAACGCGTCAGCTCTGAGCTTGGCCATACAGGTTCTCCCTCTTCTTTCTGTCTCCGGTTGGTCGGCTCTCGGCAGCGGGTCTACCAGAAGACCGGCATAACGAAATGTCCTCACTCATACTAAAAACTGATGATGCGCTTGTCAATTTGCAAACGGGTGACGCATGACCAAAAAGTGCGGCGGTCGCCAGTGGCCTTGACACGCGCGCCTCACCCCTGCTAGCGTTCTGCACAGCGTCCTGCACATAGTATCGCAACTGATTGCGCAAACCCGCGTGAGCGAAAGTCGCCTCGGGACTCTGGCCGCTCGCGCCCGGCGAAGTCCGGTAAGGAGCGGGGATTCCGGATGATCGTGTTGGGCATCGATGTGGGCGGAACCTTCACCGACGTCACGGCTGTCGAGGAGGAGACCGGTGCGGTCCGCGTGACCAAGGTGCTCTCCATCCCGAGCGACGAGGGGCGTGCCGTGCTGAAAGGCCTGGCAGAGCTCTCCGTGGCCGGGCCACGGGTTCGCAGGATTGTGCACGGGACCACGGTGGGGACCAACGCCATCCTGGAGCAGCGGGGGGCCCGAGTCGCCCTCGTCACCACTGCGGGGTTCAGAGACCTCATTGAGATCGGCCGGACGAAGCGGAACATCCCAGCGCTTTTCAACCCCACGTTCGTCCGGCCCAAGCCCCCCGTCCCCCGGCCGCTGAGGTTCGAGGTCGGCGAGCGAATCCTCCACGATGGGCGTGTGCTCCAGCCGGTGGATCAGGCCGAGCTGCGGCGCCTCTCAGAAGAGATGGCGCAGCAGGAGCCGGAGGCCTTCGCGGTCTGCCTGCTGCACTCCTATGCCAACCCGGCTCACGAGCAGCGCGTGGGCGAGTGGATTCGCCAGGCTTTTCCCGCGTGTCCGGTTTCCCTCTCCTCAGAGGTGGTCCCGGAGTATCGTGAGTTCGAGCGCTGCTCCACCACGGTCCTCAACGCTTACCTTCAGCCACTCATGGCGTGTTATCTCGACGCGCTCGAGCGTGAGCTGGACGGCGCGGGGTACCGGAGTGGCGTCCTGACCGTCGGCTCGAGCGGCGGCGTTCTCACGGTCGAGACGGCGAGGCAACTGCCGATCAAGACGCTGTTCTCAGGCCCCGCCGGAGGGGTGAGCCAGGCGGTCTTCATCGGCCGCCACGCGGGACTCCGCAACCTCATCACCTACGACATGGGGGGCACCAGCACGGATGTGTGTCTGGTCCGGGATCTCACGCCCGTGATCACCACCGACAACCTGATCGCCGCCTTCCCCGTGAAGACTCCACAGGTCGACCTCAGGAGCGTGGGTGCAGGCGGTGGCAGTATAGCCTGGGTCGACGTGGACGGCTCGCTGCAGGTGGGGCCGCAGTCGGCCGGCGCCCATCCCGGCCCGGCCTCGTATGGCCTCGGTGGTGACGAGGCCACGGTGACCGATGCCAACCTGCTCCTCAGGCGGATCAGCTTGGCCCGGCCCCTCGGCGGTACGATTCGGTTGGACTCCGCCCTGGCGCGGGAGGCCATCGCGCGGGTCGCCGCCAGGCTCCAGAACCTCGACCTCCACCAGCTCGCCGAAGGGATCATCAGAATCGCGGTCGCCCGGATGACCGCCTCGATCCGGGAGATCACGATCCAGCGCGGTCACGACCCGCGAGAGTTCACCCTCGTAGCCTTCGGTGGTGCTGGGCCGATGCATGCCATCTCTGTGGCTGAGGAACTCGGAATCCGCCGGATCCTCGTCCCTCCCGTTCCGGGAAACGTCTCGGCGCTCGGGCTCCTGGCCTCTGACATCAAGCACGACCTGGTCCAGACCAGGATCGGGCCGCTCTCGGAAGTTGAGCCGCTGCGCGAGATCTTCACCCAGCTGAAGGCCGACGCCGAAGCCCGGCTGAGACGGGAGGGGTTCGCCCCCTCCGACATACGCGTGACCTGCTCCCTCGATCTCCGCTACCTCGGGCAGGCCTTCGAGCTGGCCGTGCCCGTTGACCCCGCCGCGATGACCGCGACGGGCACCGCCAGCGACTTCCACCCCCGCCACCTCCAGGCCTTCGGCCACGCGGACGAGAGCGGCGAGGTGGAGGTCGTGAACGTGCGCCTCACGGCCTACGGCCTGGTCCCCAAGGCCGGGCTCCCGACGTATGAGAGCGAGACAGAAACTCTTGCCGAGGCGCGGATTGAGCAGCGTCCGGTCTATTTCCGCGACGGCTTCATCCTGACCCCCGTGTATCAGCGCGAGCACCTCCCAGTCGGGGCGACCTTCGACGGCCCGGCCATCGTCGAGGAGTTTGGCGCCACCACGGTCCTCTTCCCGGGCTGGCGCGCGGCCCTCGACCGTTTCGGCATCATGCAGCTCGAGCGGGTCGGAACATGACGATCGACCCGATCACCTTCGAGGTCATCCGTGAGGCGCTCTCCTCGATCGTGCGGGAGATGCGCGTGAACCTGGTGCGCACCTCCTATTCCTCGATCCTCTACGAGGGGGAGGACTTCTCCTGCGTTCTCATGGACGCCGACGCCCAGATCGTCGCCATGTCCCGGGGCCAGGATCATCCTCTCCACATCGTTCCCGTTGCCTGGTCCATGCGAGCGGTGCGGGAGAAGTTCGGCACGGAGATCCATCCGGGTGACATCTTCCTCCACAACGATCCGTACACCGGGGGAACCCACCTGAACGATCTGGCAATGATCTCCCCCCTCTTTGCCGACGGTCAGCTCTTTCTCTTCCCGGTGGTGCGCGCCCACTGGGGCGACGTGGGCGGGATGACGGCGGGGAGCCTCTCCGGAGCTGTGACCGAGATTTACCAGGAGGGGGTGCGGATCCCGCCGGTCAAGGTGTACGAGCGAGGTTCCCCGAACCAGGCTGTGCTGGACCTCCTCTTCGCCAACATGCGCGTCGCGAAGGATCGGGAGGGAGACTTCCGGGCGATGGTCGGGACGTGCAGGAAAGCCGCGGAACGAGTGGAGAGCCTCATGGCCCGCTATGGAGTTTCGACCCTCCGGGCCTCTATCCGGGAGCTTCTGGATCGTGCGGAGCGGCGGATGCGGCAGCGGATCCGCGAGCTGCCGGACGGTGACTATCGCTACGAGGCGTACCTCGAAGGCGGCCGCGACCGCCTCGAGCCGCTCCTGATCCGGGCTCGGGTCACCGTCGCGGGCGACTCGGTCACCGTCGACCTCACGGGCTCGGCGCCGCAGACGGCCGGCCCCACCAACGTCGGCCCGGCGATGGCCGCCACGGGTGCCTTCACGATTCTCAAGGCCTTCCTCGACCCCGGGGGAGAGATCAACTCGGGCGCCTTCCGCCCGCTCACGGTGATCGCACCCGAAGGGACCGTGGTCAACGCCCGGCTCCCCGCGCCCTGCGGCGGGATGGTCGAAGTGAAGTACGCCGTGGAATCGGCGGTGATGGGCGCGTTGGCCCAGGCGACCAGGGGGAAGGTGACGGGAGACCTCAAAGGTGGCGGAAACCACTGCTACGTGGGCGGGATGGACCCCCGCACAGGGAGCACGTTCATCTTCTATGAGTACCCCGCTGGCGGTACGGGCGCCTTCGAGGGCGGCGATGGGAACAACGCCGTCAGGACGTTCACCGAGAGCGACATCACCACGATTCAGCCCGTCGAGGCGGTGGAGCAGAAATACCCGCTGCGCGTGGAGCGGCTCACCCTCAGAGCAGATTCAGGAGGTGACGGCCGGTGGCGCGGAGGGCTCGGGCTTCGGCGGGAAGTGCGGCTCCTGGCTCCCCAGGCGCAGCTCTCG
Source organism: Methylomirabilia bacterium (assembly GCA_046758965.1). Taxonomy (GTDB): domain Bacteria; phylum Methylomirabilota; class Methylomirabilia; order Rokubacteriales; family CSP1-6; genus JBHIBG01. Next base: position 6,719 of record JBHIBG010000015.1, on the reverse strand, counting down.
GTCCTGGCAGAGAAAGCCGTGTTGCCGCCGTACGGGGTCTGCGGGGGCGGCCGCGGCGCCCCGAACCGCTTCACGGTGATCCGGAACGGCGAGGAGATCCAGCCCTCCGCCGTCCCCGGCAAGGTCAGCGGCTTTCCGCTCGGAGCGGGAGACGTCGTGGTCATGGAGTCCTCCGGCGGTGGGGCATACGGCGATCCCCTGGAGCGTGACCCGGCCCTCGTGGCTCGGGATGTGGCGGATGGGGTGATCAGCCCGGGGAAGGCCGAAGGGGCGTATGGAGTCTCACTCCGGGAGGGGGTGGTGGACCAGGCAGAGACCCGAAAACTGCGGGAGCGACTCGAGCTGGCCCGGCCCACGATCCAGTTGCGTTACCTGGACGATCGCGAATACAAGGCCGGTCGCCGGGTCTGCCGGCTCACCCGAGCCAGCGCCAACAGGCTCCGACTCAATGAGGGCGACATCGTAGAGTTCGTGACCCCGCGCGGGGCGCCGCTTCGGGGCTGGGTCGAGGTGGACGCCACCCCGGGCGACCACGGGCATCTCTCCGAGGCCGGCCTTGCCATCCTTGGCGTCGAGGAGAGTGCGACCGTCGAGATACGCCCGATCCGCTCGGGGGCGAGAGGCAGATTCGACTGAGGGAGCCCCACCCGGATCTCGCGATGACGGGCGAGGAGAGTAACTCTACCGCGATGCCTTGTCGTCAGGCTCGCGCTGTCCGGTCGGTGGAGGCGGGGGCTCACTGCCCTCGAGAGGGAACCTGGGCTTCGGCTTCCTGACCCGCTGGATCGCGGGATCGTTGACGAACGGCTCATACCCGCGGAGAGCGAGCGTCACCGTATCCCCCTCCTCGACGAGGAGGTTGATTTGCGTCACCTGTTGCTCGAACGTCGCGAGCACCGCCCCGTCATCGGTCAGCACGGTCAGCAGGACCCGCTCTTCTTCTTTAAGCTTGCGCACCACCTCTCCCTCGACCGGCTCGGTCTTCCCTCGGATCACCTCAGGCAGATACGAACCGGTCAGGCGCGGCGCCAGGAGCGTGCCGCTCACACCGACCGCGACGCCCGCCAGGAACGTCAAGAGAATCAGCCAGCGCATTGCCGCGGGTTACTCCGCAGTCGAAGATCCGCCGGGACCTTGCTCACCCTCTGACTTGTCTTTGCCTCGGATGAACCGTTCGAGGCGGTCCAGGACATCGGCGGTCCTGTCCCTTGCCGTTTCGGTCTTGCCGCTCATGAACTCGACCTGGCGCCGCACATCCTTGATACCGCCGCTCCGAACGAAGGCGAGAATGGCGATCACCAGGGCAACGACAGCGATAATCAGCGTGACGGCGGCCATCGGGTCCTACCTCCTTTCATACGCAGAACCGGAACTCACGAGGCAACCGCGGGATGGCTCGGGTGGACAACCCCGCGAGAGAAGTGGAGCGGGCGAGCGGATTCGAACCGCCGACGTCCAGCTTGGGAAGCTGGCATTCTGCCCCTGAATTACGCCCGCCTCTCACCGGTATTCTACACCAACCCCCGCTCGGGCACGAGCCCTGCTCCCGGCGTGCCCGGCAGGCACCTCTACGGTAGAAGACCGCCTTCGGGCGTGTCAACAGCAGAATCGGCGTGGCGGATCAGATATTCCAGCGCTTCCTCGCGAGTTCTCACCACTCCCAGGTCCTGAGCCTCACGCGCCACGCCCAGGAGCCGCCCCACCCCGGGTCCGGGAGCGAGGCCAAAGGCGGCCATCACATCCTCGCCGCGGAGGAGCGGCGGCACGGCCACCTGCCGCCGGTCTTCCTGCCAGCCACCGAGAAAACCGGCCACCAACCGGCCCAGAGCCCCCCGCCCCACACGGCCGGGTGACAGGCCCCGGACCGCGGCCGCGTCCGCGAGAGTCAACAGCAGCAGATCCTGAGCCTCGTCGCCGAGATCCCTGAAGAACCGGTAGCGGGCGCGCCGGCTCACCTCCGCGAGCTGACCCAGGTGCATTAGCCGGAGGTGCTGACGCACGAGCCTCGCCAGCACCGCCGTTGCCTCAGAAGAGAGCCGGAGCCGCTGGGCGATCGTCTTCGCCATCTCGGCACCCGCCAGGTCGTGGCCGATGAAGCGGATCCGCCCCTTGACCACCTGACGAGTCTGGGGCTTTGCCACGTCGTGCAGCAGGGCCGCGAGCTTCAGCACCTCCTGTCTGGTCATGGAATCCCCCAGCCGGTCCCCCAGGTGCGCGGCGATCCGGTCCCGGTGCGGGGCCAGCACGCTGAGATTGGCGAGGAGCCGGTCCACGGCCTCCACCGTCCTAAGCGAGTGCTCCCACACAGAGAACCGATGGGGCGCCGGCTGAGAGGCCGACCTCATCGGAGCGCTCTCGGGGAGGATGGCGGGGAGCAGGGACAGTCGATCCAGCGCTCGAAGGCTGGCCCCCGCCCGTGGCAGCGCGAGGATTCCTGTCAGCTCTTCACGGATCCGTTCCGCCGCCACCTTGCGGAGCCGGGAGGCTATCGCTCTAGCCGCCCGTCCCACCTCGGGATCCAAGGAGAAGCCCAGTAACCCGGCCAGGCGGACAGCCCGGAGCGCACGCGCGGGGTCCTCCTGAAAAGATGCTGGCCCCGCCAACCTCAGGCGGCGCCGGGCCAGATCAGCCAGCCCACCGGTGGGATCGGCGATTCTGGCGGCTCCGTCTTCAACCAGGCGCCGGACCGAGGCTGCGAGCGCATCGATGGTGAAATCGCGCCCCTGGAGGTCCGCCTCGAGTGAGGAGGCCCGGAAATCGGTCAGGTCAACCTGGGTGAACTGGGTATCCGAACGGATCACGACCCGCCCCACGCCGCGCGCGGCATCCAGACAGACGTACCGGCCGCCGAGGCGCTCTGCCAGAGCCTGCGCCGTCTCGAGCGCCTCGACCGGCACGGCCAGATCCAGGTCACCGAGAGGAGCTCGGCAGAGGAGGAGGTCGCGAATTGCCCCGCCGACCACGAAGGCATCCCTGGACGGACCCAGGAGCTCGGCCAGGCTCCGGAGAAGCGCCTGGTGATGCGGGGAGAAGGCGGAAAAGGCGACGGCCCCAAGAGGCTCAGCGTGTGTCCTTGACGCTTTCCGCCTCATCTCCGCCGTCCGTGGAGTGCCGAGGCGTGGACCAGCCAGCGACCGGGCCAGCCGGGCACCCCGCAATCGGCCACGAGGGCCTTTGCCCTGACCAGGCGCCCCAGTGCGCGGGAGACTTCGCCAGCGGGAAGGCCGAAGAGACGCGCCAGCAACCCCTCCCGCGTGAACACCGCGGCATTCATGTAGCGCTCCAGGAGGCGCTCAACAGCAGCGGAGCGGGCAAGCCGCCGCCCGTGAGCGGCAGCCTCGGGGAGCCAGGCCTCCAGGAGGTCCCAGCGGTAGGAGAAGCTGGGCTCATAGCGCTCCTCGGTCTTGACCAGCCAGAGCCCTTGCTGAAGCTCGGCCATGGCCCGCTCGAACTCCCGGGTCCTGGCGGGCTCGAGCATGAAACTGTTGGCCCGGAGCTCCCGCGTGTACTGGGGGCGCTCCCGGACCAGGGCGTCCATGATCCGCTTGGCCGTGAGCGACAGTCGGCCCGCCTCGTACTCCTCCCGGTAGTCACGCGCCCGCTGCCGGCCCCGGACCAGGGCGTAGAAGGCGGGGAAGAGGTCCAGGGCCACCAGCAGAGGCCGGCCCTTCAGGAGCTTTCCGTAGTAGACCTGTCTCTCGGCCGGGAGCCGCTCCTTGAGATCCCAGGTCAGGCCGATTCCGGGGTCGTGGTGAGAGCGCCGGGGCCAGCGCGGGTCAGGCCGCCCGACAACGGCTTCCCAGAGACAGGGCACGCCCTCGGGAAAGCGATAGAAGGTGGAGCAGAACCCGACGGCGTTGACAAAGGCCAGGGCACTCCGCGCCCCCCCGACTCGGAGGGCCGGGCGGCGACGGAAGCGGCGGTCCCGCAGGCGCTTGAGAAAGCCGGCAGTTATGAGAACTCGATCCCCCGCTCCGTAATCCGGTACTCGACGATCTCCTCCGACATGGCGCTCCCCCGATGCTTGACCACGCAGCAAAAGCGCCCGAGTCGCCGCTCCACGCGCTCGCTCCCCATCACCAAGACGGTGTTGGCCACAGCCCCCACATCGCCGGCTCCGACCTTCCGGGCGATGAGGTCTTCGAGACGGCTCTCCTCAGTGGTGACCAGAAGGAGCGTCGTCACAGCCCGATGATCATACCGGTGGGCATCGATAAACTCCCGGTGCTTCCAGACCGGCAGGCAGATCTCCATCCCGAACGTCTCGGCCTCCCGATGGATCACCCTCCGGTAGAGGTCATCGAAGAGAAAGAGCTGAATCGACTCCGAGGGCGCACCCGTCGGCTCCACGCCATCCACCACCACCCTCCGCGCTCCCGCGCAGAAGTGGAAGTAGAAGAATGGGCGGACCGTGTAAAGGGCGCGGTTATAGGCGCCCTTCCAGCTCCAGTCGAACTCCGAGCCGCCAGGCGTGGGCACCTGGTAGTCGCTGATCTTCCCCGTCCACGGGAAGGCGTTGGAATAGCAGTCGGCGAGGGTCCCGTCAGGGGGGTATGGGTTCGCCATCGGCCTCACTGTGTGCGTCCAGCGCCCGAGCGCCCAGCCGAACAGCCGCTCGGCGTAGGCGTGATGCTGCTGGGAGTCGCCCCGGGCGTTCATGTCGAAGACGAGACCGGGCGCTCGATCCACGGCGAGCCCGTGGTGGGCGAAGGTGAGACCGAAGTGAGTCTTGCCGATCCCGGTCGCCCCGTACACCACGGCGAGCGTGCCCGGCAGGAGCCCCCCTCCAAGCAGCTCGTCGAGGCGCGGAATCCCGGTCGAGACGCGCGAAGTCACGGGCGCGATTGTACGGGAGGGGTGAGAAGGGGTCAAGGCACGCGAGGGGCGCGCTCGGCAGAGGCGCCTTGTTGCTGGTAGAGTGCCCGGAGCTCCGCGAGCGTGCTGATCTGCTCCGGCCCTTTGTCCTCCCGGATGCGGGTGATGCGGGCAAAGCGGAGCGCGAAGCCGGAGGGGTACTGAGGACTTTTCTGGATCTCGTTGTACGTCACCTCCACCACGACCTCCGGCCTCACAGCCACGGTGAAGCTGTCGTCGTCAACGGCGAGGTCCTGAAGTCGGAGTGTCATGGCCTTGAACTCCTGATCGGTCAGTCCCTTGAAGGTCTTCCCCACCGGGGCGAAGCCGCCGGCCCCATCAGCGACCGCCAGGTGGTAGTTGGAGAGCCAGCCGCGCCGCCGTCCCGAGCCCCGGTCGGCGGCCACGATGACGCAGTCCACGCTCTTGACGAACTTGACCTTGAACCAGCGCTTGGCCCGGCTGCCCGGCGCGTAGGGGCTGTCCAGCGCCTTCGCCATCACCCCCTCGTGGCCGGCCGTGAGCGCCTCGGCGAGGAACGCCTCCGCGGCGCGCGGGTGCTCGGGGATTGTCCGCCGCGCCAGGTAGCTTCCCCCGGTCAGGCGTTCGAGGGCATGCCAGCGCACCTCATAGGACTGGTCAACGAGCAACCGGCCATCGGCCATGAGGCAGTCGAAGAGATAGAGGGACAAGGGGACCTCCCGCGCCGTGGTCTCGACGTCGTGAATCCGCCGGAAGCGCTGCATCAGCTCCTGAAACGGGAGCGGCCGGCCGTCAGACCTGACCGCTACCACCTCCCCGTCCAGGACGAAGGGGTCCCCGGAGAGATCACGGCGGGCAGTCTCCACGACTTCGGGCAGGCTGGGGGTGACCTCCGTCAGGCGGCGGCTCCAGATCCGTATCTCGTCTCCTGCCTTGTGGAGCTGGATCCGGGCGCCGTCGTACTTGAACTCCAGCGCGGTCCGGCCCCGATGGGCCTCGAAGACCTCCGCAAAACTCTCAGCAAGCTCGGCCAACATGGGGAGGAGCGGGACGAAGCAACGGGCCCCCACCTGCTCGAGACCCCGGAGCCCCTCTGTGAGGGCGATTCGGCAGACCTCGGAGAGATCGCTCAGGAAGAGCGAGGCCCGCCGGACCAGCTCCAGATCGGTACCCGAGCTTCGCGCTACCGCCTCCTGAAGCAGGCCGTCCTGAACTCCAATCCGCATCTCTCCCAGCAGGACCCGTTGAAGGATCCCCCGCTCCTCATCGGTCGCCCGGCGGAGCAGATCTGCGAGCCGTTCACTCTTGACCCGCCGCGAGCCCGGTCCTGAAGCCGCCGCCACCCCCTCGAAGGCGCGAGCCGCCGCCAGGAGGGTGAGGCTTGAGGCGGGCGCGGCGGGGCCGACCGAGTCGAGCGCCTCGGAGAGGGTCGCCCAGCTTATCTCCAGGACCCGTGAGTCCGAGGCCGGAAACGGACGCCCCGTCAGGAAGGCTACCGCCCACGGGATTTCCTCTGCGGTCAACTGGCGAAGGAACTCCGCTACGAGAGCCGTCTTGGCCAGCCGGCTCCGCGTGGCTTCGAGCTCCCGGCAGAGGGCGCAGAACTCCTCCCACCTCACGTCCCTATTCTATCCCTCAGCAACGGACGACAGGGGGCGGTGGCGGCCTGGCAGCAGAGCCTGGGGCAGCTCAGATACGCTCCTAGGTGCCCGCCTCGGCCTTAGGCGGACCGTTCAGGCCGCCAGCAGGGCGAAGAGCATGCCCCAGCTACAGACCCCCAGTCCCGTGGCACCGGCGACGAGAAGATCCCGCAACAGGCCTATGGACATCATATGTTTAGTGGTGCGCCGCAAAAAAAAGTCTCTCATCTTCTCTCTCCTCTC
>JBHIBG010000014.1:0-42620 GCA_046758965.1 Methylomirabilia bacterium | reverse complement strand
GCCGGGCAAGGAGCCCGAACATCTGGGTGTCGCCGAAGCCATCCTTCGAGAACTGAATGATACCGTTCACGGCGGCGTCGGGTGACTCTCCGAGCTTGAGCGGCCTCAGTCGTGTGGACATGGCATCCTCCTCCTTTGATTGGGAGATGTGTAGGTGCAACTCCGTAGGTGTTCTTGTTCTAAGCAAGCTGTTGACGCATGTCAACAGGGAAGATCAAGTGTGAGGCTCCTCACAAGTCGCTCCGGAGCCCGGTCTGAAGCCGCTCAGCGACTGGAAGGTGGAGATGCGCCAGGCTGGGCTCAGCTGGCCGCCAGGCGCCGGTGCACCGAGTCGGGGGGAGGGTAACGCCGGTCCCACGTCCCGGCCTTGACGAGCTGGCCGGGGAGCGTCCGCCCGATCACCTGCTCGACCCACCTGGAGGATTCGATCAGCCCGTCGAGGTCGATTCCGGTCTCCACCCCCATGGCGTGGAGGCAGTGGACGAGATCCTCGGTGCAGACATTCCCCGAGGCACCGGGAGCGAAGGGGCAGCCGCCGAGCCCGCCGATGGAGGCATCGAACTGGGTCACCCCGCACTCCATAGCTGCCAGGATGTTGGGGATAGCCATGGCGCGCGTGTCGTGGGTGTGGAGCGACCACTCGATCCCCAGGAACCTGGGCATCAGATGCTCGAAGATCCGGGAGACCTGAACCGGGTTGGCCATCCCCGTGGTGTCAGCGAGCCCGATCCCTCGGACCCCGAGGTCAACCAGGCGGGCCACCACGGACTCGAGGCGCCTGAGCGGCACCTCGCCCTCGAACGGGCAGCCGAAGGAGGTGGAGATCCCGGCCGCGACGGGAACGCCGGCGCTTCGGGCGACCTCGGCGACGGCCCGGAGCTTCTCCAGGGATTCGGCGATGGTCATGTTGACGTTCGCGAGGTTGTGGCTCTCCGAGGCGGAGACCACGGTGTGGATCTGGTCCACGCCGGCAGCCACGGCGCGCGCCGCGCCCTTGTCGTTGGGCACCAGGGCGGCGTAGACCGTGCCGGTCCGCCGAGTGATCCTGGCCATCACCTCCTCGGCGTCCCTGAGCTGGGGGACGACCTTGGGATGCACGAAGGAGGTGACTTCGATCCGCGGCACCCGGCAGGCGGAGAGGCGGTTCACAGCCTCGATCTTCCGGTCGGTGGGGATGAAGTCGGGCTCGATCTGAAACCCATCCCGCGTCCCGACTTCACAGACCGTCACGCGCTCCGGCAGCTTCATAACGCTCCTATCTTCCCCCTCACCCTTCCCTCTCCCCCGCTGGGGGCGAGGGATCTGATGGATCCCTCTCTCCCTTCCCGCTCACCGCCTCCTCTCTCTCCCTGGTGGGGGAGAGGATTAAGGTGAGGGGGAGTGTCAGTACGACCGCGGCAGGCCCAGGACATGCTCCCCGATGTAGGCGAGGATGAGGTTGTTGTTGATGGGGGCGGTCTTGTAGAGACGCGCCTCGCGGAACTTGCGCTCGACGTCGTACTCCTGGGCGTAGCCGTACCCCCCGTGGGCGTCGATGCAGGCATTGGCCGCCTCCCAGGCCGCCTCGGCCGCCAGGTACTTGGCCATGTTGGCCTCGGCGCCGCACGGCTCGCCGGCGTCGAAGAGGCGGGCGGCCTTGAGCCGCATCAGGTCGGCCGCTTCGACGGCCATGTACGCCTCGGCAATGGGGAACTGGACGCCCTGGTTGGCGCCGATGGGTTTGCCGAAGATGACCCGCTGGCTCGAGTAGGCGACGGCCTTGTCGATGAACCAGCGGCCGTCACCGATCGAATCGGCGGCCACCAGAATGCGCTCGGCGTTCATGCCGTCGAGGATGTAGGAGAAGCCCTTCCCCTCCTGGCCGATGAGGCTGTCAGCCGGAATCTCCATGTTGTCGAAGAAGAGGGCGTTGGTAGAGTGGTTCATCATCATGCGGAGCGGCCGCACCTCCAACCCCTTGATGCCGCGGATGTCCACCAGAAACACGCTGAGCCCGCCGGTCTTCTTCTTGACCTGATCCACGGGCGTCGTACGCGCCAGGAGCAGCATCAGGTCAGACTGGAGGACGCGCGAGATGAAGATCTTCTGGCCGTTTACCACATACCGGTCACCCTTCCGGACAGCGGTGGTCTGGAGCTTGGTCGTGTCGGAGCCCGAGTTCGGCTCGGTGACCCCGAAGGCCTGGAGCCTCAGCTCCCCGGTCGCGATCCTGGGGAGGTAGCGGCGCTTCTGCTCCTCCGACCCGTGGCGGAGGAGGGTGCCCATGATATACATCTGCGCGTGGCAGGCCGCCGCGTTGCCCCCGGAGTGGTTGATTTCTTCGAGAATGACTGAGGCCTCGAGCACGCCGAGTCCCGCGCCGCCGTACTCCGCGGGGATCAGGGCTCCGAGGTAGCCGGCTTTGGTCAGCTCGGACACGAAGGCCTCGGGGTACTCGCGCCGCTCGTCCAGCTCCCGCCAGTACTCGGCCGGATACCTCTTGCAGAGGTCAGAGACCGCGGCCTTGAGGGCCCGCTGCTCCTCGGTCAGCGTGAACGTCATGTTCTCCATACCCGCTCCTCGCCTTCCAATTCACCCTCGCCCTCCCACCCGGCGTTCCCCCCAGCGGGGAGAGGATAAAGGTGAGGGGGACTCGGGGTGAGGCCTGGGCTATTTTCCGCGAAACCTCGGGGGGCGGCGCTCATTGAAGGCACGCACGCCCTCGAGCCGGTCCTCGGTGGTGACGGTGTTGTTGTAGGCCTCGATGGCGAGCACCATGCCGGTCTCCAGGTCGGTCTCACCCCCCCACGCAATGGCCTTCTTGGCCTGGCGGACCGCGACCGGCCCGTTCTGGGCGATCGTTCCGGCGATCTCAAGCGCCTTGACCCGTGCCTGTCCTCTCGGGACCAGGTGGTTCACCAGCCCCACAGCCTTCGCCTCCTCCGCGGGGACGCGGCGGCCGGTGAAGATCATCTCCTTCGCAACGGGGGCGCCGACGATTCGCGGGAGGAGCTGGGTCCCTCCGATCCCCGGGAAGATTCCCCGCGTCACCTCGGGAACCGCGAACACCGCTGTCTCGCTCGCGACCACGAAGTCGGAGAGTACCGCGAGTTCGCAGCCGCCGCCCAGGGCAAAGCCCTCGACTGCCGCGATCACCGGAACCGGACAGCGGAGGAGTCTGAACGCCGCCTGCTCGAAGACGACGTGCTGGGCGCGCCAGGCCTCGTCGGTCATCCCCTCCCGCTCCTTGAGGTCACCGCCGACGGAGAACGCCTTCTCTCCGGCGCCCGTCAGGACCACGGCGCGCGCGGTGGCGTCCCAGAAGAGCGCCTCGAAGCAGGCCAGGAGGTCTTCACCCATGGCGGTGTTCATGGCGTTCAGGGCCTCGGGCCGGTTGAGCTCCACCGTCACCACGTAGCAGTCCTCCGACCGGCTCACGTGCAGCGTGGTGTAATTCCGCTCGACCGCCATCACCGTTGAATCACTTTATCGCGCTCGAGGCGGTCGATCTCGGGAGCGCTGTATGCCAGCTCGCCCAGCACCTCGACGGTGTGCTCGCCGAGAAGGGGCGGCACCTGCCTGATCCCGGGACGCTCGCCGTCCCATCGGATTGGAAGTCCGACGCTCCGGTAGTCGGGGATCCGTGGGTGAGGCGCAGTGAGGAGCATCCCGCTGGCTTGGGTCTGAGGCTCGACGGCGACCCGGTCGATGGTGAGGATCTGAGCGCACGGCACTCCCGCGGCCCGAAGGCGCTCCTGGAGGGCCTGGGCGGTTCGGCGGTGCGTGACTCCGGAGATCACGTCGAAGAGCGCCTTCTGATTCCTGACCCGGCTCGGGTTGTCGGAAAAGCGGGGGTCTTGCGCGGCCTCCGCGATCCCGAGGGCCTCGCAGGCGCGGGCGAAGAGCGCATTGCTCCCTGCCGCGATCATCAGGTAGCCGTCAGAGGTGGGGAAGGCCTCGTAGGGGGCGATCATCGCGGTCCTTGACCCCTGTGGCGCCGGGAGCTCGCCCGAGGCAAAGTAGCCCATCATCTGGTAGGAGACCCACATGAGCGCGCTGTCGAAGAGCGCCGTGACAACGTGGCCGCCTTGACCGGTCTGATCCCGCTGTCGGAGCGCTCCGAGGATGCCGAGGGCGGCCCACATGCCGGTGCCCATATCCACGATGGAAGTCCCCACCCGCGCCGGCGGCTGCCCCGGGTGGCCGTTGACTGAGATGAGCCCGCCGTAGGCCTGCATCAGCGCGTCGTAGCCGGGAAGGTCCTTGAGCGGGCCGGTCGGACCGTACGCGGTGACCGAGCAGTAGACGAGGGACGGGTTGAGCGTGCGGACCTGCTCGTAGCCGAGGCCGAGGGACTCCATCACGCCGGCCCGGAAGGACTGGACAAGCACGTCAGCGCGGGACAGAAGCCGCCCCAGCACCTCCTGCCCGGCAGGGGTCTTGATGTCCACGGCCAGGCTCCGCTTGTTCCGGTTCATGGAGATGAAGGCTGAGCTTTCCTCTCCCCAGAAGGGTGGGGCCCAGGCCCGGGCATCGTCCCCTCGCCCCGGCGGCTCCACCTTGATGACCTCTGCCCCCATGTCGCCCAGAATCTGCGTGCAAAAGGGTCCCGCCACGTTCTGGGAGAGGTCCGCGACCAGAATGCCGTGCAGCGGATCGGTCATGCGCTTGAGCCCCCGCCGCCTTCGAGTGGGCGGGTCATCCACCGGTCCTTAGCTGAACTCCGCCTCGAGGATTTCCAGAATGAACCGCTCGATCGAGACAGGATAGAACTTCACGCGCGGGCAGAAGATGACCCCGGTGTTGATCACCTCCTTGCGCAACAGGTCGTCCAGGGCCAGGTTGAGCTGCGCCCGAGGCTCCCGCTCGCTCTTCGCGATCCTGAACTCGTCGCTCTCCAGCATGACCTGGGGGCGGGAGGCGTAGAGGAAGCTGAACACGCGGGCCACGAGGGCGTGGTCCATGACCTCGGGATCCTTGAAGAGCTCGCCGTAGGTCTGGCCGTGGTGGCTCGGGGAGACGATCAGCTTGGGAGAGACGCGGATCTTTCCCCGGATCTCTACCGAACGCCGGGGCTGCTCCTCTTGAGGCCCCACCAGGATGTACGGGAGGGCATGGTAGCCGGCGATGATCCCCGAAATCGGCTTTCGCAGGACCTGGGTCTGGTCGAAGATGCTCTTCAGGAATTCAGAGTCGTGGGATCGCTCGAACATGGCAAGTCGTGACTTTGGTCTCCTCGAATTGTACCAGGGTTCGGGCAGGTGCGGTAGGCGGCCCCGGACCCGAGGCGTCGATCAAGAAGCACCGAGTCGAGGATCTCACGGAGGCCAGCGGGTGGCGCGGCGGGCGGGGCGCCCCCGCCGCCCGCAGCGGGGTCCCCACACCGGGCGGGGTGCGAGGACGGCGGGGGCTGCCCGCCGTGACAGGACCCGCTGGCCCTGGCGCAATCCCCGGCAACTGTTTCGTGAGGGGGCTAGCTCAGGCCCGCGTCGCGTCGGATGGCGTTGACCAGCCGGATGAACTCTGAGTCAGCCCCGGTCAGATCGTCAACCAGCAGCTCCACCTCCTCGGGTCCCTCCGCGCCCAACCCGAGGGCGATCGCCCTGCGGATTTGCGTCTGCTCCCAGATGCCCTTTGTCGTCACCGGCTCCCACCGCCCGAAGGCCTTGATCACCCCGAGCGCGATCACATCCGTGGCGATCGGGTCGCCGCTTGCGAGGATCACGTCGGTCGGCGCTGCTTTTCCGGACCACGGGCCGCCCATCACCATGCTCCGAAGCCCGTCCACCACAAAGAAGTGAGGGCGGACAGCCAGATTCAGCTCGGCCACAACCGGCTCCCACGCTGCCGAGCCGTAGCCCCACGGCTTGTTCTTCCCGTGGACACACCCGACGGTGTTCTTCAGCGCGCAGCTGAAGCTGGCGTTGCGGTGGGTCTTGATCACCGGGATGCTCAGAAGCCGCTCGGCCTCGTAGGCGGGTTTGGCCACATACACCCGGGTGGCGAACTCGGCGCCGGGTGGCTCCACCTCCACCCACTCCCCCTCGTCGAAGGCGAGGAGCTCGGCGTTGGCCTCTGCCGCGGCCTCTGCGATCCCGGTCTCCTCGAGGTTCGGGCGCGTGGGGAGCGCCCGCAGCGCTGACATATCGCCGATGGCCAGGCTCGAGACCCCGGCCTCCCGGGCCAGCCGCGCCACGGCCCTCACGACTCGGGGGTCGGTCGTCGCCGGTGGAGGCTCGCCCGAGACAACGTTGGGTTTGAGCAGCGTGCGCCGTCCTCTGAGGCCGAGCCGCTCGATCCCGCCGATCAGCTCCACAGCCCGGCGCACTGTGGCCTCCACGTCTTTACCGTGGACCATGGCTACCAGGCTCTTGCCCGCGCTCTTGAACGGGTTTGAGGCCGGAACGGGAGGGGGAGAGGGAGTCGCCTCGGGAGAGAACAGGATCTGCCAGAGCATCCGGCGGCAGGCCGGGGTAGTGATCCCGAGTGCGCCCAGCCCCGCCAGAGTCAGGAACGTCCGCCGTGTGAGCCTCATTTAGGTCGGGGCTTCACGCCGAACGCGGGAAGAACCTCCTCGACGAAGGCGTGGAGCGCGTCCCAGTCGTAGGGAGCGCGTACGCCGATGTTGAGGCGGGCCGCGCCGGCCTTCTGATACGCGGCGACCTGCTCAATGACCTGGCCTGGCGTCCCCGTGAAAAAGCCCTGGCGTTGCTCTAAGAGCGCGCCCCAGTCGGCCCGCATCTCCTCGGCGTGCCGTGCGGCCGTGGCTTCCGTGGCTCCCATGTAAAAGCCGACGTTCACGCTGCGGAGCACGGAGGCGGGATCGCGCCTCTCCTTGGCGCACCAGTCGTCCAGGATCCCGCTCTTCCGGGAGAACTCCTCCGCGGAGATATATGGGGCATTCCAGCCGTCGGCGTGCTTGGCGGCAGTCCTCAGTGTTCGTCTCTCGCCTAACCCTCCGATCCAGATGCGTGGAGATTTCTGGACAGGCTTGGGGTTGCAGCGGGCCTGATTGAGCTTGAAGTACTTCCCTTCGAAGTCCGCCGCTTCCTGAGTGAAGAGGAGCCGGATGACCTGGACGCCTTCCTCGAGCTGGTCTTGACGAATCCTTATGGGCTCGAAAGGGATCCCGTAGCCTCGGTATTCGACCTCGTGCCAGCCGGCGCCGAGCCCGCACTCCATCCGGCCGTTCGAGATGTGGTCGATGGTGACGAGCGCGTTGGCCAGGACCGCCGGGTGGCGGTAGTTGATGGAGAATACCAGGCATCCGACGCGGACCTGCCGGGTGTCGGCAGCGAGGAGCGCCATGGTCGTGACCGACTCGAAGCAGTCACCGTTGTGATCTTTGGGCGGAGTCTCCTGGAAGTGGTCCCACCCCGAGACCCAGTCGAAGCCCGACTGGTCCGCGAACTTCCAGAGGCGTCTGAGTTCTTGGAGCGTCACGTTCTGCTGGCCCGCGTGAAGGCCGAAGCTCATGGTCATGGTTCTGTCCTCAGTTTATCGGGTGGTGATCGATAGCCCGCCGTCAACGACCAGCACCTGGCCGGTGACCCAGCGCGACTCGTCCGAGGCCAGGTAGACGGCGGCCCAGCCCACGTCCCACGCTGTCCCCTCGTCCTGGAGCAGCGCGGCCAGCCGCCGCCGCTCGCGCAGATCCTGGGACATGCCTTCGGCGACCATGGGAGTGTAGACCATTCCCGGGGCGATCGCGTTGACTCGAATCCGCTCCTTCGCGAGCTGCCCGGCCAGCGAGATCGTCAGGCCGATCACCCCGGTTTTGGCCGCGGCGTATGCCGTGCGGCCATGGGCCCTGAGGCCAGCCACCGAGGAGACGTTGATGATCGAGCCGCCCCCGGCCTCGACCAGGCGCGGGATGGCGGCCTGGCAGGTCAGCATCATGCTCTTGAGGTCGACCGTCATCACGCGGTCCCACTCCTCCTCGGAGACCTCCAATATTCCTCTCCGCGACTCGATCCCCACGTTGTTGTGAAGGATGTCGAGCCGGCCGTAGCGCTCGACTGCCGTCGCGACCATCCGCACGCAGTCGGCGGGCCGGGTCACGTCGGCCTGGAAGACCGAGGCCTCGCCGCCCTCGGAGCGGATCACGGTGCACGTCTCCTCGGCGCGCTCGATCACCTGATCCACCGAGAGCACCTGCGCGCCCTCGCGGGCGAAGAGGATCGCAGCAGCTTTGCCGTTTCCCATACCCGGGCCGCGCGAGCCCGCGCCCGTGACGATCGCGACCTTCCCGTTGAGCCGTTCAGCCACAGCCAGTGCTAGGATTTGAAGCTGGCGTCGAGCTGGACATCGAGGAGATAGGGGCCGCCTGAGGCCAGGCCTCGGGCCAGCGCTGGCCCGACTTCCCGGCACTTCTCCAGGCGCTCTCCGGGGACGCCGAGCGACTTGGCGAGCCCGACAAAGTCAATCAGCGGGTTGTCGAGCTCCATCCCCACGTAGACATCATCTTGGGAGGCCCACCCCTTGAGGTGCTGGATCCGCTGCTTGAGGATCCGGTAGCTCCGGTTGTTCAGGATGACGAACACCACCCCCAGCCCTTCGCGAGCTCCTGTCCAGAGGGCCTGGTTGGTGTACATCGCGCTCCCGTCTCCGATCAGCCCGACCACCGGCCGGTGGGGGAGCGCGAGCTTGACGCCTACCGTGGCGGGGAGCCCCCACCCGATGCCGCCGCCCCGGATGCCGAAGAAGCTCCGGGAGTCCTGGCAGCGGAGGAGAGTCCTGAGGCCGCGGCCGGAGGAGATGCTCTCGTCCACCACCACGGCCTCCGGAGGCAACGCCTCGGCGATGGCGTGAACCAGGGCCAGCGGGGTTATGGGCACCCGGTCGCTCTCGGCCTGGGCGCGCGCTTTGAGCTCAGCGATCTCCCGCTCTCGCCTCTGGCGCGACTCATCGAGCCGGAGCTGGGCCTCGGGATGGCGGCCGTCCTTGAAGCGCTGGCGGAGCGCCTCTGCCAGATCGGGGAGCGTCATCTTGGGGTCGCCCACGATGGCGACCCTTGCCGGGTAGTTCTTGCCGATCTCCCACGCGTCCACGTCGAGATGGACGATCGGGAGGCCCTCGGGCATGGGCTCGGTGTCCGAGGGGAGCGAGAGCGTGAGGAGGTCGCCGCCGACCGAGAAGAGGAGGTCGTGCTCGAGGAGCAGGGCGCGAAGCTGGGGAGCCAGGCGCAGAATGGCGCCCCGGTAGAGCGGGTGGGTGAAGGGGAAGGCGCAGCGGTTGGCCCATCCCTCCAGATAGACCGGCGTGCCGAGGATCTCCGCCACCTCCTGGAGCTCGGCCAACGCATCGCTCTGAGCGACCGCGTCTCCCGCCAGCAGGATCGGACGCTTCGCCTGAACCAGGAGGTCAGCGGCACGTTCCAGAGCCTCGCGGGAGCCTCGGACTCGATGATCCACGCGCGTGGGCTCGCCCAGCTCGAGGGTTCCCTCGGCATTCAGGACGTCCACCGGAAGGGAGAGGAACACGGGCCCTGTCGGGGGAGTCAGCGCGACCTTGGCGCCCCTGTGAACAGCCCGCGGCAGCTCATCCAGGCGGTGGACCTCGAAGGCCCACTTCACATACGGGCGGGCCACGGGTGGGAGGTCGGACCAGAGGGCGGGCTCGGTGATGGTGAAGGATTGGTCGTGCTGCCCCGCAGTGAGCAGGAGCGGGGAGCCGGCCCTCCAGGCGTTGTAGAGCATCCCCATGGCGTTGCCGAGACCGGGGGAGACGTGTACGTTGAGCACGGCGAGCTGGCCGCTGGCCTGAGCGTAGCCGTCGGCCATCGCGACAGCGACAGCTTCCTGGAGGGCCAGAATGTAGTGGATCCCTCGCTCACGCGCCAGGGCGTCCATCAGGGGCAGCTCGGTGGTGCCAGGGTTGCCGAACAGAACCTCCGCGCCCTCTTGCTTGAGAATCTCGAGGAGCGCCTGCTTGCCTGAGATGATCGGCATGGATGTCCCTCCGTGGGCGCATCATACCCGGCTAGCTTGGCCATCGCAATCCTGCGGCGTGGGGACCCTGCTCCGGGCGGGCGGAGGGTGAGCCGGTGCCACCCACTGGGCGGCCGTTCCTTGACTGAGACAGGTACGGGGGCTACGCTCGCGTAGTATGCATCGATTGCTCAACGCCTGCCGCCGAGAGCCCACGGATGTCACCCCGGTCTGGCTGATGCGCCAGGCCGGACGCTACATGCGCGAGTATCGAACGCTCCGGGCCCGCTACAGCTTCCTCGAGCTCTGCAAGAATCCCGAAGCGGCGGCCGAGGTCACGCTGCTTCCGGTCGAGCGGCTCGGGGTAGACGCCGCCATCATCTTCGCCGACATCCTGCTGCCGCTGGAGCCGCTGGGGGTGGGGCTCGAGTTTGCCAAGGGCGAGGGACCGATCATCCACCGGCCTGTCAGGAGCGGGGCAGACCTCGAGCGGCTTCAGGAGGTGGACGTCGAGGCCGCAGTCCCCTTCGTGTTCGAAGCGGTCCGGATGGTGCAGCGGGCCTTGGACGGGCGCCTGCCGCTGATCGGCTTCGCCGGGGCCCCGTTCACGCTGGCCTCGTATCTCATCGAGGGCGGACCTTCGCGCGAGTACCTCAACACCAAGCGCCTGATTCACGATGAGCCTGAGAGCTGGCGAGCGCTGATGGAGAAGTTGACGGCGATCACCACTAGGTACCTCACGGGTCAGATCGAGGCGGGGTGCGAGGCTGTCCAGCTCTTCGACTCCTGGGTGGGGACTCTCTCCCCGGAAGACTATCGCGCCGATGTGCTCCCCTATACGCGAGCGGTGATCCAGGGGCTCCCGCGGGGGGTCCCGGTCATCCACTTCGGCACGGGGACAGGAGGCCTGCTCGAGCTGCTGCGCGAGGCGGGGGGCGACGTCATCGGACTCGACTGGCGCGTGGACCTGGCAGAGGCCTGGAAGCGCGTGGGCTACGACGTCGCGGTCCAGGGGAACCTCGATCCCGCGGTGCTCCTCGCCAAACCGTCAGAGATTCGCCGGCAGGTGGAGATCATCCTCGAGCGCGCAGCCAGCCGCCCCGGCCACATCTTCAACCTGGGCCACGGCGTTCTGCCCGAGACCCCGGTGGAGCATGCGGTCGCGCTCGTGGAGATGGTCCACGAGCTGTCTGCCAGGCGAGGGCCTCGATGATTGACTCGGTGCTCCTGATCGCCTTCGGAGGACCCACACGGCCCGAGGAGATCGGCCCGTTTCTCGACAACGTGACTCGCGGGCGGCGGATTCCCCGTGAGCGGGTGGAGGAGGTGGCCCACCACTACGAACTGATCGGCGGCCGCTCGCCGCTCAACGAGCTGACCTTTCGCCAGGCGGAGGGGCTACGGTCCGCTTTGGAGCGGGAGAGGATCGCGCTCCCGGTCTTTGTCGGGATGAGGAACTGGTATCCGTACTTCGTCGAGACGCTCCGTGAGATGGTCGAGGAGGGATGCCGCCGCGCCCTCGGGGTCATCCTCTCTTCGCTTCAGACCGAGGCCTCCTGGGAGCGGTATCAGGCGGAGGTCGCAGAGGCCCGCGCCCGGATCGGCTCCGAGGCTCCGGAGGTGGTCTACGCCCCGCCGTGGTTTGACCACTTCCGCTTCATCGAGGCTCAGGCCGACCGGGCCCGGGTCGCGCTTGATGGAGTGCCACCTGCCGGGCGGCCGGACACGACGCTCGTCTTCACCGCCCACAGCGTGCCTGTCGCCATGGCTCATGAGTCGCCGTACGTCGAGCAGTTCGTCGCGGCCTCCCGACTCGTGGCTAAGCGGCTGGATCACAACCGCTGGGTGATCGCGTATCAGAGTCGGAGCGGCAGCCCTGCCGAGCCGTGGCTCGAGCCGGACATCGGCGAGGTGATTCGCGTGCTGGCGAGGGACGGGGCGCAGGATATCGCGATCGCGCCGATCGGCTTTGTCTGTGATCACGAGGAGATCCTTTACGACCTTGATGTCGAAACCAGGGGAATCGCCGAGGCATCCGGGGTCAGGCTTCATCGGGCGGGGGCGGTGAACGACCACCCGGCCTTCATCGCCATGCTCGTTGACCTCGTCAAGTTCGGGCTCGGGGCGACGTGAGCAGGATCCGGCCGAGCAGGGTCGTGGTGGTGGGGGGCGGGATCGCCGGGCTGGCCTCCGCTCACCGGCTCGTCGAGCTCTCACGCGAGCGCGGGAGCGCCCTGGAGCTGGCTCTCTTGGAGGCGCGCGAGCGGCTCGGAGGCACCATCGCCACGGAGCGGAGTGAGGGTTTCCTGATCGAGGCCGGCCCCGACTCCTTCCTTTCAGAGAAGCCCTGGGCCCTGGCGCTCTGCCAGCGGCTCGGCATCACCGATCGCCTCGTCGGGACCGACGACCGCTTTCGCAAGACCTTCGTGGTCCACGGGGGTCGCCTCCACCCGCTCCCGGACGGGTTTCAGCTCCTGGCCCCCACGCGTCTCATGCCACTCGTGGTTTCCCCGCTCTTCTCCTGTTTCGGGAAGCTCAGGATGGGGCTTGACCTGATCCTGCCCCGTGGGGGCTCAGGCGATGACGAGAGTCTGGGAAGCTTCGTGAGGCGGCGGCTGGGGTGCGAGGCTCTGGAGCGGGTCGCGCAGCCGCTGGTGGCGGGCATCTACGCCGGAGACCCGGACCAGCTTTCGCTGGCTGCCACCATGCCACGCTTTCTCGAGATGGAGCAGCGGCACCGAAGCCTCATCCTCGCCCTCTGGAAAGCCAGCCGTAGCGCCCCCGAGCAGGCGAAGGGGGCGAGCGGGGCCCGGTGGAGCCTCTTCGTCACGTTCGCCGAGGGGATGGAGGAGCTCGTCAGGGTCCTGTCAGAGCGCTTGCCCCACGGCTCTATCAGGCTCAAGCAAGAGGCGTTGGCTGTGCAGCGAGAGAACGGCCGCTGGTTTGTGAGGCTCTCGGATGGCGGTGTCATCGAGGCAGACGGCGTGATCCTGGCCCCCCCGGCCTACCGGAGTGCGTCTGTGATCCGATCCGCGGATCCGGCTCTGGCGCGCCTCCTCGAAGCGATCCCTTACGCCCCCTCGGCGACAGTGAGCCTGGCCTACCGGCGGAGCGACATCCCTCATCCTCTGGACGGCTTCGGCTTCGTCGTCCCTCGGAGCGAGGGGCGCCCGATTCTGGCCTGTACCTTCTCCAGCGTGAAGTACCCGGGTCGGGCCCCGGAGGGATTCGTGCTCCTGAGGCTCTTTGTCGGTGGTGCCCTGAACGAGGCAGCTCTCCAGGAAGACGACGAAGCCCTCGTCGCTCTCTGCCGGGCCCAGCTCGCGGAGCTTCTCGGGGTGATGGCCCCGCCGTGTCTCAGCCGGCTCCATCGCTTTGTCGCCGCCATGCCCCAGTACCAGGTGAGGCATCTGGAGAGGGTGGCGGCCATCGAGCGCCGGCTGGCGGAGCACCCGGGGCTTCGGCTGGCGGGAAGCGCGTACCGTGGCGTGGGAATTGCAGACTGTGTCCGTGCCGGGGAGGAAGCTGCCATTTGGACACTGAGAGATTTGGGTTGATCCTTCAAAACGATGTGTGATAATAGGGGCTGAACTAACCTCATGGCCATCCGGTGGCGCCACCCCTTCGTTGTGATCGGCATTTTCTCGGCTCTCCTGGCTGCGCCGGAGACGGGCCAGACGGACCCTATCCCCTCTCGGGTCCCCTCTCAGCAGAGTCCGAGCGAGCCCCCGGTTCAGCCTGGCCCCCTTGAGTTTTTCGGGTTCCCGTCTCCGCCGGCATCGCCAGCCCCAGATCTGAATGCCAGAGCGGCAGGCCTGTTCTGGTCCCCCAATGGCAAGCCTGATCTCACGCCGCTCCTCGCGCCCTACCCGATCCCGCTGAATGCTCGCGTTCAGTTCTTCCTCGATCTCTACCAATCCCCGGGTAACAGGGAGGCGGTGGCGGTCGCGCTCAAGCGGTCGGGGCGCTACATGGGGATGATCCGGCGCGTCTTGAGAGAAGAGGGGCTTCCGGAAGAGCTTGCCTTCATGCCCGTGGTGGAGAGCGGCTTCAACCCGGTGGCGACTTCCAGGGCGGGAGCGAAAGGGCTCTGGCAATTCATGAGAGGGACGGCTCGTCATCAGGGCCTGAGGGTGGACCGATGGGTGGATGAGCGCTTGGACCCGGAGCGGTCCACCGTGGCTGCCGCCAGGCACCTGAAGAGGCTCTACCTCAAGTTCGGGTCGTGGTCCCTGGCCCAGGCTGCGTACAACGCCGGGGAGCGCAGGGTGGCCCGGGCGCTCAGACGGAGCTCGGGCGACGACTTCTGGTCTCTCATCAGGGGACGGGGACTGCGGTCCGAGACCAAGCGATTCGTCCCGGCCGTCCTCGCGGTCACGCTGATCGGGCTGGAGCCCGAACGCTACGGCTTTTCTTCAAACTTCGACCCCCCTCTCGCATACGAGCGTGTCACCGCCCCCCCTGCGCTTCGGCTCAGGGTCCTCGCCAGGGAGGCGAGGATATCGCGCAAAGAACTGATCCGGCTCAATCGCGCACTCCGCCGAGGAGTGACCCCACCCGGAGGCTCGTACTCTCTCAAGGTTCCCGAGGGGAGTGCGGGAAAGGTCAGGGCGGTGCTGGCGGAGCTGGGGGACACGACGGTCCACGTCGTCAAGCCCCGGGAGACCTTGTCCGAGATCGCGCTGGATCATGGCGTGACGGTTGCCGAGCTCGTTCGCTGGAACGGAATCCGGAACCGCTCGCTGATCCACCCCGGCGACCGCGTCCTCGTGGCGCCGCGGTGAAGATCGAGGTTCGGCTCTTCGCCACCCTCGCCGTCTACCTGCCCGCGGGATCAGAGCGGGGTGGCTTGATTCTGGAAGTCCCCGACGGCAGTCCGGTGAGGCAAGTCGTGAAATCCCTCGGGATCCCGGAGGAACTGCCCGCCATTACCCTGGTCAACGGCCTGGACGCCGATCCCGACCAGGGGCTCAGAGACGGCGATGTCCTCTCGATGTTTCCACCCCTGGCCGGCGGCCGGTAGGTCTCCCCTCGAACGGATCGAGTCGGTGTCGCCGAATTCACGCGCGCTTGCGCTCAGCTCGGGCCGTGCCGAGCATCCGCGAGGCACGGTTGTCGGATTCGGTGCCCGATGGTAGACTCAAAACCACTTCTCGTAAGCCAGGTTACGAATTTGGAAGCGCACAGGATCCCGGTGGGCCTCCCGGACTTCAAATCCGGCGTCCGGCTCTAGACAAGCTGGAGGTGGGTTCGACTCCCACGCGCTTCCGCCAGTTCCGAAGGGACCGGAGGAATGGGCAAGGCGACGCGGAAGCAGCCCCAAAAAGGTCTCTCCCGGGCGGCCCGGCGCCGCATCGTCCGGGTTGTCGTGATCGCGCTCGTGGTGGTGGGCGGTGGCGTCGTCGGGTGGTTCGCCTACCAGGCAGGAGCGAACCTGCCCGGCAGGTCGGTGGCGAGCCTCGGCAACAGCCATCTCGCGACCCTCACGAATGCGCATCCGCCGTATAACTCCGACCCGCCGACCTCGGGTCCACACGTGCCCTGGATCGCGCCTTGGGGGGTCCACACCGAGCCGATTCCGAAGGAGCTGCAGGTTCACAATCTGGAGGATGGAGGCGTCCTTGTCCAGTACAATTGTGAATGCCCCGAGCTGGTGCAGAAGCTGAGGGCGATCGTGGTCCGCTATGACAGGCAGGTGATCCTCGCTCCCTATCCGGGGATGGACGCCCCGATCGCGCTCACTGCGTGGGGACGGATCGACAGGTTTGACGAGTTTGACGAGAAGCGGATCGTCCGGTTCATCACCGCGTTCAAGGGCATCGATCACCACGTCCGATAACATGCGGTTCGCCATCAGGTGCGCCACTCTGATTGTTGGGCTCCTCGTGTTGGGGATCGCGGGGTGTGCGCGGCCCCACGTCAAGCCGATCCCGCCGCCGCCCCACCGGGCCGTGGTGGCGGCCCCCTACGAGCGCACCTGGCTCGCCCTGATCCAGGCCCTCGCTTATGAGAACGTGCCGCTGAGAGCCGTGGCAAAAGACTCGGGCGTAATCGCCTTGGACGACTTCGTGACGCCGATCGGCGTGTACGCCGACTGCGGAAGCTTCGGCGATATGGGCGTCGAGGGAGAGGCCGTGACCGCCTTCACGCTTTTCGTCCAACCTGTGAATTCGAGGCAGACCCAGATCCAGATCAATGCCAAGATGCGCACTCAGCGCCACCGCAGCGGGGGGTTTGGGAGGGTCAAGAGCCAGCCGGTG
Source organism: Methylomirabilia bacterium (assembly GCA_046758965.1). Lineage (GTDB taxonomy): Bacteria > Methylomirabilota > Methylomirabilia > Rokubacteriales > CSP1-6 > JBHIBG01. Next base: position 26,452 of record JBHIBG010000014.1, on the reverse strand, counting down.
CTCCAGTGCGCCTCTACGGGGCGCTTTGAGGCGAACGTGCTCGAGACCGTGCGCGGGCTGGCGGAGAAGTAGGTGGCCTCTCTGCTCGAATTGATCGAGCACGCACGCGCGCTGTCTGCCGAGCGCGACCGGCTGGAAGAGGCGTTGGCCCGACAGTGGGCGGGAGCCCTCAGGGGCCAGCCGCTGTCAGCGCAGGACCGGGACGAGCTCTGGGCTGGCCTTGCTGAGGAAGCCATCCGCTGGCTCCTCAAGCGCGGGCCGGAGCAGTGGGCGCCGGAGCGCGTTCGACAGGAGGCGATCGACGTGATCGGGCGGGTGAAGGAGCGCGTTGAGCGAGCCTTGGCGGAGAGGCAGGATGGGTCGGGCAACACCGCGTGAAGCCCTTCGGGCGGCGCTCAGGGCACTGCCCTCCGTGGATCAGCTCCTGAGGCGCGTGGAAGGGCACGAGGCGCTGGCGGCAATATCGCGGGCCCGGCTCGTGGCAGCAGTCCGCGAGCTCCTGGCCGCCGAGCGTCGGCGTGTCCTGCAGGGGGTGGGCGGGCCGGTGGCGCTCGATGCCGAGGGTCTGGCGCAGCGCGTGGTCACCGAGCTGGCGCGCGCCGGGCCGTTCTCGCTGGTCCCGGTGATCAACGCTACCGGGGTGGTCCTCCACACCAACCTCGGGCGCGCGCTCCTGTCCTCCCTCGCCATCGAGCGGCTCCGGCAGGTGGGCACGGCCTACGTCAACCTGGAGCTGGACGTGGCCGAGAAGGCGCGAGGCTCCCGCTACGCCCACGTGGAGGGCCTGCTCTGCCGGCTCACGGGCGCCGAGGTGGGGATGGTGGTGAACAACAACGCCGCCGCCGTGCTCCTGGCTCTGGAAAGCCTGGCCCGTGGTAAGGAGGTCGTCGTCTCCCGGGGCGAGCTGATCGAGATCGGTGGCGAGTTTCGGATCCCGGACATCATGCGGCGCTCAGGCGCCCTGCTGCGCGAGGTCGGGACCACCAACCGCACGCGCATCACGGATTACGCCGAGGCCGTCGGCCCCGACACCGCGCTCCTCCTGAAAGTCCACAGCTCCAACTACCGCGTCGTGGGGTTCACCGCCGAGGTGCCGGCGCGAGAGCTGGTCGAGCTGGGGCGCCAGCGGGGGGTGGCGGTGATGGAGGACTTGGGCTCGGGCTGCCTGGTGGACCTCCGCCCCTACGGCTTCCCCTACGAGCCGACAGTTCAGGAGGCTGTCGCAGCGGGGGTTGACCTCGTCAGCTTCTCCGGCGACAAGCTCCTGGGCGGCCCGCAGGCCGGGATCCTCGTCGGCCGCCGTGACCTCGTGGAGCGACTCAAGAAGAACCCGCTCAATCGGGCGCTCCGGGTTGACAAGCTTACGGTTGCAGCGTTGGAGGCCACGCTCTACGCCTACGAGGCCGGCACCGCGCTTCAGACCATCCCGACGTTACGCGTGCTCACCGAGCCTCTTGTCGCCGTCCGTCGGCGGGCTCGCCGGCTCCTTCGGGGGCTCTCGCCGGAGGTCCGGGCGAGGCTGGGGGTTACGCTGGTGGACGATCGGGGCCGGGTCGGCGGTGGGGCGCTTCCGCTCGTGGAGCTGGCCACGGCAGCCGTCGCCCTCTCTCCGGCCGGTTGCTCGATTCAGGAGTTGGATCACGCCCTCCGGGCCGGCGAGCCGCCGGTGATTGCCCGCATCGCGGAGGATCGGCTCCTCCTGGACTGCCGGACCGTCCAGAATGCCGAGGTGGCGCTCCTTGCTCGCGCCCTCTCCCGTCTGGCCTCCGCGGGCTCAGGCGCCTCGCGCGAACCGTCCTGAGCGCTTGAGGCCCCCTGCATGAAGCATGTGGTGGTCGGGACGGCCGGGCATATCGATCACGGCAAGACCGCTCTGGTCAAGGCCCTGACCGGGATCGACACCGACCGCCTGCCTGAGGAGAAGGCCCGCGGGATCACCATCGACCTGGGCTTTGCCTATCTGGAGGAGCCCGACGGGCTCACGATCGAGATCGTGGACGTGCCGGGCCACGAGCGCTTTGTCAAGAACATGCTGGCGGGGGTAGGCGGCATAGACCTCGTCATGCTCGTGATCGCCGCTGACGAGGGGGCCATGCCCCAGACTCGGGAGCACCTGGCCATCTGCCAGCTCCTGCAGATCACGTCGGGGCTCGCGGTGCTGACGAAGAAGGACCTGGCCGAGCCGGAGTGGCTCGAGCTGGTGCAGGACGACGTGGCCCGACTGCTTCGCGGCACGTTCCTCGAGGGGTGCCCGATCTTGGTGGTCTCCGCCAAGACCGGTGAGGGGCTCGCCGAGCTCAGGAGCGCGCTCCGGGAGCTGGCCCGGAACGTCCCCCCAAGAGTGGCCGACCAGTCGGTGAGGCTGCCCATTGACCGCGTCTTCACTGTCAGGGGGTTCGGCACGGTGGTGACCGGCACTCTCACTGCGGGCCGCCTCGCCCTCGACGAGCGAGTTCAGATCTACCCCAAGGGGCTCCAGGCCAAGGTCCGGGGGCTCCAGTGCCACGGCCGGCCGGTGGAGGTCGCTCTGGCCGGCCAGCGTACCGCCGTCAACGTCCAGGGCGTGGAGCGCGCGGCGCTCGAGCGCGGGGATGTCGTCGGGGCCCCTGGCGCATTTGCACAGACCTTGCTAACGGACGCGACCCTGGAGCTCCTCCCGGATGCCCCCCGCCCCCTCAAGTCGCGGGACCGCGTGCGCCTTCACGTGGGGACCAGCGAGATCATGGCGCGCGCCCTGCTGCCGGGCCGGGCCGAGCTGGAGCCGGGAGGGAGTGCCTATGCGCGCTTCCGGTTGGAGGCGCCGCTTGTGGCGCTACCCGGGGACCGCTACGTGATCCGGAGCTACTCCCCGATCATCACGATCGGCGGAGGCACCCTCCTCGATGTGGCCCCGCCGCGCTTCAAGCGGAAGGCGCCCCAACTCCTCGCGCACTTCCAGTTGCTCCGGGATGGCTCCCCCGAGGAGGTCTTGGAGGAGCACCTCAAGCAAGCCGGACCTTCAGGGATCCGCCTCGGTGAGCTGAGGGCGCGAACGCCCTTTGGCCCTGATCGCCTGAAGCGGTTGCTCGAGCGCCTCCAGGAGGGCGGTCGCCTCGTGGCAGTGGACCGCGAGTGGTTTGTCCACGCAGAGGCCCAGGCCCGTTTGCGGGGACGGATCGTCGACCTCTTACAATCGTTCCACTCTCAGAACCCGCTCAGGTCGGGAATCTCTCGGGAGGAGCTGCGCGTCCGTGCCGGGGTGGCGGAGGAGCGCATCTTCGCCCGGTTGCTGGCCGCTCTTGAGGCGGCGGGGGCTGTCAGGGCCGAGCGCGACAAGGTCCGCCTCGCCTCTCACGAGGTCCGTCTCTCTCCCGAGCAGCAGCGCCTGGTTGAGCGACTCGAGGGGGAGTTCCGGGCTGCGGTCGCGGCCCCGCCGAGCCCCGAAGAGGCGCTGGAGAAGGTGGGGCTGTCGGGCGCCGAGGAGCACGAGCTGTTCCAGCTTCTCGCCGAGGATCGCCGGCTGGTGCGGGTCAAGGAGTCGCTCTTCTTCCACGCCGAGGCGCTCCGGGTCATTGAGGAGCGACTGGTCGACTACCTCAAGGCGAAGAAGGAGATCACCCCGGGCGAGGCGAAAGATCTCCTGGGGGTCTCGCGGAAGTACGCGATACCCCTCCTCGAGTACTTCGACGGCCAGCGCCTGACCACCAGGGTGGGGGACCGTCGGATCCTCCGCGCGGCAGTTGAGGGAAGCTCCCGAGCCTAGCCGAGGCTCAGGAGGCAGGCCCTGGCGGGTTGACAATACGGCAAGGCGGGGCGTATCGTTGAGGGCAAGTTTCCAGGCTGGAAAGGGGTGAAGGCGATGTTCGGCCTCGGCTACCAGGAGCTGCTGTTAATTCTCGTGATCGTGATGGTCCTCTTTGGGGCCAGTCGGCTCCCGGAGCTTGCCCGCTCCATCGGCTCCAGCGTCAAGGAGTTCAAGAAGGGGGTCAACGAAATCAAGGAGGACGTCTCGGCAGCCAGCAAAGAGGAGGGCGAGAAGAAGGATTGATTCACCTCTTGCCCTGGTGGCCTGTGCCGCTCCGCCGGTTCGGCTGGCTTCTCTCCGTTGTCGTCCTGCTCATTCTCCCCTTTCAGGCATCGGCCCAGATGTACCGGTGGGTGGACGAGCAGGGCAGAGTCCACTACTCCCAGGGGCTCTACAGCGTCCCGGAGCGCTACCGCTCGCAGGCCCGGCGGCTCAGCTTTCCCAAGGCTCCCTCGCGGCCCGACGCCTCGAAGGCGGACGGGTCTGACTCCGAAACCACCACGATCAGTTTCAACCCCGGATCCCCCATTCTGGTCAGCGCCAAGATCAACGACCGGGGTCCCCTGACCCTGGTCCTGGACACGGGCGCCGACCGTACCATGATTGCCCCGCTGCCTCTCTGGAGGCTCGGCATCTCCACGCGGAATGCCGCCCGCAGTGAGGTGAGGGGGGTGACCGGGACGACCCGGGTGGATGTGGTGCGGGTTGACTCGGTGGAGGTTGGGAAGGCCCGGGTCGGGCCCCTTCTGATCATCGCCTACGACGCGGAGATCAACAACGCCGATGGGCTTCTCGGCCGTGATTTCCTGAACCAGTTCAGCGTAAGCATTGACGCCAAGGCCGGCGTCGTGACCATCGCCCCGAAGTAAGCTTTCCTCCCCCGCTTCAGCCTTCGTCGCATGTTCCTCGAACTTGACGGTGATCGCGAGAATTGATGGCATTCATCACGTGAATGAAATCTATTCAAGGCAAGAATTGATTTATCGCCCTCGGTGGATCACTCCTCTGATTCAAGCCGCGGTCCAAGATCACCCTGTGGTCGTTCTGACCGGGGCCCGTCAAGTCGGCAAAAGCACCCTTCTCCAGCACGAGAAACCGTTCTCCGGGTGGCGCTACATCAGCTTGGATGATTTTGATGCCCTTCACCAGGCGGCGCGGGATCCCGCGGCGCTCTGGGCGAGGGAGGATCGGGTGGTGCTCGATGAGGTGCAGAGATCACCCCGGCTGCTTTCCGCCGTCAAGCAGAGGGTGGACCGGAAACGCCCAAAGGTCTCCTTTATCCTCTCCGGGTCGGCGAATCTTCTCCTGATGCATCAGGCCAGCGAGAGCCTCGCGGGTCGGGCGGTCTACTTCGCCCTCTCCCCAATGACCCAGGGAGAGATGCATGGGCGGCCGGCCCCGGAGTGGATCGCCAAGCTCCTGAAAGGGAAAATGCCAGAGGAAGGCAGAGTCAAAACTCCCGCGAAAGAACCGGTCGCCCTGATCGTGCGCGGCTTCATGCCCGCGCTTCTCACCCTCTCCCGTCGGGAAGCCGTGATCCGATCGTGGGAAGGGTACGTGGCGACCTATCTGGAGCGGGACTTGCGCCAGATCTCCCAGATTGGAGCGCTGGCGGAGTTCCGCCGGTTGATGGAAACCGTGGCCCTTCGAAGCGGCCAGATGCTGAACCAGACCGAGGTGGCCCGGGATATCGGGCTCAGCCAGCCGACGGTACACCGCTATCTCAACATGCTGGAAGGCACCCACCTCTTGGAGCGCCTCCCCGCCTTCGCGCGGCATCGGACCAAGCGGCTGATGAAATCGCCTAAAGTCTATTGCGTCGATCCGGGACTGGCGGCCTACCTTGCCGGCCACCACGATGCCGGGGCGCTCCGATCGGCCCGGGAGGCAGGAGGCCTCTTCGAAAGTGTGGTCCTCCTCCATCTAAGGGCGCTCACCCAGCTCCTTACCCCCCGGCCGCGCCTCTCCTATTGGCGGACTGTAAGCGGAAAAGAGGTGGATCTGGTGATTGAGCAGGGGCGGAAACTCCTCGCCGTAGAGATCAAGCTGACTTCGAACCCCCGCTATGGAGATGCGGAACGGCTTCGGCTGTTCTTGGAGGAATACCCTGAGGCTCTGGCAGGTCTGCTCGTTTACGCGGGTGGAGAGATCAAATACCTAGGCGAGAAAATCGTCGCGCTCCCCTGGCATCTGCTCTCCGGCGAGATTTCGTGAATCGCCGGATCAGGCTGGCGGGCTCGCGTTGACGCCCACGGGATCTGGGTGATAGCATGAGTGCTTATTAACTCCTGGATTTCTCGGTCAAATTCATGGACTACAAAGCGACGCTGAATCTCCCAAGGACGGAGTTCCCCATGCGAGCCAACCTGCCTCGTCTCGAGCCCGAGCTGCTCAGGCGCTGGGAGGCCATGGATCTCTACGCCAGGCTCCGGAAGGCCGCGGCCGGTCGCCCGCTCTGGATTCTGCACGACGGGCCGCCTTACGCCAACGGCCACATCCACATGGGGACGGCGCTGAACAAGATCCTGAAAGACTTCATCGTCAAGTCCCGCTTCATGCTCGGCGCGGATGCCGTGTATGTCCCGGGGTGGGACTGCCACGGCCTTCCGATCGAGCACCAGGTGGACAAAGAGCTGGGGCTGGATCAGGCTGGCGTGGATGTTCGCCGAGCCATGGACCCCGTGGAGAAGCTCCGACGGTGCCGGGAGTACGCGCGCCGCTTCATCGACATCCAGCGGGAGGAGTTCAGGCGGCTCGGGGTCTTCGGCGACTGGGAAAACCCCTACGTGACGATGGCCCCTGCCTACCAGGCCGTGATCGCCCGCGAATTCGGCCGCTTTGTCGGGCGCGGGGTGGTCTACAAGGGGCTCAAGCCAGTTCACTGGTGCATGTATTGCAAGACCGCCCTGGCCCAGGCGGAGGTGGAGTACGACGAGCACACCTCGCCCTCGATCTGGGTGAAGTTCCCGGTAAGGACTGCCTCCCCGGCCCTGGCCCGGGCGCTCAACGGCCGGCCAGCCTCGCTGGTGATCTGGACGACCACGCCCTGGACGCTGCCTGCCAACCTGGCGATCGCGGTGCACCCAAGCCAGCCGTACACGGCCGCGGAAGTCGGCGGCGAGCTCTTGATCATGGCCCAGGCCCTCCTGGATGAGACGCTGAAGGTGACAGGGACGCGCGCCGATGCCTCGTCGGCCGGCTTGTCGCTCACCGGCGATCAGCTTGAGGGGACCCGGTGCGCTCACCCGTGGATCGTCCGCGACTCAAAGGTTGTGGCGGCGGAGTTCGTGGCCATGGACCAGGGCACCGGGCTCGTCCATATCGCGCCGGGCCACGGCGAGGAGGACTACGAGCTTGGCAAGGCGTTGGGGCTCGAGATCTATAACCCCGTGGATGACGACGGCCGCTTCACCCGTGAGATCGAGCAGTTCGGCGGGCTCACGGTCTGGGAGGCCAACCCGAAGATCATCGAGCACTTGAGGAAGGCCGGACGGCTTCTGGCCTCCCAGGAGTTCACCCACCCGTACCCGCACTGCTGGCGCTGCAAAAACCCGACGCTCTTCCGCGCCACCGAGCAGTGGTTCATCTCCCTCGACCGGGACCGGCTTCGCCAGCAAGCGCTGGGGGCCATCCGGAAGGTCAGGTGGATTCCTCATTGGGGCGAGGAGCGGATCGCCAGTATGGTGGCTACGCGCCCCGACTGGTGCATCTCTCGCCAGCGGGTCTGGGGTGTCCCCATCGTGGCGTTCTACTGCACGGCCTGCGGTACGCTCCTGCTGGAGGAACGCCTCATCGAGCACGTTGCCGCCCTCATGCGCGCGGGCGAGGGGGCAGACATCTGGCATTCGCGGGAGGCGAAAGACCTTCTTCCTGCCGGCGCCACCTGTCCCCGGTGCGGAGGCGAGGAGTTCAGGAAGGAGAGCGACATCCTGGACGTCTGGTTCGACTCCGGGTGCAGCCATGCGGCGGTGCTGGAGCCACGGCCGGAGCTTCGGTGGCCGGCGGAGATGTACCTCGAGGGGTCCGATCAGCACCGCGGGTGGTTTCACTCCTCGCTCCTCGAGGCTGTCGGCACTCGAGGCAGGGCCCCCTACCGGGAGGTCCTGACCCACGGCTTTCTGGTCGATGGCGAAGGGCGGAAGATGTCCAAGTCGTTGGGAAATGTCATCACGCCCCAGGATCTGATCCCCAAGCACGGGGCCGAGATTCTCAGGCTCTGGGTGGCAGCGGAGGACTACACCGAGGACGTTCGGCTGCCCGAGCCTCAGATCGTCAGCCAGCTGACCGAGGTCTACCGGCGGATCCGAAATACCTGCCGCTTCCTCCTGGGGAACCTCTACGACTTCGATCCCGAGCGTCACCGGCTTCCCTACGTGGAGCTTGAGGAGCCGGACCGGTGGATCCTGCTCCGGCTGGGGCGTCTCATCGCGCGCTTGCGCCGGGCCTACGAGGGGTATCAGTTCCACCAGGTCTATCACGCGCTTTCGAACTTCTGCGCCGTGGATCTCTCCGCTCTCTATCTGGATATCCTGAAAGATCGCCTGTACACCTCGGGTCCAGACGATCCCAAGCGGCGCGCGGCTCAGACGGCCTGCTACGAGGTGCTCACCGTCCTGACACGCCTGATGGCCCCCATCCTGACGTTCACCGCCGAGGAGGTCTGGGGACGCATCCCGGGGCGCGCCCGCGCTGAGAGCGTCCATCTGACGCTCTTCCCTGAGGCGCCTTCCGAGTGGATCAACGAGCGCCTGGAGCGGGAGTGGGAGCGTCTCCTGGAGGTGCGCCGCGAGGTGGCCCGGGCCCTCGAGGCCGTGAGGCAGCGCGGCGGCATCGGGAGCAGCCTGGAGGCGCGGGTGGCGTTCGTCTTCGCGCCGGAAGATCTTCCCAAGCTCCTCCGGCGGAAGCACCCGCTGTTGAGCACGCTCTTTATCGTCTCAGCGGTGACGCTCAATGATGGCGGGTCCGGAGCGGCTCCTCTCTATCGCTACGAGAGTCAGGAGATCCCTGGGCTCCTTATCGAGGTTGACAGGGCCCGGGGCCAGAAGTGCGAGCGCTGTTGGGTGTGGAGCGAGTGGGTCGGCGAGGACGGCGGTTATCCGACGCTGTGCGAGCGATGTGTTTCCGTGGTGCGCGCGCTTCGCTGATGCTGGCCGTAGGGCTCGGCCTGGCAGTTCTGGTCTTGGACCAGGCTACCAAGGCCCTGGCGCTGGCGAGGCTGCCGCTTGGCTCTCCTGTGCCGGTGGTGGATGGCTTCATGGCTTTCACGCTGGTGCTGAACCCCGGGCTCGCCTTCGGCATCCTCTCGTCGGCGGCGTCTCCGAAGTGGCTGGCGGCTCTCCTTTCGTTCGGGGCGCTCTCAGTGCTCGTCTTCCTCGCCTCCCACCTCCTTTCGACCGGCGGTCGGCTGCCGGCCCTGGCCCTCGGGCTGATCTTCGGGGGCGCAGTCGGGAACTTGATTGACCGGGGGCGATTCGGCGCGGTGGTGGATTTCATCGATCTCTTTTGGCGCGACTATCACTGGCCCGCGTTCAACGTGGCTGACTCGGCCATTACCGTCGGGGTCGGGCTGCTGGCGCTCCGGCTCCTCGTCTCCCCGCGATCAACCTGAGCCTCCGGCTCTTCAGCAGCCAGTGAGCGCTTCCCGGCAGCAGGAGTTCTCCGTGGCACCTCACGAAGTTCGCCTGCGCCTGGACCGGTGGCTTCAAGCTCACTTCCCGGAGCTTTCACGCACGCGGCTCCAGGCCCTTGTCGAGGGAGGGCATGTCGCCGTCAATGGCCTCACCAGGAAGGCGGCCTATCGCCTCCGGAGGGGTGAGCTGGTGAGCGTAGAGATCCCGCCAGCGCCTCCCGAGAGCCTGGTACCGGAGGCGATTCCTCTGGCCATCGTGTTCGAGGACGAGGAGATTCTGGTCGTGAACAAGCCCGCCGGAATGGTCGTCCACCCGGGGGCAGGGCAGCGTACGGGGACGCTGGCTTCCGCAGTCCTGGCTCACGCCCCATCGGTTGCGGGGGTCGGGGGCGCCGGGCGCCCGGGGATTGTCCATCGCCTCGACAAAGGGACCTCCGGGCTCTTGGTGGTCGCCAAGAGCCCGCGGGCCTACTTGGGCCTCACCCGCCAGCTCGCGGCCCGCCAGGTGTCGCGCTCCTACCTGGCCTTGGTCCACGGGGAGATCACGATCTCCCGCGGGGTCATCGACGCTCCCATTGGCCGGCATCCCCGGGACCGTGTCCGGATGGCCGTCCGCCCGCCGGGGCGGGGGAAGGCCGCGCTGACGCGCTTTTCGGTGCTTGAGCGCTTCACGGGCTTTACGTATCTGGAAGCCCGGCTGGAGACCGGGCGGACGCACCAAATCCGGGTCCACCTGGCCTCCCTCGGCTACCCCGTGGTTGGGGATCAGACCTACCGGCGACGGCTCACGCCACCCGCCCAAGATCCTCTCGTTTCAGGGCTTCAGGGGCTGGCGCTTCACGCCGCGACCCTGGCCTTCCTGCACCCCGTCTCAGGCGTGCCAGTCGACTTTCACGCTCCGCTCCCCGAGCGGATGAGCCGCCTGCTCTCCGACCTTCGCACCGACCGTCTCGATCCGGCGTGGCGCTGAACCCCTCATGAAAATTGCCTCTTCTTCGTGCTACCATGCTTTGACGGGAGGAAATGATGAGCCGAGGTCGGCGCCTCGCTCGGGGTGGCGCCGGCGCCCGCTCCCGGCCGGTCGCGTCTCGAGTTCCCGGCACGGCGAGGCGGCAAACGATCGTGAGCACGCTGACGACGGTAATCCTGGCGGCAGGGGAGGGGACGCGGATGCGTTCCCGCCTCCCCAAAGCCCTCCATCGGCTCGGCGGGAGGCCGCTCGTTCACTACCCGGTCCGGGTGGCACGCCGGTTGGGAGGGCGGATCGTCGTGGTGGTCGGTCGTGGCGGGGAGGAGTTCCGGCGAGGGCTGGGAGAGGGGGCGGACCTGACCTTCGTCGAGCAGAAGGAGCGGCTTGGCACAGGCCACGCGCTCCACGAGGCGCGGTCGGCGTGCGGCAACGGCGAGGGGCCGCTCCTGGTCCTCCCGTGCGATGTTCCGATGCTCTCCGAGTCCTCTCTGAGGCGGCTCGTGGACCATCATCGGGCCGGCCGCGCGGCGGTCACGCTCCTCACCGCGGTGGTGGAGGACCCGACGGGTTACGGGCGGGTCGTCCGTGACGACGGGCGGGTGGTGGCTGTGGTGGAGGAACGGGATGCGCTCCTCGAGCAGAAAACGATCCAGGAGATCAACACGAGCATCTACTGCTTCGACGCCGGGCGCCTCTGGCCGGCGCTGGAGCGGGTCAGGAACCACAACGCGCAGGGTGAATACTACCTGACCGACGTGATCGAGATCCTGGTGCGCGAGGGAGAGCGCGTGGAGGCTCTGGAGGCTCGGGACCCCGTCGAGTGCCTCGGCGTCAACGACCGAAAGGAGCTCGCCCATTGCGCGGCGCTCCTCCGCCGCCGGACTCTGGATCGCCTCATGGCTGAGGGCGTCACCATCCTAGATCCGGCGACGACCTATGTCGATGATACGGTCGCGGTCGGTCCGGACACGGTCCTCTACCCGGGCGTGATCCTGGAGGGCGCGACCGCGGTCGGCGCCGAGTGTGTGATCGGGCCGGGCTGTTATGTCTCTGAGAGCCAGATCAGGAATCGTGTGACGCTCAGGCCGTACTGCGTCTTGACCGACTCGACCGTGGATGAGGACGCGGTGCTGGGTCCCTTCTGCCACCTCCGCCCGCTCTCGCACGTGGGACCGCGCGCCAAGATCGGCAATTTCGTGGAGCTGAAGAAGTCTCGGATCGGGCGCGGCTCCAAGGTCCCCCACCTCTCGTATGTGGGCGACGCCACGGTGGGAGAGGACGTCAACGTCGGGGCCGGGACCATCACCTGCAATTACGACGGCGTGGCCAAGCACGAGACCAGGATCGGCGACCGCGCCTTCGTCGGCACGAACGTGAGCCTGGTGGCCCCCATCACGATCGGCGAGGGCGCTTACATCGGCGCTGGCTCCACTATCACCAAGGATGTGCCCCCGGGAGCGCTAGCCGTGGGGCGGGCGAAGCAGGTCGTCAAAAAGGAGTGGGCCCTGAAGCGGCCGAAGAAGAAACCCGAGGTGAAAAAAGGGCGCGGAGAGTCGTGAAGAAAGAAGCGATTCGGGGATACGTTGCGGCGTTGGAGGAAGATAACCTGCCCGTTCCAGAGGAGCGCTTTGAGACATTAGTAGCAGTTATATGAGCAAGTTGCCCAAGGATTTCTGGGCGAGAATGCGTCAGATCGATGGAAAAAGCAGGGTTTCACTTCTCAGCGTCGATGAATTCGCGAAGCTTTTGTAATTCATTTAGTGAGGAAGCGAGATGTGCGGGATCGTCGGCTACATCGGAGAACGGAGCGCCGTCGAGATCATCCTGGAGGGGTTGAAGCGGCTCGAGTACCGCGGCTACGATTCGGCCGGCGTGGCGGTGCTCGGGGCCAGCGGCCTCGAGGTGCGCCGGAGCGCGGGGAAGATCAGGGTCCTGGAGGGGCTGCTCAGAGAGCGCCCGCTGGCCGGGAGCGTGGGGCTTGGCCACACCCGCTGGGCCACGCATGGCCGGCCCTCGGACGAAAACGCCCACCCCCATACGGATTGTAGCGGCAGCCTGGTCGTCGTTCACAACGGTATCCTCGAGAACTACCTTCCGATCAAAGAACGCCTTCAAGCCGAGGGGCATCGGTTCCAGTCGGAGACCGACACCGAGGTCCTGGCTCATCTGATCGAGCACTCCCTGAGAGAGGTCCCCCGGCTCGAGATGGCTGTGAAGCGTGCCCTCAGGGAGGTGAAGGGCTCCTATGCCATCGGGGTGGTGTCGGCCGCTGCCCCGGACCGGCTCGTGGCGGCCAAGCTGGGGGCCGGGAGCGTGGTGGTCGGGCTCGGACCGGACGAGACCTTCATCGCCTCCGACATCCCGGCGATCCTCTCGCACACCCGGGATGTGCTGATCCTGGAGGATGAGGAGGTGGCCGTTGTCAGGCGTGATGGGGTCGAGCTCTCCTCCGTCGATGGGGAGCCTGTCCAGCGCACCCCCAGCCGGATCCTCTGGGACCCCATCATGGCGGAGAAAGGCGGCTACCGGCACTTCATGCTCAAGGAGATCTACGAGCAGCCGCGCGCGGTGACCGACACGTTCAGGGGCCGGGTCGTCCCCGAGAGCGGGAGCCTGGTGCTCCCTGACCTCAATCTCGATCCCGGGACCCTCCAGATGGTGCAGCGGGTCGTCCTGGTGGCCTGTGGCACCTCGTACCATGCAGCCATCGTGGGCCGGCATATGCTGGAGCGGCTCGCCGGGCTTCCCTGTGAGGTCGACCTGGGCTCGGAGTTTCGCTACCGCGACGCGCCCGTGGGGCCCGAGACGCTGGTGGTCGCCCTCTCCCAGTCCGGCGAGACCGCCGACACCCTCGGCGCCGTGAAGGCGGCGCGCGTCAAGGGGACCCCTGTCCTGGCCGTCACCAACGTGGTGGGCTCGGCGCTCTCCCGCGAGGCAACAGGCGTCCTCTACACGCACGCGGGGCCGGAAATCGGCGTGGCCTCCACCAAGACCTTTACCGCCACGATCACCGCCTGCTATCTCCTGGCCCTCTACCTCGGACGGGAGCGGGGGTTGCTCACGCCGCAGGACGGGCGCAAGCGGATCCAGGCGCTCTTGGAGATTCCGCGGCTCATGGAGGCTACGCTGGAGCTCGATGGACGGATGGCCGAGTTGGCCCGCGAACTCTTTCAGTACCAGAACTTTCTCTACCTGGGGCGGGGAGTCCACTATCCCATCGCGCTCGAGGGGGCGCTCAAGCTCAAGGAGCTCTCGTACATCCATGCCGAAGGGTACCCGGCGGGAGAGATGAAGCACGGGCCCATCGCCCTGATCGACGATGCCATGCCCGTGGTGGCCCTGGTCCCGCGCGATCAGACCTACGATCGTATCATCGGGAACATCGAGGAGGTCCGGGCCCGTGACGGAAAAGTGATCGCGGTGGCGCACGCGGGGGATCGGGAGATCGCCGCCAAGGTGAATCACGTCCTCGCGGTGCCTCCCGCTGAGGACCTGCTTTCGCCGCTCCTCATGGTGCTCCCGCTTCAGCTCCTGGCTTACCACGTGGCGGTCCGGCGGGGCTGCGACGTGGACCAGCCCCGAAACCTGGCCAAGTCCGTGACGGTGGAGTAAGAGGCCGCGGGGCGGGGGTCCTCGAGCGGCTCAACGCCGACTATCGCCGGAGCTCCCGGGCGGGTTCCCGGCTGAAGGAGCCGGCCCGGGCCCCACGCTGCCCTCGTGGTTGTGGTATCGTAGAGTCCCATGCGCCGCACCGCGGTGGATCTCGAAGTGATCGTGCGCGATCTCAATCCGGCCCAGCGCGAGGCCGTGATGACCACCGAGGGGCCGCTTCTCGTCCTGGCCGGCGCGGGCAGCGGCAAGACGCGCGTCATCGCTCACCGGGTCGCCTACCTCCTCGCGATCGAGGGCGTCGATCCCCGGAACGTCCTGGCCGTCACCTTTACGAACAAGGCCGCGGAGGAGATGCGGCGCCGGGTGGAGGAGCTGCTGAACCCCTTCGGGATCCGGCCGCCGCTCCTGGCCACCTTCCATTCGACCTGCGTCAGAATCCTTCGCGCGCATATCCGTCACCTGGGGATCTCGCCGAACTTCGTGATCTACGACGAGGAGGATCGCCTCGCTCTGGTGAAGGAGTGCCTCCGGGCCGATGGGATCGATGAGCGCGCGCTGCCGCCGGGTCTCGTGGCGCACCGCATCAGCCACGCCAAGAACCAGATGGTCTCGGTGGAGGAGGCGCAGCGGTTGGCCCGGACCCCAGGCGAGGAGCAGATCGCGCTGCTGTTCGAGCACTACCAGGAGCGCTTGGCCCAGGTCGGCGCCCTGGACTTCGACGACCTCCTCCTGATGACGGTCCGGCTCTTCGAGCGCCACCCCGAGGTGGTGGCGTGGTACCAGGGTCTCTGGAAGTACGTGCTGGTCGACGAGTACCAGGACACCAACCTGGCCCAGTACCGGATCATTCACCTCCTCACCGCCCCTCGCCGCAACCTGTGCGTCGTCGGCGACGATGATCAGAGCATCTATCGGTTCCGCGGCGCCGATCTCCGGAACATCCTCGACTTTGAGAGTGACTTTCCAGGGTGCCGGGTCGTGCGGCTCGAGCAGAACTACCGCTCCACCAGGCGGATCTTGGATATCGCCTCGACGGTCATCGCCCACAACGCCGGGCGCAAGGGCAAGACCCTCTGGACGGAGAAGGCCGAGGGAGAGCCGGCGGCGCTCTATAGAGCCTGGGACGAGCATGAGGAGGCAGCCTTCGTGGCCGGAGCGATCAGGGCGCTCGAGGATCAGGGCGTTCCCGGGCGGGGCATTGCCGTGTTCTACCGGACCAACGCCCAGTCGCGCGTCTTGGAGGAGGCGCTCCGGCGGAGCCGGATCCCGTACCTGATCGTCGGCGGGGTTCGCTTCTACGAGCGGAAGGAGATCAAGGACACCGTGGCCTACCTCCGCCTGGTCGTGAACCCCCGAGACGATATGGCGTTTCGGCGGGCCGTCGCCGCCCCCAGTCGAGGGATCGGAAAGGCCACCCTACTTCGACTGGAGGTGGCAGCCAGGCGGGAGGGCTCCTCCCTGCTCGAGGCCTGCCGTCGGCTGCCACCCGAGCTTGCCGGGAGAGCGAAACAGAGCCTGGGAGAGTTCGCCCGCCTCGTCGCTGCCCTCCAGGCGCGGAGGGACACCCGTACGATCCCCGCGTTCGTGGATGAAGTTCTGACCGCCTCGGGGTACCGCGAGGCGTTGAAGCAGGAACGGACGGTTGAGGCGGAGGGGCGGCTCGAGAACCTCGAGGAACTGGTCGCCGCTGCCGAAGAGTTCCAGACCACCCATGAGGAGGCTACCCTCGAGGGGTTCCTGGATGCTGTCTCGCTGGTCTCGGATGTGGATGAGCTTCCTGAGGAGCGGGGGGCGGTGACGCTGATGACGCTTCACTTGGCCAAAGGGCTCGAGTTCCCCGTGGCCTTTCTCACCGGCATGGAGGAAGGCGTGTTCCCCCACCTCAAGTCCATGCGCGACGTGGAGCAGCTGGAGGAGGAGCGCCGCCTGTGCTACGTGGGGCTCACCCGTGCCAGAGAGCGGCTCTTCCTCTCGTACGCGCTGCACCGGAGGCTCCACGGCTACGGACTCGGAGAACCGTCCCGCTTCCTTCGCGAGATCCCGGAGAGTCAGCTCGTGCGCCTGAACGACGCGCGCCCGGAGTCACCGGTCGCGCCATCCGGCGGCCCCGAGGCCGCCCTCGAAGAGTTCGCGTTCCAGGTGGGAGCCAGACTCCGCCACGCCCGCTGGGGTGAGGGGCTCCTGGTGGGGATCGAGCGCGCCGGTGACGATGTGATCGTGACGGTCCACTTCGCCAGCGCGGGACGGAAGCGGCTGTCGCTCCAGTACGCCCACCTGGAGGAGATATAGCGAGCCATGCGCCGGGGATGCCCTCCCGAGCGAATCCGACAAGCCGTAGCGGGCCGCGAGGCGCAGGACGCCGCAGCGCCCCGAGCCGCCCGACAGCGTTGGGCGGGCGAGGACAAGCCCCCGCCTCGGGGGGATGGGGGGGCCAGCGGAGGCGTCCGAGCCGGGTACCCGCGCCGAAGGCGTGGGTGGGCCCGTCGAGGCGAGGAGGCCTGAGCTGAGGGAGGGCGCCCCGGCGCATGGAATGCGAGGAGGTAAGAGAGCCATGGACAAGAGCGCGCTGCTCATCATCGATGCCCAGCAGGAGTACTTCGCGCCGATTGGTAAGATGGTGCTGCCGAATGGCGAGGCGGCGGTCGGGCAGATCGCCAAAGCTCTACAATGGGCGCGGGCCAACGGGGTCTCCGTGGTCCACATCAGGCACGAGAGCCGGCGCCCCAACGCCACCACCTTCGCCCCGGGAAGCCCGGCGCTGGAGATCCATCCGGCGGTGGCGCCCGAGCCGGAGGAGACTGTCATCCAGAAGCACCTGGCGGGGGCGTTCACCAACACCCCGCTGGAGGAGCATCTCCGGAAGCTGGGGATCGAGCAGGTGATCGTGTCCGGGTTCATGACCCAGATGTGCTGCGATACGACGACGCGGGAGGCGGCTCACCGAGGGTTCAAGGTGCTCTTCCTGGCCGACGCCACCGCGGCCATGGACCTCAAGGCGCTGGACGGCGGCGTGATCCCGCACGACCAGGTCCACCGGACCCACCTGGCCAGCCTGAACGGCTTTCTGGCCGAGGTGACCACGACCGACGCCCTGATCCGGTAGGCGCCATGCCCGAGCCGAAGATTACCATCGCCGAGGTTGAGCATGTGGCCCGGCTGGCGCGCCTGGAGCTTTCCCCCGAGGAGAAGGAGCGGATGCGCTCCCAGCTCGATGCCATTCTCACCTACATCGACAAGCTCCGGGAACTCGACACGACCGACGTGGAGCCGACCGCGCATGTGATTCCGATGACCAACGTGATGCGGGACGATGCGGTGCGCCCGTGCTTGCCGAGGGAGGCGATGCTGGCGAATGCGCCCGAACGGGACGGGGATTTCTTCCGGGTCCCCAAGATCATCGAGGAGTGAGGGGCGCCGGAGTTGAGTGGGAGTGGCGTGGAGCTGACGGCGCCGGCGATCCACGAGCTGACGGCCGAGTACCGGAGTGGAGAGGCGAGCCCCGCCCAGGCGGTCGAGGCCTACCTCCGGCGGATCGAGGCGCTGGATCCCAAGGTCCGCGCCTACGTGAGTGTCGCCCGCGAGCAGGCCCTGGCGCATGCTGAGGCTGCCTCGCGGCGATGGAAGGCTGGCCACCCTGTCGGTCCCCTCGACGGCATCCCGCTCGCGATCAAGGACGTGATCTGCGCCAAGGGTCTCCGAACGACCTGCGGGTCAAAGATTCTCGAAGGCTTCGTCCCGCCCTACGACGCCACGGTGATCGAACGGCTCGGCGCGGCAGGGGCGGTCCTGCTGGGCAAGACGAACATGGACGAGTTTGCCATGGGCTCGTCCACGGAGCACTCGGCCTTCTTCCCCACGCGCAACCCGTGGGACCTGGACCGCGTTCCGGGCGGCTCCTCGGGAGGGTCGGCGGCCGCCGTGGCGGCTCAGCTTGCCGCCGGCGCCCTCGGCACCGACACCGGAGGCTCCATCCGCCAGCCTGCGGCGTTCTGCGGGACAGTCGGCATGAAACCGACCTACGGTCGCGTCTCCCGCTACGGGCTGGTGGCCTTCGCCTCCACCCTGGACCAGATCGGGCCGCTCACCAAAGATGTGCGGGACGCAGCGCTCCTGCTCCAGGTGATCGCCGGCCACGACCCCCAGGACTCTACCTCCGCGGATCTCCCCGTGCCGGACTATGGCGCGCTCCTGGCGCAAGGGATCGCCGGCCTTAGGCTCGGGCTCCCGGGAGAGTACTTCCTCGAGGGGATGGACCCCGAAGTCGAGCGGGCGGTGCGGGAGGCGGTCGAGGTCCTGAAGCGGCTCGGCGCCCGAGTTGAGCAAATCTCCCTCCCCACCACCGAGTACGCCCTGGCCGCCTACTACCTGATCGCTCCGGCGGAGGCCTCCTCCAACCTGGCTCGCTACGACGCCGTCAAGTACGGCTTGCGAGCCCTCGGCGGCAGGGACTTGATCCAGATGTACGGCAAGACGCGCGCCGAGGGCTTCGGGGCCGAGGTCAAGCGACGGATCATGCTGGGGACCTACGCGCTCTCTGCCGGCTACTACGAGGCCTACTACGGTAAGGCCCAGCGGGTTCGGACCTTGGTCCGCCGGGACTTCCACCGGGCCTTCGAGCAGGTGGATCTGATCGTTTGCCCCACGGCCCCCAATGTCCCATTCAAGCTGGGAGAGAAGGAGGACCCGCTCCAGATGTATCTCTGCGACATCTTTACGATCCCGGTGAACCTGGCCGGGCTGCCGGGGCTGTCGCTCCCCTGCGGGTTCACCCTCGACGCGCTTCCCATCGGGCTCCAGCTCATCGGCAAGCCTTACGACGAGGCCACCCTCCTCCGGGCCGCCTATGCCTACGAGCAGGCGACGCCCTGGCATAGAAGGAAACCTGCACTCGGCGATGCATAATGCGTTGACTTCTTTGATTTCAGATCACCTCCCTCGTCTGACCCAACTCCTGGGCCATCGCGAGCTTCGTGCACGGAGCCACGAGTTTGAGCGGCTCGGCATGGTTGCGCTGTGGCAGGTGGAGCGGGATCTTGGGCTTTTGGCCCGCCATGTGGCGTGGGCGGATATCACGCGTGCCTACCGCGACCTGCTGCAAAATCCCGGGCAGTTTGTTCCCGCTATGTACGAGATCAGAGTGGCCGCCATGCTGGCCCCTTTCGCAGACAAGTTGGAGCTTGCACCGAAGATTGGCGCAGGCCGCTGTGACCTAAAGTGCACGATACGTGGTGAGGAAGGGTTCATCGAGGTAACGACCCGCACCGATAAGTTCCCGCCTGCTTACGACGGGAATGTCTATGGTCGGGCCACGGTTGAGAAATCGTTTGATCCAACGAGCAAGGGAGATAACCCGCGCATTCGCGAAACTCCGGCGTCGAAGGGTTTGAGAGACCGGATTTCAGACGAGATTTCCCAGCTCCCTTCCGGAGAGTCGACCGTCCTGGTTGTCGGGGCGCCAGGCGGCCGCTCAGAGCATATGGAGCGGGCGCTCTGCGGGGATGTGATTATTGAAGTGAAGTCGGGAGAAGAGCCGCGGCATGCGAAGGTTCCCAACGGGCTTTTCGACGTTCCCGATTATCTGGGTGGCGCGTCTCGTCTAAGTGCTCTCGTGTGGATGAAGCTGGTTCCGCACTTTCACGATGTGAGGGTCCATAGCCGTTTGTTCACAAACCCTCTGGCGGCTCGCCCGCTCCCTCCGGAAACCCGGGAGGTGCTCCAGGGTGTGTTCGACAGGCGGGCCATTCTGTTGAGGGAGCTGGACAGAATCAAAAAGATCGTGGTGGAGGAGTATCATCCCGAGCGCGTGATCCTGTTCGGCTCACTTGTCAACGAGTACGGCGTTCGCCCGGGTGGGGCCGAGCGGGCGGATGCAATCCACGAGTGGAGCGACATCGATCTGGTCATTGTGAAATCCAGTTCGTTGCAGTGCTTGGAACGCATCCAGGAAGTGATGGGGCTCATCCGGCCTCAAGTCGGTGTGAACGTGCTCGTCTACACCCCTGAAGAGTTTCGGCGCGCGGAGCAGGAAGGGAGTTTCTTCGTCAGGGATGAGATTCTCAAGCAGGGGCTGGTGCTTTTTCCTTGACCAGGTCGGAGCCCGCGCGCTGGTTGGAGCTGGCCGATGAGGACCTCGTGATGGCCGAGTTTGCATTGTCCCGGCGCATCGTTCGACAAGCTTGCTTCCATTCGCAGCAGGCCGTTGAGAAGGCGCTGAACGGGCTTCTGGACGCAAGGTTGGGAACACATCCCAAGAGCCACTCCTTGGAGCAGTTACTGCTCTACGATGGCAGGGTCCGTGAGGAGCTCCGGACGTGGCGGACCCAATGCCAGGATCTGGATCTCTTCTACATTCCGACCCGATATGTCGATGCGCTGCCGGGGCTCTTGCCAAGTGGTGAGCCGACGCAGGAGGATGCCCACGGGGCGCTACGGGATGCGAAGGCGATGGTCGCCGAGATTCGAGAAAAGATGGGCGGGACGAAGTGAGTGACTACGAGGTGATCATCGGGCTCGAGGCGCACGTCCAGCTCTCGACCCGCTCCAAGCTCTTCTGCGGCTGCTCGGCAGCCTTCGGCGCCCCGCCGAACACCCAGACCTGCCCGGTCTGCCAGGGGATGCCCGGCGTGCTGCCCGTGATCAACCGGCGGGCGATAGAGTTCGCCATCCAGACGGCGCGGGCACTCCACTGCCGGGTCAACCCCGCCTGCCGCTTCGCCCGGAAGCACTACTTCTATCCGGACATGCCCAAGAACTACCAGATCAGTCAGTACGAGGAGCCCCTGGCCTCGGATGGCCGGCTCGAGCTTTCCGTGGACGGGGCACGGCTCAGGGTCGGGATCGAGCGCCTCCACATGGAGGAGGACGTCGGGAAGCTCCTTCACGAGGGGTCGGTCTTCGAGACCGCGAGCTTCAGCCTCGTGGACTTCAACCGGAGCGGGGTGCCGCTGATGGAGATCGTCTCCAGGCCGGACCTTCGCTCCCCGGTGGAGGCCGCCGCCTACCTCCGGGCGCTCCGGGACATTCTCGTCTATCTCCGGGTCTCCACCGGAAACATGGAGGAAGGCTCGCTCCGCTGCGACGCGAACATCTCCCTCCGCCCGAGCGGCTCGCGCGAGTACGGCACCAAAGTCGAGATCAAGAACATGAACTCCTTCAGGCATGTCCAACACGCCTTGGAGTTCGAAGCGAAGCGCCAGGCGCGCGCCCTCGCGGCCGGCGAGCGGATCGTTCAGGAGACGCGGCTTTGGGATCAAAGCCAGGGTTGCACGCGCTCCATGCGGTCGAAGGAGTATGCTCACGACTATCGCTACTTCCCCGAACCCGACCTGGTTCCGCTCCAGATCGAGCCGAGCTGGGTGGACGCTCTTCAGGCGACCCTTCCGGAGCTGCCGGTGGAGCGCCGGGAGCGCTTCGCCAGCCAATACGGCCTGCCGGCCCAAGACGCCGAGCTGCTCTGCCAGAACCGTGCGCTGGCTGACTACTACGAACGGGCGGTGGCCGAGTACCCCCAGCCCAAGGTGGTCGCCAACTGGGTCATGTCCGAGCTGCTCCGCGAGCTCCCCGGGGACGACGAGGCCGCCATCGAGGCCTGCCCAATCCCGCCTCCGGGTCTGGCCCGGCTGCTCTCGCTCATCGAGGACGGCACCATCAGCGGCAAGATCGCCAAGGAGGTGTTCGAAAAGATGTTCCGCTCCGGCGAGGCGCCGGAGGAGATCGTCAAGCGCGAGGGGCTCACCCAGGTCGTTGACACCGGAGCGCTTGCCGGGATCGTGGCGCAGGTGATCGCTTCGCACCCTCGAGCGGTGGAGGATTGGGAGAAGGGCAAGAAACAGAGTCTCGGCTTCCTCGTGGGGCAGGTGATGAAGGCTACCCAGGGGCGCGCCAACCCCGGGCTCGTCAATCAGCTCCTGATTGAACGCCTCCCCAAACAGCCCTGAGCTCGGGCCTCGCCGGGCCCTGCTCCCCAATATAGTTTGTTTAGCTCTAACCCCGCGTCGTATAATGCCAAATACGATTCATGATTGAGCTTCGCGACGTTTGGAAGGTGTACCGGCTGGGGCAGATTCACGTTCCGGCGCTCGGCGGCGTCTCCTTCCGTGTAGACAAGGGTGAGTTCGCCGTGCTCGCGGGTCCGACCGGCGCGGGGAAGACCACGCTGCTCCGCCTCCTCTACCGGGATGAGCTTCCCTCCGAAGGTGAGATCGAGGTGGCCGGCTTCGCCGTGCCGCGGCTCCGGCGCTCGAGGATCCCTTTGCTCCGCCGCAGGGTCGGGATGGTCTTTCAGGAGGCCAAGCTCTTGCCCGGGAGAACCGTGTACGACAACCTCGCCTTCGTTCTCCGGGTGCTGGGAACGCCGCGGCGGGAGATCACGACGCGTGTGTTCCAGGTGCTGACGGCGGTCGGGCTCTCCGCTCGGGCCCGGGCGCTCCCCGCCCAGCTGTCGCTGGGAGAACAGCAGCGGGTGGCTGTCGCCCATGCCCTGGTGAAGAACCCCGTGCTGCTCCTGGCTGACGAGCCGACCGGGAACCTGGACGAGGAGATGGCCCGCGACATTCTCGGTCTGCTCCTCGAGATCTGGCGTCGCGGAACGACCGTTCTTCTCGCCACGAATCGCGCGACTCTGGTTGCGGAGCTCAGGCGGCGTACGCTCGTCCTCGAGGGCGGTCGCCTGCTGAAGGACGAGGGCTAGCGCCGTGCCGATACCCGTCGCACGACCCACTTCGTGGGTGCCCGCCAGGGATGGCCTTCGGCCATTGGTCATCTGGCGGTCGTCGCCGATCGTCAACGTACGGGGGTTACGCCTCCGGTCGGCTCCTCGCTGCGTCCTTGATCTCCCTGGTTCTCGGCCCGGCACGGGTGGTGTCCTATTAGCATGTGACACGAACGTGCAAAGGTTGGGCGGACAGGCCAGCGGGTGCCGGGTATGGGGTTTGTGATCGGGGAGGCTGTCCGCGACCTCCGTCGGGCCGGATGGATCGGCCTCAGCGCGGCGGTCCTGATCGCGCTCTCGTTAGTCGCGCTCGGCGCCTTCCGGGTGCTCTCCGTGAACCTGGGTCAGGCCGTCACCCAGTGGCGGGAGCGCGTCCGCGTGGTGGCCTACCTGAGGGAGGAGATCCCTCCACAGGAGAGAGCAGAGTTTCTCCGGCGGATCAAGACGGTAGGCGGAATCGGGCGCCTGCAGTATGTGTCCAAGGAAGCAGCCCTGGCGAGGCTCAGGCGATCACTGGGCGACCAGGCGGGAGTCGTAGAGGCCCTTCCCGCGAATCCCCTGCCAGCCTCGGTGGAAGTGATGCCGGCTGCCGGGGGGGCTACGCCGGCGGGAACGCGGGAGCTGATCGAGCGCCTGGCGGGGTTTCCGGAGGTGGAGGAAGTGCAGGGCGGGACCGAGTGGGTCGAGCGGCTCGCCGAGTGGCAGCGGCTCGTGGGCGCCGTCGGCCTCGGTGTGGGAGGGATGTTGGCCCTGGCGGCGATCCTGACGGTGACCACGGCGACAACGCTGGTGCTCCACGCCCGGCGCCAGGAGCTGGAAATCATGCGGCTGGTGGGCGCCTCCGAGGGCGTGCTCAGAGTCCGGTTCCTCCTCCAGGGGCTCTTCCAGGGGCTCGTGGGCGGCTCGCTGGCCCTGGGCCTTCTCTGGCTGGCATACAGCCAGACGCGGCCCCATCTCGAACCGCTCCTCACGTTGACCCTGGGGCTCACACGAGCGACGTTCCTCTCTCCGCCCGAGATTACGCTCCTGGTCGGGGGCGGCGCCCTCCTCGGGGCGTTGGGCGGGCTCCTGGCTAAAGGACGGGCCTGAGGTGCGGGTGTCTTCCCTCGTTGCCGGAACCTTGATTGTCGCGCTGCTGGGGATGCCAGCGTCGGCCGGGAAGCCGGAGCAGGCCCGGCTCCGGCAGAAGGAGCAGGCACTCAGCCAGACTCGGAAGCAGCTCGAGATGCAGAAAGCCAAAGCGGCTTACGCCAAGCGCCGCGAGGCTTCTCTGCTGGCACGGCTGGAGGGTATCGACCGGGAGCTGGCGAGAAAGAAGCGGGAGCGAGTGCGGCTGGATGGCCGGTTCAGGAAGGCCGCGAGGGAAGTGGCCAACCTTCAAAGAGAGATCGGGCTGCTGGAGCAGCGCCAGACCGGGCGGCAGAAGGCTCTTGCCCGCTGGCTCCAGGCCCTCTACAAGCTTGAGGCCCAGGGGGGAGTGCTGCCGCTGGTCCTCGCCGGTGAAGATCCGGTGGCCCGCGCGGTCCAGCTCCGGCATCTCGCCACGCTGGCGGCTGTAGACGCGCGGCTCGTTCAGGAGTATCGTGTAGTTGGAGCGACTTTCGCCGACCGGAGGGATCGCGTCGAGAAGCGGAAGCGGGAGCTTTCGGCCCTCCGGGCTCGAGTGGCGAAAGAACAGGCCAAGGTAGACCGCACAGCGGCTCGGCGCCGTCGCCTTCTGGCCAAGGTCCGGGACCAGCGCGCCTATCACGAGCGGCTCGTGAGCGAGCTCTCGGAGGCGGCAGGGCAGCTGAAGGCGCTGGTCCAAGAGCTCCAGGCGAGGGAGAAGCGGCTCGCCAAGCTCCGCGTGGCTCCGGGCGCCGAGCAAGGGTTTGGGAGCCTTCGGGGGAAGCTGCCCTGGCCGGCCGAGGGGTCGATCGTGGCGGCCTTTGGCCCGCGGGTGCACCCGCGTTTCGGGACGAAAACGTTCCGGAACGGGATCGATATCAAAGCCCGCGAGGGGACCGAAATCCTGGCGGTGTACGCCGGAAAGGTGGTCTACACGGGCTGGTTCAAGGGGTACGGGAATCTGATTATCCTGGACCACGGCAGCGGGTACTATACGCTTTACGCCCATGCCGCCGAGATCCGCGTGAGGGAAGGGGACACCGTGCCGCAGGGGCAAGCCATCGGCACGGTGGGGGAGACCGGGTCCCTGGCCGGTCCGCGCCTCTACTTCGAAGTGCGCCACCAGGGACGGCCGCAGGACCCTGCCGAGTGGCTTCAGCGAGAGGGCTAACCGAGGAACACACGCCGTGAGGAGGCGCCTCCCATGAGTTCCATCCAACCGATGAGAAAGGCCTTTGTGATCTTGACCTTCCTGCTCTTGCTGACGCTCGCCTTCGGAGGGACCGTCATCAGCAAGAGCCCGGACACGGGCGCCACCTACGACTCGCTCCGGCTGTTCACAGAGGTCCTCTCCATCGTCCAGAGCCAATACGTGGATGAGGTCCCGGCAAGGGAGCTGATCTACGACGCCATCAAAGGGACCCTCCGGGGCCTAGACCCGCACAGCTCCTTCCTTGACCCCGACATGTACCGGGAGATGCAGGTCGAGACTTCCGGGACCTTTGGCGGGCTCGGCATCGAGATCACCCTGAGGGATCAGATCCTCACCGTGGTAGCGCCCATCGAGGGGACCCCGGCCTACCGGGCAGGGATCCAGCCGGGGGACCGCATCGTCAAGATCGAGGGGATCTCCACCAAGGACATGGAGCTCTTCGAGGCCGTCAAGCGGATGCGCGGTCGCCCCGGAACCGAGATCACGATTTCCATTCTCAGAAAGGGGTGGGGCGAGCCTCAGGAGTTCACCATCACCCGGGAGCGGATCCACGTGCAGTCTGTGAGGAGCCGGGAGCTGGAGCCGAGCATCGGCTACGTCCGGCTCCGCCAGTTCCAGGAGCAGACCGGCGATGACCTGGCGTCAGCTATGGAGAAGTTGACCAAAGACGGCCCGCTCCAGGGGCTCGTGCTCGACCTCCGGTCAAATCCCGGGGGACTCCTGACCAGCGCCGTGGACGTGACGGAGCAGTTCCTCGAGAGTGGTCGGCTCGTGGTCTATACCGAGGGGCGGGTCCGCAACCAGAACATGCGGTTCACCGCGAACGCGAGGAAGCCGTATATCGATCTCCCGCTCGTGGTGCTGGTGAACAGCGGGAGCGCCTCGGCCTCCGAGATCGTGGCGGGCGCGCTCCAGGACTGGAACCGGGCGATCATTCTCGGCACCCCGACCTTCGGCAAGGGGTCGGTGCAGACCCTCGTCCCGCTCTCCGACGGCTCAGGGCTCCGGCTGACCACCGCCAAGTACTTCACGCCGAGGGGGCGCTCGATTCAGGGGAAGGGGATTTCGCCTGACATCGTTGTGGAGATGCCGAAGACCTCGGCGCGGGTGCCAACTACTGAGCCCGGCGGCAGCTCTCCCGAGGAGAAACTGAAGACCGACGGCCAGCTCCAGCGCGCGGTGGACCTGCTGAAGGCGATGCGGATCCTGGAGAAGACCCGGCTGGCTCCGGCCGCGCCCGAGGTCAAGCTCCGCTAGCCAGCGCGCGTACGCCTGCGGTGGGCTCTGCCCTGCGACGTCCTCCACCCATCTTCGATGGGTGCCCGGCTCGGCTCTTGGCACGGCGCAAGGCGGCGCGCACTCAAAGGTTGACTCAAATGTCCGGAAGGTCGCCGAGCAAGCCATGCTAGTCCTGGGTATCGAGACCT